>JBKJQN010000078.1:0-59846 GCA_046593925.1 Mycobacteriales bacterium
ACGGCTCGAGCCCGGACAGGCGCATGACCGGCACGTGCTCGGCCGGCTCGCGAACTCCCTTGCCGGCCACGGCCGTGGCGATCGCACCGATATGGGCCGGGGTAGTGCCGCAGCAGCCACCGACCATGTTGAGGAAGCCGGCGTCGGCGAACTCCGCGAGCACGTCGGCAGTCTGCTCCGGCAGCTCGTCGTACTCTCCGAAGGCGTTGGGCAGGCCCGCGTTGGGGTAGACCGAGACGAACGAGTCGGCGAGCCGCGACAGCTCGGCGACATAGGGGCGCATGTCGCGCGCACCCAGCGCGCAGTTGAGGCCGACTGCCAGCGGGCGGGCGTGCCGGATGGAGTCCCAGAACGCCTCGGTCACCTGTCCCGACAGGGTGCGACCCGATGCGTCGGTGATGGTGCCGGAGACGATGACGGGCCAGCGACGGCCGTAGTCCTCGAAGAGCGTCTCCACCGCGAAGATCGCGGCCTTGGCGTTGAGGGTGTCGAAGATCGTCTCGATGAAGATGACGTCGGAGCCGCCGTCGAGCAGGCCACGACCAGCTTCCTTGTACGCCTCCACGAGCTGCTCGTAGCTGACGTTGCGGGCGCCCGGGTCATTGACGTCCGGCGAGATGGACGCGGTGCGCGTCGTCGGGCCGAGGGCGCCTGCGACGTAGCGTGGCTTCTCCCGGGTCGCGAGCGCGTCGCACTCGCGTCGGGCCAGCAGAGCCGACTCGTAGTTGACCTCGTAGGCGAGGTCCTGCATCCCGTAGTCGGCCAGCGAGACGCTGGTGGCGTTGAACGTGTTCGTCTCGATCATGTCGGCGCCGGCCTCGAGGTACTCCCGGTGGATGCCGGCGATGATCTCGGGCTGCGTCAGCGTCAGCAGATCATTGTTGCCCTGCACGTCGGAGGGCCAGTCCTTGAACCTCTCACCGCGGTAGCCGGCCTCGTCGGGGCGGTCGCGCTGGATCGCCGTACCCATGGCACCGTCGAGCACCATCACCCGCGACGAGAGAGCGGCGGTGAGCTCGTCCGTCACATCGGGACGAAGGTGCTGAGCTGGCATCGGTGAGCCTCCGGGTTCGGAGGCGCCCTTGGGTCCAGCCCCCGATCGAGCGTGGCGGGCTCGCACCCGTCGCAGCGCCTCTCGACCTGGCAGCACTTTACCGGAGGGTGACGACCGCCGAGGGCGCCGCGATCACCCAGGAGTGGGTGCGCCAGGTCGAGGACGAGGAGCCGGCGCACCATCGCCGACACGGTCGGCGACGAGCGGTGCAGCCAGGGCACGTACGACGAGGCGCTGGGGTGGGCTCAGGCGTCGGCCGGCCAGGGGTGATCCGCCACGATCCGGGTCGCCAGGCTCTGCAGCAGGGGGGCCGGCTCAGCCAGGCAGCGCTGCAGGTCGGGCTCGACGTCGCTGAGCACGTACGCCTGCGCGATACCGGCCGCCGCCAGCGTGGCGGCGTCCAGCTCGCAGCGTCCGCAGACCGCGACGACGCGGACGCCGGCCGACCGGGCCGCCGCCGCGACGCCCGCCGGGGCCTTGCCGGAAAGGGTCTGCCGGTCCAGTGACCCCTCACCGGTGATGACGAGGGTCGCCAGGGGGAGCCGGTCGGAGAACCCCACGAGGTCGAGCACGACGTCGATGCCGGGTCGGCGCACGGCGCCGAGCACCGACAGGGCGGCGAAGCCGACCCCCCCGGCCGCGCCGGCGCCCGGGGCCGACGCGCCCCCCGGGTCGACGAGCCCGGCCCACCTCGACAGCGCCGCGTCCAGCGCGTGTACGCCGGCTGGTGAGGCCCCCTTCTGCGGACCGTAGACCGCCGCGGCGCCCTGCGGCCCGAGCAGCGGGTTGTCCACGTCGCTGGCCAGCACAACCCGGACCTCGGACAGCCGCGGGTGCAGCCCGGCGAGCTCGACCTGGTGCAGCCCCGCGAGCTCGCCGCCCCCGGGGTCCAGGTCCGCGCCCGAGGCGTCGAGCAGCCGGGCGCCCAGGGCCTGGAGCATGCCGGCCCCGCCGTCGGTGCAGGCACTGCCCCCGACGGCCAGGACGACTTCGTCGCAGCCGGCGTCCAGCGCCGCGGCGACCAACTCGCCGGTCCCCCGGCTGGAGGCGGTGAGCGGCGCGAAGCGGCCACCAGGCAGCAGCACCAGGCCCGAGGCAAGTGCGAGCTCGACGAGCGCCACGCCGTCGCGCAGCGCGTACGCGGAGTCGGTCAGGTCCCCGGTCGGGCCGTGCACGCTGACCGGGACGCGGGAGAAGCCGGCGGCGAGCGCCGCGTCGAGCGTGCCGTCGCCGCCGTCCGCCACCGGTGTGCAGACCACCTCGACTCCCGGCCGTGCGGTGGTCAGGCCAGCGGCGATGGCGTCCGCAACTCCGCTGGCGCTCAGCGACCCCTTGAACTTGTCCGGGGCCACCAGCACGGTACGCACGTCAGCGCTGCGGAGCCGCCGCGACCACCTCGTGGTCGGCGAGCTCCTCGAACTCCGTGGTGTTGTCGAGCTCGGTACCCATCGCGATGTTCGTCACCTTCTCCAGGATCACCTCGACGACGACCGGGACGCGGAACTCCGCCATCATGGCGAGCGCCTTCTCGAAGGCGGCGCCGAGCTCGTCGGGGTCGCGTACGCGAAGGGCCTTGCAGCCCAGCCCCTCGGCGACCTTGACGTGGTCGACGCCGTAACCGTCCAGCTCCGGCGAGTTGACGTTGTCGAAGGCCAGCTGCACGCAGTAGTCCATCTCGTGGGTGCGCTGCGCCTGGCGGATCAGCCCGAGATAGGAGTTGTTCAGCACCAGCTGGATGTACGGCAGCTTGAACTGCGCACCGCAGGCCAGCTGCTCGATGAGGAACTGGAAGTCGTAGTCACCCGAGACCCCCACGACCGTCGAGTCGGGGTCGGCGACGCAGACACCGAGCGCCGCGGGCACGGTCCAGCCGAGCGGGCCGGCCTGGCCGGCGTCGATCCAGCCCCGCGGCTTGTAGACGTGCAGGAACTGCGCACCGGCGATCTGGGACAGCCCGATGTTGCTGACGTAGCGGGTGTCCCGCCCGAAGACCCTGTTCATCTCCTGGTAGACCCGCTGGGGCTTGATCGGCATGTCCGGGAAGTCGGTGCGGCGGTGCATCGTGCGCTTGCGCTCCGCGCACTCCTGCGCCCAGCCGCCGTAGTCCGGCAGGGTGCCGGCGGCCTGCCGCTCGCGCGCGACCTCGAGCAGCCGCTCCAGCGCGGCCTTGGCGTCGGAGACGATCCCCAGGTCAGGGGTGAAGATCCGGCCGATCTGGGTCGGCTCGATGTCGACGTGTACGAAGGTGCGGCCCCTGCGGTAGACCTCCATGCCTCCGGTGTGCCGGTTGGCCCACCGGTTGCCGATGCCCATGACGAAGTCCGAGGCGAGCACAGTGGCGTTGCCGTAGCGGTGCGCGGTCTGCAGCCCCGCCATCCCGGCCATGAGCCGGTGGTCGTCCGGGATCGTGCCCCAACCCATCAGCGTGGGGACGACCGGGACGCCGAGCAGCTCGGCGAGCTCGACGAGCAGGTCGGAGGCGTCCGCGTTGACGATGCCGCCGCCGGCCACCAGCAGCGGACGCGACGACGCCGCCAGCAGGTCCAGGGCCTTCTCCGCCTGCGCGCGGCTGGCTGCCGGCCGGGCCACGGGCAGCGGCTCGTACGTGTCGATGTCGAACTCGATCTCGGCCAGCTGGACGTCGATGGGCAGGTCGAGCAGCACCGGTCCCGGCCGGCCGGACCGCATGACGTGGAAGGCGCGCTGCAGTGCCCCGGGCAGCTGCGCGGGCTCCATGACGGTCTCGGCCAGCTTGGTCACCGGGGTCGCGATCGCGGCGATGTCGACGGCCTGGAAATCCTCCTTGTGCATCTTGGCGACCGGGGCCTGCCCGGCGAGCACCAGGATGGGGATGGAGTCCGCCCACGCGGAGTACAGACCGGTGATCGTGTCCGTGCCCCCCGGTCCGCTGGTGACCAGGCAGACGCCGATGTTGCCGGGCGTGGCGCGGGTGTATCCCTCGGCCATGTGCACGGCGCCCTCGACGTGCCGGCCCAGGTAGTGCCGGATGTTGCCGCGCCTGAGCATGGCCGAGTAGAGCGGGTTGATCGCCGCGCCGGGCACGCCGAAGGCGCACGTCGTGCCCTCGCGCTCCAGCACGAGGACGGCGGCGTCGATCGCGCGCATGCGGGCCATGTCAGGCCTCCTTCTCGGTCACGTTGGGCTTCTTGGTCACGTTGGGCTTCCTGGTCACGGCTGGGCTCGAGTTCCCGGTCGAGGTCGAGCCCCGGCCGGACAGCTGCTCGACCAGTAGGAGCAGCGCGCTGTGGTCGAGGTCGCCGTGCCCTTGGGCGCGCACCGAGGCCATCAGGCCGGCGACGTGCGTGGCGAGCGGGAGGCACAGGCCGGCCTCCCGCGCGGTGGACAGCACGATGCCCATGTCCTTGTGGTGCAGGTCGACCCGAAAGCCGGGGGTGAAGGCGCGTCCGAGCATCCCTTCGGCCTTGCGGGACAGGACGGTGCTGCCGGCAAGACCGCCGGCCAGTACCTCCACGGCCGCCTCGGTGTCCACGCCATGCGCCTCCAGGAAGACGATCGCCTCGGCGACCAGCTCCAGGGTGCCGGCCACGATCAGCTGGTTGGCGGCCTTGACCGTCTGGCCCGAACCCGCGGGGCCGACGTGGACGATGGTCTTGCCGACCTTGTCGAGGACCTCCCGGGCCTTGGCGACGTCGTCGTCCGCGCCGCCGACCATGATCGAGAGGGTCGCCTCCTTCGCGCCGGCCTCGCCGCCGCTGACCGGCGCGTCCACCACGGACAGGCCGGCCTCGGCGCCCGCCTCGGCCAGCCGCCGGGCGACGTCGGGCCGGATCGAGGAGCAGTCGATGTGCAGGCTGCCCGGCTCTGCATGCGCGTAGATCCCGTCAGGGCCCAGCGCAACGGCTTCCACGTCCGGGCTGTCGGGCAGCATCGTCAGCACGATGTCCGCCTCGGCGACGGCCTCGGCAACACTGCTCCCGGCCCGGCCGCCGGACTCCACGAGCCGGTCGACCGCGGGCTGGCTGCGGTTGACCCCGATGACGTCATGGCCGGCGTCGACGAGGTGGGCCGCCATGGGCGCCCCCATGATGCCGAGTCCGATGAAGGTGATCGTGCTCACGCCGGCCCCCCGCTGTCGGGGGCCCGTCGTGCGCCGGCCGAGCTGCGACGGCTCCTCGGCAGCCAGTCGAGGCTGCCCGCCGTCGTCGTGCTCGGGACGTACTCCAGGCCGACCCAGCCGGTGTAGCCCGCGGCAGCCAAGCCGGCCAGGTGCCTGTCCAGCGCGATCGTGCCGGTGCCCGGCTCGTGCCGGCCCGGCGCGTCGGCGATCTGCACGTGCCCGACCTGCGCCGCATGCTCGGCGATGACGGCGTCCACGTCGTCCCCGTTGACGGTGAGGTGGTAGAGATCGGCCAGCAGCCGGACGCCGCCTATGCCGACCGCGTCCAGGCGGTCGATGACCTCGATGACGTCGTCGGCGGTGAGCAGGGGATAGCGGGGGGCGCCGCTGACCGGTTCCACGAGCACGACGGCGCCGATGCCCTCGGCGGCCTTGGCGGCGACGGCGAGGTTCTGCAGGGCGAGCTCGTCCTGGGCCTGCGGGGAGGAGCCGTCGACACGGTTGCCGTAGAGGGCGTTGAAGGCCTCGGTCCCGAGCCGCTCGCCGATCCCGACGGCGACATCGATGTTGTCGGCGAGCTCGTCGGCCCGGCCTGGCCAGGAGATCATCCCCCGGTCGCCGGCCGGCATGTCGCCGGCGAAGAAGTTGAGGCCGACGAGTCGTACGCCGGCGTCCGTGACGGCGGTGACGAAGCGGTCGATGTCGGTATCGGCCGGGACCGCTGTCGGGAACGGCCACCAGAACTCGACGGCGTCGAAGCCGGCCGACCGGGCTGCCGCCGGGCGTTCCAGCAGCGGGAGCTCGGTGAACAGAATCGAGCAGTTGGCCAGATAGCGAAGGTCGTGTGGCATGCAGGGCCTTCCGGTATGCGGAAGTAAGCTTCTAACCAGTGAAACGTACGGCGGCCAAAGCCCGGGGTCAAGGTCCGGACCGCCGCGGCGGGGTAGCGGAGCGCCCATACTCAGGTTCCACGACTCGGAAACGACCAGGGGGAGCGGCGCGTGACGACGGTGGAGAGCGGCGGTGTGCAGTCCCTGGCCAGGGCATTCACCCTGCTCGAGCGGCTCGCGGACGCGGGCAGCGCGCTGGGGTTGTCGGAGCTCGCGCAGTCGACCGGGCTGCCGCTGCCGACGATCCATCGGATCATGCGCTCGCTGATCGCCGGGGGATACGCCCGGCAGGAGCCGTCCCGTCGCTACGCCCTCGGGCCCAAGCTCATCCGCCTCGGCGAGGCTGCCGGCCGCACCTTCGGCTCGTGGGCGATAGCGCACTTGGCCGAGATCGTGGCGCAGGTCGGCGAGACGGCCAACCTCGCGATCCTGGAAGGCGACGCGGTCGTCTACCTGGCGCAGGTGCCGTCCCGGCACTCGGTGCGGATGTTCACCGAGGTGGGCCGCCGGGTCGAGCCGCACAGCACGGCGGTTGGCAAGGCCCTGCTGTCGCAGCGACCCGAGGAGCAGGTCCGGGCGCTGTGCCGGCGCACCGGCATGCCGGTGCAGACCACGCGCACGATCACCAGCGTCGACGTCCTGCTCGCCGAGCTGCGGACCGTCCGTGCCAACGGCTACGCCGTGGACGACGCCGAGCAGGAGGTAGGGGTGCGTTGCGTTGCCGTACCCGTCCTGGAGGCGCCCGCACCGGTCGCGCTGTCGGTGTCAGGACCCTCGGAGCGGGTGACAGCGGAGCGCGTGCCGGAGATCGTCGCCGTGCTCCTGCGGGTCGCGGCCGAGCTGGCCGCAACGCTGGGCGACGGGGTCGCAGGGCCCGCCGCCTCGTAGGTCAGCTTCCGTAATGCGGAAGAGAATATTCATTCCGGGCTGGTCTTTCCGAGTGTTGTAGGTCACTCTGGCGTCGGCAACGTCCGGTCCCCCGCGGACCGCACCCGCTTCGTCAGCCGTGGAGGCAGCACCGATGAGCATCCCCCCGACCCCTGGTGGTCCGACCCCTGCGGGCTGCGAGGACGACGGTCGGCGTGAGCCGGGCCCGGCCGCCTCGACGCGGCAGCCCTCGTGACCGCGCTGGCGCAGGCCCCGACCCGCAGGCTGAGCGAGCTGGCAGGTGCGCTGCGCACAGCGGTCGGCGAGCAGCGGGTCCTCACCGACCACACACAGCTGAACACCTACGCGTGTGATGGCCTGTCCAACTTCCGCACGACCCCCGGCATCGTCGTCCTGGTCGAGTCCGCGCAGCACGTCGTGGACACCATCAGGTTGTGCGCCGCGAGCGGGGTGCCGTTCGTCGCCCGCGGCTCCGGCACCGGCCTGTCGGGCGGCGCGCTCCCCGTCGCCGAGGGTGTCCTGATCGTCCTGTCGCGGATGCGCGCGATCCTGTCGGTGGACCCCGACAACGCGCGGGTCGTCGTCGAGCCCGGCGTCATCAACCTGTGGGTGACCCGGGAGGGTGCGCCGTACGACCTGGCGTACGCGCCCGACCCCTCCTCCCAGCAGATCTGCTCGATCGGCGGCAACCTCGCGGAGAACGCCGGTGGCGCGCACTGCCTGAAGTACGGGTTCACGGTCAACCACGTGATGGGCGCCAAAGTGGTGCTCGCCGACGGCGAGGTCGTCAACCTGGGGGGCCCGGCGCCGGAGCACCCCGGCTACGACCTGCTCGGGGCGTTCGTGGGCAGCGAGGGCACGCTCGGCGTGGCCACCGAGGTCACGCTGCGCCTGGTCCGCGTCCCGGAGTCGGTGCAGACGATGCTAGTGGCCTTCCACAGCGTCGAGGACGCCGCGGGCGCGGTCAGCGACATCATCTCGGCGGGCATCCTGCCGGCCGCGGTCGAGATGATGGACGCGCTGGCGATCGAGGCCGCCGAGGCGGCCGTCAGGTGCGGATACCCCGCTGGGGCGGTGGCGGTGCTCATCGTCGAGCTCGACGGGCCCGAGGCTGAGGTCGAGGCGCAGTTCGCCGAGGTGACGCAGATCGTGTCGGGCCGCGGCGCGTTCGAGACCCGCATCGCGGCAGATCCCGCCGAGCGGGCGCTGATGTGGAAGGGGCGCAAGTCGGCCTTTGCCGCGGTCGGCCGGATCAGCCCGGCCTACTACGTGCAGGACGGCGTCATCCCGCGCACCATGCTCCCCCAGGTCCTCGGCGAGATCTCGCGGCTGGCCGACGAGGTCGGGCTGCGGGTCGCCAACGTCTTCCACGCCGGCGACGGCAACCTGCACCCCCTCGTGCTGTTCGACGACGCCGTCGACGGGCAGGCGCACGTCGCGGAGCAGCTCGCCGGGGCCATCCTCGACCTGTGCATCAGCTCCGGTGGCTCGATCACCGGCGAGCACGGCGTCGGTCAGGAGAAGAAGGCCAAGATGTCCAAGCAGTTCACGGCCGAGGACCTCGACACGATGCAGCTCGTCCGGTGCGCCTTCGACCCCCACGGGCTGGCCAACCCCGGCAAGGTGTTCCCGACTCCCCGGCTGTGCGGTGAGCGCCCCGGCCCCCGGACCGGCGAGCACGCGATGCAGGCCGCCGGCCTGGGCGAGGTGTTCTGAGATGACGACGGTGCAGACCATCGGTCGCCCCGGGTCCACGGCCGATGCGGTCGTCGGGGTCGTCCCGCGCGAGGTGGTTCGGCCCCGGGACGTCGCCGAGGTCGCGGCCGTTCTCCGTGACACCGTGGGCTCAGTCGTGCCGGTCGGCGGTCGTACGAAGACCGGCTGGTGCCCGGCGCCGACGTCCTGCGACCTCGTCCTCGAGACGACGGGGCTGGACCGCGTCGTGGAGCACACCTCGGGTGACCTGGTGGTCATCGCCGAGGCCGGCCTGACCCTGAGCGCGCTGCAGGAGCAGCTCGCGGGGGCCGGGCAGATGCTCGCGCTGGACCCGCCCGACGCCGGCGCGACACTGGGCGGCATCGTCTCGGCGAACGCCTCCGGGCCGCGCCGGCTGCGCTACGGCACCGTGCGCGATCTGCTGATCGGTGTCACCGTGGTGCTGGCCGACGGCAGCACCGCCAAGGCCGGTGGCAAGGTGGTCAAGAACGTCGCCGGCTACGACCTCGGCAAGCTCTACACGGGGGCGCACGGCAGCCTGGGCGTGGTGGTGTCGACCACGTGGCGGCTGCACCCGCTGCCGCGCTCCGCAAAGACCGTCGTGCGTGAGGTGCAGGATCCGGCCGAGGCCGGAAGGCTCGCCCTGCTGATCTCCCGCAGCACGCTGACCCCGACCGCCGTCGAGCTCGTGGGCGAGACCGGCGGCGCGCTCCACCTCGCGGTGCTGTTCGAGTCCATCCCGGAGTCCGTGGCCGCGCAGGCCGCCCACGCCGTCGACCTGCTGGCCGGCGGGCGCGTCGAAGTCGGCCTGCCGGCGGGCCTCGGCCGGCGTCCGGTCGGCCCCCTGGTGCTGCGGATCGCGCACGTGGCCGCCGCGCTCCCGCAGGTGCTGCAGGCGCTCCCGCCGGGCACCCGGGTGAGCTCCTCGGCGTGCACGGGCATCGTGTACGCCGCCGTGGACCCGGGCATCGGCGCCGAGGGCCTGGCCGGTCTGCGTGCGGCGATCGCGCCCTACGACGGGTCGGCGGTCGTGATCGCCGCCCCCGAGGAGCTGCGCGCGGGGCTGGACCACTGGGGCCCGGTCGGCGACGCCCTGCCGCTCATGCGCCGGGTCAAGGACCGGTTCGACCCGGAGCGCCGCCTGGCGCCCGGTCGTTACGTCGGAGGCATCTGAGTGAGCAACAACGAGACGACGGCCGGATGAGCACGCCGCGCAGCGAAGCCCCGCCGGTGCAGGCCTCGGAGCACGACCTACCGCCGGGCGCTCCCAGCGGCGCGGTCAGCGCTCACGAGATGGCTGCTGCCCAGGTGCTCGGCGCCCGGCGGCCGCTGGACCTCGGCCAAGGTGGGCGGATCGCCAGCAGCGCCGGTGACGCGGTGGTGCCGCTCGGCATGCCGCGCGTCGGCGAGCCGCTGTCCCCCGCGTTCGACGCGCACCACCCGCCGGACGCGGCGCTCGTCGGGGACTGCGTGCACTGCGGGTTCTGTCTGCCGACCTGCCCCACCTACGTGCTGTGGGGCGAGGAGATGGACAGCCCGCGCGGGCGGATCGACATCATGAACATGGCGCTGGAAGGCGAGCCGCTCTCGGACTCCTCGGTGCGGCACCTGGACCAGTGCCTGGGGTGCATGGCCTGCGTGACGTCGTGCCCCTCGGGCGTGCAGTACGACAAGCTCATCGAGGCGACCCGCGGACAGATCGAGCGCCGCTACCCCCGCACCCGCAGTGAGAAGGCCCTGCGTACGGCGATCTACGCCCTGTTTCCCTTCCCCCGACGCCTGCGGGCCGTCCGCGGTCCGCTGCGCCTGTATCAGGCCAGCCGGCTGGGCGGGGTGCTGGCCCGCACCGGCGTCCTCGCCCGGCTCCCCGAGCCGCTGCAGGCGATGGAGGCCCTCGGGCCGCGGCTGGGCCGCATCGGCAAGCTCGCCGGGCGGACCCCGGCCACGGGCACCCGCCGGCGCACGGTCGGCATGCTCACCGGCTGCGTACAGGGCGCCTTCTTCCCCGACGTCAACGAGGCGACGCTGCGGGTGCTGGTGGCCGAGGGCTGCGAGGTCGTGGTGCCGGCGCGGCAGGGCTGCTGCGGTGCGCTGTCCGCGCACGGAGGCCGCGAGGCCGAAGCGATCGCGTTCGCCAAGAAGGTGATCGAGATCTTCGAGCAGGCCGGCGTCGAGACCGTCGTGGTCAACGCCGCGGGGTGCGGGTCGAGTCTGAAGGAGTACGGCCACATGCTGCGCGACGAGCCCGGCTGGGCCGCGCGCGCGGAGGCGCTGGCACAGCAGGTGCGCGACGTCACCGAGCTGCTCGACGAGCTCGGTCCGGTCGCCCCCCGCCACCCACTGCCGATGAGCGTCGCCTACCAGGACGCCTGCCACCTCGCGCACGCCCAAGGAATCCGCGACCAGCCGCGCTCGCTGCTGAAGGGCATCCCCGGCGTCGAGCTCAAGGCAATGGCCGAGGCCGAGGTGTGCTGCGGCAGCGCGGGCGTCTACAACATCCTGCACCCGGAGCCGGCCCGCGAGCTCGGCGAGCGCAAGGCCCGGGCGGTCCTCGACACCGGCGCCCAGATCATGGTCACCGCCAACCCCGGCTGCTGGATGCAGGTCGCCACGACCCTGGACCGGATGGGGCACCGGACGCCGGTCGCACACACCATCCAGGTCCTCGACGCCTCGATCAGAGGCGTCCCGGTCGAGCGCCTGCTCGCCGACGCCCTCGACGGCCCCGGTACGCCGATGCCGCACGTCCCCACCTCGACCCCCTGACCCTGGCCGACCCGCACGCCTACTGACCCGGAGACACCTCCATGCTGCTCGCGGACTACCAGCAGGTCTACGACCCCGTTGCGAGCTCGCTCGCGCTGTCCTCCCTGGTGGCGGCGGTCCCGCTCGTCACCCTGTTCGTGCTCCTCGGCGGGCTGCGGATGAAGGCGTGGGTGGCCTCGTTCATCGCGCTCGCCGTGGCGCTGGTGATCGCCATCGCGGTCTACTCCATGCCCGTGACCGACGCCGTCAACAGCGGCCTGTGGGGGGCCGCCTTCGGCTTCTTCCCAATCATGTGGATCGTCATCAACGCGATCTGGATCTACAACCTGACGGTCGAGACCGGGCACTTCGACGTGCTGCGCCGCTCGTTCGCCTCGATCAGCGACGACCAGCGCATCCAGGCGATCATCATCGCTTTCTGCTTCGGTGGCCTGATGGAGGCCCTCGCCGGCTTCGGGACGCCGGTCGCGATCAGCTCCGTCATGCTGCTGGCCCTGGGCTTCAAGCCGATGAAGGCAGCGACGATCGCGCTGGTGGCGAACACCGCTCCGGTCGCCTTCGGGGCGCTCGCAGTCCCCATCATCACGCTGGCCGGGATCACGAAGCTTCCGGTGGCCGACCTCGGGTCCATGGTGGGGCGGCAGACCCCGCTGTTGGCGGCATTCGTCCCGCTAGCCCTGGTCTTCATCGTGGACGGCTCGCGCGGGCTGCGCCAGGTGTGGCCGCCGGCCCTGCTCGCCGGGGTGGTGTTCGGCATCCTGCAGTACCTGTCGGCCAACCTCTGGTCGGTGGAGCTCACTGACATCATCGCCTCGCTCGGCTCGGCCCTCGCCCTGCTCGCCTTCACCCGCGTCTGGCACGCGAAGGAGGGCTACGTCGAGTCAGGCGATGACGACGGGCCGGCGCCCGGCCGCGGCCACCGCGTGATTGCCGGCGGCAGCGAGGAGGCCGACCCGGTCGCGGTCGCGCGGGCCCGCGAGGACGCCGGACGCGCCGTCGTGGACGACCGGGCCGACGTCATCAAGGCTTACGCGCCGTACATCATTATCATCCTGATCTTTGTCCTGGCCACCCGGGTGCCGGCGATCACCGGCGTCGCGCCGACCAAGGTCGGGGCGACCGGGACCGGCCTGGAGAGCGTCACGCACCTCGTGAAATGGCCTGGCCTGCACATCTTCAATGACCAGGGTAAAGCCGTCGCCACGACCTTCAAGCTCAACTACCTGTCGGCTGCGGGCACGCTGCTGCTGCTCTCCGGGCTGCTGAGCATGCTCGTTCTCAAGGTCAACCTCAGGAAGGCCGTGGAGGCGTACCTACGTACGCTCAAGCAGCTCAAGCTGGCGATCGTCACCGTGATGGCGGTGCTCGCGCTGGCGTTCGTGATGAACCAGGCCGGCGAGACCAAGACCCTGGGTCTGTGGATGGCCGGTGCCGGCGGACTGTTCGCGCTCCTGTCGCCCATCCTGGGCTGGTTGGGTGTGGCGGTCACCGGCTCGGACACCTCGTCGAACTCGCTGTTCGGAGCGCTGCAGGTCACCGCTGCCCAGAAGGCCGGGCTGTCGCCGACGCTGCTGGCCGCGGCGAACAGCTCGGGTGGCGTGCTCGGCAAGATGATCTCGCCGCAGAACCTCGCGATCGCGGCCGCAGCGGTCGGGTTGGAGGGCCGCGAGGGGGACCTGTTCCGCCGAGTCGTGATCTGGAGCCTGGGGTTCCTGGCTTTCATGTGCGTGCTGGTCTACCTGCAGAGCACTCCGGTGCTCGACTGGATGGTCGTCGGGCCGCCCGCCGCCTGACGCCCCTCGCGCCCCGCTGCCGGTCGAGGGTCCGGCCGGCGTGGGCAAGACCGAGCTGGCCTAGCCGGAAGCAGTCCCGACGAAGCACACCCGCAGACCGGGCACCGCGGAGGGCATCAAGCGGAGCAGTCGACAGCCACGGCCAGCGCCGCACAGATCTCGCGCATGCGGGTGCCTCGCAAGCGCCCCAACCGGCTGACGAGGACGGTGATCGAGACGCTTTCGACCGAGTCGAGGTTCACCGCCGAGCGACGAGGCACTGGGTCGTCGCCGGGTTCGAGCAGTACTTCGCTGGCCAGCCCCCGAATGGTCGTGTACACGGCGGCACGGGCGCGCGCCGGTGACGCGGGATCAGCGCATCGCGGGAGAGTACGACGACTGGCCGACGACCGATGGCCGCCAACTCGCACCACCAGATCTCGCCCCGCTCGGGTACTTCGCTCACGACCTGGCTGCGGCCCGTCGGAACGACGCAAGATCACCCCACCCGTCCGGCTCATCGAGCGGGTGCTCGTCGTGGGCCGAGTAGCTCGCGTCCACCTCGGCTGAGCGGTGCCGAGCCAGCAGGGCCGCGAGGGCCTCGTCCACCAGCGAGGCGTCCGTCGTTCCGGACCGCACGCTCCTCGCCCGTTCGAGCAACGTCGCGTCGACCGTCGTGCTCAGCCGTCTGCGAGACATGCCACAGCTATGCCATGCCTCGCCGGCTTACCGAGCCCCGCGTGCGGAGTTGTCGTATCGGCTGAGGGCTGTAGCGAGCACTCCGGACGCCGCTCGGGTCGCGGCGCTACAGGGTGACGCGTGAACCCACAATGACCGTCCGGTCGCTGGGCAGGTCGATGGTCGACAGGAAGTAGGAGGCGTCGGCCAGGTCGACAGGGAGCTCGAACCGCTCGGGCTCCAAGGCGGCGAGCACCCGCGGGGTGTCGGTGCGCTGCATGTACCCGAAGCGCATGACGACCTGGGTGATGCCGTCGTCGCGGTAGCCGAGGTCGTCCACGCTGGCCTTCTCCGCGGCCGCCACGACGGGTACCGGCGCGGTCCGACGGCGATGATGACAACGCTCTCGTGCAGCACGTGGTTGTGCTCGACGTTCGAGCGCAGAGCCAGCGGTGCGGTGGCCAGGCCGCGGTTGAGGAACACGGCTGTACCCGGCACCCGCACGACCGGCACGCGCTGCTCGTGGAGGTCGTCGACAAAAGTTCGAAGGCGGCCTTCCTCGCGCTCGCGGCTGTCCGTGACGAGCCGGCGGCCGCGCTGCCAGGTTGTCATCACCGTGAAGATCAGGGTGCCGATGACCAGCGGCAGCCATGCTCCGCTGATCAGCTTGGTGAGGTTGGCCGCCAGGAACAGGCCTTCGAAGGTCAGCGCGCCGGCGGCGCCGACCAGGACCACCCACAGCGGCCAGTCCCATTGCTGACGGGCGACATAGCTGAGCAGGATCGTGGTCACCACGATGGTCCCGGTCACCGCCATCGCCGAAGGCGAAGGCCAGCGCGGCGGACGTCTGGAACGTCAGCACCAGCACGATCACCATGACCAGCAGCGCCCAGTTGACCCACGGCACGTAGATCTGGCCGATGGTCTGCGCCGAGGTGTGCACGATCCGTAACCGCGGCAGGTAGCCCAGCTGCACGGCCTGGCGCGCGACGGAGAAGGCCCCGGTGATGACGGCCTGGGAGGCGATGACGGTGGCGGCCGTGGCCAGCACGACGAGGGGGATGAGCGCCCAGCCCGGCGCTAGCAGGAAGAACGGGGCGCGTACCGGCCCCTCGAGCGTGGGGTCGGACAGCACCAGGGCGCCCTGTCCGAAGTAGGAGAGCGGGCAGGCAGGGAAAACCAGGATCAGCCAGGCGCGGGTGGTCGGGGAGCGTCCGAAGTGACCCAGGTCTGCGTACAGGGCCTCGGCGCCGGTGACGGCCAGCACGACCGCCGCCAGTGCGAAGAACGCAATCCCGGGTTGCCCGGTTGCGAAGCCGAGGGCGTACGTGGGGACAGCGCGCGCAGGATCCCCGGCTCCTTGACGACGCCGAGGACGCCCGCCGCCCCGATGGCCAGGAACCACAGCGTCATGACCGGGCCGAACAGCCGACCCACCTGCGCCGTACCCACCCGCTGAGCCGCGAACAGGGCGATGATGATGACAATGGTGATCGGGATGACGAACGTCTCGAGGCGCGGCTGGACCAGCCGGAGCCCCTCGACAGCGGACAGCACCGAGATCGCGGGGGTGATCATGCTGTCGGCCAGGAACAGTGAGGCGCCGAAGATCCCGAGGACGGACAGCATCACCAGGGTGCGGGTTCGGGACGGTCGTGGCGGGCGGCGGCCAGGACGCGCCACCAGCGTGATGAGCGAGAGGATGCCGGCCTCCCCGTCGCTGTCCGCCCGAAGGACCAGTCCGACGTAGATCACGGTGACGATGATCGTCACCGACCAGAAGATGAGCGAGACGAGGTGCCCGCCCAGCACGGTGCCGGTCGGTCGGCGGCGACGCTCGAGCACCCGGGCGGGTGTGCCAGCGCGGTGCCGGCGGGCAGCAACTCAGGACCCGCTTGACAGGCTAAGTGAAAACGGTTTTCATGTCGGGGTCGGCGTGACGAGACAAGGGCGGGATGAGGACAGCAGCAGGACCGAGCGGGCGTTGCCGAGCAGCAGCATGGTGGCTGGTCCTGGCGGTGCTGGCGTTCGCACTGGCAGGGTGCGGCTCTGCCACCAGAAAGGCGGCCGTGGGTCCGGCCACGGTACGGGTGGTGGCCGCGGAGAATGTCTGGGGAGACATTGTGCGGCAGATCGGCGGCGAGCACGTGCAGGTGACGTCGGTGCTGAGCGACCCGGCGGCCGACCCGCACAGCTTCGAGACGGACCCGGAGACGGCCGCCGCCGTCGGCAGCGCCTCCTTCGTCGTGCTGAACGGCGCCGGCTACGACGACTTCGTCCGCAAGCTCCTCGCCGCGAGCCCCAAGGACGGTCGCGTCGTGCTGAACCTCGCCGACGCCGTCGGACTGGGGAACGACCGGAACCCGCATCTGTGGTACTCGCCACAGTTCGTCCGTCAAGGCGCGCAGGCGATCGCGGAGCGGCTCACCAGCGTCGACCCCGGTGACGGCTCGGCGTTCCAGACGAACCTGCAGACCTTCCTGCAGAGCTACCAGCCGTACGTCGACACGCTTGCCACGATCAAGGCGAGGTACGGCCGGAGCGCGGTCGCGTACACCGAGCGCGTTCCCGGCTACCTCGTCGACGCCGCCGGCCTGATGCTGGGCTCCCCGGCCGCCTTCGCGCAGTCGGTCGAGGACGGCACCGACCCGAGCCCCGGCGACACGGCCGCGTTCAATCGAGCCCTGCAGGACCGGACCGTCAAGGTCCTGCTGTACAACGCGCAGGTCACCAACCCGACCACCGACGGCATCCAGGCCAGGGCCAAGGCCGCGGGGATCCCGGTCGTCGGCGTGACCGAGATGATCCCGGCTGGCATGGTCGACTTCCAGACGTGGCAGACCGGCCAAGCCAAGGCGATGCTGACGGCGCTGGGCGGGTGAGTGCGACGTCGGGGTCCCCAGCGGTACGGCTGGCCGGGGCGGGGCTCGAGTTCGGCGGGCGGTGGCTGTGGCGCGACCTGCAGCTGGACGTCCAGCCCGGCGAGTTCCTGGCGGTGCTCGGACCCAATGGCGCCGGCAAGACCAGCCTGCTGCAGGTGCTGCTGGGGCTGCAGCCGCTGTCCGCCGGCATCGTGCGGGTCTGCGGGCGCGCGCCTCGCCGCGGCAGCGACCTGGTCGGCTACATCCCGCAGCAGAAGGCGCTGGACCGCGACCTGCCGGTTCGGGCCCGCGACCTCGTGCGGCTGGGACTGGACGGGCACCGGTTCGGCGTGCCGCTGCCGGACCGCCGGGCCCGCGCGCGGGTGGACGAGGTGCTCGCCGCGGTCGGGGCGACGTCGTACGCCGACGCGCCCGTCGGACTGCTGTCCGGCGGGGAGCAGCAGCGGCTGCGGATCGCCCAGGCCCTGCTTGGCGACCCGCGGGTGCTGCTGTGCGACGAGCCGTTGCTCAGCCTGGACCTGCGCCACCAGCAGGAGGTCAGCAACCTGCTCGACGACCGGCGGCGCGAGGCGGATACGTCCGTGGTGTTCGTGACGCATGAGGTCAACCCGGTGCTGCCGCTGATCGACCGGGTGCTATACCTCGTCGGCGGGCGCTGGGCCGTGGGTACGCCGGACGAGATCATGACCGGCGATCGGCTCAGCGAGCTGTACGGCACCGACGTCGACGTGCTTCGGGTCCGCGGTCGGATCGTCATCGTCGGCGCCCCCGACGGGGCGCACGCCGAGCCGGGCGCCGACCACCACCACCACGCCGAGGGCGACGACCACTCCCACCAGCACGTACGGCCCGGCAGGGCGCACTGATGGGGCTCATGGACTACCTGGGACAGTCATTTGCCCAGCACGCGCTGATGGCCGCGACCCTGGTGGCAGTCACCGCCGGTCTGATCGGGCCGTTCGTCATCATCCGGAACATGGCGTTCGCGGTGCACGGCACCGCCGAGCTGTCGTTCACCGGCGCCGCCGCCGGCCTGCTCGTGGCCGACGACCCGGTCGCCGGTGCGCTGATCGGGGCGCTCGTGGTCGCCGCAGCCATCGGGCTGCTCGGCGCCCGCCAGCGCGAACGCGACTCGGCGATCGGCGTGATCCTGGCGTTCGGCCTGGGGCTCGGGGTGTACCTGCTCAGTCTCTACCGGGGGTTCGCGACGGCGGCCACGAACATCCTGTTCGGCCAGATCCTGGGCATCAGCAACGGCCAGCTCGTGCTGCTGGTCACCGTAGCCGTGGCCGTCCTGGTCTCCATCGCGGTGCTGTACCGGCCGCTGATGTTTGCCAGCGTCGACCCCGACGTCGCCGAGGCCCGCGGGGTCCGTACCCGCGCGCTGGGCATCGCCTTCCTGTTCGTCCTGGCGCTCACCGTCACCGAGGCCGCCCAGATCGTCGGGACGCTGCTGGTGCTCAGCCTCACCATCACCCCGGCTGCCGCCGCGCTGCGCTTGTCGGCCCGGCCGGCGGTCGTGACCGCCCTCAGCGTCGGGTTCGCGCTACTCGCTGCCGACGGTGGCCTGCTGGCCAGCCTGGCGAGCAATCAGGGCAGACCCAGTGTCTTCATCACCGGGATCAGCTTCGCGGTGTACGTCGTTGCCCGCCTGTGGGGTGCGGGCTTCGTACGCGGCCGGGGGCGCCTGGTTCGTGCGTCAGCCGGGGCGCCCGGCTGAGCATGCGGCGCAGGTCCCGAACACCTCCAGGGTGTGCGTGACGTCGGTGTAGCCCGCCAACCTGGCCACGTCCTCCGCCCAGGCCTCGACCTCGGGGCCGTCCACCTCGACGCTCGCACCGCACGTCCGGCACACCACGTGGTGATGGTGCGATGACGTCCCGCACAGCCGGTAGACCGCCTCGCCGTCCACGCCGTGCAGGATGTCCACGGCGCCGTCGGCCGCCAGCGCCGTGAGGTGCCGGTAGACCGTCGTCAGCCCGACCGGCTCGCCCCTCGCCCGCAGCTCGGCGTGCAGCTCCTGTGCGCTGCGAAACCCGGCGGCAGCGGTCAGTACCGCCTCCACCGAGGCGCCCTGCCGAGTCGTCCGCACACCCACAGTCAACCCCGCCTGCCGGCTGTTGTCCGACGGCGGCTGCCCGATCGAGGACCTCGGTGCCGCTCGGAAGGACACCCGGGGGGCCCGGTCGTCAACTCCGGTCTCTGGGAGCTCGCCTTCGGCAACACCCGGGGACCTGCTCTTCACCGCCGCAATCGACGGCTACGCCCGCGGGCTGTTTGGACTCATCCAGCCGGCCTGACAACACAGCGGCGACCCGTGCGGCGGCCAGCACGCCCGGGTGGACGGCGGCATCGGCGACGTTGCCGGCGAAGTAGGAGCTGGTCGCAATGGCCCGACCGGGCCATGTCCCCGGGCGTCACCGCTGTCGAGAAGAGGGCGAGCGGCGCTGTCCCTGCCGCAACCAGAGCCTGCCGCCCGACCTCCGGAGACCCGTGCCACCGCCGCTGCCCGCCCTGCCCCGCCCCGAGCTGACTGCCGGCTGGGCTACCAGGGTGCGTGGGGTAGCGGGCGCGGCGGCCTTCCTGCTGACGCTGTTCGGGCTCGCGTACGGTGCGGTCCTGCTCGCGCCGGCGGGCTCGCGGGTCGCTTCGTGGTGGCCGGCGGCCGGGCTCGCGGTCGGTGTCGTGGCCGGTGCCGGGCGGCGCAGCAGGACGCCGCTGCTCGTCGCGGTGTTCGGCGCCGCCGCCGCCGCGAACTACGCCGGCGGTCGCCCCGCGGTCGTCGCCATCGGGCTCGGTGCCGCGAATGCCCTGGAGGTGGCACTCGGCTCCTGGTGGCTGTCCCGCGGGACGCCGGATGGCGAGCGGCCTGCGCTTGCCTCGCTGGTGGACCTGGGCCGGCTGGCGGTCGCGGCCGGCCTCGGGGCGGTGGTCGCCGCGTCAGTGGCGACCGCCGTCGTGTGGACAGCCCAGGGGGCGCCACCGTTGTCGTCCTGGCGATCGGTCGCCGCCGCGCACAGCGCAGCCGTCCTGGTCATCGTCCCGCTGTTCCTGCGTACGCCAGAGGCACCGCGCTGGCGTACCTGGGAGGTGGCCGGGCAGTGGGCGCTGCCCCTCGCCGTCACCGCCATCGTGTTCGGGCCGGGCCAGCGGCTGCCGCTCGCGTTCCTGGTGCTGCCACCGCTGATGTGGACGGCGCTGCGCGGGGGGGTGCGTCGTACGGCCGGCCAGCTGCTTGTCGTCGGGGCGATCGTCGCGCTGCTCTCCGCCCACGGTGGTGGCCCGTTCGCCGGCGCCCGTTCGGCGGTCGTCACCGGGCAGCTGGTGCAGGTGCTCGTCCTGACCGCCGCCATCACCGTTCTGACGCTCGCGGTCGTCGTCTCGTCCCTCGAGCAGGCCCTACGCGGGCTCGCCGAACGCAAGTGGTTCGACGACGAGGTGCTCGAGACCGTCGGCGCCGGCGTGCTGGCGTGCAACGCGAGCGGGCAGGTCGTGCTCCGCAACCAGGCGCAACGACGCATCACGATGGTCGCGGACGACGAGCACCCCAGCAACGAGGATGTCGCCGGCCGGATCCGGGTGCTGCTCGCCGATGGCACCGAGCTCGAGCCGGACCGGAGCCCGCTGCGCAGGGCCCTCGCTGGCGAGCAGCTGACCGACCTGGCCGTCCGGATCGGAGCGGTCGACGGCCAACCCGAGGACATGCGGCACGTGGTCGTCACGGCCCGCCGGATCGCCTCCGCAGATGGCACCGTGCTCGGCGCGGTCGCCTCCTTCAACGACGTCACCGCCGAGCGTCGGGCTCAGGACGAGCTGCGGGACAGTGCCGCCTTCCACGACGCCGTCCTTGCCGCGAGCCCCGATCTCATCTTCGTCGTTGACCCGCGGACCGGTGCCCCCGTCTGGACGTCACAGGGCCTCGGAGAGATGCTCGGGCACACCCCCGAGCAGGTGGTGTCGCTCGGGGCGGCTGCGGTTGCCGCGCTCGTGCACCCCGACGACGCCGGCCGCCTGCAGGGCGCAAATCTGGCCGCCCAGGACCTCGCTGACGGCGAGGTGGTTCAGGTCAGGTACCGGACCAGACACGCCGACGGGAGCTGGCGGTGGCTCTCCCGGCGGGTCACGCCGTTCGCCCGGGACAGCGGCGGTGCGGTCGTGCAGATCCTCGGGGTGGCCAGGGACGTCACCGACACCGTCCGGGTCGAGGAGCGCCTCGCCCGCGCCGCCCTGCACGACCCGCTCACCGGCCTCCCGAACCGCCGGTTGCTGACCGACCGACTGGTCGAAGCACTGGCCCGGAGCGCCCGCTCAGGTAGCACCGTGACCGTCCTGTTCTGTGACCTGGACGGCTTCAAGGCGGTGAACGACACCGGAGGGCACGCTGCAGGCGACGCCGTCCTGGTCGCGGCCGGCGAACGCATCCGGGCCGCCCTTCGCGAACACGACACGGTCGCACGGGTCGGCGGTGATGAGTTCGTCGTCGTTCTGGAGGGGTGGCCGTCCCCTGCGATGCCGGGCGACCACGACGAGCAGACCGCAGCAGCCCACGCCGTCGCGCAGCGACTCCGGACGGCGCTCGCCGAGCCCGTCAAGGTCAACGACAGGCAGTACCGCGTCACGGTCAGCATCGGGATGGCGCAGGCGCGTCCCGGTGACGACGCGGACCAGCTGCTCCGCGACGCCGACGGCGCGATGTACGTCGCCAAGAGCGCCGGCAAGGATCGGGCCGACGTCCACCGGCTCTGGCCCGCGGCGCTGGCGCCCGCAGCCGGCTGACCCGCACGCCGAGGTGCCCCGGAGAGTCTCCTCCGGGGCACCTCGGGTGCTCAACGCCGGTATCTCAGCGCTGGTACGTCCTTCCGGGTCATGGCCCCGTGGTGAAGGTCCAGTTGCTCGGGGCCAGCGGGGCGTTGCCTTGGTCCCTGATGCCTGCCGGGGTGAACACCACCCGGTACTGGGTGAGGCCGGCGAGCCTCAGGGCCGGGTCGAGCGTGGCCGTCAGGGTGACCGGGTTGTAGGTCACGGCAACCGTGAGGATGGCGCCGTTCGAGACCTTCTGCAGGCGCATCGTCGTGCTGGTCACCCCGGTCACCGCTTCGCTGAAGGTGGCCGTGACGTTGGCGGTGCGCGCGAAGCCGGTGCCGTTGACCGCCGGCGTGCGCGCGGTGACGGTGGGCGGTGGGTTCACGGTGGCCGTACCCGTGGTGAAGCGCCAGGTGAACGGGGCGAGCGGGTTACCCGCCACGTCGGTGACCCCGGACAGCAGCCGGGCTGTGTAGACGCTGTTCGGCGCCAGGTTCACCGCCGGGAGGAGCCGGGCGGTGTTGGTGGCGGCGTCGTAGGTCACGGTTCTGGTGACCAGGACGCCTGCGCTGTCCCGCAGGGTGAACCGCGCACCGTTGACACCGACAACAGGCTCGCTGAAGGTGGCGGTGACGGCGGCGGCCGGGTCGACCCCGGTGGCACTGACGGTCGGGACCGACGAGGCCACGGTCGGCGGTGTCGTGTCACCGAAGGGCGTGACCGATCCGGAGGCCGGTGAGTCCGGTCCTGCGCCCCACTGGTTGACCGCCCGAACGGTGAACGTGTAGGCGGTGCCGTTCAGAAGGCCCGGCACCACGACCGAGGTCGATGCCGCCGAGGCGGGGACCACTGCGGCAACGCTGCCGGCCGGAGTGCTGACGACCTCGTACCGGGTGACCGGTGAGGCGCCGGCCGGCGGGGTCTGGGTGACCCAGCTGACGGTGGCGGACCTGTCGCCCGCAAGGGCGGTCGGGGCGGCCATCACGGCCGGGAGGGCCAGGGTGACGACTCCGTCGGAGAACTTCAGCGCCTCGATGCCGCGCAGCGTGTCGGTGCCGTCGATGGCGGTACCTCTGGCGTGCGTGACGGTCAAGGCACCCGCAACGGTGGTGATGTCGTAGTCGGCCCGAGCACCGGAGAACACCGCCGTGTCGATGGAGCCGACGTCCGTGCCGGCGGCCGGGCTGGTGATCTCCCGGACGGCGACCAGGTTGCCCGGGTCGACGGTGCCGGCGAACACCGCAGCCTGCAGGGTCGGGCCGGTGAGGGTGCCGGTGGAGTCACGCAGGTACTGGTGCTCCATCAGGTCCGCCGAGCCGATCTGAGTGGTCGCATCGGCCGGGTTGGTCCGGACGCTGATCCGCACCGTGAGGGCCTTGTCGCCGTCGATGATGTCGTTGCCGCCGCGACCTTCGATCGTGTCGCTGCCGGCACCACCGAGCAGGATGTTGCCCTGGCCCCAGACCGGGCCGGTCAGGGGACATGCCCCGGGTGCCGACCGTCCGGCGACTGCTGCCGCCGTCTCGGGGAAGCTGGCCACCGGTGGCAGCAGGGCGGCGAGGCCGGAGATCCGGTCCAGGCCGGCCTGGTCGAGTGCGTCGCAGCCGGTGAAGCCGGCTCCGCCGACCAGACTGGGCACCGCGTCGTCACCCTTGATGCTGTCGTTGAAGGCCGAGCCGGAGTTGGCCTCGGTCTCCTGCCAGCGGTCGCGGTTGACGATCACGGGCAGCGGTAGCCCGGCGAGGACCTGGTTGATCTTCATGTCGTCGTCGGCCCCCACCGTGTCGTACTGGTGGATCGCCCAGTCGAAGCCGCCGGCGCCGGCGAACCGGTCGATGGCCGCGTTCGCCGACATGACGTCGTCGCCACCCTCGGCGTCGTAGTCGTTCTCGCCCTCCTGGCCGACCATGATGTCGTTGCCGGGAGCTGCCTGCGCGGGGTCGTTGAAGAACGGCGCCCCGTGGTCGCCCTGCAGCAGGTCCTGGCCGGTACCGCCCTGGATCCAGTCGTCCCCGCCGTCACCGAAGACGGCGTCGGCACCCAGGCCGGCGATGATGAAGTCGTTCCCGGGACCGCCGAAGGTCTCGTTGTCGTTGGCCCCGCCGTTGGTGAAGTCCTGGCCGTCGCCGCCCAGCACGATGTCGTTGCCGGGTCCGGCGTCGATGGCGTCGTTGCCGGGGCCGCCCTTCAGGACGTCTGCGCCGTCCAGGTCGGTGATGATGTCGTTGCCGTCGCCGCCGAGCGCGACGTCGTCACCGCCGTTGCCCTCGATGACGTCGTTGCCTGCGCCGCCCCAGAACGTGTCGTTGTCGTTGCCGCCGTAGATCCGGTCGACGCCCGCGGTCCCGTTGTAGACCGACTGCGAGTTGATCCCGGACGGGTTCACGCTGTTGATCGCCCGGTACTGGATCGTGCCGTCCGGCTTGCGGAGCAGCAGCAGGTTCTCGTTGCAGTCCGTCGTCGTCGGGTCGTCGGCGACGGTCGAGCCGAACTGCGCGAAGCCGGCCGGGGTCCCGTTCAGGTTGGCCAGCTGGAACCGGCAGTCCGCGGTGGCGAAGGCATCCGCCTTCAGGGAGTTGGTGCCGTCGGTATTGCGCTGGATCAGCTCACCGAAGGAGTTCCCCTCGAGCTGGGCCCGCAGGTTCATGCCGACGGTGCGGTTCAGGTAGTACAGCCGGTCACCGTCCTGCAGGTTCTCCAGCTGGTTCTGGAACACGTAGTTGAACGTGCTCCCCAGCAGGCCGCCGAACAGGTTGGTCCGCTCGGCCAGCCCGCCGACCCACAGGTCGACGTCGTCGAGCCCGGTGGTGGTGACGCCGGCGGCCGTGTTGACCCAGCTGCCGGTGCTGAACATGAAGGAGGCGGCGTCGGCCGGTGGGACGTCCGCCTCGACTGGCGGCACCGCCGACGGGTTGGCCGGACGCGGGTCGACGATGGCCCGGGCAGCCGCCCGCTTACCGGCGAGCGTCGATTCGGCGAGGATCGTCGGGTGCTGCCCGTACGCCGCGACGAAGTTGATCAGCGACTCGGGGTGCTTGAGGTGCTGACCCAGGTCCGTCCAGTCGGTGTACGGCGCCATCTGCGCGTCGTTGGTGGTGGCATGGATCTGCCGCCGGGTGCTGTTCAGCGACGGGACGCCGGCCTCCCGGGCCCGGGTCATGTTCAGGGTCGGCAGGTCCAGCGGCAGGCCGAGCAGGTTGTTGCGCAGCGTCTCGGTGACGAACTCGTCGAGCTCGTTGCCGATCTGCGACGAGGAACCCATGACCACCGAGCCAGCGGCCTGCGCGGGAGTGAGCGTGCCGGCCCCCCCACCGTTGAAGAACTCCGGCGGGTTGAGGAAGGCTTGCAGCAGCGGGATCGAGTTGTCGGACTTCGCGCCGGTCGCGGGGTTCACATTGGTGCGGGCGACGGTGTCGTCCAGCATGGAGTGCCCGAAGCGGTAGACCGCGTGCGCGAACTCCGCCTTGACGGCCGGGTTGACGTCGGGCGTGTAGACGTGGAAGGGGCGCACCGCCGGCTGCACCTTGCGGGCGAACTCCTCGAAGACCGCGTGCTGGTACTCCATCTCCGTCACGAAGCGGGCCGCCTGGAACAGCCGCTCGCCGTTCCAGCCGTCCGGCGTGCCGGTGGGCAGCTTCCAGTCGGCCAGCGCGGCCACCCCGGCCGGGCTGGCGTCGTTGGTGAGCGTGTTGCGCACGTCGGCCACCAGCCGGTCGTGCTCGGAGTGGAAGACCTGGTGGATCGTCGAGAGCGCGATGTTCTCGTTGCACCGGCCGTCACCGCAGGCGAAGTGCGCGTTGAGCATCTCGTCGTCGTAGGTGCCGGTGGGCTGGCTGGCGAAGTCCGCGGACGGCGTGTTGTCCGCGTCCGGGATCGGGATGACCGGCGGCCCCCCCGTGTGGCTGGGCTGCGGGCTCGGGTCGGCGTTGTGCGCGATGTCGGTCAGGAATGGCGTGTCGAAGTGCACCACGTCGGCCGGCACGGGCACCGGGTTGGCGAGGTTGCCCTCGACCAGGAGACCGCTCTTGGTCACGTACTGCGGCAGCCCGTTCGGCCCGGGCTGGAACTTGCCGTACGGGTCCACGGCGAGCATCGGGATGTTGGTGACGTCGGTGTCGACCAGCTGCAGGCCGAGCAGGTTCGCGGCCTGCTGCTTGACCGACAGCCAGGTCGCCATGCCGGTAGTGCCGTCCGGCGAGTTGAAGTAGGTGAGCCCGGCGCCGAGACCGCCGAGCAGCCGACCGGTCGAGACCGGCTTGCCGAGCGGGTTGTTGGCGTACTCGCGCAGAAAGACCTGGTGCGAGCCGTGCGAGGTGTAGGTCTGGCTCTGGTCGACCCACGGGGTGTCGGTGTTGTCGGCGTCCTGGATGTCGTCGGCGGTGCCCAGGACCCCGTCCGGGCCGGGCTGGTTCTGTGCGCGGGTCAGGACCATGAAGCGCTGGCTGGCGGGCAGGTCGTCAGCGTTGCCGAAGATGTGGTCCTTGCCGGCGACCAGTGGGTCGTCGGCCTTCAGCGGCACGAAGACGGTGCCCCCGCCCTTGACGGTCTGGTCGACGCCATGGTCGAAGAACTGGCCGAAGAAGGTGAAGAGCGAGTTGTAGGGCGGCGAGAGACCGACATCTGTCGTCACGTTCGGGATGTCCAACGTCTGGTGCGACGGCGTGCAGCCGACCGGGACGGCGTCGACGGGCGGAACGGCGTCGAGCTGGGGGTCGGTCGTGCACGGGACCGCGGTGGCGGTCCCGATCTGGGCCCGCACCGGGTGCGCGGCCGCGGCCAGGGCCGCGGGGTTGGTCGAGGTCTGGTCGACGATCAGGTTGCTGGCGATCCGCGGCTGGGAGTCGAAGACGTTGCCGCTCTTCTGCTTGTAGCTGGTCGGTCCGGGCGGACCGAAGCCCGCGGTGTCGGCGTCCTTGAAGACCGGCGTCGTCAGGCGGGGGAACGTCCGGTCGGCCGCCGCGAAGCCGTCACGACCCGGGAACAGGTTGTTGCACGACCCGTCCACCGTGCGCAGGCCGTAGGCCGTCAGCCGGTCCGGGATCTGGTCGGCCCCGGGGCCGACCAGCGTCCCGCACGGGTTGCCCGGGGTGTACGTGGCTGCGTGCTGCTCCGAGATCTTGATCTGCCTGAGGATGAAGGCCAGGTCGGACGGGGTGACGGTGAACCCCTGCCCGACCGGTGCGACCGCTGCCCCCGCCGTAGCCAGCAGTGCGGCCGGTAGCGCTGCCGTCCCCAGTGCCAGCGCTGTGGCGACCGCGAGGGTCGCTCGCTTTGCGCTCATGTCTTCTCCCACCCCTTGAGCTGAGCCGCTGCCGCAGGCGCCGCACCGGGCTGCGCACCCGGAAGGGGCCCAGCCCGGCGGACGGTAGGCAGCGGTCGTGACGCAGCCGTCACGTCTTCATGGCGCCACTGCCACCTACGGATTTGACGTTGCTGTGTCGGTGGACCGGCAAGGTCACCGGCATCCCGGCACGGGTCGCCGGCGGGTTTCTGAGGAGGAGCCATGCGAGTGGACGACCAGGCACGCGGACGACGAGCGCCCCGGGGCGTGACCAGGTGATCTCCCGCCGTGACGTCCTGCGTCTCGGGGCCGTGGGGGCCGGCGCCATCGCGATCGGTGGCGTCTCGTCCGCGGGTGCAGAGCCCGTACCGGTCACCAGCACCCTTGCACCGGTGAACACCCCGGTGCCGTACAAGAACCTGTTCCGCCGGCCGCCGGAGCTGCTGCCGTACGAGGTGGGCACCGATGCGGCGGGGCCGTTCGCCAAGTACGAGCTCGTGGAGCAGCTCGCCCCCGCCAACATGCTGCCCGGCCTGACCACCACCATCGCCAGCTACAACGGCACCTTCCCCGGGCCGACGATCCGGTCGGAGTGCGGCCGGCGCGCGGAGGTCCGGATCCGCAACGCCCTGGGGAGCCCGCTACTGCACGGCGGGGCATTCGACAGCGTGACCCACCTGCACGGCTCGGCGTCGCTGCCGCAGTACGACGGGTACGCCAACGACATCACCCAGCCGGGCTGGGTGAAGACCTACCACTACCCGAACTGGCAGAACGCCCGGACGCTCTGGTACCACGACCACCGCCACCACGCGACGGCCCAGAACGTGTACGCCGGTCTCGCGGGCTTGTACCCGCTGTCGGACCAGTACGAGCGAGCCCAGCTCCCGCAGGGCGAGTTCGACGTGCCCGTGCTGGTCTCGGACGCGCTGTTCAACGACAAGGGCGGCGTGGTGTACGCCGACAACGGCCATGACGGCCTGTGGGGTGACGTGATCATGGTCAACGGGGTTCCCTGGCCGACCATGAAGGTCAAGCGACGGATCTACCGGTTCCGCTTCCTGGTCGGCTCGATCTCGCGGTCCTACCGGTTCGCGCTGAGCACCGGTGACCCGTTCTACGTCGTCGGCACCGACGGGGGGATGACACCGACGGTGCAGGCCGTCTCCTCCTGGCGGCAGGGAACCGCCGAGCGATACGAGGTGCTCATCGACTTCCGGAAGTACAAGGTCGGCCAGAAGATCCAGCTACGCAACCTCAGCAACAAGAACAATATTGACTTCACCAGCACCGGCAAGGTCATGCAGTTCCAGGTCGTCGCCGGTGGTGGCGTAGAGGTCAACACCATCCCTACCACCCTGGACCGCGGGCCGCAGCGGTGGAGCGAGTTCGGGGCCGTCGACACGATGTCGCTGACGCCGGAGATGGCGACCGCGCACCGGCGGATCGAGGTGCACCACGACGGGGGGCTGTGGAAGATCAACAACGAGACCTGGGACGACGTCGCCAGCAGCGGATACATGCGCATCGACGACCGGAACCCGAAGAAGTACGCCGTCGAGTCATGGGAGATCGTCAACCTCTCGGGAGGCTGGTTCCACCCGGTCCACATCCACCTGATCGACGGCAAGATCATCGCCCGCAACACGCCATCGGGCCAGGCGTTCGCCTGGGAAGGTGGCCCCAAGGACGTCTTCTACGCCGGTGAGGGCGAGTCGGTCACCGTCCTCATGCAGTTCACCACCGGTGCGTACGACGGTGGCCGGTACATGATCCACTGCCATAACCTGGTGCACGAGGACAACGACATGATGGTGCAGTTCGCCGTCGGGGACCCGGTCCAGAACGACCCCGTGTCGGCCGACCCGCCGATCCCGGACATCTACGCGTCCGGCGCCCGACGTCCGGCTTACGCCGCCGCGCTACCGCTGGGCACCTGAGGTGCCTGAACGCGGGATCACGGCGCGCCGGCGTGGGTGGCCCTGCGCTGCCGTCGCCGTCGCGGCGGCGGCGATGCTGCTCGCCGGGCACGCCGGGTCCCCGGCCGGCGCTCCGGTGGCCTTCGCGGCCCCGGTCAGTGGCGGCACCGTGGGCGACGGCCGGCCCGCCGTCGGTCCCTACGACGGACTCCTGGTGCGGCGCTGCGAGGCCGTCGCCCTGTGGGCGGCCGACGAGGCGGCCCGGTCCGTCCTACCTACGGCGTTGCGCCGTGCCGCCGCCGCGGAGGGGCTGCCGCTGCTCGACCTGCCGGTCGACGTGGTCAGCGCGACCACGCTCGCCTCGGGCATTCCGGACGTGGTCGGCTGCCTGCCGCCGGGTGTGGCCCTCGCCGCCCCGGTGGCCGGCGCGGGCCGGGTCGGGCACGAGCCGGTGCTGCTGCACGACCTGGTCCTGGCCGTTCGGCCGGCCGGCACGACTGCCGAGGCGGCGGCCGCCCTGGACCGCGAGGGGGTGCTGGCCGACCTTTTCGGGCAGTACCGCATCGATGCGGGTAGCAGCGCGGAGCTCCTCGTGCACTACGTCGGGCCGTTGCTCGGGGCCGCCCAGGTGGACGCGTCGCGGGCCGCGGTGGCGCGAGCCACCGGGACGAGCCCGGCCGACGTCGAGGTCCGGCCCGGCTTGCCGGACGGTCCCGGGGTCACGCTCGCCCAGGAGCCCGAGCCGGTCCCGCCGCCTTCTGCCGTCTCGCACCGGCACTGAGCCCGTACCGAGGCCGGGCGCTCAGCCGACCGGCCGGCGGGCGGCGGGGAGCTGGACGGCTGCCGCGTGGAAGGCGTCGCGCGCCCGGGTCATCACGGTCACCGACTCCGCGGAGCCCTCCGCGACCAGATAACGGCCCCGGCAGAGAAGTGCGTGCGCTGCGAGTATCGCGAGCCCGCTCGAGCCGGCCAACTGCGACGCCTGCGCGGCAGCCGCGGCGGCCCGACGGTGGTCCCCGCCGGCCGACCGCAGCTCGGCGCGGGCCAGCAGGCGCAGCGTCGAAGCCCGGGGCGGCGTGTGATGAGCCCCGATACTCCACTCGAACAGGTCGAAGTGCTCGCGGGCGCTACTGGCTCCCTCGCGGGCCTCGGCCCGCGCGAGCGCTGCTGCCGCCTCGGGGAGCAGCAGGGTGCAGCCCGACGACACCGCTCGCTCGACGAGCTCGAGCAGCCCGGGTATGGCGGCGGCAGGTCCGCTCTCCTGCGCGCGCAGGCCGGCGCTGGCGAGCAGGAACAGTTGAGCGCTGAGCTCGCTCATACCGTCCACCGGTGTGTCGTCGTCGGCCGCCACCCACTCGGCCAGGTGCGCCCCCACCAGGTCGTAGCGCTCGCTGAGCAGCCGTACCGGCAGCCAGGCCCAGTCGGGGCCGGCCTGCTTGACCAGGGCGGCCAACCGGGCGCCATCGACATCGACGCCGGGGTGGCCGAGGTCGTGTGCCGCGAGCGTCAGCAACAGGTCCAGGCCGGCCGTCAGCTGAGGGGCGGCTCCCGAGAGCTTCGACGACTGCAGCAGCAGCAGGGCCTGCTCCGCGCGCGCGGCACCGCCCAGGAGGAGCTCCACCAGATGCGGGGTGAGCCCCGCGCAGGTCCCGCCACCTTGCAGCACCAGGGGTAGGTGCGCATCGCCCAGTGCCCTGTCGTGGTGCCGCCGCCGGCGCGGCGCGTCGGGCCGGTTGCTGCCGGGCTGGCCGGTGTACGGCGGTACGACGGAGCAGGCCGCGTCGTCCCTGCGGGACCGCCGCGACTCCGCCGCGGCGGGGAGGGACACCGTGCCCAGGACCGCTGTCGGCAGGTCGCGCAGCGGCTGGGGCGGCGAGGCCGATACCGCCCGCCGGGCCCGCCAGGCATCCTCCGGCCGGCCGAGTTTCTCCAGGACATGGGCGAGCTGGCGGGTGAGGTCGGAGCCGTCGGCCGACAGGTCCACCTGTACGTCGGCGAGGGAGCAGACCTGGAGCAGGTGCGTACGGGCATCTTCGTGGCGGTCCTCGAAGACGGCCGCATCCGCAGCCTCCAGGGCGGCCGCGCAGGCCAGCTCGGTCTCGCCGATGGCGAGCCAGTGGACGACCCGCTCGGCGGAGGTCACCAGACCCCGCTCGGCCACCGATCGGTGCAGTCGCCGGAGCGCACTGCGGCGCACCCAGGACCGTACGGCGTCGGCGAGGAGCGGGTCACGCAGCACCAGACCGCCGTCGTGCGGCCGCAGCAGCCCGAGGTCGGCGAGGTGGCACAGGGTCCGCTCGAGGTCGCGTCGGGCAGGTCCGGCCGCCGCCCTGTCGGGGTCGGTCAGCAGCTGGACGAGCTCGTCGGGCGACGCCGACCGGTCCAACACCGCGATCGTCGTCAGCACCTCCTGGTCGAGCAGTGAGAGGCGCGCTGCGGTCCGGGCCATCGACGACCGCTCGGCGGCCTGTCCGACCGCGCCCGGCCCCTCGAGCAGCACCATGCCGCGGCCGGTGGAGTGCACCCGACCTTCGCGGAGCCAGCCCTGCAGTGTCCGAGCCGCCTGGCTGTGGCTGCCGCCGCACTGCTCCGCGAGGGCGGCGACCAGGGCCGGGTCGGGGCGGTCTCCCAGCACCAGCTCGGCGAGCAGGTGCAGCTCTTCGCGCAGCAGCGGGCGCAGGTCCACCACGACGCCCGTCGGCATGGCGGGACGGCAGTCGGCACCGAGGACCAGCACCACGTTGGCCGCCGTGGCCGGCAGCTGCGCCGGCTGGTCGTCGTCGTCCTCGACGTGCAGAACCTGCAGGTCCGGATCGTCGACGGCCAGCCGCCCCATCCCGCCGGCAACCGTGGAGGCCGCGACGAGCCGGGCGCCGGCGGTCGCGCAGACATCGGCCAGCAGGTCGCGGCGGGCGCCCGCGGTGTCGCCGATCAGGTGCACGGTCAGTGGCGCGCCGGTCCGGCCGGTGCCGTGCAGCAGGGTCAGCAGCCAGTCGCTCTCGCGCCGCCGGGGGACCGGCCCCCACGGCGGCGGCCCACCGCTGCCTGCGAGCAGCTCCAGGTGCAGCTCCTGCGTCGCGGGCGACGGGTCGACGCCCAGCTCGTCGGCCAGCACCCGCCGGCAGCGGTCGAACTCCCGCAGTGCCCGCTCGACGGCGCCGAGGTGCGCGCAGGCCTTCATATACGTGCGGCTGGCCTGCTCGCTGGCGGGGTCCTGCTCCAGCGCCCGACCGGCCAGCTCGCTGGCGTCGGCGAGCCAGCCCAGCGTCAGGGCGGCGTCGGCGCCGGTGAGCAGCAGCTGCTGGCGCTGCGCGGCGTGCTCGTGGCGGGCCCGCCCCACCCCGGGTGCTCCCGGTTCGTGCACGGCGACCGGGCCGAGCCGCAGCGCCTCGGCCTCGAGCACCGAGCGCACGCACCCGGCGTACTCCCCGCGCCGGGCCTTCAGGTGCGCCTCGAGCGCGATCCGCTCGTACACGGCGACGTCCACCCACGCTCCGACCAGGGCCATCCCATCGGGGCCACGCTCGACGGCACCGGCTCCGAGAACGGTACGCAGCTGTGAGGCCGCGGTACGCAGGCTGGCCCGCCCGTGAGCCTCGTCCACGTCGGGCCAGAGCTCCTCCAGGAGCACGTCGACCGGGACCGCGGCACCGTCGGACAACGCGAGCAGCCGCAGCAGGTCGGCGGTCTTGCCGGTACGCCACTCGCGTCCGTCGACGCAGCTGCCATCGCGTCGGCGGACCTGGAACAGCCCGAGCAGGCGTACCTCGAGCAGGTCGTCGGCGGCATTGAGCGTGTCCGGCGCGGTGTGATGCGGCGCGGTGTTCACGTGCACGACAGCCCCCCCAGGAGTCGTATGTCAACGTACTCATACTGAGCGGGGGCGCACACCCTTTCTCGGATGTCGCTCCTGCACGCTGTTGACGCTGCTGTGACGGACGCCCGGCAGGGTCGGTCGCCTCGGCGGGCTCCGGTCCCCGCCGTCCGGCCGGCGGGGGGCTTCATGAGTGTCGAGGTCGTGTTCGCGGCCGGAGACTCCCCGGGGGGTGGTGACGAGCCCCCCTCGGGTCCAGTGTCACCGCCCCTCGTGGGGGGGCCGCCGGGTCGGGCGGTGCCGGTGGTGGCCGGGCGGCGGGTCCTGTTGCTGGCAGGTGGCGCTGCGGTCGGCGCCCTGCTGGTGGCGGCGGCCCTCGCCGGGCTAGGGGACGGCCCGCTCCCGGCGGGGCTGGCCGACCCTGGCGCGATTGCCCGGCGGGGCGAGCCGATCGCACGCGTCGCCGGCGACCTGGCGGCTACCGGGACCGTCGGCGGCCTGCTCGCCGTGGCCGCGCTGCTGCCCGGCCGACGTGGCGACAGCCTCTCCCCGGTCTCGCTGCGGGTGATGCACGGGGTCGGGACCTGGGTCCGGTGCTGGCTCGCGGCCAGCGTCGCCGCGCTGGTGCTGATGTGGTCGAGCGCCGCTGCGCTGCCGCCGTGGCGGCTGGCGGGCTCGTCGCCGGACGTCCTGCTGTCGCTGCCGGCCGCCCGCGCCCTGCTGCTCACGATCTGCCTCTGCGCAGGGGTCGGCGCGCAGGCCGGCGTGGTGCGCACCAGGTCCGGCGCAACCCCGCTGCTGCTGCTCGGCGTGGTGGCGCTGGTCCCGCCCCTGCTGACCGGCCACGAGGAGCGTGCCGGCCAGACCGGACTGGTCGCGACGGTGCTGGTGGTCCACGTGCTCACGGCCGTGCTCTGGGCGGGCGGTCTGCTCGCGGTCGCTGTGCACCTACGCCACGAGCGCGACCTGCTGCCTGCGGTCGGCCGCCGGCTGAGCGCAGTGGCGCTGCCCTGCAGCCTTGCGCTGGCCGGGTCCGGGGTGCTGGTCGCGCTGTCACACGACGCGGTGACGCTGTCCACCGGCGCCGGCCGGCTGGTGGCCGGCAAAGCGGGGCTGCTCGTCGTCCTGCTGCTGCTCGGTGCTCGGCAGCGGCTGCGGGCGCTGCCCGGGCTGGCCAGCGGCCACCCCGGAGCCTTCCTCCGGTTGTGCGGCCTCGAGGTCACCCTGCTGGCTGCGGCGTTGACGCTCGCCGCCGTGCTGTCCCGGACGCACTGACCAGGGACCATGTGCGGCGTAGCCGCGGCCGCCGGCCGGCTCGATGCAACCCCCGTCAGCGGCGCGGACTGCTGCGCGTGACCGGCGGGGTGCGGGACGCCACGACCGGCGACGCGGCCGATCGTGGCTGCCCACCCCGGGTCCCCCCGGCCGCCGTGGCCGGGGCACCGTAGGCTGGCTGGGCGTGCGGGAGCTCGGGACGGACCGGGCTGAGAGGACGGCTGACGTGCCGTCGACCGCTGGAACCTGACCGGGTAATGCCGGCGTAGGGAGAGCACAGATGAGCGTCCCCGTCCTGCAGCGCGCTGAGGCGCCGCTGACCCTTGCCGACCCGCCGGTGGCCGGACAGGGGCTCGCCGAGACGCTCGGGCTGTGGGGCAACCTGGGCATCAGCCTGCTGCTGCCCGTCGCCGCCGCCTTCGTCGTGCTGCCGGGACGCCCACTGTGGGTCAGCGTGCTCGCGATCGTCGTCGGGGCCGTGATCGGGGCGGGCCTGCTCGGGCTGACCGCGGCGCCGTCCGCCACCGAGCGGGTACCGGCGATGGTGCTGCTGCGCGGCCTGCTCGGCTACCGCGTCTCGGCGCTTCCGACGGTGCTCAACGTCCTGCAGTGCGTCGGGTGGGCCACCTTCGAGATCGTCATCATTGCCGAGGCGGCGTCCCGGGCGCTGGGTACGCCGCGCTGGCCGTTCGTGCTCGTGGCGGGCGGCCTGGCCACCGCGATGGCTGTCCGCCCACTCGGTGCCGTCCGGCTGCTCGCCCGCTACGCGGTGTGGGTGGCGCTCGGCGCGACGGCGTACCTGTTCGTCCGGGTGCTCGGCCAGCCGCTGCCGCAGGTCACGCAGGGGGGCGCGAGCTCGTTCTGGACGGCCGTCGACGTGGTGATCGCCCTGCCCGTGTCGTGGTTCCCGCTGGCCGGCGACTACACCCGGCACGCCCGCAGCCCACGGACGGCCCTGGTCGGCTCCGCCGTCGGGTACGGCGTCGCGACGATCGCGTTCTTCACCGTGGGCGTGCTCGCACTGTCGGCGTACGGCGCCGTCGGGCTGGACGTCATCGGTGCGCTGTTGGCGGTGCCGCTGGGGCTGCTGGCGGTGCTGCTGCTCGTCGTCGTCGAGCTCGACGAGGTGTTCGCCAACGTCTACTCGACCGCTGTCTCGACGCAGAACCTCGCCGCCCGGCTCGACCGTCGGGTGCTCGCCGTCGTTGTCGGTGCGATCGCGACGGGCCTCGCGCTGACCGTCAACATCACCTCGTACGAGGCCTTTCTGTTCCTGCTCGGCGCCGTCTTCGTCCCACTCGCCGGGGTGCTGGTCGTCGCCTACCAGCTGGTCCCCCGCGGTCGCTGGGACACCACCGACACCGCGCGCGGCCGGCCTGTCCTGCTGCTGCCCTGGGCCGCCGGGTTCGTCGCCTACCAGCTGACGCTGCCGACGTTCTTCGACGGCACGTTCAGCGGCTGGACGACGTGGTGGACAGCCAGGCAGAGCGATCTGGGCATTCCGGCGGCCAACGGCCTGTCCGCCTCGATCGTGGCGCTGACCGTCGCGACGCTGCTGACCGCAGTGGTTCTGGTGCCGGGCGCGGTACGCCGACGACCGTGACGCCGACGACCGTGACGCCGCGCCTGCACGTGCTCACCGACGCCCGGGCCGGCCGCGACGCGCTCGACATCATCGCCGGCGCGCTGTCTGCCGGGGCGCCGCTGGTGCAGGTCCGGGCGAAGGGCGTCACCGACCGGGAGCTCTACGACCTGGCGGTACGGGTCAGCCGGCTGTGCGCGGCGGCCGGCGCCAGCTGCGTCATCGACGACCGGGTCGACGTCGCGCTCGCGGTCGGCGCCGCAGGGACACACCTGGGCGCGCGCGACCTGCCGCTCGCCGCGGCCCGCCGGGTCGCCGGGCCCGGCCATCTGCTCGGCGGTACCGCCCGCGAGCCGGTGCTCGCGGCGTCGCTGGTTGTTGACGGCGCCGACTACCTGGGGGTCGGGCCAACCTGGGCGACCAGGACGAAGGACGGGCTGCCGGAGCCGATCGGCCCGGCCGGCGTCGCCGCCGTGACCGCCGCGGTCGACGTACCCGTCATCGCGATCGGCGGGGTCACCGCCGAGCGGATCCCCGAGCTGCTCGCCGCCGGGGCACACGGCGTCGCCGTCGTGGCGGCCGTGTCGGGTGCCGCCGACCCCGCCGAGGCCGTCCGCGCGCTGCTGCGGGCGCTGGGACCGGAACGAGTGTCGGGGCCGGAACCAGTGTTGGGGCCGGCATGACCGATGTCGTCGTCGCAGGCGGCGGGGTCATCGGGCTCGCGGTGGCCTGGCGGGCGGCGCGCGCCGGGCTCTCGGTCACCCTCGTCGACGACGCGCCCGGGCAGGGCGCCTCCCGGGCTGCCGCCGGCATGCTCGCGCCGGTCACCGAGGCGGCGTACGGCGAGCAGCGGCTGCTCGCGCTGTCCCGCGCGTCGCTGGAGCGCTGGCCGTCGTTCGCCGCCGAGTTGCAGGAGGCGTCCGGCTGCCCGGTCCCGCTCAGCACCGCCGGCACCCTGCTGGTCGGCGTTGACGCTGACGACCTGGCCGCGGTCGGCGAGCTCCACGCCTACCAGCAAGAGCTCGGCCTGGTCGCCGAGCGGCTGACCCCCCGCGAGTGCCGGCGCCGCGAGCCCGGCCTCTCCACGCGGATCCGGGGTGGACTGTCGGTCCCCGGCGACCACTCGGTCGACCCCAGGGCGTTGCACGCCGCGCTGGTCGTTGCCGCGGTCGCCGCCGGAGTGCGGACCGTACCTGCGCGTGCCGCGGCGCTGGTCGTCCAGGCGGGTCGTGCGACCGGGGTCGAGCTGACCGACGGCACCCAGCTGCCGGCCGGCACCGTCGTGCTGGCGCTCGGCGCCGACAGCTCGCGGCTGCCCGGCGTTCCTGCGGGCGCCGTCCCCGTACGTCCCGTCAAGGGTCAGATCCTCCGGCTGCGGGGGGCGCCCATTCTGGCCGGCACCGTCCGGGCGCTGGTGCGCGGCCGGGCGGTCTACCTGGTGCCGTACGGCGCTGGCTGGCTGGCTGTCGGCGCCACCGTCGAGGAGCTCGGCTACGACCCGCGGGTGACCGCCGGCGCCGTGCTGGACCTGCTGCGCGACGCCGCAGAGGTCGTTCCCGGCAGCACCGAGCTGGAACTGGTGGAGACCCTCGCGCGCTTCCGGCCCGGCACGCCCGACAACGCCCCGCTGCTGGGGCCCTGCGCGCTGCCGGGGCTGGTGCTCGCGACCGGGCACCACCGCAACGGCGTGCTGCTCACGCCGGTGACCGCAGACGCCATCGTCACGCTGCTGGCCACCGGGGAGCTGCCCGACGTGGCGGCACCCTTCACGGTCGCCCGCTTCACAGCGGATCTGGTCGCGCCGTGCGCCTGACCGTCAACGGCGCACCGGTCGAGCTCGCGGACCCGATGACCGTCGCCGATCTGGTGGCCGCCCGGGCTCCCGATGCGCGCCGGGTGGCCGTCGCCAGGAATGGCGCGGTCGTGCCGCGCAGCGCCTGGGACAGCACCCGGCTCCGCGACGGCGACGTGGTCGAGGTGCTCGCGGCGGTGGCCGGTGGCTGAGGACGACTTCGAGCTCGCCGGCCAGCACTTCGGGTCACGGCTGCTGCTGGGCACCGGCGGGGTGCCGAGCATGGAGGTGCTCGAGCGGGCCATCGCGGCCTCCGGCACCCAGATCGTCACCGTTGCGCTGCGCCGGGTCGATGCCGCGGCCGGCGGCGCGCTGCTCGACGTGGTCGAGGCGGCCGGCGTACGGCTGCTGCCCAACACGGCCGGCTGCATGACGGCCCGCGAGGCGGTGCTGGCCGCGCAGCTCGGCCGAGAAGCCTTCGGCACCGACTGGGTCAAGCTCGAGGTCATCGGCGACGAGGACACCCTGCTGCCCGACCCCATCGAGACCCTGGACGCCGCCGAGCAGCTCGTCGCGGACGGCTTCTCGGTCCTGGCGTACACCGGTGACGACCCGGTCGTGGCCCGCCGGCTCGCCGACGCGGGCTGCGTCGCCGTGATGCCGCTCGGCTCGCCGATCGGCAGCGGCCTGGGCATCCGCAACCCGCACAGCATCGCGCTCATTCGCGAGGCGCTCACCGTGCCGGTCGTGCTGGATGCCGGTATCGGGACGGCGTCGGACGCGGCGCTCGCGATGGAGCTGGGCTGCGACGCCGTGCTGCTGGCCTCCGCCGTCACCCGGGCCCGTGACCCGGAGCGGATGGCCCTGGCGATGCGGCTCGCTGTCGAGGGTGGCCGGCTGGCCAACCTCGCGGGGCGGATCCCGCGCCGGTGGCACGCCCGGGCGTCCACCCAGCAGGACGGCAGGCCCGACCTGTGACCGGCCCGTCCGCACCCCTGACCACGCCCGCACCCCTGCCCCGGCTGCTGGTCCTCACCGACCGGCACGCCTGCTTACGGCCGCTGGTCGACGTCGTCCGCGCGGCGGTGGACGGGGGCGCCCGCGCCGTCGTGCTGCGCGAGAAGGACCTGCCGGCCGACGACCGGGCCCGGCTCGCCGACGAGCTGCGGGCGGTGCTCGACGACGCGGTACTTGTGCTTGCCGGTACGTCGGTGCGCGCCGACGCCATGCACCTGGCGGCCGCCGACGTCGTGCCTGAGCCCCGCCCCGCCCTCCTGGGCCGGTCCTGCCACGACGCCCGCGAGCTGGCCGCCGCGAGCGACTGCGACTGGGTGACCGTCTCGCCGGTGTGGGAGACCTCGAGCAAGCCCGGGTACGGCCCGACGCTGGGCCCCGCCGGGCTGGCATCGCTGCTGCCGGGTGCACCGCCGGCGTACGCCCTGGGCGGGGTCGACGGTCCCGAGCGCGCCCGCGCGGCCAGGGCTGCCGGTGCCCACGGCGTCGCGGTTCTCGGCGCCGTGATGCGCGCCACGCGCCCCGACCGCGCCGTCGAAGCCCTGCTCGCCGCGCTCGAGCCTGCTCCGTGACGGGCACGCCCCCGGTCGCGCTGACCATCGCCGGCTCGGACTCCGGCGGCGGCGCCGGCCTGCAGGCCGACCTGAAGACCTTCGCCGCACTCGGGGTCTTCGGCACCAGCGCGGTCACCGCTGTCACCGCGCAGAACACCCGCCAGGTACGCGGCGTGCTCCCCGTACCGGCGGCCTTCGTCGTTGCGCAGATCGAGGCGGTGCTCGACGACCTCGACGTCCGGGCCGTCAAGACCGGCATGCTCGGTACGCAGGAGGTGGTCGAGGCGGTCGCCCGGCTCGCCGAAGCCGGCCGGCTGCCAAACCTGGTGGTGGACCCGGTGATGGTCGCGAGCAGCGGCGACCGCCTGCTCGAGCAGCGCGCCGAACGGGCGTACGTCGACCTGCTGCTGCCCCACGCCGCCGTCCTGACGCCCAACCTGCTCGAGGCGCAGGTGCTGCTCGGCGGCACGATCGGCACCCTCGGCGAGCAGCGGGAGGCTGCCCGCGCCCTCGGCACCCTCGGCCCGCGCGTCGTGGTCGTCAAGGGCGGTCATGCCGTGGAGGGCACCGCGGCCGAGGCCGTCGACGTGGTGTGGGACGGCGCGAGGCTCAGCGAGCTGCGGGGGCCGCGGCTGGCGACCGACAACACACACGGCACCGGCTGCACCTTCGCGGCGGCGATCGCGGCCGGCCTCTCGCGCGGGCAGGACGTGCACGACGCGGTGCGGGCCGCGAAGGCGTACGTGGGCAAGGCGCTCGCCGGTGGCGCCCCTTGGCGGCTCGGCGCCGGGCACGGGCCGCTGGACCACTTCGCGACCCGCTGAACGGCGCCGAGGATCAGCTGCGCGGTGGCCGCAGCATCGCCGGGTGCAGCAGGCCGGCCCCGCCGCGCCGGTACAGCGCCGCCGGCCGGCCTCCGCCCGGCCCGGGCGCCCCGTCGCGGCCGACCGGCACCAGGAAGCCTGGCGTACCGGTGACCTTGCGGTGGAAGTTGCGCGGGTCCAGGGCCGTGCCCCAGGTCGCCTCGTACACGTGCCGGAGCTCGGCGACGGTGAAGTCCGCCGGGCAGAACGCCGTGGCATACGGCGAGTACTCGAGCTTTGCGCGGGCCCGTTCGACGCCGGCGGCGAGCACGGTCGCGTGGTCGAACGCCAGCCGGTCCGGCTGGACCGCGCCGACCGGCACCCAGGCGACGGAGCGGGTCGACGGCCCGGGCCTGGGCGCGGGCAGGTCGGGCGCGAACACCAGGTACGCCACCGACACCACCCGCATCCGCGGGTCGCGGCCAGGTGCGCCGAACGCCCCGAGCTGCTCGACGTGGGCCAGCTCGCGCCGCACCCCGGTCTCCTGCCCGAGCCGGCGGATCGCGGCCGCGTCGAGGTCCTCGTCGGGCTGTACGAAGCCACCGGGCAGCGCCAGCAAGCCGCGGAACGGATGGGTGTCGCGCTCGACGAGCAGCACCTGCAGTCGGCCTTCACGGACGGTGAGCAGCACGACGTCCACCGTCAGACCGAACGGCGGGAAGGCCGACGGGTCGTACGCCCGCAGGAACTCCTGCTCGGGTTTCACGCGAGCTCGGCGCCCGCGACGACCAGCAGATGCCTCATGCGTCCGCCAGCACCGCGGTCCAGGCCGGGTCGCCGGGGTCGAGCCGCCGAGCCTGCTCCGGGAGCGCCGCGAGGGCGACGGCGCAGGTCGCGCGCGCGGCCGCCAGGTCGTCGTGGGCCGGTAGCGGCGCCTGTAGAGGCTGCGCGCCGGGCACCCGCTCGGGCGTACGTCGCAGCAGCTCGCCGTCCGGGGTACGCCAGGCCCACTTGCGCCCGCCGTGTGTCGACTTGCCCTCGCTGCGCTTCTGCACCGGGCGCAGCGGCGCGTCGGAGGCGTCCGAGTCCGCGATGGCCACCAGCTTGTAGACGAAGTCGGCGGTCGGCGCGCCGGAGCCGGTGACGACGCTGGTGCCGACGCCGTACCGGTCGACGGGTTCGCCGGCGAGCCCGGCGATCGCATGCTCATCGAGGTCGCCGGTGACGACGATTCGGGTGCCGGTGGCGCCGAGCTCGTCGAGCAGGGCGCGGGCCTTGCGTACCTGCACTGTCGGGTCGCCACTGTCGAGCCGGATCGCCCCGAGCCCGCTGCCGGCGACCTCGACCGCGGTGCGGATGCCCTGCGCGGTGTCGTAGGTGTCCACCAGCACCGTCGTGCCCACGCCCTGCGCCGCCACCTGCGCCTGGACGGCTTCGCGCTCGGAGGCGTACGCGAGGACAAACGCGTGGGCGGTGGTCCCGACGGTCGGTATGCCGTGCCGACGGCCGGCCTCCAGGTTGCTGGTCGCGCTGAAGCCCGCGACGTAGGCCGCGCGGGCCGCCGACACCGCCGCCTGCTCGTGCGTACGCCGGCTGCCCATCTCCAGCAGCGGGCGGTCGCCGGCGGCCAGCACCATCCGCGCGGCGGCGGACGCAACGGCGGTGTCGGCGTTGAGCACCGACAGCACCAGGGTCTCGAGCAGCAGGCCTTCTCCGAAGCAGCCGTCGACGGTCAGCACCGGCGAGCCCGGGACGTACGTCGATCCCTCTGGGTAGGCGCTGACCGTCACGCCCAGCTCGCGCCCGGTCAGCCAGTCCCGGGTCGACGGTCGGACGATGTCGCGCAGCGCCTCGATGTCGGCGGCGTCGTACGAGAGGTCGGCGAGCAGGCCGGGCAGTCGCCCCTGGCCGGCCACGATGCCGAACCGGCGCCCCGGCGGGAGCCGGCGGGCGAAAACCTCGAAGACCGCCCGCCGCCCCGCGATCCCTGACTCGAGCGCGGCATCGAGCATCGTCAGCTCGTACCGGTCGGTGAGCAGCGCGGTGGACATGTCGGCCCCTTGTCGTCGTGGTGACGACAACCTACCCGGGTGCTCCCGCGGTCTGTCAGGCTGCGGGTGTGCCGGAGCTGCCCGAGGTTGAAGCACTGGTCAATTTCCTGCGCGAGCGGGCGGTCGGCTGCACCGTCGCCCGCGTCGACGTGACGAGCATCCAGGTGCTGAAGACGTACGACCCGCCGGTCACCGCGCTGGCCGGGCTGCAGGTCACCGGTGCCGTCCGGCGCGGCAAGTTCCTGGACCTCGACGTCGACGGCCTGCACCTGGTGGTGCACCTCGCCCGGGCCGGTTGGCTGCAGTGGCGCGACTCGCTGCCACCCGCTCCACCGAGACCCGGGAAGGGCCCGATGGCGCTGCGGGTGCACCTCGCGACGGCCGAAGGGGAGCCGGCCGGCGGCTTCGACCTGACCGAGCAGGGCACCCAGAAGCGGCTCGCCGTGTACGTCGTGCGCGACCCGTCGCAGGTCCCCGGCGTCGCCCGCCTCGGTATCGACCCGCTGGACCCGTCGTTCACCCCGGACGTGCTCGCCGGTCTGCTGGCCGGCGTACGGGGTCAGGTCAAAGGGGTGCTGACCGACCAGAGCGTGCTCGCCGGGGTCGGCAACGCCTACAGCGACGAGGTGCTGTGGGAGATGCGGATGTCGCCCTTCAAGCCGGCGTCGTCACTTCGCCCCGACGATGTCCAGCGGCTGCACGACGTCCTGGTCGAGACCCTGCGCTCCGCCGTCGGCCGCGCCGAGGGCCTGGCCGCCAAGGCCCTCAAGGCCGAGAAGAAGAGCGGCCTGTCCGTGCACGGCCGGGCCGGCCTGCCGTGCCCCCGCTGCGGCGACACGCTGCGCGAGGTCTCCTTCTCGACCAAGGCCCTGCAGTACTGCCCTACCTGCCAGACCGGCGGCAAGCCGCTCGCCGACCGCCGCCTCTCCCGGCTGCTCAAGTAACCCCCCTCCCCTGCGATAGCTCGCTTCCCCTTCGACAGGTCACGTCTGCAGGCCCCTGGAGCGCAGGCTCAAAGGGGAGGCGCACGTTTGCAGGGGAGGCCGGTGGTGGCGGGATGAGTCGGGCGGGCCGGGACGGCTCAGCCGCGGGCAGGGCGGGCGCGCTCGCCGTCCTGCTCACGGAACAGCCGGGCCGCCGCGACCCGGGTCGAGATCCCGTACGTCGGATAGGCCTTGATGACCTGGGCGAGCCGGAAAGCGAACATGCCCGAGCGCATCGCCAGCGCGCCCTCGGCGATCTGCTCCCCGGCCATCGGCCCGACGACGGTCATCCCCACGATCTTGGACAGGCTGGCACCGCCGACCCGGGCCGGCAGCGCCAGCAGCTTGACGAAGCCGTCGGTCTCCCCTGCCGTGCGCGGGCGGTCGGCCCTGCTGTCCGGCAGGTACGACACGAGGACGCTGTCGCCGTGCTGCTCGAAGGCCTGTGCCTCGGTGAGGCCGACGTGGGCGACCTCCGGCTCGGTGAAGGTCACCCACGGGACCACGCGGTCGTCCCAGGTCGTCCGGCTGCCGGGCTTGGTGGCCGAGCCGAAGGCGTTCTTCGCAGCGATCCGGCCCTGCTCGAAGCCGACGTGCGTGAACTGCAGGGGCGAGGTGCAGTCACCGGCTGCCCAGACCGTGTCGGACGCCTGCAGGTGCTTGTCGGTCACGACCGCCTTACGGTCGTTGACCTTGGCGCCGGTCACGTCCAGGCCGAAGCCGTCGGTGGAGGGTGTCCGGCCGACCGCGACCAGCAGGTGCGTCCCGCTGACGGTGCTGCCGTCGTCCAGGTGCAGCACCGGACCGGCAGCGACCCGGGTGACCGTGGCACCCGTACGCACCAGCACGCCCTCGCGCTCCAGCACGGCGGTCACCGCGATCTGCGCCTCGGGCTCCTCCCGCGACAGAATGCTGGGCAGCCCTTCGACCACCGTCACCTGCGCGCCGAGGCGGCGGAAGGCCTGCGCCAGCTCGATGCCGATCGGTCCGCCACCGAGCACGACGAGGTGTCCGGGCAGCTCGCGCAGGGCGAACACGGTCTTGTTGTCCAGGTACGGCACGTCGCGGAGCCCGTCGATCGGTGGCACCGCGGCACGCGAGCCGCTGGCGACGACGAACCGCCGGCTGCGCAGCTCGCGCCCCGCGACCTGCATCGTCGTGGGGGAGGTGAAGCTGGCCCAGCCCTTGACCAGGTCGATACCCTGGCGCTGAAGCAGCTCCGGTGACTCGTCGAGCTCGATCTCGGCGATCACGGCGTGCACGCGGTCCATCACCCGCGGGAAGTCGACGTTGACCTCGGCGCTGAAGCCGTACGCCGGACCGCTGCGCGCGGCCTGGACCCGGCGGGCGGTCTCCAGCAGCGCCTTGCTCGGCACGCAGCCGAAGTGGGTGCAGTCGCCGCCCGGCCGTTCGGCCTCGACGAGCGCCACCGACCGCCCCAGGCGGCGGGCCTCACGGGCGGCGCCGAGGCCGGTGGCCCCCGCACCCAGGACGACGAGGTCGTAGTCGGTCACACGCCATCCTCCCGCACGGGTACGGCACCATCACCGGGTGTCCCGACGCGTGCAGGTCGTCGCCCACCGGGGCTCCTCCGGCAGCCACCCCGAGCACACCCTGCAGGCCTTCGAGGCCGCACTCGCGGACGGGGTCGACGCCCTGGAGTGCGACGTCCGGCTCACCCGCGACGGAGTGCTGGTCTGTGTGCACGACCGCAAGGTCGACCGCACCAGCGACGGTCGCGGGGTGGTCTCGACCTTGGAACTGAAAGACCTGCACGAGCTGGACTTCGCCTCGTGGAAGGACCGTGAACGCGACCCGTCGATCCACGCGTCGTGGGAGCAGGTCGACCAGGACGCCGGCCGGGTCCTCACCTTCGAGCGGCTGCTGCAGCTCGTGCTCGACCACGATGGCGGCCACGCCGTGCAGCTGCAGGTCGAGACCAAGCACCCCACCCGGTACGGCGCGCTGGTCGAGCGCGGGCTCATCGAGCTCCTCGAGCAGTACGCGCTCACCCGTCCGCTGACCCGCTCGACCTCCCGGGTCGCGGTCCTGTCGTACTCGTCGACGTCGCTGCGCCGGGTGCACGCCCTCGCGCCCAAGCTGCCGACCGTGCTGAACATGAACCGGGTGCCGCTCCGGCTGCGGGACGGCACGCTGCCGCCGCACGTCTGGGCCGCGTCGGTATGCCTGCCGGTGCTCCGCGAGCACCCCCGCTACGTCCAGCGGGTGCACGCCGCCGGCGGCCGGGTCCACGTCTTCACCGTCGACGAGCCCGACGACATCCGCTACCTGCTCGACCTCGGTGTCGACGCGATCATCAGCAACGAGCCGGCCCGGGTGCTCCGCATGGCTGGCCGCGCCTGACGGGCCGGTACTGCCGGTCAGCGTCGGTACCGGCTGTCATGGTTGGTACTGGCGGTCAGCGCGCGCAGAGCGCTCGGCCGAGAGCGTCGCCGGAGGCCCAGGCGGCCTCGACCTTCGACCGGCCCCAGCCGTCACCGCACAGCCCGACCGCACCGACCAGCCCGTACAGCGCCTCCCGGGTGCCGACCGGTTTGGCGTACGTCCAGCGCTGTACGTACGTCCAGGCCGGCTCGGGCAGGCCCAGCAGGCCGCGGAGCGCCGCGACCATCGCCGGGCCGGCCTGCTCGGGCTGGGCCAGCCGCGCCGCCGCGAAGCCGGGCGTGGAGTGCGCCACCAGGACGGGTGCGCCGTCGCCGCGCCGGCTCCCGTCGTCGGCCACCCACGACAGCACGTCGTCGTCGTGGACGAACGCGCCGGCAAACGGCCATGCCCGCTCCGCGAAACCTGCGGCGAGGGCGAGGGAGGGCTCCCACGCGCGGTCACGCAGCAGCGCGACCGCCGGGTCGGCCGCCGCCAGCAGCCGCAGCGCCTGCGGGTCGGGCATCGCCAGCACGACGGCGTCGTACGGCTCGCCGTCCACCACCGGACCGGGGCCGATACCCGTGACCTCGCGGGCCTGCTCGATGTCGAGCCCCGCGGCGAGGTCCTCGACCAGGGACCGCAGGCCACCCGGCGCCCCCCAGCGCATCGGCCCGGGCTTGTCCTCGTACCCGCCGCCCGGGCCGACCGAGGCGAAGGTGTCGGTCCACGGCCGGGCCAGGCCGCGGGAGCACCAGTCGTCGACGACCGTCCGGAAGCTCACGTCGCCAACGGTGAAGTAGGACGCCCCGAGGTCGACCGGCCGGCCCTGCAGTCGGCGGCTGGCCAGCCGACCGCCCGGCAGCCGCCCCCGGTCCAGCACCTGGACCTGGTGTCCGCCGGCGACGAGGGCGCGGGCACACGCGATGCCCGACACCCCGGCCCCGACGACCGCCGCTCTCATCGGGCTCTCCGCAGCGTGGTCGTGGGCGACGGCGGCGGGACGGGGGAGAGCGGCGGGACCGGGGAGAGGTGCACGAACACGATGATGCCCCGGCTCGGCGCGGCGATACCGGTTGGGGACGAGATCCACGGGCAGACCGCGTGCGTGACACGGCCCGGTGTCACCCACGTGGGGGCGGGGAGGACCGAGGTTCCGGTGAGCAGCATGGATGTTCCGTACGCGCCGAACAGCGCCTGTCCGGTCCGCCAGCCGGCCTGAGGACCACCCATCAGCACGCGCCGCCGTCCTCCTGCCCGCCCGACGGGCCCTCCGTCGCCACTGGCCGCCACGGTTGCCGAGCTCCCGGTCGTCGGCGGACGGGAGCCCTGCCCGTGCGGATCGGGCAAGCGCTACAAGGCCTGCCACGGGCGGGCGGCGCGCGACGCCTTCGTCGCACGGCCGTTCGCCGGCCGGGTGGACGAGACCGAGTGGGTGGCGTTGCGCGAGGTCGTGCCGTCCGCGACGGCGCCGCTGCACGTGATCGGCCACGAGGACCGCGACGTCACGCTGTCCACCGTTCTTCCGCTGGCCTGGCCGGCGCTGGTGCGTCCGGACGGCCGCGTGGTGCTCGGTCTGCAGGTGGCGAGTCGCTCAGGTGACGCCAGCCGTGACCTCGCGGCAGCGCTGCTCGAGGCCCTGGACGCTGCTCCCGGTGGGCCGGTCGTCCCGGTGGGCCTGCCCGGCCCGGGCCCCCGCCTGCAGGACCTGCTCGCCCCGCAGGCGCTCGAGATCACCGTGCATGCCGGCTTCGAGCACTGGGTCGACGCCCACCACGGGATGGAGAATGAGCTGGGCGACGACGTCGCCGCGTCGATGGAGCGCGCCAACAGCTCGGCCGTCCCCACCGTGCGGCTGTCGTCGGTGACCTCTGCGTACTGGTGTCGGCTGCGTGAACGCGCCCATCTGCGCTGGGTCCTGGCCGAGGACGAGGAGCCCCTGCTCGACGCCCTCGCCAGGCTCGCGGCCGAGGGTGCCGACCGGCTCGGTGCCGGCCTGGGGCTCGGCAAGGGCAGCCGCTACGTCGGCTCGTTCCGCGCCCACGGCCTGCTCGTCCCGGTCTGGGACCTGCCCCCGGCGACGACGGCCGACGACCTCGAGAAACCGGCCGTCGCCCTGCGGGCCCGGCTCGACGAGGTGCTCGCCGCACCGCGTGCGCTCACCGGCCCGGAACGGCGAGCCAGGGCTGGCCTGCTCAGCCGCCAGCTGACCCTGCGCTAGCCCGGCTCGGCAGGCCGGTCAAGGCAGCGCGTCCCGCGCCACCGGACAACTCATGCAGCGCGGGCCGCCGCGACCGCTGCCGAGCTCGCTGCCCGCGATCCGGACGACCTCGATGCCGGCGTCCTCGAGCCGGGCGTTGGTCTCGGTGTTGCGCTCGTACGCCACGACCAGGCCCGGTGCGAGCGCGAGCGTGTTGTTGCCGTCGTCCCACTGCTCACGCTCGGCGGTCACCGGGTCCAGGCCGGTGTCGACCAGCCGCAGCCGGTCGATCTGCATCGCTTTCGCCGCGGCTTCCAGGAACGGCTGCGGCTCGTCGACGTGGACGCCCCCGTCGCCGTCGGCGGTGACCGGCCAGGCCACCAGGGTGTCGGCGACTGCCGGGAACATCACGACGGCGTCGACGTCGACCATCGTGCAGATCGTGTCGAGGTGCATCGTGGCGCGCTCCTGGGCGATCGGCACCGCCAGGACGGTGTGTGCGACGCCGGCCGCGAACACCCGCAGAGCGAAGGCTTCGACGCCCGCCGGGGTGGTGCGCTGGCCGACCCCGACCGCCACGACGCCCTCGGCCAGCAGCAGTACGTCGCCGCCCTCGAACCACGCCTCCTGGGCGCTGCCGCCGTACAGCAGCGGCGTGCCGGCGAACCGCGGGTGGTGGCGGTAGATCGCTCCGGTCAGCGCCGTCTCCCGTTGCCTGGCGTGCATCGACGGGCTGGTGATGGCGACGTGGTCGTCGACCCACACGGAGGAGTCGCGGGTGAACAGCAGGTTGGGCAGCGGGCGTACGACAAACTCACCAGCTCCGGCCAGCCGCGCCACCACCCCCTCCGCCCCGGTCCGTGGGAGCTCCTCGTGGGTCAGACCGGCCACCAGCACGCCGGCGAGGTCCTCGCTGGAGCGGTCCAGCAGCCAGCGCCGCAGGACGGTCGCCAAGGTCGGCCCGACCACCGTGGGCGCGACGGCTGCGTGCACGACCTCGGCGCGGGCCTGGGTCGACTCCAGCGTCTCGACGAGGAGCCGCTGCAGATGCAGCACCTCGACGCCCCGGCCGGTCAGTGCCGCCGCGAAGGCGTCGTGCTCGTGCTGTGCGCGGGCCACCCACGGCAGCCCGTCGAACAGCAGGTCGGCGCTGTTGCGTGGCGTGAGCCGCTTGAGCTCGGCGCCCGGCCGGTGCAGCAACACCGTGCGCAGCCGGCCGACCTCGCTGCGCACGTGGTGGTCGCGTCCCGTCATGGCTCACCTCCGAGTTAGGCAGATCTGTCCGTGGCGCATTCGGGCTCTCAGCATGGACCAGGCCCGGACCCTGCACGGCAAGACCCTGCACGGCGCCCGGCGGCGAGAAGCTCGGCAAGATCGACACGCTGTACGCCGACCGCGATGGGGATGGAAACAGCGCTCCGGCTCACCCGGCAGCGGCGATCGCGCGGGCCAGCACCACCTTGGTGGGCAGGCCCAGTTCGACCGCCGCCGCTGCTACGTCTTCCCACTCCGGACTCACGTTGACGACCTCACCGTCGAGCAACGCACGCTTCACGCGGACGGGTCGGCCGTGCACCTCGACGACGTCGTCACGGCGGTCCAGCACCGTCCGCGAGACGGGACTTTCGCGCAGGCCGATCGTGGAGGTCTGGGTGAGCACAGCACGCCTGATGGCGTCAGCCACGGCCGACGGGCACAGCACCGAAAGCACGTGCGCCGGCCGGCCCTTCTTCATCAGCATCGGCGTGAGCCAGGCGTCGTACGCGCCGAGGTCCAGCAGGGCGGTCAGCACGCCGGGCCAGACGCGGGGGTCCAGGTCGTCGACGTTGGCCTCGACGATCAGCGCGTCCGGGGCGGGTGCCCTCGCCGGCGCCTCACCAACGACCAGCCGTAGGACGTTGGCGGCCTCGGCCGGGTCCCGCCCACCGGCGCCGGTACCGACCGTCCGCAAGACCAGCGGGGGCAACGGACCCCAGCTCTGCACCAGGGTCGCGAGCAGGGCGGCGCCGGTCGGCGTCGTCGCCTCGTGCGGGCTCGGGCCCGCGAGCACCGGGACGCCGGTGAGCAGCTCGAGCACCGCAGGTACCGGCACGGGCAGCGCACCATGCGCGCCTCGGGTCGTGCCTGAGCCCAGCGCCACGGGGGAGGCGGTCAGCTTGGTCAGCCCGAGCGCGTGCACCCCGGCAGCGGCGCCGACCACGTCGGCGATCGCGTCGAGTGCGCCAACCTCGTGGAAGTGCACCTGGTCGGGCGGCACCCGGTGCACCGCCCCCTCGGCGGCGGCGAGCCGACCGAACACGTCGAGGGCGGTGTCGCGTACAGGGGCGGCGAGCGCCGCTCCGTCGAGCAACCGCCGGACGTCGGTCCAGGTGCGGGTGGCGGCGCGGTCGGCGACCTCGACGTGCACCCGTAGGGCAGCCAGCCCGGCACGTCGTACCGGCTCGGCGCGCAGCCGTACCGGCTCGACCCCGACCGTGTCGACGGCGGCCTGCAGCACCTCGAGTGGGGCGCCGGCGTCCACCAGCGCACCCAGCAGCATGTCGCCGCTCGCCCCGGCGCCGCAGTCGAGCCAGCCGACAGTCCCGGTCACCGGACCGCTGCCCGGCGCGCGACCCGCGCGGCGTGCACCCCGGCGCCGAACCCGTTGTCGACGTTGACGACCACCACCCCGGGGGCACAGCTGTTGAGCATCGCCAGCAGTGCAGCCAGGCCGCCGTACGACGCGCCGTACCCCACGCTGGTAGGCACGGCGACCAGCGGTGTGCCGACCAGGCCGCCGACGACGCTGGGCAGCGCGCCTTCCATGCCGGCGACCACGATGAGGCAGTCGGCGCGGTCCAGGGCCGGTCGGGTCGCGAGCAGCCGGTGCAGGCCGGCCACGCCGACGTCGTCGACCCGCTCGACGTCGGCGCCGTGCACCCGGGCCGTCAGTGCCGCCTCCGCGGCGACCGGGCCGTCGGAGGTGCCGGCTGCCACGACGGCGACCTGGCCACGCGGGCGGGGCAGCGGCCCGACCGCGACGGCGCCGCCGTCGACGACGGCAGCCGGGTAGCGTTCGCGCAGCGCATCGACGGTTTCCGCGCTCGCGCGGGTCACCAGCACGGCGCGGTCGCCCGCGAGCGCCGCGACCACGTCGAGCACCTGCCCGGTCGTCTTGCCCGCGCCGTACACGACCTCCGGGTCACCCGTGCGCATTGCCCGGCTGACGTCGGCCCGGCTGTGGCCGAGGTCGTCGTATGGCGCCATCACCAGGGCGTCGAGCGCGTCGTCGGGCGCGACCCGCCCTGCCGCGACCTGCGCCAGCAGCGCGCGTGCGCGGTCGCGGTCCACCCGGTGAACAGTAGGCCCGGTTCGTCAGTCGATGAGGTGGGCGAGCAGCGCCGGCAGGTCGACGTCGGTCGGCGGCGGCCACGGCCAGCCGACGGTGCCGTCGCCGAGCCAGCGCGGCACCAGGTGCAGGTGCAGGTGTGGCACCCGCTGGCCCGAGGCCGCGCCGTTGTTCTGCCGCATGGTGAGGCCGTCGGGTGCGAGCCGGTCGCGCAGCAGCGCGGCGACCCGCTGTGCGGTCTGCATGACGGCGGCGGCCGACTCGGCGTCGGTGTCCCACAGCTGCTCGACGTGGGTACGCGGGACGACCAGCGTGTGCCCACGGGCCGCCGGGCTGGTGTCGAGGAACGCCACCGTGCGGTCGTCCTGCAGGACCACGTATGCCGGCAGGTCGCCGCGCACCAGCCGGCAGAAGAGGCACTCCACGCCGACAGCCTGCCTTGCCGGTGCCTCCGTAGACTCGCCACGTGATCGACTTGAGGTTGCTGCGCGAGGATCCCGAGCGGGTCCGGGCCTCCCAGCGGGCGCGGGGCGAGGACCCCGCACTCGTCGACGCCCTGCTCGCTGCCGACCGGGCCCGCCGCGCCGCGGTGACCCGCGCCGACACCCTGCGCGGCGAGCAGAAAGCAGCCTCCCAGGCGGTGCGCTCGGCGAGCCCGGTCGACCGTCCCGCACTCCTCGACACCGCGAAGGCGCTGGCCGAGGCGGTGAAGCTGGCCGAGGCCGAGCAGGCGCTGGCCGAGGCGGCGCTGCGCTCGGCGCACCTTTCGGTGCCCAACGTCGTGTCGGACGGGGTGCCGCCCGGCGGGGAGCAGGATTTCGCGGTCCTGGAGCAGGTCGGGGAGCTCCCCTCGTACGACTTCGTCGTCCGGGACCACCTGGACGTCGCTGAGGGCCTGGGCCCGCGCGGGTCCGGTGTGATCGACACGGAGCGCGGCGCCAAGGTGAGTGGCGCGCGCTTCGCGTTCCTGGTGGGCGACGGCGCGCTCCTCGAGCTGGCCCTGATCAACCTGGCCGTCGCCCAGGCCGTCGAGGCCGGCTTCACCCCCATGATCACGCCGTCCCTGGTGCGGCCGGAGGCGATGGAGGGCACCGGATTCCTCGGCGCGCACGCCGACGAGGTCTACCGGCTCGCAGCCGACGAGCTCTACCTGGTCGGCACCAGTGAGGTGCCGATCGCGGCGTACCACTCCGGCGAGGTGCTGACGGACCTGCCCAGGCGGTACGCCGGCTTCAGCTCCTGCTTCCGCCGCGAGGCCGGGTCCTACGGCAAGGACACCCGCGGCATCATCCGCGTCCACCAGTTCGACAAGGTCGAGCTGTTCTCCTATGTCGACCCGGCCGACGCCGAGGCCGAGCACCAGGCGTTGCTCGCGCACGAGAAGGCCTTCCTGCTGGCGCTGGAGCTGACGTTCCGGGTGATCGACGTGGCAGCGGGCGACCTCGGCACGTCGGCCGCCCGAAAGTACGACTGCGAGGCGTGGCTGCCATCGCAGCAGCGGTTCCTCGAGCTGACCTCCGCGTCGAACTGCACCACCTTCCAGGCCCGCCGGCTGGGTGTACGCGGTCGCGGCACCGGTCCGGTCGCCACGCTCAACGGCACCCTGTGCGCGGTCAGCCGCACGATCGCCGTCCTGCTCGACGTGCACCAGCGGGCCGACGGCTCCGTGCACCTTCCTGCGGCCTTGCGCCCGTACCTCGGTGGCCGCTCGGAGCTGCGCCCGGCCTGACACCGTCTGGGAGACTGGCCCGTGGACACCCCCCGGCTCGTCGCGTCCGACCTCGACGGCACGCTCGTGCGCAGCGACGGAACCGTGGCGCCGCGCACGGTGGCCGTGCTCGCCCGGGTCGAGGAGGCCGGCGTCCCGTTCGTGATGGTCACCGGCCGGCCGCCGCGCTGGATGGCCGAGATCAGCCGGCAGACCGGGCACCGAGGGTTGGCAGTCTGCGCCAATGGGGCGCTGGTGTACGACCTGCACACCGAGCAGGTGGTGGAGAGCTCGCTGCTGGCGGAGGCCGACGCCGTCGCCGTCGCGGCCGCTCTGCGCGAGGCGCTGCCGGGGATCGCCTTCGCCGTCGAGCGGCCGGATCTCGGGTTCGGCCACGAGCACAGCTATGTCCCGTCGTGGGAGCAGGCCGACCGCCGGCCGCTGCCGGTGGAGCAGCTGGTCAGTGGCGGCGTCGTGAAGCTGCTCGCCCGGCACCGCGGGCTCGGCAGCGATGCGCTGCTCGCCGCCGCGCGCGACGCCGTCGGTGACCGCGTGACGCTCACCCACAGCAGCAACGACGGCCTGCTCGAGGTCAGTGCGGCGGGTATCAGCAAGGCCAGCGGACTCGCGGCGCTGGCCCGGCGGCACGGCGCCCTGCCGGGGCAGGTCGTCGCCTTCGGCGATATGCCCAACGACCTGCCGATGCTGGCCTGGGCCGGGCACGCCGTCGCCGTCGCCAACGCGCACCCAGAGGTGCTCGGCCTGGCCCACGAGGTGACGGCCAGCAACGACGAGGACGGCGTCGCGCAGGTCCTCGAGCGCTGGTTCTGACTGCGCTGGTTCTGACTGCGCTGGTTCCAGCTCAGCCGTACCCTTCTGCGGTGTCGCTGACCCCCGACGAGGCCGCCCTGGTCTTCCGGCGCGCTGCCGAGCTGGACAGCCCGACGCTGCCACCGGGCGACCAGGTCGACGAGCAGGTCGTGCGGTACGCCGCCCGTGAGGTCGGTCTGTCCGAGGCCGCGGTCGACCGGGCGGTGCAGGAACTGCGCAGCGGGACACTCGCGCCCCTGCCGGAGCTGCAGCACGACCGCTTCGCCGGCCTGCTGGCCACGGTGCCGGTCGAGGGCCGGGTGGACCTGCCTGCCGACGAGGCCACCCGGCAGGTCGAGGCCTGGTTGCGCGCCCAGTGGTTCGAGCGGTACCGCACCAGGGGCCGCGAGACCGAGTGGCGTCCGCGCCGGGGAGTGCTGGCCCGGACCCGACGCAGGGTCGACCTGCTCGGCGATCTGCTGCCCACCCGGATCGGGCGGCTGCGGGTCTGCGTTGCACCCGCCGACCACGGTGCCCGGGTGCGCTTCGTCGCCGACCTGTCCGACCTGCGGCTCGGGCTGTTGACCATGCTCGTGGGTCTGCCCGCCGCGTTCGGCGGCTCCGTAGCGGTGCTGCTGGCGGCGGGAACCGGCCACGTCGTGCCCGAGGTGCTGTGGGCCGTCCCGGCCGCTGCGGGACCCGGCGGCCTCGGCTGGGTGGCCGCGCAGCTGGTCCTGCTGAAGAGCCGCGGCGACGTTGCCGAGGAGCTGCAGTGCGCCCTGGAAGGGCTGTCCAGCTGGCAGCCGGCCCGGCCGCTGCACGAGCGGGCGGGCACCTGGGCTCGGGAGCACCTCTCGGGTCGCCCGGACCGCAGGCGTTAGCCGAGTGGCAACTTCGCAGCCGGAAGGCTGACGAGCGCACGCGTCGGTGCAGACCGGTGCTCATCCGCTGGTTGTGGCCCAGCTGGTGGGGGTGGTGCGGGATCAGTGGTGGACATCGGTACGTGGGACGGCCATGGCCAGACGTGCAGGTGAGGTGACACGGGAGCCCCGGCGGGGGTCCCGGGGGTACCCGGCGGTGAACGTCCTGCTCGCAAGGACCGCGGCGACGGTACGCGGCGGTCCGGACCCGGGTCGGCTGCTGCTCAGCACGGCCGACGTACGCCCGCCAGCGGCTCAGCCGGCCTCCGCGATCTTCTTGAGGGCGGCCAGTGTCAGCGGGATGCCGCGGTGCGCGACCTGCGTACGGTCGACGATCTGCGCCCGCGCGTCGTCGCCGTACACCTCGTCGAACCTGGCGATGCCGGCGAGCAGGAACCGCCACGACTCGGTCAGCCGGGTGCCGCCGCCGGGAACCGCCGCGAAGGTGAAACCCCAGCGCACCCAGGAGCCGCCCACGACGAAGGCGAACTCCCGTCCGCGCTCGGCCACGGCGACCTGCGACCGGGTCTCCCACACCCGATCCGGCGTCTCGTTGCGGCCGGTGAACCAGCTGCCGACCTGCGGGCCGGCTCCGGCGTCCCACCAGCAGCTCCGGCAGACCGGGCTCCACTCCCCGGTGCGGGTCACGTCCGAGACTAGGTCGTACAGCACCTCGGGTGAACAGGCGACGACGATCGAATCGCTGTGGCTGAGGTCCTGCACGTCGGCACTGTCCACCGGCGAGCAACACTGCTGCCAATCGAGGGGGCTCGGATGCGCGCTGTGGACCCGTTGGACCGGCCGATCGGCCGGCTGCTGCGCGTCGCGCAGACGGCCGACCCGGAGGACCTCGTCGACACGCTGTCGATGGCAGTGGCGGAGCTCGGTGGCGCCGATGTCGTGCTCTTCCTGATCGACTACGAACACATCACGCTGGTCCCGGAGCCGGACGTGCTGCCGAACGGCGACCGGGTCGAGCCGGCCGTGGTCGACGGGACGATGGCCGGCCGGGCGTACCTGTCCAACACGCCGCTGGCGGCGCAGCGCGACGACGGCTGGCACGTCTGGGTGCCGGTGATGGAGCGGGCCGACCGGCTCGGGGTGCTGTCGATGACGCTCCCGGAGTGGGACGCCGACATCGAGTACTACTGCGTCGAGCTCGGCTTCGCCGCCGCGCACCTGGTGCTGGCCAGCGCGCGCTACACCGACCTGCCGCACCTGCTCCGGCGGCGCAAGGACATGGGCCTGGCGGCCGAGATGCAGTGGTCGCTGTTGCCGCCGCTGTCGTTCACCGTCGCCGGGACGACGGTCGCGGGGTTGCTCGAGCCGGCGTACGAGGTCGGCGGCGACTGCTTCGACTACGCGCTCAACCACGGCCAGCTCGATGTGGCGATCTTCGACGCGGTCGGTCACGGGCTGCAGAGCGCGGTGCTGGGGTCGCTGACCCTCGGTGCGTACCGCAACGGGCGGCGCGAGTCGGAGGGGCTGCAGCAGCTGGCGGTGAGCATCGACATCGCGGTCCGGACCTACCCGGGCGAGCCCGCGTTCACGACCGCGCTGCTCGCCCGGCTCGACGTGACGACCGGCCGGCTGACCTGGACGGCGTGCGGGCACCCACAGCCTCTGCACGTACGCCGTGGGGCGACGCTTCCGGAGGTCAGCGTCCTGCAGGGCGCGCCGCTGGGAATGGGCGAGCTCGCTCCGGTCGTCGGTGAGGTCGTCGAGGTGGCCCTCGAGCCCGGCGACGGCGTGCTGCTCTACACCGACGGTGTCGTCGACGCCGCCGGTCCGGGCGCGGACTACTTCGGCGAGGAGCGGCTGCGCGACCTGCTGGAGCGCGAGCATCTGTCTGGACGGGCGCCGCAGGAGGTGCTGCGCCGGTTGGTCCGCTCGGCCGCGGCCCATCAGTCGACCCGGCTGCGGGACGACGCGAGCATGGTCTACCTGCGGTGGGACGGCCCCGAGATCAGCTGACCGGCTACGCGCCGATGACCCGCCCCCAGGCGACCGGCGGCCAGCCCCGGGAACACCCGGCTCGACGCCGGCCCGCAGCGCCGTTCCAGGACCTCCGCGAGCACCGTCCGGTGGTCGGTCGTCCCCGCCGGGTCCCCGTCGACGAGGTCCGCACCGGGCGCCGGGCGGTGTCGGTGTGGCCCGCAGAGACAGCGACGGTGTGCAGCTCGCGCCACGGCCCGGTGCCGACCCGGGTGACCTGGTCGAGCACGGCGGGCGTCGCGCCGACGGCGCTCAGGCACGATGGCGCCATGCGTCCACAGCTCCCGCGCTCGGCGGTCCTGCTCATCGAGGACGACGCCGACCTGGCCGGGCTGCTCGAGCGGGTACTCACCGCCGAGCGGTACGACGTGACGACGGCTCCGGACGGCCAGCGGGGGCTGCACCTCGCGCTCTCACGGAGCTTCGACGTGCTGGTGGTCGACCGGGGGCTGCCCGCGATCGAGGGGCTGGACCTCGTGGCGCGGCTGCGTGCCAGCGGCCTGACGACCCCGGTGCTCGTGCTGTCCGCCCGCGGGACGACGCAGGACCGTGTCGACGGCCTGGACGCCGGCGCGGAGGACTACCTGACCAAGCCGTTCGAGCTCGCCGAGCTCCTCGCCCGGTTGCGGGCGCTGCTGCGCCGGCACACCGACCAGGCGCAGGTGCTGACCGTTCCCGGCGGTGAGCTGGTCCTCGCCGAGCGCACCGTCCGGAAGCCGGACGGGCCCGACGTCGAGCTGTCCGAGCGCGAGGCGGCACTGCTCGGTGTCCTTGCCGCACGTCCACGGCAGGTCTTCAGCCGACGGGACCTGCTGGAGCGGGTCTTTGACTCCGCGGAGTCCGACAACGCCGTCGACACCTATGTGCACTACTGCCGCCGCAAGCTCGGCCGGGACGTGATCGCCACGGTGCGGGGTCTGGGCTACCGGCTGGGCACCCGGTGAGCGGCCCGGGGCGACCGCGCCGCGACGAGCTCATGGTCCGCCGGGCAACCCGCAGCCTCGCGATCCAGGTCGCCGCGCTGGTCGCACTCGCCATGCTGATGCTGGTCTCGCTGGTGACCCTGGTGGTGGTCCGGGGGCAGAGCGGCGCCAGCGACGCCGCGCTCAGGACCGCGCTCGGGACCGCGGACGACGTCGTCGACCCCCCGCCCGGGGCCTGGCTGGTGCTGTCCCGCGGCGGCGTGACCTCGAGCTCACCGGGGCTGCCCAGCGGCCTCGGCCCCGCGTTGACAGAGCTGCGGGCCGCCTCCACCGGCGCCGTCACACTGCGCGACCTGCCGGGGGAGCATGGCCGGGACTACCGGGTCGGCACCCAGGTCCGCGACGGGGAGCCCATCCAGGTCGTGATGGACCTGACGTCGGACCACCGGCAGCGCGCCCGGCTGCTGCAGGCGATGGCCGGCGCGTCGCTGCTGGCCCTGCTCTTCGCCACCGGGCTGGGCGTCCTGCTCGGCCGGCGGGCGGTCCGGCCGCTCGCCGACGCGCTGACGCTGCAGCACGCCTTCGTCGCCGATGCCAGCCATGAGCTCCGGACCCCCCTGACGCTGCTGAGCACCCGAGCGCAGCTGCTCGACCGCGCCGTGCAGTCCAGCAACCTCGGTCCGTCGGTGCTCGGCGACTCACGGGGCGTAGTCCACGACGTCCAGCGGCTCGGGGAGGTCGTTGATGACCTGCTCGTCGCGGCCGACCCCGGCGGCGCCCCCCCACAGCAGCCGACCGACCTCCGCCCGCTCGTCGCTGCCGTCGTCGACAGCGCCCGCGCGCACGCCGGCGCGTCAGGCGTCGAGCTCAGCTGCGAGTCCGGGGGTGTCCCGGCCCGGGTGCTCGGCTCCGCCCCTGCGCTGCGACGCGCCCTGCTGTCGCTGGTCGACAACGCCATCGACCACACCTCGACGGGCGGCCAGGTGCACGTCCGGACAGTTGCCGACCGGCAGACGGTGCTGGTCACGGTGAGCGACACCGGCCCGGGACTGCCCGCAGGCGATGTGTTCGCGCGGTTCCGCTCCGGGGGTCAGCGCGCGGGTCGGGCGCACTACGGCCTGGGGCTGGCGCTCTGCAACGACGTCGCGAACCGGCACGGTGGCCTGCTCAGGATCGTCCCGGGAGGCGCCGGGGCGACCTTCGAGCTGGTGCTCCCGGCACTGCCGGGGTCGGCCGACGGTACGCGGCCCCGCGGCCGTCCCAGGAAGGCCCAAGAAAGCCGGAGCATCGTTCGCGGCACCGGGTTGCCACGCCCCTGACCCGACGGAGCCCGCCCGACGTGACCACCGCCCTGCGCCGCCCGGCCCACCAGCCGCAGCGGCTCCGGCCGGCACCGGCCTGGTGGCGCCAGGCTGTCCGGGCGGCGGCCTGGGTCAGCGGCCTGGTCGTCGCGGTGCTGTGGCTGTCGGGCGGCGGCCTGCCGGCCCTGGGGTCCGCGCTGTCGGACCTGCTGACCTCGCTCGGCCGGCTGTCCGGGCTGGTGGCGGCAGACCTGCTGCTCGTGCAGGTCTTCCTGATGGCCCGGGTCCCCGCCGTCGAGCGCACGTACGGCCAGGACGAGCTCGCCCGGCGGCACCGTCAGGTCGGCTTCTGGTCGTTCAACCTGCTGATCCTGCACATCGCACTGATCACCCTCGGCTACGCGCTGACGGACCGCACCGATGTCCTGCACGAGACCTGGCTGTTGGTCACGAGCTTCAGCGGGATGCTGCTGGCGCTGGCCGGCACGGTCGCCCTGCTGGTGGTGACCGTGACCTCGGTGCGGATCGCACGGCGCCGGCTGCGGTACGAGTCCTGGCACCTGCTGCACCTGTACGCCTACCTCGGCGTCGGGCTGTCCGTCCCGCACCAGATCTGGACCGGCGCGGACTTCCGGTCCTCGGCACTGGCCCGTGGCTACTGGTGGTCGGCGTACGCGCTCGCCGCCGGCTCGGTGTTGGTGTTCCGGCTCGGGCTGCCGCTGTGGCGCACGGTGCGGCACGGCATCACCGTCACGTCCGTCGTCCGCGAGAGCCACGACGTGGTGACCGTGCGGATGGGGGGCCGCGGCCTGGACCGGCTGCCCGCGCGCGCCGGCCAGTTCTTCGTCTGGCGCTTCCTGGACGGCCCCGGTTGGTCGCGCGGCCACCCGTTCTCGCTGTCGGCGAGTCCTCGGCGGGGCCGGGTGCAGATCACCGCTAAGGACCTGGGCGACGGCAGCGGACGCCTCGCCGGCCTCCGGCCGGGTACCCGGGTGCTGGTCGAGGGGCCGTACGGCCGAATGACCGGTGAGCACCTCACCGGCAGCAAGGTCGCCCTGCTCGCCTGCGGCATCGGGATCACCCCGCTGCGCGCGTTGCTCGAGGATCTGCCGTACGCCCCGGGCGATGCCGTCCTGGTGCACCGCGTCCACAGCGCGGCGGATCTGGTGTTCCACGACGAGATCGCCGCGTTGGCCCGTCGGCGCGGAGCCACCGTCCACCACCTCGTCGGGCCGCGGGTCCGCGACCGCGCCTCCTGGCTGCCGCAGCAGGCCGGCTTCAGCAGCGACAGCGACGCGCTGCGCCGACTTGTCCCGGACCTCCTGGAGCATGACGTCTTCGTCTGCGGACCCGACGCCTGGATGGACGCGGCGTGCGCCGCAGCCCTGGCCGCCGGACTTGCTCCGGAACGGCTGCACCAGGAGCGGTTCACGTGGTGAGCCGGCCGGTCGCACCAGTCCCCTCGCCCGTCGGCAGGCGGGGCACGCCGACGGGCACCCGGCGCAACACCGCCATCCTGCTCGGCACGGCCGTCGTCACGGCGGCGCTCTTGCGCTATCCGACCAGCACCCACGGCAGCGTCGCCCAGCCAGCCGCTCCCGGCGCCGTGCCGCCGGGCGCCCCGGCGCCCGCTCCGGGGGCCACCGCTCCCGGGGCCACCGCT
>JBKJQN010000030.1:0-57356 GCA_046593925.1 Mycobacteriales bacterium
GTAGTTGTTCATGTAGAGCCGCTTGAGGTTCTGCTGGATCGTCGAGTGGCGGACCTCGTCGATCATCTGGATGGCCTGCCCGTTGTGCAGCTCGGGGTTCGGCACGGTGTTGAACAGCAGCGGCATCGCGCGCGCTGCGGAGATCTCCGGGAGCGGGATGATCGACAGGAACAGCTTCTGCCACTCCAGCCAGCGCTCCTGCACCTGGCGGAACATGTTCCCGCGGATGGCGCCGTCGGCAGCGCCGTAGACGCGTGAGTCCTTCTCCTCCTGCATCGGGAAGTAGGACCGCAGCACCTGCTTGAGCGGGTCCTTCTTCTTGGCCTTGGCGAAGGTGTAGTCCGTGCCGTACTGGGAGACCGGCTCGTGGTAGAGCGGCTCCCAGGCCAGCTCCTGGATCTTCTGGTGCGCCGCAGCGACACTCTGGCGACTCATGGACATGTCCTTCCTGTTGGCTACCTCGCTGGTGCCAGCAGACCGGAGTCACCCGCTCCGTGCGGTCTCAGTCTGAGACATCCCGTGTGATCGGGGTCACGCCTCTCCCAGCACCGTAGACCTCAGCACAGCCAGGTGGTCCCTGATGTCGCGGGTGACGTGACGGTTGCCCTCGGCGGCCGGCTCGATCCCCAGGGCCCGGAGCAGCTCCGCGGCCGGCCCCCCCGGGTCTCCGGTGTTGCCCAGCACGGGGTGCAGCCCCTCGTCGACCAGCTTGTGGAAGACCAGGTTGACGACCGTCCACGGGTTGAACGTCTCGATCTCATCCGGTTCGGGCACGAGCAACCTCCGCTGCCTGGCGGCGCGAGGAAGGTCCGCGCCGGGGCCCCCGTCCTACCGCGTCCACGGCATGGGGCCGTCTCAATGTGAGACGGCACGGCCTATTGCCCCCGTAGATACCCTGGGTGGCCGTGGCGTCGCGCCACAGGGCACGCGTCTACCCGAGGAGCGCCATGGCAGGGAACCGGGCCGGAATCCCCGCTGAGGGGGTCGGCCTGGCCAAGGCCAGGGAACGCTTCCTCACGGTCGACCCGCTCGAGCCGCGAGACGTCCGCCAGGCCATCCTGGCGTCCTGGTGGCGGTCCCGCCAGTCGAACGTCGCCGCGGACCGGATCGAGATGCAGTACGTGCGCGACCCCGACCTGGACACGCCGCTCACCCGCAGCGCCGAACCGGTGCTCCGGCGGCTGCGCGAGCAGCTCGACGGTCAGCCGCTGAGCATCCTGCTCACCGACGCCACCGGCGTGGTGCTCAGCCGGCTGACCGCGGACGCCGAGCTGGAACGGCACCTCGATCGCGTGCAGCTGGCTCCCGGCTTCAGCTATTCCGAGGCGGTGGTGGGGACCAACGGCATCGGCACGGCGCTGGAGGCCGGCCGGCCGATGTATGTGTTCGGTCATGAGCACTATGCCGAGAACCTTGAGGAGCTGGCCTGCGCCGGGGTGCCGATCCGACACCCGCTGTCGGGCAAGACGGTCGGGGCGCTCGACCTCACCTGCTGGCGGCGCGACGCCGGGCCGCTCCTGGTCACGCTCGCCAAGTCCACCGCCGAGCAGATCCGGCAGGCCCTGCTGACCGAGACCGGGATGCGCGAGATCGCGCTGCTGCAGGCCTACCTGCGGGCCTGTCGGCACAGCGCGGGGATGGTCTTCGCCCTGAACAACGACGTCGTGATGATGAACGAGATGGCTCGGGGGACACTCGGCGCCGGTGACCAGTCGGCCCTGCTCCGGCACGCCGCCGATGCGCTGTCCGGCAAGCGCGAGCTGGCCACGGTGGATCTGCCGTCGGGTGTGCGGGTACGTCTGCACACCCGGCCGGTGCACGCCGACAACGGCGTTGCCGGCGGAGTGATCGACGTGCGCGTCGTCGAGTCCAGCGTGTCGCACGCCGATGTCGAGCACCCGGGCCAGCGGATGCTGCTGCCCGGGCTGGTCGGCACCGGCCCGCTCTGGCGACGGGCCTGCAGCGAGATCGAGAACGGCCACCGGGCAGGCGGTTGGATCGTGCTCGAGGGCGAGCCCGGGGTCGGCAAGCGCTCGCTGCTGCGCGCCCTGCACCAGCGGGTCGAGCCGACCCGCCGGTTCAGCGTCGTGGACGGCGCAGAGGCCTCGACCCCGAACGACGCGCGGTGGCTCACCCATGCGCGGCAGACCATCATCGAGGAGGACGGCACGATCGTGCTGCGCCACCTCGACCGCTTGAACGACGTCGCGCTGCGGCTGCTCAGCTCGGCGCTGGAGGAGGCGGCCCGCCGGCAGGGTTCCTGGGTCGCGGTCGCGATGCTTGGGGGCGCGGTGTCGCCGGAGATGGGTCGCCTGCTCCGGCTGTTCCCGAGCACGGTGCATGCGCCGCCGCTACGACACCATGTCGAGGACGTCGAGCAGCTGGTGCCCTTCCTGCTGAACCGGCTCGGCTGCGGCGGTCAGCTGGCCTGCTCCACAGAGGCCATGCAGCTGCTGCTGCGATCTTCCTGGCCCGGCAATGTCCAGCAGCTGCTGGACGCGCTTCGCCACGTGCTGCGCCACCGCCGGTCCGGGGTGATCCAACCCACCGACCTCCCGCCGGAGATCCAGTCGCTCAGCCGACGGCGGCTCAGCACGATGGAGGCGATCGAGCGCGACGCGATCGTGCTGGCCCTGCAGGACGCCAACGGCAACAAGGCGCAGGCAGCCCGGGCGCTGGGGATGTCGCGGGCAACGATCTACCGCAAGATCCACGACTTCGGCGTCAGCGTCCCGGCGGGGTGACCTCAGCCTCCTCGCGTACCGGTGGCAGCCGGCTGCCGAGCACCTGCTCGGTGAGTTCCCACAGGCGCCGGCCGACGGCAGGGTCCTGGCCGCTGGCGTAGACCGCCAGCAGGTGCGGGCGGCCGCGCGCCTGCCCGAGCAGCCGCGGACCGACGAACGCGCCGCTCGGCGTAGCCGGGTCCAGCCCCCGCAGCGTGGGACGGGCGCCAGCGCGCGCGGAGGAGAATGCGACAGCACCGAAGGCCTTGGCCAGCGGGGCCAGGCGCGGGTGACCGCTGTCAACCTGTTGACGGCTGAACAGGGCGGTGTTGCTGACCCCCGGGTGCACGGCCACGGCCGTGACGGGGGAGCCGACCGCGACCGTCCGACGGTGCAGCTCCTGTGCGTACAGCAGATTTGCCTGCTTGGTGTTCGCGTAGACCGACTGGCCCACGTACGGCTGCGGGTCGACCAGGTCCTGCACGGTGCTGTCGGCCGTCAGCCGGCCACCACGCGCCGCGATGCTCGACACCACGACCACCCGACCCCGCGACGCCACCAGCTGCGGCCACAGCCGGGCGACGAGCAGCGCATGTCCCAGGTGGTTGGTGGCCATCTGCCGCTCGTGGCCCTGCGGCGACGGCAGGTAGACGCCACCCATGACGCCGGCGTTGCACACCAGCGCATCGACCCGGTCGGGCGGCTGGAACGCCGCCACGCTGTCGAGATCGCAAAGGTCGAGCGCAGCGGTGCTGCTGCCCGGGATGCCCCGTGCCGCGTCGGCGGCCCGGCGGGGGTCGCGGCACGCGAGCTCGACATGCGCACCGTGCCGGGCGAGGACGGTGGCGGCTGCCAGGCCGATGCCGCTGTTGCCGCCGGTGACGACGACCGTACGGCCGGTCCAGTCGCCCAGGTCGCGTTCATTCCAGGTCATGCCCGGTCGTGTACCCGGGCTGGCGGCCACTCAGCCGTCGACGGCCAGGACCAGTGGCAGGACCGCCGAGGCGCCTGCCCCGCGCAGCAGCCGGGCCGCCTCGGTGAGCGTCCAGCCGGTGTCGACGACGTCGTCGACGAGTAGCACCGGGCACCCGTCGAGAGCGAGTCCGGTGGGCAGCCCCAGCGAACCGGCGACCGACCGCAGGCGCTGCGCGCTGTTGCTGCGACCGGCGGCCGGCTCGTCGCGGGTGCGCTCAAGGGTGCCGAGCAGCGGCAGCCGTCCGACCTCTGCAAGCCGGGCCGCGAGACTACCGACCAGCTGCGGGCGCGCCCGGCTCGGCAGCGCCAGGACACCGGCCGGGCGGGTGGACCAGCCCCAGCCGGCCAGCACGGAGACCACGGCCGCGAGGACGTCGTCCGGCACCGGCGCGTCGGCACCCGACAGCAGCGCACGCAGCCGGGTTCCCCAGCCGATGTCGGACAGCCGTCCCAGCGCCCGGCCGCTGTCGGCCTGGCGGTCGGCGGGAATCCGGCCGCTCAGTGTGACGCCGACGGCCGCCATGCCGGTCGGCCAGAGCTTCCGGGGCTCGATCTCGACGCCGGGGCGGCCGAGGACAGCCTGCGCCGCCGCCAGTGACTCTGGCGAGACGGTCTCGTCCAGCGCTCGGCCGGTACACCGGTCGCATCGACCGCAGGGCGAGCTGCCCGGGCCGGCCACCTCCGGGTCGTCGAGCTGGCGGCGCAGGAACTCCATCCGGCAGCCCGCAGTGGCGAGGTAGTCGCGCATCGCCTGCTGCTCAGCCGCGCGGTCGGCCGCGACCTTGGCGTAGCGATCGGCGTCGTACGGCCACGGCCGCCCCGTCGCGGTCCAGCCGCCCTGGACGCGACGCACAGCCCCGTCGACGTCCAGCACCTTCAGCATCGTCTCGAGCCTGGTCCGGCGCAGGTCGACGCGGGTCTCAAGGGCTGCGGTCGAGAGCGGCTTGTCGCCGAGGGCGGCGAGCGTCGCGCGTACCTGCTCCTCGGTCGGGAAGCCGAGCGAGGCGAAGTACCGCCAGATCGCCTCGTCCTCGGCCCCGGGCAGCAGGACGACCTGGGCGGCGTCGACACCGCGGCCGGCGCGCCCGACCTGCTGGTAGTACGCGATCGGTGACGCCGGGGCGCCCAGGTGCACCACGAAGCCGAGATCGGGCTTGTCGAAGCCCATGCCCAGCGCGGAGGTCGCCACGAGGGCCTTGATGCGGTTGCCCAGCAGATCGTCCTCGGCCTGCCGGCGCTCGGCGTCGTCGGTACGCCCGGAGTACGCCGCTGCGGCGATGCCGCGGCTGCGCAGGAACGTGGCGACCTCGTCGGTAGCGGCAACGGTGAGGGTGTAGACGATGCCGGAGCCCGCAATCGCCTCGAGGTGGTCGGCGAGCCAGGCGAGCCGGTGTGCCGGGCTGGACAGCAGGGCTACCGACAGGTGCAGCGACGAACGGTCCAGGCCCCCGCGCAGCACCAGGGTGTCCGTCGACAGCTGTTCGGCGACGTCGGCGACGACGCGGGCGTTCGCCGTCGCGGTCGTCGCGAGCACGGGGGTGCCTGCGGGCAGGTCGTCGAGCAGCGTGCGGATACGGCGGTAGTCCGGCCGGAAGTCATGGCCCCAGTCGGAGATGCAGTGCGCCTCGTCGACCACGAGCAGACCGGTCGTGGCAGCGAGCCTGGGCAGCACGTTGTCCCGGAAGCCGGGGCTGTTGAGTCGTTCCGGGCTGACCAGCAGCACATCGACCCCCCCTGCCTGTACCGCGTCGTAGACGTCCGCCCACTCCTCGACGTTGCTGGAGTTGACGGTCACGGCCCTGGTCCCGGCTCGTGCGGCGGCGGCCACCTGGTTGCGCATCAGGGCCAGCAGCGGGCTGATGATGACGGTCGGACCGGCGCCGCGGGCCCGGAGCAGGGCCGTCGCGACGAAGTAGACCGCGGACTTGCCCCAGCCCGTGCGCTGCACCACCAGGGCCCGGCGGCGGCCGGTGACCAGCGCCTCGATCGCGGTCCACTGGTCAGCACGCAGGAGGGCGCCGTCACCGGCCAGCAGCCGAAGGGCCTGCTCGGCCTCGTCGCGCGTCCCCCCTGTCACGACCCCACGCTGCCAGACTCCTGCGTCGCAGCCGGTTCCGTGTCCATGCGCCCCGGCTCAGGCGAGCGCGCTGCCAGACTTCCACTGGGCAAAGGTCATGTTCCAGTCCTGACTCCCAGCGTCGGACAGGGCCGGCCCCGTCGTGCTGTTGACGACCTGCACGACGTCGCCGCGGGTGGCTTGCAGGAAGTACCAGTGGGCGTCGGCGGGAGACAGGTTGATGCAGCCGTGGCTGACGTTGGCAACACCCTGGCTCGGGACCGACCACGGCGCGCCGTGCGTGAAGGTGCCGCTGTTGGTGAGGCGTACGGCGTCCTTGACCGCGGTCTTGTACGCGGGCGTACCCGGCGGCAGGTCGACCGTCGCGGAGTCCATCACCAGGTCGGCGAACTTCTCGAGCACCACGAACGTGCCGTTGCGAGTCGCGAACTCCGGACGGCCCATTGAGGCACGCATCGTCCGGATGACCTGGCCGTTCTTCGACACCGTCATGGTGTGGGCGGCGGTGTCCACGACGCTGGTCCGGGCGTCGCCGACGGTGAAGGTCGAGGTGTGGCTGCCGGTACCCCAGACCCCAGGTGCCGCCTGGAGGTGATCGAGCGCGGCTGTCATCGTGATCGTCGTCCCGGTCGCCCAGAAGCCGGCGCCGCGGTAGCGCAGCTCGGTCGAGCTCATCCAGCGCCAGGCCCCGGCTACGGACGGCACCGTCGTCACTGTCAGGCGCTTCTCGACTGCGGCCCGGGCGGCCGCGTCCTTGACCGGGGTGGCCAGGCGGACCGACAGGGCCTGCCCCACACCGACGGACGCACCGTCGCCGGGGACGAGGGTGACGCCGAGCGTCTTGTCCGGCGCAGTCGTGCCGACGGTGATTGGCAGGCTGTGGGACCGCCCGGCGGAGTCGCGGACCTGCGCGACCATCTGGTAGGTCGACGCGGGGAAGCTCGCGCCCGCAGCGGTCCAGCGGCCATCGGTGCCGATCGCCCCCGTGACGGCTGCGCCGTCCGGGCCGGTGCCGGTGACGTCGGTCAGCAGGCCGTCGGTGGCCGTGACGACCAGCGGGTCCTGCCAGCGCACGGTTCCGGCCGCGCTCAGCCCGCTCACCGAGGCCACCGGTATCGCGACGGGCGCAGGGATGACCGGTCCCGGGCTGGCGCCTGCCGACAGGCTCCCCGCGGAACGGGCGTGCACGGTCGCCGCGGTCCCTACCGACGCGACGGCGACCAGGCCGGCCACGACGAGGGCGGCTCGCCGGCGGCTGCGCCGCACCGGGGCGGGGCCGGGGTTCTGACTGCTCACGGTTGGCGCTCCTTGACCGGAAAGTTCGTCCACCGGAGTGGCCATCGTACGTTCTGAAGGCTGGTGGACCGTCGGCCGCGCCGGGTGTGCCGCCAGCGGTCCCACCCGTTAGACGTCCGGGGCGCCCCGGACGTTGCCCCTAAGGGTGGTTCAGCCGGCCCGGGCCCCGAGCACGGCGAGGCCGACGACGCCACCGACGACCGCGAGCATCGCGAGCGGCACCAGCCAGGGACGACGGGCCGGGCCGGCCGGCCCGATGCGGGCGGGCCGGCGACGTACCGCGACGGTGATCGCGACGATGCAGGCCTCGACGGCGAGCAGTCCGAGGGCCAGGCCGGCGAGGCCCACCAGCGCCAGCAGGACGCTGACCAACAGCAGCGGCAGGACGTAGACCAGCAGCACGGCCACCACGTCGCCGCGAGCCGGTCCTGGCCGCGGTCCGGTCATGCCACCCGTGCGCGCATGCGCAGGACCAGGCCGCGGTGCCGCCCCGACCGGAGCCACCCGGCGATGCTGCCCGGCTCACCGGCCAGGTCACTGTCGACCTGCACGGTGACCCGACCGAGCCGGGCCCGGCCGACGGCTGTCGTAGTGCTGCGCCGGAGCCGACCGGCCGCGTCGACCTGGTTGCCGCGCAACCACCCGGCCGCGGGCAGCCACGGCCCTGCCGGGTGGGGCCGGGCCGCGATCCGCCAGCCCGCGCCGGCAGCGACCACCTGCTCAGCGGTCCGGCTGAAGGTCGCCACGGTCTTGGGCAGTGCCCAGTTCGTCCGGCCGCCGTGCACCGACAGCAGCGAGTCGACGGCGATGAACGGCACGTGCACCGTCAGCGGCCGGATCTGCACCGCCCCGATGACCTCGTCGTACGGCCCGACCGGGGTGTCGAGATAGCGCACCAGGGCGCCCACCACCAGCGCCCTGCGAGGGCGCGCCCCGAGCCCCGGGGGCAGGTCCGCGAGTGCGGTGGTCGGGGCGCGGTGCCACCACACGACGGCCTCAAGCCGGCAGGGCCACGGTGGGCCGGGCGTGCTGTCGGGCAGCCGGATGAGGTCGGCCGCGTCCAGCCGCGACTCCGGCGCCCCCGGCAGGTCCGTGAGGGCGTACGGCGCTGTCCGGTTGCTGGGGGCGGCATCCACCCCACCAGTCTCGCGCAGCCGGCCCGCCCGTGCGGCCGCAGGGCAGACTGGCCCGCGACAGCACGGGCGACGAGCGGGAGAAGCGATGAGCGACTGGGGACGGGTCACCGAGGACGGGACCGTCTTCGTGCGTACCGGCGACGGCGAGCGCGAGGTCGGCTCCTGGAAGGCCGGCAGCCCGGCGGACGGCCTGGCGCACTTCACCCGGCGCTACGAGCAGCTCGCGACGGAGGTGACGCTGCTCGAGCAGCGCCTGGCGAGCGGTGCGGGCGACCCGACGCAGGTGGCCTCGAGCGCAAAGCGCCTCAAGGCGACGGTGCCGACGGCGTCCGCCGTCGGTGACCTTGCCGGCCTGGAACGGCGCGTCGACGGGCTGCTCGACAGGACCTCAGCCGCGGTCCAGGCGGCGAAGGCGCAGCGGGCGGAGCAGCGCCTCGAAGCGGCAGCAGCGAAGGCAGCCCTTGCCGAGGAGGCCGAGGCACTCGCCGGATCCTCGGAGTGGAAGACCACCGGTGAGCGGCTCAGGACGCTCGGCGAGGACTGGAAGCGCATCGCCGGCGTGGACAAGAAGACCGAGCAAGAGCTCTGGGAGCGGGTCGCTGCCGCGCGCACCCGCTTCGGGGAGCGTCGTACGGCGCACTTCGGCGCGTTGGAGCAGCAGCGCGACGTGAGCAAGGGACGCAAGGAGCGCATCATCGAGCAGGCCGAGGAGCTGTCGTCCTCGACCGACTGGAAGTCGACGGCCGACCGCTACAAGCAGCTGATGTCGGACTGGAAGACCGCCGGCCGGGCGCCGCGCGAGCTCGAGGACTCCTTATGGGCGCGGTTCAAGGGCGCCCAGGACGTCTTCTTCCAGGCCCGTTCCGCGCAGTTCGCCGAGCAGGATGTCGAGCTGCGTGGCAACCAGCAGGCCAAGGAGGCGATCCTCACCGAAGCCGAGGCAATGGTCGCCGGCCTCGGCGGGGGGGCCAGGGGCGGCGTCACGAAGCGGCTGCGCGAGCTGCAGGAGCGCTGGGAGACTGCGGGCAAGGTGCCGCGTGACGTCATGCGATCCCTCGAGGACCGGATGGGCAAGGTGGAGGAGGCGTGCCGGCATGCCGGCGAGCAGCGCTTCGTGCAGGCCAGCGAGTCCCCGTTCGTCGTACGGCTGCGCGAGAAGGTCGTCGAACTGGAGGCCAAACTGGCCAAGGCTCAGATGGCCGGCCGGCCGACCGAGGAGCTGGAGGCCTCGCTGTCCACCCAGCGGCAATGGCTCTCGCAAGCCGGCGCGCCGTCCGCCGTCGGGACGGAGCGCCAGCCCGAGCCGAAGCGGGCCCGCAGCACGACCGCCTGGGTGCGTTCGGACGCTTAGGCGGCCCGTCGCTCCGGCTCAGGTCACGTGGGCCTTGAGGAAGGCCACCGTACGCTTCCAGGCCGTGGTGGCATCGCCCTCGCTGTACGTGCCGAGCGCGTTCGTGTCGTTGTGGAAGGCGTGTGCAGCGTCGTAGAAGTGGAATTCGACGGGCGCCCCCGACTCGCTCCGGATCTGCTGCTCCTGCGCGCGGGCGTCGGCGGCGGGATAGAAGTCGTCGCGCTCGCCGTAATGGCCCTGCACGGCGGCGGTGATGCCGGAGTACACCTTCGGGACGGCTGGGCCGACGCCGTAGAACGGGACGGCCGCGCCGATCTTGTCGCCCTGCTGAGCAGCGAGCAGCAGGACGAAACCGCCACCCATGCAGAAGCCGACCGCGCCGACGCTGCTGCTCGTGACCGCTTCGTGGGCGAGCAGGAAGTCGACGGCCCCGCCGAGCTCCTGGGCGCTGCCCTCGACAGGCAGCTCGGTCATGAGCTTGCCCGCCTCGTCGGCGTCGTGGGCGGTCTTGCCGCCGTACAGGTCGGGGGCGAGGGCCACGAAGCCCTCGGTGGCCAGCCGGTCGGCGACCTCCGCGATGTGGTCGGTGAGCCCCCACCACTCCTGGATGACGATCACGCCGGGTCCGGATCCGGAGGCAGGCAGGGCGAGGTAGCCGTGCGCCTCGCCCGAGCCGCTCGGGAAGGTGGTGTTCTGGCGGGCGGGAGTGCTGGCTTCGGGCACGGGAGGGCCTCTCGGATCAGGGGTGGTCTCACCCACTCTCGCACCGCCGGCTCGCCCTAGGTCGACCCGCTGCCCGACGGGTTGAGCCGCCTGCCTCCCGGCCCGCATGGCTACGGCCACTGCCTCCGGTTCCCGGGTGCAGTGGCCGTATACCGATCGGTCGATCTAAGCGACGAACTCGCGGAGCGCCTCCGCGCGCCCACCGGCGCGCAGCTCGGCGAGGGTGTCTCGCTCGATCTGACGGATCCGCTCGCGGGTCAGCCCGAGGTGGCGGCCGACCTCGTCCAGGGTGCGAGCTCGCCCGTCGTCCAGGCCGAACCGCATCCGGACCACGGTCGCGGAGCGGGGTGGCAGGCTGGCCAGGACGGCGCCGAGCTGGCCCTGCAGCATCTGCATCTCAACGGCCGCGACCGGGTCGGGGCTGTCGGAGTCGGTGATGAAGTCACCCAGGACGGCCTCGTCGTCGCCGACGGGGCTCTCCAGGGACAGGGTGTCCCGGCCGTACCCGAGGATCTCCTCGACCTTACCGGCGGTCATCTCGAGCGGCGCGCCGATCTCCTCGGGCAGCGGGTCGCGGCCCAGGCTCTGGGTGAGCTCACGACGGACCCGGGTGACCTTGGTGATCAGCTCCGCCATGTGGACAGGTACCCGGATCGTGCGGCCCTGGTCGGCCAGCGCACGCTGCAGCGCCTGGCGGATCCACCAGGTCGCGTACGTCGAGAACTTGTAGCCCTTGGCGTAGTCGAACTTCTCCACCGCGCGGACCAGGCCGAGGTTGCCCTCCTGTACCAGGTCCAGCAGGTCCAGACCACGACCCTGGTAGCGCTTGGCGAGGGACACGACCAAGCGCAGGTTGGCCTCCAGGAGGTGGCGCTTCGCGCGGTCCCCGTCGCGCTCGACCTCGGCCAGGTCGCGGCGCAGCGCAGCCGGGACCTTGGTCTCGCCGACGGTGTGCTGGCGGAGCTTCTCGGCCGCGAACAGGCCGGCCTCGACGCGCTTGGACAGCTCGACCTCCTCCACGGCAGTGAGCAGCGCGACCTTGCCGATCTCGCGCAGGTAGGCCTTGACCAGGTCGATGCCGGGCGGCGGCTCGTCGAGCGCGAGCGGCTTGTCGTCCTCCGGGACGACTGCCGCGGCGACCGGAGCGGTCGACTCCTCCTCGTCGTCGGGGACGACGACCAGGCTGTGGTCGACCGGAGCCTCGGTGGGCGCGGCGGCCTCCTCGGCGGCCTTGCGGCTCGCGGGCCGGCGGGCGGCGGGCGGCGCGGCGATGGGTGCATTCACGGTGGCCTCGGTCCGGTCGATGACGGCCTCGGGGCTGAGGTCGATGGTGACGGGCTCGGCCGCGACGCTGTCGACGGTGCGGCCGGCGGGGCGAGTCGCCTGCTTGCCCGACGGGCGCGCCGCGGGCCGCGCCGCCGTGGCCCGGCGCTTCGTGGGGCGCTCGCTGCCGAGGACGGCGCCGGCCTCGGTCAAGCGACGCAGCACGTTGCCGGCGTCGGCGGGCCCGATGCCGGCCGTTTCGAAGGTGTTGCGCAGCTGCTCGAGGGACAGCGCGCCCTCGGACTGGGCGCGCTCGACCAGCGCCTCGACGACGTCGGCAGAACGGGCAGCGGTGGACAAGGTAGATCTCCTGGCTCTGGGCGGTGCAGCGGGACCGGGACCGGCGCGCGACGCGGGGGGAAGCGGTCGTCACGACCGCGAGGTCACGGGGGAGGACGTCGGGGGGCACGTCCTCAGTGCAGATGAACGTCTCACCCGTGTGGGGTGTTCCGGGAGCCTCTCACGGGTGAACTCGCTCACACCAGCCCGGGGTGGGGGTCGGTGCCTTGTCAGGCCCAGCCGAGTTGGTGCAGCCGCTCCTCGTCCAGCCCCATGTGGTGTCCGAACTCATGGACAACTGTGACACGTACTTCGGCAGCAAGGTCATCGAGGTCTTGGGCCAGCAGGCACAGTGGCAGCCGGTAGAGGGTGATCCGGTCGGGCAGCACGCCGGAGTAGTCCGCGCGCTCGGTCAGCGGGATGCCCTCATACACCCCGAGCAGATCGGGCCGCTCGGGGTCCTCGTCCTCGACCAGAACGAGGACGTTACGAAAGTGCGCAACCATCTCCGGCGGCAAGTCGTCCAACGCGCTGCCGACGAGGTCCTCGAACTCCACGGTCGCCACCGGCTGCATGTCTGGTCCTACACCGTGCCGGTGGTCCTGCGTGCTCGCCTAGTCGAGGTAGTCGCGGAGCTTCTGCGACCGCGACGGGTGGCGCAGCTTGGACAGCGTCTTGCTCTCTATCTGCCGGATCCGCTCGCGGGTCAGGCCGAACTCCCGGCCGATCTCGTCCAGCGTGCGGGGCTGCCCGTCGACCAGGCCGAACCGCATCTTGACGACGGCGGCCTCGCGGTCGGTGAGGGTGCGCAGGACCTCGTTGAGCTGCTCCTGCATAAGGCCGTACGAGACGACGTCGGCGGCGATCGGGGCGTCGGCGTCCTCGATGAAGTCGCCCAGGTTGGAGTCCTGGTCGTCACCGATGGTGGTCTCGAGGCTGACCGGCTCGCGGGCGTAGCCCTGGATCTCGACGACCTTCTCGGGCGTCATGTCCAGCTCTTTGGCGAGCTCCTCAGGAGTGGGTTCGCGGCCGAGCTCCTGCAGCATCTCGCGCTGCACGCGGGTCAGCTTGTTGATCTGCTCGACCATGTGCACGGGGATCCGGATGGTGCGGGCCTGGTCGGCCATCGCGCGGGTGATCGCCTGGCGGATCCACCACGTGGCGTACGTCGAGAACTTGTAGCCCTTGGTGTAGTCGAACTTCTCGACCGCCCGGATCAGCCCGAGGTTGCCCTCCTGGATGAGGTCCAGGAACAGCATCCCCCGGCCCAGGTAGCGCTTGGCGATCGAGACGACCAGGCGCAGGTTGGCCTCGAGCAGATGCCGCTTGGCCTTCTGCCCGTCGTGCACCAGCCAGTCGAGGTCGCGACGCAGCGCAGCGGACAGCTTGGCCGCCTCGCCCGCGTCGGCCTGCCGGGCCTTCTCCGCCGCGAACAGCCCGGCCTCTATGCGCTGCGCGAGCTCGACCTCCATCTCGGCGGTCAGCAGCGGAACCTTCCCGATCTCCTTGAGGTAGGCGCGCACCAGATCGGTGCTGATGCCGACCTCGCCCTCGGCAGCGAGCGGCTTCTTGTCGTCCTTGTCGTCCTCGTCGTCCTCGTCGTCGGACTTCGGCTTGGGCGAATCGTCGTCGTCGTCGTCGTCATCCTCGTCGTCGGCCGCGGTCACGGCGGCGAGCGCCGGGTCGGCTGCGGCGACCACCGCGGGGTTGACGACGGCGTCGGTCCCGGCCGTCGGGTCGATCAGCACGGCGGCCTCGAGCTCGGCCGGGTCGACCACCTCGAGGTCTTCCGGGGCGGGTTCCTCGCTGGCCGGTGAGTCGGGCAGGGCCTGCTTCGGGGCGACCTTCTTGGCGGGGCGCTTGGCTGCCTTCGCCGGGACGGCTGCGACCTTCGCCGGGGCGGTGGCCGGCTTGGTCGACACGGCGGTGGGCGTAACGGGGTGGGCCTCGACGGGTACGTCCACGGGTGCGCGGGCGGTGCGGGGAGGTGTCACACGGAGTCCTTTGTCAGCGGGCGGGTGCCGGTGGTGCGGAAGTGCCTTTGCACGTGCCGGCCGGGACCAGGAGGGCACGTCACAAGTATCGCTCCTGTTGCGCGCGGGCGGGAGCTGATCACCGGTGCAGGGGCCCGATGAGGCGCCGCCGGCCCACCGAACTCCCCCCGGAACGGGCGGGGCGGCGCGCCCGGTCAGAGCAGCGAGCGCAGGACGTACGGCATGATCCCGCCGTGCCGGTAGTAGGCCTGCTCACCGGGCGTGTCGATACGTACGACGACAGTGAACGTCGTGTCATCGGCCCTGACGGTCAGCTCGCGCGGCACGTCGGCGCCGGCCGCGACCCCCGCGACGGTGAAGCTCTCCTGACCGGTGAGGCCGAGCGACGCCGCGCTCTGGCCGGGCGCGTACTGCAGCGGCAACACCCCCATCCCGATCAGGTTGGAGCGGTGGATGCGCTCGTAGGACTCGGCGATGACCGCGCGTACGCCGAGCAGCGCCGTGCCTTTCGCAGCCCAGTCGCGCGACGACCCCGAGCCGTACTCCTTGCCGGCGAGCACGACCAGCGCGATGCCCTCCGCCTGGTAGGCCTGCGAGGCGTCGTAGATGCTCGTGACCTGGCCGTCCTTCATGGTCACGCCACCTTCGGTGCCGGGTGCCAGCTGGTTGCGCAGCCGGATGTTGGCGAACGTGCCCCGGATCATCACCTCGTGGTTGCCGCGCCGGCTGCCGTAGCTGTTGAAGTCCTTCGGCGCGACGCCGTGCTGTGAGAGGTACGACCCGGCGGGGGAGTCGATCTTGATCGAACCGGCCGGGCTGATGTGGTCGGTCGTCACCGAGTCGCCGAGCACCGCGAGCGCCCGGGCGCCGATGATGTCGGTGAGCGCCGCGGGCTCGCGTGCCATGCCTTCGAAGTACGGCGGCCGGCGTACGTAGGTGCTGGCGGGGTCCCACGCGAACGCGTCTCCGACGGGCACCTCGATGGCCTTCCAGCGCTCGTCGCCGGCAAAGACGTCCGCGTAGGAGGAGGTGTACATGTCGCCGGTCACCGAGCTGCCGACGATGTCGTTGATCTGCTGCGCGGTCGGCCAGATGTCGGCCAGGTGCACCGGCTCGCCGTCGCTGCCGATACCCAGTGGCTCGGTCGTCAGGTCCAGGTCCATCGTCCCGGCCAGGGCGTACGCGACGACCAGCGGTGGCGATGCCAGATAGTTCATCTTGATGTCAGGGTTGATGCGACCCTCGAAGTTGCGGTTGCCCGACAGCACTGAGACGACGGCCAGGTCGCCCTCCTGCACGGCTGCGCTGACCTCCGGAGGCAGCGGACCGCTGTTGCCGATACAGGTCGTGCAGCCGTAGCCGACGGTCTGGAAGCCGAGCTTGTCGAGATACGGCGTCAGGCCCGCGCGGTCGTAGTAGTCGGTGACGACCTTCGAGCCGGGCGCCAGCGTGGTCTTGACCCACGGCTTGCTCGACAGGCCCTTCTCGACCGCGGCCTTGGCGAGCAGGCCGGCGCCGACCATGACGTACGGGTTGCTGGTGTTGGTGCAGCTGGTGATCGCCGCGATGGCGACCGCCCCGTGGTCGAGCTCGACCGTCTCACCGGACGCCAGCGTCGCGCGCACCGGGTTGCTGGGACGCTGGGACACGTCGCGTGCCACACCCCCCGGGGAATTCACTCGGTGCGGCTGGTCATCCGGCTTGCTCTCGAACCCCGACGCCGGGTCAGACGCCGGGAACGACTCGTTGCTGGCCTCGTCCAGGCCGCCGTCGGTCGTGCCGCGGGACGCGCCGTTAGCCTGGACGGGAACGCCCGCGAAGTCGGCGAGGGCGGTACGGAACATCGACTTCGCGGCGGTCAGCGGCACCCGGTCCTGCGGGCGCTTCGGGCCGGCCAGCGACGGCACGACGCCGGCCAGGTCCAGCTCGACGGTCTGGGAGAACCGCGGCTCGTGCGACGGGTCGTGCCACAGCCCCTGCTCCCTGGCGTACGCCTCGACCAGCCGGACGAGGTGGGCGTCGCGGCCGGTCAGCCGCAGGTAGGCGAGCGTTTCGTCGTCGATCGGGAAGATCGCGCAGGTCGAGCCGTACTCCGGGCTCATGTTGCCGATGGTGGCGCGGTCGGCGAGCGGCACGTTGGCCACGCCCGGTCCGTAGAACTCCACGAACTTGCCGACGACACCGGTCTGCCGCAGCAGCTCGGTCACGGTCAGCACGAGGTCGGTGGCCGTAGCGCCGGCCGGCAGGGAGCCGACCAGCTTGAAGCCGACGACCTTGGGGATGAGCATCGAGACCGGCTGCCCGAGCATCGCCGCCTCGGCTTCGATCCCGCCGACCCCCCAGCCGAGCACTCCCAGACCGTTGATCATGGTGGTGTGGCTGTCGGTGCCGACCAGGGTGTCGGGGTACGCCTGGGTCACACCGGCGGTGACCTCTCGGGTGAAGACCACCCGGGCCAGCCGCTCGAGGTTGACCTGGTGCACGATGCCGGCGCCGGGCGGCACGACCGCGAAGTCGCTGAACGCGGACTGCCCCCACTTGAGGAACTCGTAGCGCTCGCGGTTGCGCTCGTACTCAAGCCGGCCGTTGATCGCCAAGGAGTCGGCGCTGCCGTAGGAGTCGGCGACCACCGAGTGGTCGATGACCAGCTCGGCCGGAGCCAGCGGGTTGATCTTCTTGGGGTCGCCGCCGAGCCCGGCCATCGCCTCGCGCATCGCGGCCAGGTCGACCACGCAGGGCACGCCGGTAAAGTCCTGCATGAGCACCCGGGCGGGGGTGTACTGGATGTCGGTGTCCGGCTCGGCGGCGGGGTCCCAGGCGGCGAGCGCCAGGACGTGGTCGGCGGTGATGTCGACACCGTCCTCGGTACGGAGCAGGTTCTCCAGCAGCACCTTCAGCGAGTACGGCAGGTCCGCCGCGCCGTCGACGGCGGACAGCCGGAACACCTCGTAGGAGGTGCCGTCTACGTACAGCGACCCCCTTGCGCCGAAGCTGTCAGAGCTGGGCATGCGGTGCCTCCTGGGCGAGTGGTGGATCCGGACGGACGGTATCCGCGGGGTCGGACAGCGCGCCCGACGAGGCAGGGACGACGAAGCGTCGGCAAGGCCGCCGGACGGCGTCCTCGACGATGTCGAGCACACCGGGCAGGTGCTCGGGGGGCATGCCGGCGGCCAGTGCGCTGACCAGGCCGTCCAGGACCAGGCGCAAGAAGTCCGCGAGCAGCGCGACCGGCACGTCGTCGCGGACCACACCTGCACGGCGCTGGCGCTCGAGGCGCTCCTCGGTGGCCTGCGCGACGGCCTGCTGGCGCTGTGCCCAGCGCTGGGCGAACGCCGGGTCGGTGCGCAGCCGGCGGCGGACCTCGAGCTGCACGCCGAGCCAGCCAGCGTCCTTCTCGCCGAGCTCGCGCATGACCTGCACCAGGCCGGCCTCGGCGACCCGCTCGGCGGTGCGGGCGGCGTCGTCCTCGGCCAGCGCCAGGAACAGCGCCTCCTTGTCGCGGAAGTGGTGGAAGATCGCGCCTCGGGACAGGCCCGTCTCGGCCTCCAGCACCTTGACGGTGGCGCCCTCGTAGCCATCCCGGGCGAAGGCGCGACGGCAGCCGGACAGGATCTGCGCGCGCCGGGCCTCGAGGCGGTCCGGCGCGACTCTCGGCATGGTCCGAGCCTACAAACCGTACGTACGTACTGTCAAGCTGGGTGGCAGAGGTCTACCCAAGATCCCCGGCAGCAGGGTGTCGCCCTGGCGACCACCAGGCCCCCTGGATGACAGCGGCCCATGGCGCCGTCCGTCGGGAGGGTCCGGGTCGGGCAGCGACGCAGCGCGGGTGGGGCGCTGGGTAGCGTCCGGGGCATGAGCTATCAGCCCGCCGCGGACCGCTACGACGCCATGCCCTACCGCAGGAGCGGCCGAAGCGGGCTCAAGCTCCCGCTGCTGTCGCTGGGCTTCTGGTGGAACTTCGGCGACGACCGGCCGCTGGAGACGTCGCGGGCGATCATGCGGCGGGCGTTCGACCTGGGCATCACGCACTTCGACCTGGCCAACAACTACGGACCGCCGTACGGCAGCGCAGAGATCAACGCCGGCCGCATCCTGCGCGAGGACTTCGGCGGGCTGCGCGACGAGCTGGTGATCTCCACCAAGGCCGGCTGGGACATGTGGCCCGGGCCGTACGGCGACCTGGGATCTCGCAAGTACCTGCTGGCCAGCCTCGACCAGAGCCTGGGCCGGCTCGGCCTGGACCACGTCGACATCTTCTACAGCCACCGGCCGGACCCGCAGACCCCGCTCGAGGAGACGATGGGCGCCCTCGACACAGCCGTGCGGTCGGGCAAGGCGCGGTACGCCGGGATCTCCTCCTACGGCCCGGCGCGGACCGTCGAGGCTGCGCGCATCCTGCGTGAGCTCGGGACGCCGCTGCTGATCCACCAGCCGTCGTACTCGATGCTCAACCGCTGGGTCGAGGACGACGGGCTGCTCGACGTCCTGGAGGACTGCGGCGCCGGATGTATCGGCTTCACGGTGCTCGCGCAGGGGCTGCTCACCAGCAGGTACCTGGACGGGGTGCCGGACGGATCGCGGATGGCGACGTACGGCTCGCTGAGCAAAGACGTGCTCACCGAGGACAACGTCGCCAGGCTGCGCGGGCTGGCAGCCGTCGCCGGGCGGCGCGGCCAGACCCTCGCGCAGCTCGCGCTGGCGTGGGCGCTGCGCGATCCGCGGATGACCTCGCTGGTGATCGGCGCCAGCAGCGTGCGGCAGCTGGAGGAGAACGTCGCCGCGCTGCAGCAGCTGGAGTTCCGGGCCGACGAGCTCGCCGAGATCGACCGTTACGCCACCGAGGGCGACGTCGACCTGTGGCGGTCCCAGAGCCAGCACTGACCCCGGTGGCTAGGGGCGGACGCCGTCCCACAGGGCTCGCTGCTCGGCGCGGGGGTCCAGCACCACCGAAGTCAGGGTGCCGAAGACCTGCACGGGCCGGGTCACGAGGTCGTACGTCGGCCAGCCGGGGTCACCGGTCGTGACGAAGTCGACCCAGGCGCGATGTACCAGGGTCGCCAGCCCCTGCGGCGCAGCGTCGCCAGAGATCGCTGGGCTGCCGGGGGCCTGCAGGGTGTCGAAGACGAACGGCACCTCGATCGCGTGGCAGGCGCCGAGCCGGCCATCGAACTGCGGACTGGGCCAGGCGAACTCGTAGACGAACGTCCTGCCGGGCGCCCCGGCGCGGCCCTCCGCCAGGCGCAGTGCCGGCAGCCGGAAGAACCAGTCGGACGCAACCGCGATCATCAGCTCGCCCGGCGTCGCCGTCGGCTGCGCGCTGCGGTACGCCGCAAGCGCTTCTGCCGGCAGGCCGTAGCCGGCCAGCACCATCGCGAGGATGTTGTCGTCGATCAGGTCCACGATCCCGCTGGGGACCATGAACAGCGCGAACTCCTCGGAGTTGGTGCCGACCAGCAGGTCGACGCCCGCAGCAGCGCCGGCCTCGACCGCCCGGACCGGCAGGGTGGTGAGCACGTCGCCGTCGATGACCGGCTCGAAGGCCATCAGGTTGACGGTGATCTCCCCCCATAGCGCCGGGTCCGGGGTCGTCTGGATCTGCAGCGACAGCGCCGACTGCGCCTCGACGAGCCGCCCGGGCTCGATGGCGGCGAACGCCTCGCGGGTCAGCGGCACGCCGAGCTGGCCGGCGAGCGTCGCCGCCACCTTGGCTGCCGTCGCGGGGGTGAGCGCGAAGTGGCCGGCACCGCTCTGCGCGACCGCCCGGCTGAAAAGTCCCTGCGCCCGCGGCATCGCCAGCAGCGAGGTGACGCTCATCGCGCCCGCAGACTCACCGGCGATCGTCACCCGGGCCGGGTCGCCGCCGAAGGCTGCGATGTTGTCGCGCACCCACTGCAGCGCCGCGACCTGGTCGAGCAGCCCGCGGTTCGCCGGACCGTCGTCGCCGAAGTGCAGGAACCCGTCGACCCCGAGCCGGTAGTTGATCGTCACGGTGACGACGCCGTCCCGGGCAAAGGCGGCGCCGTCGTACTGCGGCACGCCGCCCGAGCCGTTGACGAACGCGCCGCCGTGGATCCAGACCAGCACCGGTAAGCCCTGCGCAGCGACCGGCGCCCAGACGTTGAGGTTGAGCACGTCCTCGCCCGGCACGGACGGCTCGGGCAGCAGTGCGTCGATCGGGGCCGGGTACGGCGGCTTGAGGGCTGTCGGGCCGTACCGAACGCACTCGCGTACGCCGGCCCAGGGCACCGGGGGGGCGGGCGCCGCGAAGCGCAGGGCGCCGAACGGCGGGGCGGGGTACGGGATGCCCTTGAACGCGGCGACGCCGTCCGTCTCGGTCCCCCGTACGGTACCTGCGGTGGTCTGGGCCTCGGGCTGCATGACGGGAACCCTGCCACCAGGTGGCCGACGCCGGATACCCGAACGGGCAGGATGGGGCCATGCTGACCGCTGACGAGGCCCTGGCGCTGTGCGCCGCCGCCCGCACCGCCGCCGAGCAGGCCGGTGTGCCGATGGCCTTCGCGGTGATGGACCCCGGCGGCCACCTGCTCGCACTGGTACGGATGGACGGTGCGCCGTGGATCACCGCCACCGTCGCACAGGGCAAGGCGTGGACCGCGGCGGCGTACGGCACCCCGAGCGCCGCCCAGAAGGAGAAGATGGCGTCCATGCCGAACTTCGCCGGGGCGCTGACGACGGTGACGCACGGCGCGTACACGCCGCAGACCGGCGCCGTGCCGGTCTACCGCGACGGGGTGCTGCTCGGCGCGATCGGGGGCAGCGGCGGCACCGGCGAGCAGGACGAGGCGGCGGCCATCGCCGCGGTGCTGGCGCTGGGGGCGTCCACCACCGCCTGAGGACGGCTCGCCAGACCCGGCGTGACAGTCTGCGGTCAGCTCGTGAGGGAGGTCCGCGGTGTTCCAGCGCATAGCTGTCGTGAACAGGGCAGAGCCGGCCGTCCGGCTGATCCGGGCGGTACGGGAGCTCAACGAGCAGCACCGTCGGCACACCCGGGTCGTCGCCCTGCACACCGAGGCCGAGCGCCGGGCACTGTTCGTGCGAGCCGCCGACGAGGCGGTGCTGCTGCGGGCCACCGGGCCCGGCAGCCCCTACCTCGACCACGCGGAGCTCGGCCGGGCGCTGCGGGAGAGCGGCGCCGATGCGGCGTGGGTCGGCTGGGGCTTCGTGGCCGAGGACCCGGCCTTCGCCGAACTGTGCGCGGGACTGGGCGTGGCGTTCATCGGTCCGTCGGCCCAGGCGATGCGCCGCCTGGGCGACAAGATCGAGGCCAAGCTGCTCGCGGAGCAGTGCGGCGTGCCGGTGGCGCCCTGGAGCGGCGGCCCCGTCGAGGGCCTGGCCGAGGCCGGCAGGCACGCCGGGGTGATCGGCTACCCGCTGATCATCAAGGCCCGGAGCGGCGGTGGCGGCCGCGGCATCCGTATCGTCCGCGCGCCCGACGAACTGGCCGACGCCTTCACCCGGACGCAGGCCGAGGCGCAGCGGACCTTCGGCGACCCGGTCGTGTTCCTCGAGCGGCTCGTGGAGGGCGGCCGGCATATCGAGGTGCAGGTCATCGCCGATGCGCACGGCGCGGTGTGGGCCCCGGGGGTGCGCGACTGCTCGGTCCAGCGGCGCAACCAGAAGCTGATCGAGGAATCGAGCTCGCCGGTCCTGCGCCCTGACCAGGACGCCGGGCTGCGTACTGCCGCGAGCGCCCTGGTCAGGGCCGCCGGCTACGTCGGCGCCGGGACGGTGGAGTTCCTCTACCAGCCTCAGGAGGAGCTGTTCACATTCCTGGAGGTCAACACCAGGCTGCAGGTCGAGCACCCGGTCACCGAGGCGACGACCGGGCTGGACATCGTTAAGCTCCAGTTGCACGTGGCGGCCGGCGGGCGGCTGCTCGGCGAGCCCCCGCCGGAGCACGGGCACGCGGTGGAGGCCCGGCTCAACGCCGAGGATGCCGAGCAGGACTTCGCGCCCTCGCCCGGGACGGTCGAGCTGCTGCAGCTCCCGTCTGGGCCCGGGATTCGGGTCGACACCGGCCTGGCCGTCGGCGAGGTCATCCCGGCGGACTACGACTCGATGGTGGCCAAGGTCATCGCCTGGGGTAGCGACCGGCCGGAGGCGCTGGCCCGGCTGCGCTGCGCGCTGCGCGAGACGACTGTCGTGCTGCGCGGCGGGACGACGACCAAGGCGTTCCTGCTCGACCTGCTCGACCGCCCCGAGGTCGTGGCGGGCACCGCCGACACCGGCTGGCTCGACCGGGTGGGCACGGCCGGCTCCGGCGAGGCCGCCGCCCGGCTCGCCCATGTGGCCCTGGTCCACGTCGCGATCGACGCGTACGACACCGACGAAGCCGTCGAGCAGGCCGCATTCCTGGCCTCTGCCCGGGGTGGCCGGCCGAGGGCAGGGCAGGACGTCGGGCGTACGGTCGAGCTCGGGCTGCGGGGTCAGGCCTACCGGTTGAGCGTTGCGCAGGTCGGGCGGGGTCGCTACGTCATCGGGCTCGACGGTGCCGCAGTCGAGGTGGAGCTCGACCGGCAGAGTGCCCTGGAGAGCCGCTCCACGATCGGCGGCCGGCGTCACCAGGTCGTGGTGGTGCGCGGTACGACCTCCCACCTGGTCGAGGTCGACGGCACCTCCCACCGGGTGACGCAGGACGAGGCCGGTCTGCTCCGGGCGCCCGCGCCGGCGGTGGTCGTCGGGGTCCGGGCCAAGGCCGGCGAGACGGTCGAGGCGGGTCAGGTCGTCGTGGTTCTGGAGAGCATGAAGATGGAGACGCCGGTACGGGCGCCGTACGCCGGTCGCGTGCGCGAGGTGCTGGTCTCCGTCAACTCCCAGGTCGACGCCGGCGCTGCCCTGCTGCGGCTGGACCGCGCGGGCGGCGACAGACCCGTCGCCCAGGGCGACCGGGTTGCGCTGCCCGAGGTCGTGGACGCAGACGCAGCAAGCACGGTCCCGGGGCTGCTCGTCGCACTGCGGGCGCTGATCACCGGCTATGACGTGAGCGCGCAGCGCGCCCGCCGGCTGGTCGCCGACTACGCCTCGGCATGCGCCGACCGACCGGTCGACGACCCGGAGCTGCTGCGGGGCGAGCTCGAGATCCTGACCATCTTCGCCGACCTCTGCGAACTCTCGCGCAACCGCCCGACCAGCGCCGAGGAGCTGAGCGACGAGCAGGTGCACAGCCCGCGCGAGTACTTCCACGCCTACCTGCACTCCCTGGACCTGGAGCGGGAGGGGCTGCCCGAGGGCTTCCGCGCGAAGCTCTCGCGTGCGCTGCTGCACTACGGCGTCGCCGACCTCGACCCGGGCCCCGAACTCGAGCAGGCCGTCCACCGGATCTTCCTGGCGCAGCAGCGCGCTGCCGGCCAGCTGCCCGCCGTCGGTGCCCTGCTGGACCGCTGGCTCACGGTCGGCGACCTGACGAGCGGTCCGTCCAGGGCCGGGGTGGCGGAGGTGCTCGACCGGGTGATTGTCGCGACCCAGCTGCGGTACCCGGCTGTCGGTGACCTGGCCAGGGCTGTGCGCTTCCAGCATTTCGACCAGCCGCTGCTGCGCCAGGCCCGCGAGGAGGTGGTCGCGGACGCCGAGCAGCTGCTGGCCCAGCTCGCCGAGCAGCCGGACAGCACGGCCCCGGCGAAGATCGAGGCGCTGGTCGCGAGCCCGCAGCCGCTGATCCGGCTGCTCGCCCAGCGCTTCGGCGCCCCCGGCCCGACACCGGAGCTGGTCCTGGAGGTCCTGACCCGCCGCTACTACCGGGTCCGCCACCTGCAGGACGTCCATACGTCACGGCTCGACGGCCGCCCATGCGTCGCTGGCGACTTCGAGCTCAACGGCCAGCAGCTGCACCTGGTCGCGCTGATGGCCGAGATGGCCGACCTGCCCCGCGCCCTCGCGTCGCTCCGGGCGCCCGTCGACCCGGCTCTCGTGCTGGACCTCTACGTGTCGTGGCCCGACCGGCCGGCGGAGGCCGACGAGGTCGCCGACCGGCTCGTACGGATGCTCGACGTCGAGCCGACTCTGCGTGGCGGCCGGCGCGTCACGGTGACCGTGTGCACCCCGGCCGGTGACGTCGAGCACCTGACCTTCCGACCCGGGCCGTCCGGCCTGGCCGAGGAGCGGGTCATCCGCGGTCTGCACCCGCTGACCGGCCAGCGGCTGGACCTGTGGCGGCTGAAGAACTTCGCGGGCGTGCGGCTGCCGTCCGGAGAGGACACCTACCTGTTCCACGTCACCGCCCACGACAACCCGGCAGACGAGCGCTTCATCGCGATGGCCGAGGTACGCGACCTGACGCCGCAACGCGGCGCCGCGGGGCAGGTCGTCGGCTTTCCGGTCGTCGAGCAGCTGCTCGCGACCTGCCTCGATGGCATCCGCCGTGCGCAGGCGCGGCGCGGCGCCGCCCGCCGCCTGGACCACAACCGCATCTTCCTGTACGCCTGGCCTTCCATCGAGCTGCCGCTGTCGGAGCTGGCTAGCTTCGTCCGGACGACCGCGCCCCTGACCGTCGGCGCCGGACTGGACGAGATCGTGCTCCTGTCGCGACTGCAGGAGCAGCCGGGTGCGGAGCCGCGCGAGGTCGCGATCCGGTTCTCCTTCCAGCCCGGAGCCGGCGTGGGCATGACCGTCACCGACCGGCCGACCGAGCCCATGCGCCCGCTGGACGAGTACACCCAGAAGGTGCTGCGCTCGCGGGCCCGCGGCACCGTCTACCCGTACGAGCTGGCCCCGCTGTTGGCCGGGCCGGGCGGCAGCTTCGTCGAGCACGACCTCGACGACGCCGGCCGCCTCGTAGCGGTCGACCGGCCGCCCGGTCGCAACCGGGCCGGGATCGTCGCGGGGGTCGTGAGCACCCCGACCGAGCGCTACCCCGAAGGGATGACCCGCGTCGCGCTGTTCGGTGACCCGACCAAGGCGCTCGGCACGGTCGCCGAGCCGGAGTGCGCCCTGGTGATCGCCGCCCTGGACCTGGCGCAGGAGCGCGGCATCCCCGTCGAGTGGTTCGCGCTGTCCTCCGGCGCCCGGATCTCGATGGACAGCGGCACCGAGAACATGGACTGGGTGGCCCGCGCCCTGCGCCGGCTGATCACGTTCACCCAGGACGGCGGCGAGGTCAACGTCGTCGTGGCGGGCATCAACGTCGGCGCGCAGCCGTACTGGAACGCCGAAGCCACCATGCTGCTGCACACCAAGGGCATCCTGGTGATGACCCCCGACAGCGCGATGGTGCTGACCGGCAAGCACTCGCTGGATTACTCCGGCGGTGTCTCGGCCGAGGACAACGTCGGCATCGGCGGCTACGACCGGGTGATGGGCCCCAACGGGCAGGCGCAGTACTGGGCGCCCAACCTGACCGCTGCCTGCGAGCTGCTGTTCGAGCACTACGAGCACACCTACGTGGCGCCGGGGGAGCGGTGGGCACGGCCCGCGCGGACCAGCGACCCGCGCGACCGCGACGTACGCGACTACCCGCACACCCACCCCGCCAGCGACTTCAGCACGGTCGGCGACGTCTTCTCCGCCGTTGCCAACCCCGAGCGCAAGAAGCCGTTCGACATCCGTACGGTCATGCGCGCGGTCAGCGACCTGGACCACGCCGTCCTGGAGCGCTGGGCGGGGATGGCCGACGCCGACACCACGGTGGTCTACGACGCCCACCTCGGCGGCCACCCGGTGACGGTGATCGGGATCGAGTCGCGACCTATGCCGCGGCGCGGGAGCTTCCCCACCGACGGGCCCGACCAGTGGACCGCCGGGACGCTGTTTCCCCGGTCCTCGAAGAAGACGGCACGAGCCATCAACGCCTGCAGCAGCAACCGGCCGCTGGTCGTGCTGGCCAACCTGTCGGGCTTCGACGGCTCCCCGGAGTCGCTGCGCAACATGCAGCTGGAGTACGGCGCCGAGATCGGTCGGGCGATGGTCAACTTCGACGGTCCGATCGTGTTCTGCGTGATCTCGCGCTACCACGGCGGCGCGTTCGTGGTGTTCTCCGGAACCCTCAACGACAACATGGAGGTCCTGGCGGTCGAGGGCTCCTTCGCCTCGGTCATCGGCGGCGCACCGGCGGCGGCAGTCGTGTTCTCCGGTGAGGTCGACCGGCGTACGAATGCCGACCCGCGGATACGGCGCCTCGACGAGGCCGTGGCGGCGGCGACCGAGGTCGAGCAGGCCCACCTGCGCGCCCAGCTGGCAGAGCTGCGCATCGCCGTTCGCTCCGAGAAGCTCGGCGAGGTCGCCGCGGAGTTCGAGCGGGTGCACAACATCGAGCGGGCCAGGGAGGTCGGCTCGGTCGACGCCATCGTCCCCGCTGCACAGCTACGCCCGTTGCTGATCGACGCCGTCGAGCGCGGGATGGCCCGCGCCACCCCGTAGCAGCCCCCCATCCGCACCGACCTGCTGGAGGAACCCCCGTGCAAGCCTTTGTCGTCAACCGGCACGGCCGACTTGTCTTCCCCTCCAACATCATGCCCGAGCTGGACTTCTCCGCCCTGGAGAGCCTGGACCAGCTCGACCGGGTGATCCGCCGTGACTTCGAGATGAAGGCCCCGACCGGCACCGACATCCTGGCCCGGGTCGAGAGCGGGAGCTACACCAGCCGCTATACGTTGATGCGCGATCTGGCGCTCAACCTGTTCTGGGCCAACCGCTTCGCGATGACGATGTACGACAAGCGCCCGACCCGCTGGGCCGACGTGCCGCGGCACCGTTCGGATGTCTTCCTACCCGTCCTCACCCCGTGGGTCGACGGCGAGAAGAAGGTCGCGGCTGTACGACAGGCCTACGACGCCCTACCGGCGGCGTGGGACGGCGCCGTCGAGGATCGCATCTTCGGCGTGCTCTTCGACGTGTTCGGCAACCGTCTGCACCACGCGACGACGCTGCCCGCCGTCAAGCCCACCGTGGCGCAGTGCCTGGTCGACCCGACGAACCTGACCTTCCGGCTGCGCCGCTATGACCCGGACTTCCCGGTCTACGACTACGACGACATTGTTGACTGCGCCGAGGATGTGCCTGAGCTCGAGGCGCTTCACCGGTGGGCGATGGTGCTGCACAACCAGTACCCGTGGGACCGCGCGCAGGTCGAGCTGGCCGAGGTGGGCAGCCTGGCCGACGACGACCACGTCGTCGTCTTCCACCCCCGCGACAAGCAGGTGCGCGGCTTCCTGCGCCGGCTCGACGCGGGTGCGCACGCCCGGTCCGTTGCGCCAGCGCGCGAGTCCAAGGCGCCGGTGCGGCCCTACCCGTCCATCGACGTGCGGGCGCGGTTCCGGGTGATGCCGCGGCTGGAAGCACTGGCTGTCGTGCACGGCGACCAGGTCTGCAGCAACGAAGACCTGATTCGCAACGCCGCCTACAACTGGTCGCCGATGGGCGCCGACGAGATCCGCGACAAGACCGGGATCGAGCAGCGCCGCTACAGCTCGCTGAGCCTGGAGGAGCTTGCCCTGGAGGCCGCGCAGGCTGCGCTCGCCAAGGCCGGCCGCGACCCCGAGGAGATCGGAGCGGTCCTGGTCTGCACGTGCACCAGCGGCCGGCTGATCCCGTCGGTCGCGACCTACGTCTCCGGTCAGCTCGGGATGGCTCAGACGCATGCGTCGTACGACATCATCGCGGCCTGCGCGGGGATGCCGTACGGCTTGGCGGAGGCGACCCGGCTGCTGCAGGAGGTGGAGCGGCCAGTCCTGGTCGTCTGCGCCGAGAAGTTCTCCGACAAGATTGGCAATGTCCGGCCGTCGCGGATGATCTTCGGCGATGGGGCCGCGGCCATGGTCGTCGGGGTGGCCCCGCCCGGCCGGGCGCCGGACCTCCTGCACCTGCAGACTTACGCCAGCGGGCCCGCCGACCAGGTCAACTCGATCATCTGGCCGAACCCGGTATTCGACAACAACATCACGGTTTTCGGGCCGCACGTGAAGGCGCTGGCCGGCCGCTACCTCCAGCAGATGATCACCGAGCTGGGAGAGCTGCCCGACCCGGACGGCGCTGGCTCCCTGCTGGCCAGCATCGACCTGATCGTGCCGCACCAGGCCAACAAGACGATGGTGATGCAGCTGGCGCAGAAGGCCGGGCTGAGCGCCGACAGCCTGTACTTCAACATCGAGCAGGTGGGTAATGCGTCGTCGGCGAGCATCCCGCTCGCCATTCACGACGCCGTACGGGACGGCGTCATCACCCGCCCGGTACGCCTGTTCGCGCCGGGCTTCGGCGCCGGAGCCGTGGCGGGCTACGTCGTCATGACGCTCGACCCGGCGGTCGTGGCCGTGTCGGACCCGGTGTCCCGGCCGGCCGACGGGGCGACCGCCAGTCCAGACGGGCCGGTCGAGCCCACGCGCGCCTCCGACGACGTGCAGGCGGCCTTCGGCTGAGCTGGCTGTCCGGTCTCACATGGCTGCCTGTCCTGTCTCACATGTCCAGGCCGCCGTTGATCCCCCAGACCTGCCCGGTGATGTAGCCGGAGGCGTCGGCGGCCAGGAAGTGCACGACCCGCGCGATCTCATGCGGCTCGCCGAGCCGGTTCATCGGGATCTTCGCGCGGATCCCGTCGAGGATCTTGTCCGGCATGCTCGCGAGCATCTCGGTGGCGACGTAGCCCGGCGTGACCGTGTTGACGGTGATGCCGCGACCGCCCTCGAGCTTGCCGGAGCGCTGCAGCTGGAACGCCGCCTCCCGGGCGAGCGTCTTGGTCAGCCCGAACAGCCCGGACTTGGCTGCCGCGTAGTTGGACTGGCCGATGTTGCCCGTCTCCCCGATCACCGAGGAGATGTTGATGATGCGGCCGTCGCCGCGCTCCAGCATGTGGCGCAGCGCGGCCTGCGAGAGGTAGAAGGCGCCCGACAGGTTGACGTCCATGACCTTGCGCCAGTCGTCGTCGGTCATCTTCAGCACGCTGCGGTCGACCGTGATCCCCGCGTTGTTGACCAGGATGTCGAGCCGGCCGCGCTGCTCGATCACCTCGCCGATGCAGCGGCGGCAGTCCTCAGCGGAGGCGATGTCGCCCTTGTGCAGGCTGAAGCCCTGGCCCGGGAAGTCGTGTTCGAACTGGGTGCGGAAGCTCGCGGCGGCCTCGTCGTTGCCGCTGTAGCCCGCGGCGACCGCCGCCCCCTGGTTGGCCAGGCTCCGGCAGATCTCGGCCCCGATACCTCTGGTGCCGCCGGTGACGAACGCCACGCGGTCCCGCAGCTTGTCGCCCCCGGGTGGTACGGCCTGAGCCTCGGCGGCCGGTGTGCTGTCCTGGGTGGTCATGCTGCCTCCGGCGACGAACGGCGGTGTGGTCACGGTCACACTGCCATGGCTGCGGTGTACCTCAAGAGGAAGCAGGACCGACCGCCGTCCAACGGACTTCCAGGCCGACGAAGAGCAATCGTTGGTCAGCCCGCAGCGGCGGTCTGGCGGCTCGAGCCGTGGCGACCAGCTGTGCTGGCCGGCCCCGTGGCGAAGGGCGCCGGTCTGGCTGTCGCTGAGCTTGTCCGGACGCCTCGACATCGACCACCGGAGCGACGTCTGTCGCCTTGGCAAGCGGTTCGCGGCCGGTCAGGCGGACGCTCGGCGGCCGGTCAGGAACGCGCGGCCAGGTCCCGGTCGGCTTCGGCTGGTTGCCAGTCCTGGAGGTTCTCGAGGTCCAGGGTCCAGCGGGTGTCGCTGCTGCGGATGCGCCGTCGGAGCCGGTCGTGGTCGTCGGCGGCTTCGGTGTCGTCGCACCGGCCGCTGTCCTTGGAGCCGTCGAAGTAGCGGTGGCATGGGTCTTGGGAGAGGACTGCGTCTTCGCGTTGGAGCGGGGTCAGGTCGTCCAGCCAGCCGGGGACGACGACGGGGGGCAGGGCCCGGACGGGCGGTGCGGGTGGCTGGTGACCGCTGGGGCTGTGCCGGCTGCGGCCGCTCGGTCCGGTCCAGGTCAGCCCGGTGGCGGTGCGGGTTTTGGTCCAGCCGGTTTGCTTGACCCGGTGGTGTCGTCGGCAGGCCGGCCCGAGGTTGCAGGCGCAGGTCGGCCCGTCGGGCCAGGCCAGGTCGTGGTCCTGGTCGCAGCGGGTCGCCCTGGCCCCGCAGCCGGGCCATTCGCAGTGCGGACTGCGGACCGTCAGCAGCCTGCGGAGCCGGCGCGGGACCTGGTAGCTGCCGGGCGCGCCGGCCGGATGCGCACTGCCTGCCAGGCCGGTGAGGGCGCGCCGGACGTTGTCGTCCAGCCCTGTGGATGCCGGTGCCGGTGCCGGCGGTGGCGGTGGCGGTGGTGGTGGTGGTGGCGCATCGTCGGTGGAGTCCACCAGCGGGCCGGCCTCGGTGCGCTCCACCGCAAGCCCGGCAGCTGGTCCAGGCTGAGGTCCGGCAGCCGGTCCAGGCTGAGGTCCGGCTGCCGGTCCTGCTTCGGGTTCGACGTCAGGGGCGTCGGGCGGGTGGTGGTCGTCGGGGTGTCGGGGGTGCCACTGCTCGGGTGGTGGCGGTGGTTCGGCGGCGATCGTGAGCAGCGCCCGTCGGAGGTCGGTGGGGTGGTGCCGGGTGGGGGTGTGGGTGCGGTCGGCGACGGCCAGGGGGGTGCCGTGCCCGTCGACCCAGACGGTGCGCAGCTGTGGGGCGGCGAGCAGCAGCTCGGTGAGCTGCTCGGCGTCCAGCGGGCCGTGCCCGACCAGCTCGGCGGGCTGATCGCTGACGCCCAGGGCTGCGCCGAGCTGGACGTGGACGTACACCTGCGCGCCGCACGGCACCCCCGCCCCGGACGGGCAGCCACACGAGATGCCAGGGCAGCTCCGACCGAGGCCGGTGAGCAGGTCGCGGCCGCACAGCAGGTCGACCAGCGCGTCGAGGCGGCGCTGCCCGGTCGGCCGGAGGTCCTGCGGTCCGAGCGGGTCGGCGCGGGCGGCGATCGACGCCAGGCACGCCTGGGCGTTCGGGCCGGTGATCCCGAGCGCGAACAGGTCGACCAGGCCGTCGTCGCGCCACCGGTAGTCCACGCTGCTCGCGGCCTGGGAGACCCGGCGCCGCCGGGCCACCCCACCCGGGTCGGCGCGGGCGACGAGGCGGCGGAGCAGCTCACCGAGCCGAGCCGGGCCGGCGGCAGCGGCCCGCCGCCGTCGGCGGACACCTGCAGCCGCGGCAGCAATGCCTCCCAGACGGCGAGCCGGTCGGCCGCCTCCAGCGGGTCGAGCTGCACCTGCAGGGTGCCGGTCTGCTCCACCGTCAGCAGCCCGCCGGCCAGTGCCGCCAGCGCCCCCGGCAGCGCGGCGAGCAGCCGGGCCTGCTCGATCAGCTGGTCGGCCCGGTACTGCGAGCACCCCAACGCCAGCGCCAGGTCACTGACCGACGACACCGCCATCTCGGCCGCAACCCACAGCCGGTCCAGCACGAGCGCCTCGCGGAGCATCGCGGCGTGCAAGGCCGACCGGGACCTCTCCAGCACCTCCAGGCGCCCTCGCACGCGCCCAACGCAGCTGAGCCCAACGCCCCCATCAGAGGTGCCTGCCCGACTGCCATACCAAAATTCTATCGGCCGGGTCCGACATTCTCGGCTGCCAGAGTGGATGAACAGGACGGCGATCCGGCACGGGTCAGCCGGTCAGCCGGTCAGACCGCACTGAGCCACCCGCAGGAGCAGGCGGCAAGTCCGCACTGACGCCCGGGTGTCGAGCGCCCAGCTGGGTGATGACGGGTGGGTGGCTCGTCGACCCGCTGTCGACGGTGGCCGGCTCCTTCTTGAGCTGCCACCACGCCTGCACCGCAACACCCGACCCCATGGCTGTACGACGTGCAAGGGTTGCTGACATGCCGGACCTCCACATCACAGGCGACGAGCGGGCCGACGCGCTGCTCGGGCAGGATCCGCTCGCCCTGCTGCTGGGGATGCTCCTGGACCAGCAGATCCCGATGGAGAAGGCGTTCCGCGGGCCGCTGGTGCTCAGCGAACGTCTCGGTGGACTCGATGCGCGAGCCATCGCCGAGCACCCGGACTTTGCGGCGGTGATGGCCGAGGTGCCTGCGGTCCACCGTTTCCCGGGCTCGATGGCGATCCGGGTCCAGCAGCTCTGCCGGGCGCTCGTCGAGGACTACGACGGCGGGGCGGCGGCGGTGTGGGAGGGCGCCGACGACGGCGCCGAGCTGCTGCGGCGGATGAAGGCGCTGCCCGGTTTCGGTGAGCAGAAGGCGAAGATCTTCGTGGCTCTGCTCGGCAAGCAGTACGGCGTGCGGCCCTCAGGCTGGCGCGAGGCCGCCGGCGACTACGGCCCGGATGCGGTGTTCAACAGCGTCGCCGACGTCGTCAGCCCGCAGACCCTGCTCTCGGTGCGGGCCTACAAGCAGGCGGTGAAGGCGGCGGCAAAGAAGGGCTGACGCACGGGCGCGTGAAGGGGGCCCGGCTGAGCCCGGCGTTGACGTGTGCTGCAGTCCGCGCGTCAGATCCCGGTACCGACGGCGTCGAGAGTGCGCCCGATCACGGCCTCCCGCGCGGCCCCGACGACCGCGGCGAGTGGACCGGTGGTCAGCAGCAGGGCCAGTCCGTGGACGGCGGCCCAGGCGGCGACCTCGCTGTGTGGCCGCCGGTCGGCGGGCAGCCGACCCAGCGACACGAGCTCGTCGAGGCAGGCGTTGAGCAGTGCCGCCACGCCGTCGTCGTGGACCAGGTCGTGGTCGCGCAGGCACGCGAGCCCGAACGGGCCGGGCTGCTCGGCGACGGCGTCGAGCAGCTCGTCGTGGCTGCCGGGGAAGTGCCGGTACGCCGCGGCCGGCGAGACCCCGACGCTGCGAGCCAGCCTGGTCAGGACGACCGCCGTGACCCCCCGGCGCGGGCCAGGCCGTCGCCACCAGCCACCACGGCGTGACGCAGGTCGCCGTGGTGGTAGCTCGCGCGGGTCACCCGCAGCAGCGTCGCATGGTGTTGACGCCGTTTGCATGGTCCGGCATGTTGTCGTCATCCGTATGGACCCCGCGCGTGCGAGGAGACCGTTGGACTCCGTTCCTGGCAGGTGCTCGAGCTCGACAGCCGGCGAAGACCTGCCCCTGGCGGCCTTCGATCGCCCGCTGGGCGCAGGCTGGCCGGTGGGGGCGGGCATGTCCAGCTCTGTCCGAGGGCTTACTGCGGCGACGTCGTCCTCGATGGCGGCTGCACGCCGCTCGCCGAGCTCCCCTCGACCGGGGCCGTGCAAAGATCCCTGCGGTGCCCAGCGTCCACCTGCCGCGCTAAGCCCAGGCTCAGCGCTCGGCGTCGACGACCCGGCCGGGTTCGATGGCGATGCGTTGCGGCGGCTCGGGCAGCGTGTCGGTGAGACCGCTGTCGACGATCGCGGTCTTGCGCGTACGGGCGACGGTCGGGCCGGCGTTGGCCATCACGACGCCGAACCACGGCAACACGATTGCGCCGACGAACAGCAGCAGTCGGAACGGCACCGGCACCGGGAGGGCGACACCGAGCACCACACACACCACACGGACCATCTGCGTGGCGATGTACCGACGCTCACGCAGGGTGATGTCGTCGGTGTGGCTGAGCCGGGCCGTGGTCACCGTGACGACCTTGACGTCGCGCTCGTGGGACGGCTGGGACATCGGACTGGGCTCCACTCGAGGGTCTGGTGCAGGTCTCCGACCGGGTGCAGGTCGGCCGGTTGCGTGCACCTCGAACAACAGTGTGGGGGGTCCCCGGCATCCGCGCCGACCGGACGCAGGACGGTGTGCTGGACCACAGGGCACTGCCGCAGACTGGTCAGCGTGGACCCCCCGGTCGCCTGGCAGGGCGCGCTGTTCGAGCCGGCGCCGACCGGCGGAGGGCTGTCGTTCGACGGGTTCCGTCAGGAGCACCTGCACGACCGGTCGTGGGTCGATGCCGTGCCGGCCTGGGTGCCCGACCACGCCGCCCTGTTGGACCTGTTGCTGTCGGCTTCGCCGTGGCAGCAGCGCAGCCTGGAGGTGTGGCGGCGGGCGGTCCGGTCCCCCGGCGGTACGCGTCGGGCACCCGGATGAGCATCACGCCGCGGCGCTCCCGGCCCCGCACGGCCCGGTAGTGCTGGACGGCGTCCTGGGCCTGCTGCGCTGCCCGGTCTGCGCCGGCCCGCTCAGCCGGGAGGGCCGCGTCGTCCGGTGCCCCGCCGGACATGCGTACGACGTGGCCCGGCAGGGCTACCTGAGCCTGCTGCCGGGCGGCGCCGGCACCGCCGACTCCGCGGCCATGGTCGCGGCGCGCTTTCGCTTCCTCACCGCCGGGCACTACGACGCGATCGGCGACGCGCTGGCCGACGCCGTGCCGCGCGGCCCGGTCGTCGACGTCGGAGCCGGTACCGGCCGGCACCTGGCCCGGGTGCTCGACGCGCACACCGGGCCGGGCCTCGCGCTCGACCTCTCGCGGCACGCCGCGCAGCGGGCCGCCCGGGCGCACCCGCGGATCGGCTCCGTCGTCGCGGACGCCTGGCGCGCCCTGCCGGTCGGCGACGGCGTCGCGGGCGCCGTGCTCAGCGTCTTCGCGCCCCGCGGCCCGGCCGAGGCTGCCCGGGTGCTGGCGCCGGGTGGACGGCTCGTCGTCGTGACCCCGTCGGCCCGGCACCTGCGCGAACTGGTCGGCCGGCTGGGGCTGCTCTCGGTCGACCGTGACAAGGATCTTCGCCTCGAGCGCCAGCTCGCCGGTTTCCGGCTGCTGTCGACCGAGCCCGTCGAACAGGTGCTGGCGCTGTCGGCCGACGACGTGCGCGACGTCGTCGGAATGGGTCCGAGCGCCCGACATCTCGATCCGGGCTCTCTGCCCGACCTGGCCGGCGAGGTGACGCTGTCGGTGCGGGTCGCGTCGTACGCCCCGCGCTAGCCGTGCCACAGCCGGCCGGAAGAAGCGTGCACAGGTCGGCGATCACGCAGAAATCGTCGTCTGCTGGGCGTACGAAGCAACCACTTCTGCATGATCGCGAGGTGGGACGGGTCGCTCCGGATCACCGGTCATGAGGTCCCGAACTGTTCCCGCAGGGCGTCGTCGCTCCGCCGCCCGGCCACCACGACGCAGCGGCAGCGCCCTTGGTCTTCACCCCCGGGGGACGAAGACTCCGAGATCAGCGCGCTGCCCGGCACGTGACCGGTGGAGCGATCTCCTCGAACAACACGAATGTCTCCACGGTGATCCCTGGCCGAGCTGCAGCTGTTGGCAGGGGAAGCTCAGGTCAGGTGTTTGAGGGCTCCGAACCCGAGGTCGGTGGTTGCGCCTGGCCTGGAGGTACGGGTCTCCCGGTACCTATCGGGTGTGGCTGGACCCGCGGTGTGGGTGAACGGCGGTCAACGCGACGAGGACACCGCTGACCAGGGCCACTGCGGCGGCGTAGTACAGGGCGTCCAGAGCCGTCGAGGCGAGCAGACGTTCGAAGAACTTGATGGCCAGGACGAGAACCAGGGCCTCGCTGAGGCTGCGCTTGAGGTCGCTGAGGCTGTGGACAGTGAGCCAGTCCGGTAGGTCAAGGTCGTTGATGAACAGCTCCCACAGCCCCAAAGAGATGATGACCTGCACGGTGGCGACCAGGATCAGGTCAACGACATTGAGCAGTGCGATCAGTGTCTGGTCCGACTTCCATCCTCCGGTGAACAGGAGCCGCGCCAGGTCGACAGCCTTCGCCGCCGACCAGCCCATCGTCAGGATGCTGGTGAAGGCCAGGATGAGGCAGGCCGGGACGACGATGAACCTCAGCCGATACACAGTTGCTGCAACTCCCTGGAAGAGTCCTACCTGGCCGTTCGCATCTTGGTGACGCCCGCGCACCGGCGCGGTCGTAGCGAGCCTCGGACCTGTCAGCGCTCGAGGGGAGGGGACCACATCTTGCGCAGGGTGATCGCGAGGGTGGTCGCGGTCGGCGAGCGCGCCGCTGTCGACGAGCGCGACCCAGCCGCCGCGGGACAGCACCGGGTCGATGATCCGTCGTGGACGGCGTCGTCCATCACGTCGGGAGCCCCGAGGTCCTCGGCGGCGGGCATCTCGACCGGACTGGTGCGCGCCGCCGCCCACACCCGCTGCAGCCCGCTGACAGCGCGGCTCTGCCGCCCACGGGCGTCGAGTAGCGACAGCGCTTCGAGCATCCCGCCGGGCACCCGGCACTCTTCCGCTGCGGCTGCACCATCGGCCGGGTGTGCAACACCCCGGTCCCCGGGCGGCTTCGACCACGGCATCACCGAGAACCCCACCCCGGCACCCCGCGTCGTCATGCCGCCGCCAGCGACCTCCGCGCCGGCTGTCTGTCGCAGATCGCTGCCCGCCGCCCGGCGCCCCCTGGCAGGGCGAGCCACCCGTCGACGTGGCCTCCTGGTGGGCGACCCGCCACGCGCTCCGGCAGACGGCGCCGGCGGGATCCTGTCGGTCCCGGCGATCCCCGGTCACAGCCCCGTCGCCAGGGCCCGAGGTCAGCCCAGGCCGCGCGGCTGCGGCAGCAGCTCCTCGAAGACCGGCGGCCGCTTCTGGGCCTTGGCGGTGAACGCCTCCGTCATGTCCTGCGGCTGGAACATGCCGGCCTGCCAGGTGGCGATCTGCTCGAGAGAGTCGTCGACACCGTGGTCACGGGCGAAGTTCAGGGCCACCTTGGTGCCCCAGACGGCCAACGGCGACTTCTCGGCGATCTCGCGCGCGGTGTCGAGCGCGCCCTGGAGCAGCGATTCGTGGTCGGCGTACACCTCCTGCACGAGCCCCACCTCGTACGCCCGGGATGCCGGGACCCGGCGGCCGGTGAAGGCCATCTCGCGGGCAAAGCCCTCACCGACGACGCTGCCGAGCCGCTGCAGCGTGCCGACGTCGGCAGTCATCCCGATGTTGATCTCCTGTACACAGAAGAACGCGTCAGCGGCGGCGTAGCGCAGGTCGCATGCCGTCACCAGGTCGACGGCGCCACCGATGACGCCGCCCTGCACGGCCGCGATCACCGGGACGCGGGCCTTCTCCAAGGCTGTGAAGGACCACTGCAGCACCTGGGCGTTGGAGCGCAGCCGGGCCTGCCGGCGCCCGACCTCGGCGACCGGCGCGGCCGCCCCGTGGTCGCCGGTGAACACCGACAGGTCCATCCCGGCGCTGAAGTGCCGACCGGTGCTGCTGATCACGACCACCCGCGCGCTGGCGTCGTCGCTGATGCCGGTCACGATCTCGGGCAGCTCGCGCCAGAACTCAGCCGTCATCGTGTTGAGCGACTCCGGCCGGCACAGGCGCACGTGCGCCACCGCGTCGCTGATGTCGACCTCGAAGCAGGTGTACGGCATGGCTGGACAGCGTACGGGCGGCTGCGGGCTACGGTCAGGCCGTGTCGGACACCGTGCTGAGCATGAGCGGCGTCGCTGTCGTCCGGCAGGGCGCAACGCTGCTCGCCGATCTCGACTGGACCGTCCGGGAGGGTGAGCGCTGGGTGGTGCTCGGCCCGAACGGGGCCGGCAAGACCACCTTGCTGCAGATCGCCGGTGCGGCCCTGTTCCCCAGCCGCGGGACCGTCGAGTTACTGGGCGAGCGCTACGGCAAGGCTGACCTCGGCGAGCTGCGTACCCGGGTCGGGTTGTCCAGCGCGGCGCTGGGCGACCGGGTGCCGCCGCAGGAGCGCGCGCTCGACGTCGTGGTGACCGCGTCGTACGGCGTGGTCGGGCGCTGGAACGAGCGCTACGACAGCGCAGACGTCGACCGCGCGACCGACCTACTGGGCCGGGTCGGTCTGGCGCGCTTCGCCGACCGGCGGTTCGGATCGCTGTCGGAGGGCGAGCGCAAACGGGTACTGCTGGCCCGGGCCCTGATGACCGACCCCGAGCTGCTGCTGCTCGACGAGCCCGCCGCCGGGCTTGATCTCGGCGCCCGCGAGGCGCTGATGCGCCTGCTCGCCCGGCTGTGGGCCGATCCGGACGGCCCGCCCGTGGTGCTGGTCACCCACCACGTCGAGGAGGTGCCGGTCGGTACGACGCACGCCCTGCTGCTCGCCCGCGGCCGCTCGACGGGTGCCGGGGCGGTGGACGAGGTGCTCACCGCGCCGCTGCTGTCGCGGACCTTCGGACTCCCGCTGGTCGTCGACCGCTCAAGCGGGCGCTTTTCTGCCCGCGCAGCCTGACAGGGCGCGACGCCGACGGCCGCCCGCACGAACGGACGGCCGTCGGAGACGTCGCAGTGAGCTAGCCCTTGAGCAGTGCGGTTTCGTCCACCCAGTCGACGGCGGTGGCCTTGAGCTTGCCTTCATAGACGTGCGCGTGGTGCGCACAGAACATCAGGTCGCCCGAGGCGAGCAGGACACGAACACGGGCCTGGGCGCCGCAGCGGTCGCAGCGGTCGGCAGCGGACAGGGTCGGGGACGGGGCTGGTGGCGTCACGGTGCCGGTCATGCACAACACAACACCACATCCCGGGCCCGACTTCCCCTCGGATCGCCGAACAGGCCCCCGCTTCGTGCCGGGTGCACCCGTTCGCCGCATCCGGAGCAGCCGGTCAGCCAAGGACGCGGACCAGCGCGCGGATCCGCCGGCGGGCGAGCTGCTCGGGCAGCGACGTCTCGCCGGACACCAGTCGCACGAACAGGCCCCACATGCCGGGCAGGGCGCGCATCACCGTGTGCACGGTTCCGGGGTGCCGGGCGAAGACCCGCAGCGCCTCGCGGCCGGCGGTCATCTCGGGCCCGAGCTCGCGCTCGACCGCGGTGTCGTACGCCGTGACGTCGCCCGCAGCCGCGGCGCCGGCGAGCGCGCCGGAGCGCAGCGCGAACGAGATGCCCTCGCGGGTCCAGGGCTCGAGCAGGCCGGCGGCGTCGCCGGCGACGAGCACCCGCCCGCGCCGCAGCGGCGAGCCCGGGGCGCGCACCCGGGTGAGGTGGCCACCGTCGTGCAGCGCCGTCGCCGGGTCCAGCCCGAGCCGGAGCAGGAAGTCTGAGTAGTACGCCCGGACCGCCGCTCCTCGGTCGCGCGCGCCGATCACGCCCACGGTGAGCGTGTCGCCCTTGGGGAACACCCAGCCGTACGACCCGGGCACCGGGCCCCAGTCGAGCAGCACGTGACCGCCCCAGTCACTCCCGGCCGGCGTCGGCAGCTCGGCCTCCATCCCGAGGTCGACCTGATCGCAGACCACCCCGACGTGCTCGGCCGCCCGGCCCTGCGAGCCGTCCGCGCCGATGACCGCCCGGGCGTGTACCTGGCCGCCGGACGTCCCCAGCACGACGAGCCCGTCGTGCTGATCGTAGGAGGTGACCGTGGTGCCGGTGCGCAGTTCGGCGCCGGCGGCGACCGCCGCGTCCACCAGCGCGGCGTCGAGCTCGGCCCGCAGGACCATCGGCAGGAAGGCCGGGGCCGTCCGCGTGAAGCGCTGCCGCCCGTCGGAGGTGAAGGTGATCCGCCCGATGTCGTCACGCGAGAGCGCGGGCAGGTCCAGGCCGGTCGCGCGGACGGCCCGTTGCGAGGCGCCGATCAGGCCGCCGCCGCAGCGCTTGTAGCGCGGCAGCGAGGCGCGCTCCATCATCAGGACGGACGCGCCGCGGGCTGCCGCCGCCCGGGCCGCCGCCGCTCCGGCCGGTCCCGTGCCGACCACGGCGACGTCGAAGATCCGGCTCATCCCAGCAGACTGACGGGGATGTGCACGCGGCGCGACCGGAGGTACTCCCCGAGCCCCTTGGCCTGCGGGTCGAACCGGTTGCTGGAGGCCACGCCCTCGCCGAGCAGGCCGACGACCACGACGTTGACCGCCCGCAGGTTGGGCAGCCGGAAGACCTTGACCGACAGTCCGTCGGCCTCGGGCAGCAGCTCGCGGAAGCGCGCCGGGGTCATGAAGCGCTGCAGCCACGCGCCGGCCTCGTCGGTACGGGCCCAGAAGCCGATGTTGGCGTTGCCGCCCTTGTCGCCGGACCGGGCGCCGAGCACCGTCCCCAGCGCGACCTTGCGGGTGGCGCCCTCGATCGCCCCGGGCAGCTCGGGCTCGGCGACACCGGGAGCCGGACCAGACGGCGTATGCGGCACCAGCTGCCGGCGGCCGTCCGCGTGAACGACCACCTGCTCGACGTCGGCGGCGTCGACCAGCGTCGGCCAGTACACGCCGTACGGCTGGGCGTCGGTGGGCTGGCTGGTCAGCGTGAACCCCGGGTAGCTGGCGAGCGCCAGCTCGACGGCCGCGCCGGAGAACACCCGGCCGACCTTGGCGGGATCGCTGTCGCGGACGTGGACGCGCAGCAGCGCGGCGGCCTGCTCGTTGGTCGGGGCGTCCTCGCGGTCGAGGCGCACGACCGTGGCCTCGAAGGGGTACGGGTAGGCGTCGGCGAGCCCGGCGAGGGCGAGCGCAGCCTTGTCCTGGATGTCGAGGCCGGTGAGGACGAACTCCATCCGGTTGCGGAAGCCGTCCGCCATCGTCAGGGCGACTTTCACCCGGCCGCTCGGCGGCTGGCCGCGCACCCCGCTGACCCGTACCAGGTCGGTGCCGATCGACTCCAGCTGGACGGTGGAGAAGTCCGCGACGACGTCGGGTCCGTCGTACCGCGGTCCGGCGATCTCGTACAGCAGCTGCGCGGTCACGGTACCGACGGTGACGGCGCCACCGGTGCCGGGGTGCTTGGTGATCAGCGACGAGCCGTCCTGGAAGACCTCGGCGAGCGGGAAGCCCATCCGCAACGGGTTCGGCACCTCGTCCTGGACGAAGCTGTAGTTGCCGCCGGTGACCTGGGTACCGCACTCGAGCAGGTGGCCAGTCACGACCGCGCCGGCGAGGCGGTCCCAGTCCTCGCGACCCCAGCCGAAGTGCGACGCGGCGGGCCCGACGACCAGTGAGGCATCGGTGACCCGGCCGGTGACCACGACCTGCGCGCCGCCGTCGAGAGCGGCCGTGATGCCCCACGCCCCGAGGTAGGCGTTGGCGGTGAGCGGCTGCCGGTCCTGCAGCTCCTCGCCGGTGTCCAGGTGCCGCAGGCGCAGCTCGGGCACCTTGGCCAGCACGTCGTCGCCCTCGACGTGGGCGACCTCCAGCGACAGCCCGAGGGCCGCCGCGAGGTCGCGGACGGCCTGGGCGCACGCGGCGGGCGCGAGGCCGCCGGCGTTGACGACGACCTTCGTCCCGCGCTCCCACACGGTGGCGAGCAGCGGCTCGAGCTGGCGCAGGAAGCTGGTCGCGTAGCCCCTGGCCGGGTCCTTGGTGCGGGCGCGGTACAGGATCAGCATCGTCAGCTCAGCGAGGTAGTCGCCGGTCAGGACGTCGACCGGGCCACCAGACAGGACCTCGCGCATTGCGCTGGCCCGGTCGCCGTAGAACCCCGAGCAGTTCCCGACGATCAGGCTGCTCGGGTGTGTCAGCACGCAGGGGATCGAAGCATCCGGCCCGACCGGTCAGCCGAGCAGGGCGCGGTCGCGCTCGAGTCGCTTGCGGGTGCTGGCCGCCGCGCGGTCGACGACCGCGCCCAGGCCGTCGCCCCGCATCGGGTTGCTGCCCATCACCTGCAGGTCGCCGGGGCCGGGCTGCAGGACGACGACCCGGCAGCCGGCCCGGCGCAGGCGGACCACCTCCGCGGCGAGGTAGCTGCGTACCGCCAGCCGCAGGCCGAGGTCGGCGCGCAGGGCCGGGCGCTCGGCCGACATCGGGCTGACGACGACGACGAGGTCGGGCCGGTCGGCCAACACCACGTCGGCGTTGCTGGGGGAGTGCGCACCGCCGTCGACGTAGGTCTCGCCACCCGAGCGCACCGGTGCGAACCAGCCGGGGATCGCGCAGGATGCGGCGACAGCGGTGCCGAGGTCGTCGGGGCCCTCGCCGTCGCCGGTGAACACGACCCGCCGGGCGTCGCGGGCCCGTACCGCGCAGATCCGCAGGTCCCGGTGGGGCCAGCCGGACGGGTGCAGCCGCCGGACACCACGGGCGACCGGGTCGGTGCTGCGGGTACCGGCGGGCAGCAGGGCCGCCGCGAGGGCGCCCGGACGGGTGGTCAGGGGGTGCCTGGCAGCGGCTAGCAGCGCCCCGGGCGACAGGGGCCCCCGGCCCGGCGCCGGCGCCGGCTGCTCCGGCAGGCGCAGTGGGGCGTCCCGCGAGATGCGCCGGCCCTGCCTGGGCACCGGCACGCCCGGGTCCTGCGCCGGCGCCGGCTGTCGGGGGTCCGGTGCCGGGCGCCCGAGGACGTGGGCCGCGAGCTCGTGCGCGGACAGTTTGCCGGCCAGCCCGGCCGCAACCAGGGAGCCCGCGCTGGTGCCCACGAGAATGTCGGCGTCCCTCGCGTCGAAGCCGGCCACGTCCATCAGAGCCGTCAGCGCACCGAGGTGGAAGGCCTGGCCGACCAGGCCGCCCGCGCCGAGGACGACGGCGACGCTCACGTCCAGGCCGTGGTGGCCTGCAGGACGGCCTCGGCGAGTGCCTCCGTACGCAGGTGGGAGCCCCGCTGGTAGGCCGGGTCGCGGACCATGTCGCTGAAGGACTTCCGGTTCGGGTAGCGCACCAGCAGCACCGCGTCCCACTGCTGCCCGGGTTCGGCGACCAGAGCCGTCAGGCCGTCGCCGACGTACAGCACCTCGGCGCCGAACGGCCCGCTGGTGTCCCGGAAATGCTCGACGTACTCCGCATAGCGCTGTCTGCCGCCGTCGGGGCGGAACCGCAGCAGGTTGAGCATCACCACCGGGCCGCCGGGGTCCTCAGCGAGGTAGCGCTTGAGGTCGGAGCCTGTCGGGTCGATCACGCAGCACCTCGTGGCAGGGTCGGGTTATGAGCGCTTTCGCGGACTACCAGAACGAGGTCTACCTCAAGGGGCTGCTCGGTGAGCAGCCGCCCCTGCCGTTCGGCTGGCGTGAGGTCCGCGACGCCGCGTACGCCGTCATGTCGCCGCAGGCCATCGGCTATGTCGAGGGCTCGGCCGGTACGGAGGACACCGCGCTCGCCAACCGCGAGGCGTTCGCCCGCTGGCGGCTGGTGCCCCGGATGCTGCGGGGCATCCCGGCGGCCCGCAGCCACGCGACGACGCTGCTGGGCACGGCGATGCCGGCGCCGCTCATGCTCGCCCCGGTGGGGGTGCTGTCGATCGTGCACCCCGACGGTGAGCTCGCGGTCGCCCGTGCCGCCGCCGACCTGGGGGTGCCGATGGTGGTGTCGACTGCTGGCTCGTACGCGATGGAGGACGTCATGGCGGCGGCCGATGGGCCGAAGTGGTTCCAGCTGTACTGGCCGTCGGACCGAGAGCTGGCGGCCTCGTTCGTGCAGCGCGCCGAGGCCGCCGGCTTCGCCGCGCTGGTCGTGACGCTGGACACCTGGCAGCTCGGCTGGCGTCCCCGAGACCTGGCGACCGCGTACCTACCCTTCCTGCAGGGACACGGCATCGCCAACTACCTGTCCGACCCGGTCTTCATGCGCGGGTTGCCCGCCGGTGACCAGGGCGCAGCCGTGCTGAAGTTCTTGGGCGTTTTCAACAACCCGACGCTGACCTGGGACGACCTGGCCTGGTTGCGATCGCAGACGTCGCTGCCCGTCGTGCTGAAGGGGATTCAGCACCCCGACGACGTACGACACGCCGCCGACGCCGGTGTGCAGGCGATCATCTGCAGCAACCACGGTGGCCGGCAGGTCGACGGGGCGATCGGCTCGCTCGACGCCTTGCCCGGGATCGTCGACGCCGCCGGGGACCTGCCGGTGCTGTTCGACAGCGGCGTACGTACCGGCGCCGACGCGTGCAAGGCGCTCGCACTCGGTGCCGCGGCCGTCCTGCTCGGCCGGCCCTGGGTGCATGGCCTGGGACTGGCCGGCCAGGCAGGCGTGCACCACGTACTGCGCTGCTTCCTCGCCGACCTCGACCTGCAGGCCGGGCTGTCCGGGCACGCCTCGACGGCCGAGCTGACCCGCGAGTCGCTGACGAGCGCGCCGGTCAGGTGACGGTGAACGACCCGCTCATCGTTCCGCTGTGCGGGTCACACTTGTAGGTGTAGCTGCCAGCGGTCAGGTTGACGTTCCAGGTCGTGTCGCCGATGTCCGGGACGCTGGTCTTCTGGTCCACGCCCGGCCCTTTCAGGTGGAAGTTGTGGATCTTCGACGCGTCCTTGACCTGCACCGTGTAGCTACCGGCTTTCAGGGTGGTGACGGGCGCCCCCGAAGCGTCGGTGAGGTCGATCGTGAAGGCGTCGGCCTCCCCGACCACGGCTTTCAGTGCCGTCCCGCCGGCGGCCGGCGCCGTGGTTGCCGACGCACCGCTCGTCGTCGACGCAGCCGGGGTCGAGGTGGCCGTGTTCCCGCCGCACGCGGACGTGACCAGCACGAGCGCGAAGGGTGCGGCAAGCGCCAGCTGGCGCCGGGTGGGAGTGGGGCGGGTGGTCATGGTGTCCTCCAGGACGACGGCGTGCCGGGTGGGCTGATCTGCCCGGATGTGGGCAGCGGCCAGGCCAGGGGTTGGTCGAGCCAGGTGGCTGGCGCAGCACGTCCCCGCGATACGGCCTGGTATGCCGTTGAGCACACCGTGCCAGAACGGTATCCGGCGCGATAGGGGCCGGTCAGGACCAGGACCAGGACCAGGCTCAGCGACCGCGCAGCTGGCCGCGTGCCGGGTGCACTCACGCAGCGGGGGGCAGGAGGCGAAGACGCGGCTGTGCGAGCCCCAGGCGTCGAGGGAGCGCCGTTCCTCGGTCCGCAAGGTGGTGTTCGACGCCGGCGGGACGCCCGCACGCGGACGTCTTCGCACTGTTCCGGGCCGGCTCCCGGCTCGAGGAGCAGGCGCCTCGCAAGGCGGCCGCGGGACTCCCGTGGCAGCTCGGTGACAGTGACCTGTACCCGGACGCGCTCCCCGTGCTCGAGGACCTGCGGGCGCACGGCTATCGACTGGCGGTGATGGCCAACCAGCCCAAGGAGGCGATGGACCTCCTGCAGGGCCTGCCTGTCGACCGGGTCGCAACCTGCGCCGGCAGGGGCGTGGCCAGGCCCGACCCCGCCTTCTTCGACCGGATGGCCGGGGACCCGGGCGCCACGCCGGTGGGGCTTCATCCAGGCAGCCTGGCCGGAGGCCGCACACGCACACCCGCGCCCGGGCACCCTCGAAGGCATCGCGGCTGTCCTCGCACCGTGGTGCAGACGGCCCTGCGGGGTCCAGCCGGTAGATGCGGTCGACAACGACGCGGCCGGCTGCTCAGCTGGAGCTGTGCCCGAGCTCGTCGTACCCCGGCTGGCCGTGGCGGCCTCGGTCCGTGACGCCGCCCCCCGACCGGCGGGCTACGTCCCGTCGAGCCATCTGTGGTGGGTGGACGGCGCCACCTTCCTGGGCCGGGTCCACATCCGGCACCGGCTCAACCCGTTCCTGCGCGAGCTGGGTGGCCACCTCGGCTACCACGTCGTCCCGACCTACCGGCGTCTCGGGCACGCCACCGCCATGCTGGCCGCGGCGCTGCCGGTCGCCGCCGCGCTGCAGATCGAGTGCCTGCTGTTGACCTGCGACGCCGACAACACCGCCTCGCGCAGGGTGATCGAGGCCAACGGTGGTCTGCGGCAGGACCGGCGCGGCGACAAGCTGCGCTACTGGGTCCCGACCTCGTAGACCCCCATCACCCCGGGCGTCCGTCGGCCGCATCGTGGGCGGCCGGGGCCGGCCGGCGCTAGCCCATGCCGGTGGGCACACCCGCTGGGTCGATGGGGGTGGTCGGGTTGCCGTCGGCGTCCAGCGGCCCGGGCACCCCTCGGAAGCGGTACTGCACCGGCTCGCGACCGGCCTGCAGCAGCCACGCCTGCCCGGTGTCGGGGGAGTCGAAGGCCTGCAGGACGGCCCGCCCCGCGACGTCGACCGGGATGATCGGCACGGCGCTCGCGTCCAGGTGCTGCCTGATCCCGGTGATGATCCGGGTCTCGGCGAACCCGGGGCAGAACGCGTTGACCCGGATGCGCTCGTGCGCGAGGGAAGGCCCGAGCGCGCGCACGAAGCCGACGACGGCGTGCTTGTTGGCGCCGTACACCGGGTCGAACGACGTCGCCGTCAGCCCGGCCATCGAGGCCGTCGCCACGATCGAGCCACCGCCACGTCGCCGCAGGGCCGGGATGGCGGCGTGCGCGCCGAACACCACACCGTCGAGGTTGACGCCCATCGCCCGGCGGTAGCGCTGCAGGTCGAAGTCGTCGGCGACGCCGCAGCCGGTCGAGATGCCGGCGTTGAGGAACACCAGGTCAAGCCCGCCGTGCACCTGCTCGGCGGCCAGCGTCGTCGCCACCACCTGGTCGAAGTCCGAGACGTCGCAGGGCAGGAAGTGGCCGCCGACCTCGTCGGCGACCGCCCGCCCGCCCGCCTCGTCGATGTCGACGAGCACGACGGCGTCGCCGCGGCGCACGAGCTGACGGGCGACTTCGGCCCCGAAGCCCGACGCCCCACCGGTGATCAGCGCGACCTGACCGCTCACGCCGCGCCCGCAGCCACTCCCGTGCCCTGGACGCCGGCCGAGCCGCCGGGGGTGACGCCGCTCGGGCCCCCGCCGCCGAGCAGCCGGTCGACCGTCAGCTGCGCGATGCGCTCGCGGTGCTGGCTGGCGTCGCCGTAGGCGAACTCCAGGCGCTTGGCGCGCTTGAAGGCGAAGTGTGCATCGTGCTCCCAGGTGTAGCCGATCCCCCCGAGGTACTGGATCATCGCGGCGGTGGCGGCGTTCGCAGCGTCGCCGGCCTTCGCTTTGGCGATCGACGCGGCGAGCTGCCGGTCGTCGGCGTCGACGTCCTGGGCGTGGGCGGCGTACAGGGCGGCGTGCTCGGCCATCGTCACCGCGATGTGCAGGTCGGCGAGGTCGTGCTTGATGGCCTGGAAGGAGCCGACCGGCTTGCCGAACTGCACGCGGGTCTTGTCGTACTCGACGGTGTCGGTGATCGCCTTGCGGGCGGTACCGACCAGGTCGTTGGCGGCGAGCACCGCAGCCCGGTCCAGCAGGTCGCGCAGGACGTCGTTGCCGCCGGCGTCGAGCCGCTCGCCAGGCGCGCCGTCGAGTACCACGGTCTGCAGCCGGGTCGTCCGGTCCAGCACCTCGTGGTCGGTGATGGTGACGCCGTCGCCGGCCGCGTCGACGAGGTACAGGCCGGCCGCGCCGCTCGGGTCAAGGGCCGCGACGACGAGCGTGTCGGCGACCGCGGCGTACTCCACCAGCCCGAGGTCGCCGGACAGCAGGCCGTCCCGGGCCGTCGCGGCCGGAACGGTGGCCGAGCCGGCCCGTAGCAGGGCCACGGCGCCCTTCACCTCGCCTGCGGCCAGGCGGGGCAGCAGCTCGGTCTGCTGACTCTTGCTGCCGGCCAGCCGGACCGCCTCGCCGGCCAGGATCGTGCCGAGCCACGGCCCGGGGACCGTGCCGGCGCCGAACGCGCGCGCGATGACGGCGGCGTCGAGCAGGCCCAGACCGATCCCGTCGTGCTCCTCGGGTACCAGCACGGCGAGCCAGCCCTGCTCCCCGATCGCCTGCCACAGCGCAGCCGGTACGCCGTCGTCGGAGCCGCTGCCGGCCAGCCCGTCGTACAGCGCCCGGACCTGGGCCGGCCCGAACCGGTCGCGCAGGTAGGAGCGGACCGCGTCCTGCAGGGCGCGCTGCTCGTCGTCGAGGGCGAACTCCATGGCTGGCAGACCTTCCTAGCGGGGGAGGCCGAGCACGCGCTCGGCGACGATGTTGCGCTGCACCTGCTGTGAGCCGCCCCAGATGGTGCACGAGCGCGACCACATGGCCAGCGTGGTGAGCTCCGCCAGCGACATGCCCGGCTGCGGGTCCGGCACCTGGAAGCCGGTGCCGAGCACGGCTTCGTAGGTGTCGCTGACCCGGCGGAACGTCTCCGACCACATGATCTTGGTCATCGAGGCCTCGAAGCCGAGGTCCTTGCCCTTGGACGTCTGGGTGAGGATGTGCCAGGAGTGGTACTTCAGGCACTCCAGCTCGACCAGCGCGTTCGCCATCTGCTGGCGCAGGACCGGGTCGTCGGCGGCCTTGACGCGACCCCCGGCGGCGGTGTCGCGATCGACCTCGTGGGCCAGCGCGACCACCTGCTGCCACTGCTTGTGGAACTCGGTGTACTGGCCGATCGCCGAGCTGCCGCGCTCAAAGCTCAGCAGCAGCATGGCGACCTGCCAGCCGTTACCCTCGCCGCCGAGCACGTCGGTCGACGAGCAGGTGGCGTCGGTGAAGAACACCTCGCCGAACTCGCTGGCGCCCGTCATCTGCTTCAGGGGCCGGGCCTCGACGCCCGGCTGGTGCATGTCGACCATCAGCATCGAGATGCCGGCGTGCTTGCTGCCGCCGGAGTCACCGGTCCGGACCATCGCAAAGATCTTGTCGCCGTGCATTGCGTTGGTGGTCCAGATCTTCTGGCCGTTCAGGACGTACTCGTTGCCCTGGAGTTCACCCTTCATCTGCAGCGCGGCCAGGTCGGAGCCCGCGCCGGGCTCGGAGAAGCCCTGGCACCAGATCACCTCGTTGTGCAGCAGCGGCTTGATGATCGAACGCTTCTGCTCCTCGGTGCCCAGCGCCATGACGGTCGGGGCAAGGAAGGTCAGCCCGAGCGGGTTGACGGTCGTCGGTGCGTTCGCCAGCGCCATCTCGCGGTCGTAGACCGCCTTCATCGTCGGCGTGCCGCCGCGACCGCCGTACTCGGCAGGCCACAGGATCCCGGCGAAGCCGGCGGCGGCTTTGGCGGCCTCCCACTCGCGCCGGATGGCGAACTGCTCGTCGTCGGTCTTGGCCGCCCAATAGGCCGGTTCGCGCATCTCCGGCGGCAGGGCGCCGGCCAGCCACGACCGCAGCTCGCGACGGAAGTCCTCGTCCTCCGGGCTGTAGCGCAGGTCCACGGGGTCTCCTCGAGCAGGCGGTTGGGGGCAAACCGAACGTCGTTCTACTACGAACTGCGCGCCGGTCGCCATCCGGGGGTGCTGCAGCCGGCACCGAGGACACTGGCGCGGTGGAACCTGACCTCGACGGCCTGCTCGCGATCGCGACCGGGCTGGCCTGCTCCGCCGGTGCGCTGGCGCTGTCCATGCGCGCCGGGATCCGTGCCGACACGACAAAGTCGAGCCCGACCGACGTCGTGACCGCCGCCGACCGGGCTGTCGAGCGACTGCTGGTCGAGGGCATCCGGGAGGCCCGCCCCGATGACGGCCTGCTGGGGGAGGAGGGCGCCGGCCGAACCGGCAGCACCGGGCTGCGCTGGGTGGTCGACCCGATCGACGGCACCGTGAACTACCTGTACGGGCTGCCGCAGTGGGCCATCTCGATCGGCGTCGAGCACGAGCGTCGCACCGTCGTCGGGGTGGTTCTCGACCCCTCGAAGGACGAGCTGTTCACGGCTGTACGGGGGCGCGGCAGTGCCCTGAACGGCGAGCCGCTGGCGTGCAACCGGCTGACCGACCTGTCGCAGGCGCTGGTCGCGACCGGCTTCGGCTACGACGCCCGGCGGCGGGCCGCCCCGGCCGCGGTCCTGCCGGCGGTGCTGCCGGCCGTCCGCGACCTGCGCCGGATCGGCGCGGGGGCCCTGGACCTGTGCGCGGTCGCGTCGGGGCGGGTGGACGCCTACTACGAGCAGGGGCTCTCGCCCTGGGACCTGTCCGCCGGTGGCCTGGTCGCGACCGAGGCGGGGGCCCGGCTGGGAGGCCTGCGGGGCCGAGCGGCCGGGTTCCCGATGGTCGTCGCCGCGGCCCCCGGCGTCTGGGACGCCCTGCACGACCTGCTTGTCGCCCACGACGCCGACGCCGACCCAGTCGGCGACTTCCGCAGCCCGGACCCGTTCGACTGGTGATCGTCGGCGCCGACCCGGACGCGTCGCCGGCCCGTTCGTCAGGCAGGCTGACCCGCGTGAGCGAACTGCGCAAAGGCGACGCGGCGGTCGCGGTCGCCCTGACGGGTCTGCGCGACGGCGTGGCCGCCGTCCGCCTCGGTCTGGCGGCACCGGGCGCGGCGGCGGCGGCGCGGACGGCCAGGGCGGTCGTGGCCCAGGTCGACGACTACCTGCTGCCCCGGCTGCGACAGATCGACGCGCCCCTGCTGGCGGTCGTCGGTGGCTCCACCGGTGCCGGCAAGTCGACCCTGGTCAACACGCTGCTCGGCGCCGAGGTCTCGCCGGCCGGGGTGCTGCGGCCGACCACCCGCGCCCCGGTGCTGGTGTGCGCGCCCGCCGACCGGCACTGGTTCGAGGGCGACCGGGTGCTCCCGTCGCTGGCCAGGGTCACTGGAGCCGGCGCCGACGCGGGCGCCGGCTCGCTGCGGCTGGTCGACCTGCCGTCCCTGCCCAGCGGGCTGGCACTACTCGACGCGCCCGACGTCGACAGCGTCGTCACGACCAACCGCGACCTGGCCGGGCAGCTGCTGGCCGCCGCCGACCTGTGGGTCTTCGTGACCACCGCCGCCCGGTACGCAGATGCGGTGCCGTGGGACCTGCTGCGCACCGCGCAGGAACGCGCGACCGCACTCGCCGTGGTGCTCGACCGGGTGCCGCCCGAGGCCGTCGAGGAGGTCGGGGACGACCTGCGGGCGATGCTCGTGAGGGCCGGCCTCGGCGAGGCCACGCTGTTCGTGGTCCAGGAGCGGCGACTCGAGGCAGGCCTGCTGCCGGACGACCAGGTCGCCGCGGTGCGCGAGTGGCTGCACGGTCTGGCCGGTGACGCCGAGGCCCGGGCAGCCGTCGTACGCCAGACGCTGCGCGGTGCGCTCGACAGCCTCGCCGGTCGGGTCGGTGAGCTCGTGGACGCGGTCGCCGCCCAGGACGCCGCAGCGCAGGCGCTCGCCACGGCGGCGACCTCGGCGTACGCCGCCGCGGGGGCCGACGTCGACGACGGCGTGCGCTCAGGGTCGCTGCTGCGCGGCGAGGTACTCGCCCGGTGGCAGGACTTCGTCGGTACAGGCGAGTGGATGCGCAGCCTGGAGTCACGGGTCGGCCGGCTCCGCGACCGGGTGGGCGCGGTCTTCTCCGGCCGGGTGTCGGCCGCCGACGGGGTCACCGGCGCGTTGGAGAGCAGCGTGGAGTCGCTGCTGCAGGCCGCCGCGGACCGGGCGGCGGAGCGGACCGTGACCACCTGGCGGGCCACCCCTGGCGGCGCGGCGCTGCTCGCCGGCCGTGAGCAGGAGCTCGACCGGTCCTCCACCGCCTTCGCCGAGGCGGCCGCCCGCGAAGTACGGGCCTGGCAGGGGCGGGTGCTGGAGCTGGTCGGGGAGCAGGGCCAGGACAAACGCGCGACCGCCCGCGCGCTGTCCTTCGGCGTCAACGGAGCCGGCCTCGCGGTGATGGTCGCGGTGTTCGCCCAGACCGGCGGTCTGTCCGGGGCGGAGGTCGCGGTCGCGGGCGGGACGAGCGCGGTGAGCCAGAAGGTGCTCGAGGCGGTGTTCGGCGACGCCGCGGTCCGTGGGCTGGCGACCCACGCCCGGCAGGACCTCGCCGAGCGTGCCGAGCGGCTGCTGGCGGCTGAGTGCCGGCGGTTCAGCGCGCTGGTCGAGGCCGCGGTACCTGCGCCGGACACCGCCGCCGGCTTGCGCGTCGCCCTGGCCGGCCTCGCGGTGTCCCGGCGTGCGCCGTGAGAGGTCGGGAGGTGCTGCTCGCCGACCGGCTGGCCGGCCTTCGTGAGGCCGTCGCTGCCGCTGACGGCCACCTGCCTGCTGAGGCTGTCGCGCCGGCACGGGCGGTGCTGGCCAAGGCCGGCGCCCGGATTGCACTCGGCGACGCCACCGTTGTGGCGCTCGCCGGTGCCACTGGTAGCGGCAAGTCCTCGCTGTTCAACCGCTTCGTCGGCGCCGAGGTGTCGCCCCCGGGCGTCCGGCGGCCCACGACCGGCACCCCGCACGCTGCCGTCTGGTCCTCGACCGCCGACCGGGCCGCGCTGCTGGACTGGCTCGGAGCGCCGCGCCGGCACCTGGTGACCAGCCCGTCCCGCACGCTCGACGGGCTGGTGATGCTGGACCTGCCCGACCACGACTCGACCGCGCTGCACCACCGGTTCGAGGTCGACCGGCTGGTCGAGGTCGTCGATGTGCTGGTGTGGGCCCTGGACCCGCAGAAGTACGCCGACGCGCCCGTGCACGAGCGCTACCTGCGGCCGTACGCCACCCACGCCGGTGTCCTGGTCGTCGTCCTCAACCAGGTCGACCGGCTCGAGCCCACGCCGCGGACGGCGTGCCTGGCCGACCTGCGTGGCCTGCTGGACCGCGAGGGCCTCGCTGAGGTGCCGCTGCTGGCCGTGTCGGCCCGCACCGGGACGGGGGTCGCGGACCTGCGGGTCGAGCTCGAACGGCGGGTTGCGGCCCGGCGCGCGGCGAGCGACCGGCTGGCTGCCGACGCCCGCCGGGTCGCCAGGGCGCTGGCCCGCGACTGCGGCGCCGGGCGCGACGTCGGCGAGAGCGACCGCCGGTCCCTCGTCGATGCGCTGGCCGAAGCCGCCGGCGTACCGGCCGTCATCACGGCCGTCGAGGGCTCGGTGCGGCGGGCCGGCAGCGTGGCGACCGGCTGGCCGCCGGTGCGCTGGACGGCCGGGTTGCGGGCGGACCCGCTGCGCCGGCTGCACCTCACCGGCGCGCCGCAGGAGCGCGGCAGGACCTCGCTCGCGGCAGCATCCAGCGTGTCGACCGCGCGGGTGGCCACGGCACTGCGTCAGGTGCGACAGGTCGCCGGCGACGAGCTGTCGCCCGGCTGGCGCGACAGCCTTCGGCGCGAGCTCGACGCGCGGGAGCAGGCCCTGCCGGAGCGGCTCGACAGGGCGGTGGCCGGCACCGACCTGCGCACCGACCAGGTGCCGTCGTGGTGGTCGCTGGCCGTGCTCGGCCAGCGGGCCCTGCTGGTGGTCGCTGCCGTCGGTGCGCTCTGGCTGCTGGTCCTGGCGGTTCTCGGCGGCCTGCAGCTGGACGCCGCCCTACCGCTTCCGCACGTCGGCGTGCTGCCGTTGCCGACCGCGCTGCTGCTCGGGGGTCTGATCGCCGGGCTGCTGCTGGCCGCCGGCTGCCGGCCGTTCGTCGCCCGTACGGCGGCCAGGCGTGGGCGACAGGCGCGCGCTGTGCTGCTGGAGCGCGTCGCGGACGTCGCCCAGGGCGAGCTGCTCGGCCCGCTGGCGGCGCAGCGGGCTGCCCACGAGCGGTTCCGTACCGGCGTGCGGCGTGCCGCCACCTGAGCGACCCAGCGTCGGACACCCGTGTGGCGCAGTGTGCGTCACCTCCTTCGTGGGAGACTTGTCCCCTACCCCGCAACCGGTTGTGGTGCGGCCGGGAGGTGGCGTGGAGGATTCGGCGGTGTTGCGCGGGCTGCCGCACGCCGTCGTCGTGGTCGGTGCCGACGGGTCGATCGCGTACGCCAACCTGGCTGCAGTGCGACTGGTCGGTGACGGCGACCTGGTCGGCCGCGACCCGCTCGAGTTCGTCATGACCACCCATCGATCGCGCGCGATGCGCCTGCTCGCCGGTTTGCGCGACGCGCCCGCGGTCCCGGCGCGGCTGCGGATGATCGGACCGGCGGAGCGCTGGATCGCGGTGCGCAGCGCCCCCGGTCCCGACGGCAGCACGGTGCTGTCACTGACGGAGGTGTCGGAGCAGACGCTGGACCGCCGCCGCTTGCGGCGCAGCGAGCAGCGCTTCCGGGCGGCCTTCGAGGCCGCCTCGCACGGCTCGGCACTGGTCGCCGAGCGAGGCCGGATCCTCACCGTCAACGGCGCGCTTGCTCAGCTGCTCGGTCGCACCCGTGACGAGCTGGTCGGCATGCACGTCGCCGAGGTGATGGCCCCCGGGGGCACCCCGGCGGCTGAGTGGTCGCGACACGGGACCGTGCCCCGTCGGCTGCGGCACGCCGACGGCGGGGTGGTGCACGTCCTGGTGACCACCACGGCGGTGGAGGGCGACGAGGGTGAACGGCTGTCCCTGGTGCAGCTGCAGGACGTCACGGAACGGCGCCGCAGCGAGGAGCGGCTGCGCCACCTGGCCCTGCACGACCAGCTGACCGACCTGCCCGGTCGGCACCTGCTGCTGGAGCGGCTGCACACGGCCCTGGAGCACCGCAGCCGCGCGGCGCCGTTCGTCGCGGCGCTGTTCGTCGACCTCGACGACTTCAAGCTCGTCAACGATGCTCTCGGCCACGCCGTCGGCGACCTCGTTCTCCGCGAGACGGCCGCCCGGCTGCAGCAGGGCACCCGGCCGCAGGACACCGTCGCACGGCTCTCGGGCGACGAGTTCGTCGTGGTCTGCCCGGCGCTGACGTCCCACGACGAAGCGGTCCTGATCGCCGACCGGCTGTCCCGCGACCTGCGCGCCCCGGTGCGTACCGCGAACGATGAAGTGCTCGTCTCAGCGAGCATCGGCGTGGCGTTCGCGGGCAGTGAGGCGGTGCTGCCGGAGGAGCTGCTACGCGATGCCGATGCGGCGATGTACCGCGCAAAGCAGCTCGGGCGCCGGCGCTACGAGGTCTTTGACTCCGGCCTGCGCGCGCGGGCCGCTGATCGCAACCGGGTCCGCGAGCTGCTGGGCAGCGCCCTCACGCAGGAGCGGGTCGTCGTGCACTACCAGCCGGTGGTCGACATGCGAACGCGCGAGGTCGTCGGGGTGGAGGCGCTGCTCCGGTTGCGCGACGACGACGGGTCCCTGCTGCCGCCCTCGGACTTCCTGGAGGTCGCAACGGAGAGCGGGCTGCTGCCAGCGCTGGACGATGTCGTACTGCGCACCGCATCGGTGGCCGTCGCACGCTGGTCGAGGCAGTGCGCACGGCCGCTCGGCCTGGCGGTGAACCTGTGCCCGGGTCAGATTGTCGCCGATCTTGCCGACCGGATCCTCGGCGCGCTCGCCGACGCAAGCCTGCCGCCGGAGCAGCTGCTCGCCGAGGTCACCGAGAGCACCCTGCTCGCGGCCGGTGCCGAGGCCGGGCAGTGGCTACCTGCCCTGGCGGAGCGCGGGGTGCGCCTCGCGCTGGACGTCTTCGGCACCGGCTGGGGCTCGCTGACCTACCTGCGCCGGCTGCCGGTGTCGATGCTCAAGGTCGACAGGTCCTTTGTCGGGGCGCTGCCCGAGGACCCCGACGGGCTGGTCCGCGCCGTCGTGGCCCTGGCCGGGCAGCTCGGTCTGGCCGCCATCGCGGAGGGCGTCGAGACCGAGGCGCAGTACGACGCGCTGCTGTTCCTCGATACGCCGTACGCCCAGGGCTACCTGTTCGGCGGCCCGGTCGCCGAGGCGGACGTCCCGGCGGTACTTGCCCGCCTCGGGGTGCACTCCGGCGGATGGCCCGCACTGCCGGTCCCCGGGGTGAGCGGCTAGCCGCCGATGGTGACGGCCAGCCGCCCCCAGCCGCAGCACCCGGGTGCTGCGCCGTCGGGCTCCGGGGCGGGCGCCAGGTCGGCGAGCCGCTCGAACAGTGACCTCAGCCCGATTTCCAGCCGGTCGAGCAGGTCGTCCGCGACGGCCTGCACCGAGGGCCGCAGCCCGGCGACCGCCCGCGCGGTGGAGACCTTCGACACCAGTCGCCGGTAGCGGGTGTGGCTCGGCGGGTCGACAGCGAGCAGCGACGGCGGGTCGATCGGGCCGAGCGCCCGGGCGTCCCGCGCCCAGCGGGCGAACCCACGGACCAAGGGCGGCAGCAGCACGTCGTCGGCGCCCACCACGCCGAAGTCCTCGCTGCGCAGGACCTCGTGGCAGACGGCGTGGCTCGCCGACACCAGGCTCAGCCGGCCGCGTACCAGCGGGCCGATCGCCCGGATCCTGTCGTGCACGGGGTACGGGTCCGCACGTACCGCGCGGTCGAGGATCAGCCTGGCCTGCTGGTCGCCGGCCCTGGCGGCCCCGTGCATCGCGATCCGGACGACGCCGTGCTGAAGGGTCCACCGGACGGGGGACCGGACCGCGTCGAGCGCACGCCCGGCGACGTGCGCCGCGGGCCTGTCGTACGGCGGCATGCTGCCTCCTGGGTCTGGTCGAGCCGTCACGTCTGGTCAGCCCGCGAGGGCCGTCTCGTAGACCTCGCGGGTGCGCTGCGCGATGGCCTCCCAGCCGAACTCCGCGACGGCCCGCTCCCGGCCGGCCACGCCCATCCTGCGGGCGCGGGCAGGGTCGCTCAGGAGCTCGGCGGTGCGCGCGGCGAGCCCCGCCTCGAAGCCGGCGGTGTCCGTCTCGTCGTACGGCACCAGCAGCCCGGTCCGACCGTCGTCGACGACCTCGGGGATGCCGCCGACCGCCGAGGCCACGACGGCGGTGCCGCAGGCCATCGCCTCGAGGTTGACGATGCCGAGCGGCTCGTAGACCGAGGGGCAGACGAACACGGTGGCGTGCGCGAGCAGCTGCACAATGTCCTGGCGGGGCAGCATGTCGCGGATCCAGACGACGCCGTCGCGGCGGGACTGCAGGTCGGTCACCAGCGCCTGCGCCTCCGCCGCGATCTCGGGGGTGTCGGGCGCGCCGGCGCACAGCACGAGCTGGCCAGGCAGGTCCGCAGCGGCCCGCAGCAGGTGCGCCAGCCCCTTCTGCCTGGTGATCCGCCCGACGAACAGGGCGTACGGGCCGGCGGGGTCGACGCCGTGCCGCTCCAGCACGTCGGTGTCCGTGACCGGCCGGTACAGCTCGGGGTCGATGCCGTTGTGCACGACGTGGACGCGCGCGGGGTCCACGGCCGGGTAGACGTCGAGCACGTCGCGGCGCATCCCCTCGCTGACCGCGATGACCGCCGACGCACCCTCCACCGCGACCCGCTCCACCCAGCTCGACACGCGGTAACCGCCGCCGAGCTGCTCGGCCTTCCAGGGACGGTGCGGCTCCAGAGAGTGTGTGGTGAGCACGTGCGGCACGCCGTGCAGCAGGGCCGCGAGGTGGCCGGCCAGGTCCGCGTACCAGGTGTGGGAGTGCACGAGGTCGCAGCCGGCCGTCGCCGCGACCATCGACAGGTCGACCGACAGCGTCTGCAGCGCGGCGTTCGACCCGGCCAGTCGCGGGTCGGCGGTGTGGGCCGTCGCGTCCGGCCGGGCCCGGCCGAAGCAGTGCACCTCGACGTCGAGCCCGACGTCCCGGAGCCGGGGGACGAGCTGCTCGACGTGCACCCCGGCGCCGCCGTAGATCTCAGGCGGCCACTCGCGGGTGAGCAGGCCGACCTTGCGGGTGTCGCGCATGCCGGGGACGTTAGTGGGAGAGGATGCGGCCATGAAGAGCAGCCCGAGGGTGTTGGGCATCGTCCTAGCCGGCGGGGAGGGCAAGCGCCTCAGCCCGCTCACGGCCGACCGCGCCAAGCCGGCGGTGCCGTTCGGCGGGATCTACCGGCTCGTCGACTTCGTGCTGTCGAATCTGGTCAACGCCGGCTACCTGAAGATCGTGGTCTTGACTCAGTACAAGTCGCACTCGCTCGACCGACACATCACCACGACCTGGCGGATGTCGACGCTGCTGGGCAACTACATCACTCCTGTGCCCGCTCAGCAGCGGCTCGGCCCGCAGTGGTTCCGCGGCTCCGCCGACGCGATCCACCAGAGCCTGAACCTGGTGTACGACGACGAGCCCGACCACGTCGTGGTCTTCGGCGCCGACCACGTCTACCGGATGGACCCTCGGCAGATGGTCGAGCAGCACATCGCCAGCGGCGCCGGCGCGACCGTCGCCGGTATCCGGGTGCCGCGCGGGCAGGCGACGGAGTTCGGGGTCATCCAGACTTCGGACGGACGGCGC
>JBKJQN010000056.1:0-16700 GCA_046593925.1 Mycobacteriales bacterium
GACCGCCGGCCGACGGGGTAGGGGCCGTCGTGCTGGCGGTCCTGCCCAACCCCCCCTGCGGCGGGGCCGTCGGCTCCAACATGTCGGGCAGATTCCTTGGCGTCGGCCACCGCCTGCTCACGCAGATGCGGAGCACCTCGGTCTCGAGGTCGGACAAGACATCGTCGACGTGTGCCTGCAATGCCCGGATGCGCTCTACCGAGGTCACCAGGTCGGCCGGGTCGCGGACCGCCAGCGTCGGCAGCAGGTCGGCGATCTGCCGTTCGCCGTCGTCCTCGCCGACCACCGGCCGCGAGAAGGACACGTGGTCGTTCAGCGGACCGTGCTTCTGACGGGTCGCCGTCTTGATCGCGGTGATGATCTGCCGGGTCACGCACAGCTCGGCGAAGGCCCGGAACGAGGTCTGCAGGTCCGGATCGACGTCATGCCTGGCACGGCCTGGACAGGGAGTGGAGCAGCACCGGTCCTCGTCGCCGGTGTCGCGATCCAACATCCTGGGACGTCGTGTCGAGGTTACCGGTCAGTGCGGTCCGACCGTCCTTCGGTCGAGCCCGCCGTACCGCCCTGAACACGACCCGGCCCCCGGGAGGTGACGCCGGCGCCGGTCGGAACGGCCGATGCCCTGGACGAGCTTCGCCACTGTTGAGGGCTGCCGGTCAGGCGGTACGACGCCGCCGGGCAACCTCGGCGAGGGCGACCGCGGCGGCGATGCCGGCGTTGAGTGACTCGCTGCCGGCAGCCATCGGGATCGACACCGTGATGTCGCACGACGCGGCGACCAGTCGGCCGAGGCCGGCGCCCTCACTGCCCACCACCAGGACCAGCGGGGCGGTGGCCAGCTCCCAGTCGTCGACGGCCGTGTCGCCGTCGGCGGCCAGGCCGGTGACGAACAAGCCGGCGTCGCGGTACTCCTTCAGGGTGCGCGACAGGTTGGTGCAGCGCGCTACCGGCAGCCGGGCAGCCGCTCCTGCGGACGCCCGCCACGCCGACGCGGTCATCCCGGCTGCCCGCCGCTCCGGGACGAGGACGCCCTGCGCACCGAAAGCGGCGGCAGAGCGCACGACAGCGCCGAGGTTTCGTGGGTCGGTGACGCCGTCGAGCGCGACCAGCAGCGGCGCGGCGCTGGCCAGCGCCCTGGCCAGCAGGTCGTCGGGGTGCAGATAGGCGTACACCGGGACCTGCAGCGCGATGCCCTGGTGCAGGGCCCCGCCGGTCATCTTGTCCATCTGCGGCCGGGTCATCTCCAGCAGTGCCACGCCCGCCCGGCCGGCAAGGGCGACCGCCTCGGTCATCCGCTCGTCGGTGGAGGTGCCCAGTGCGACGTACAGCGCGGTGGCCGGGACGTGGGCGCGCAGCGCCTCGACGACCGGGTTGCGGCCGACGACCGTCTCCGGGGTGTCGTCACCGGCGCGCCGCGGACCACGTGGCGCGCCGGCCGGCCGGCCGCCAGCCGCGGGCCTGGGGGCGCGCTTCGCCGCGGCAGCAGCCTTCCTGGCGGCCGGGTGGTGCGGGCGCTCCACGGCGGCCGGAGTCGGGCCACGACCCTCGAGGCGCCGCTTGCCCTGGCCGCCCGAGCCAACAGCCGCGCCCTTCCGATGCGAGCCGTCCTTGCCGGCGCGGCCGCCCATGCCGCCCTTCGCCATGCCCGCACGAGGCTTGCCGGTCATGAGCCCAGGCCGGTCATGCGCCCACCCGCCAGCGGACCCCGTCGGCGGTGTCCTCGAGCACGACGCCGGCGGCGGAGAGCCGGTCGCGCAGCGCGTCGGCCTGCGCCCAGTCCTTGCGCGCCCGCGCATCGGCCCGGGCCTCGACGGCCAATGCCACCAGGGCGTCGACGACCGGCCGCAGCTCGCCGCCCGAGGACGCCGGCCACTGCGACACCGGGTCGAGCGCGAGCACCCGCAGCATCCGACGTACGACGGCGAGCTGGGCTGCCAACGCGGGCCGGTCCTTCGCCGCGAGCAGCGCGTTGCCGGCGCGGACTCCCGCGTGGATGACCGCGAGGGCCTGCGGCACCGCGAGGTCGTCATCCAGGGCGGCGGCGAACTCCTCCCAGCCGGCCTTGGCGAGCGCCTCGTCGGCCTCGCTGTCGCCGACCGCGTCGGTCCCGTTGCGCACGAAGGTCTCGATCCGGCCGTAGGCCGCCTCGGCCTCGGTCAGCGTCGCCGCGGACCACTCCAGCGGGGAGCGGTAGTGGCCCGCACCGAGGGCGTAGCGCAGCACCTGCGGGCGGGTGGTGGCGAGTACCTCGTCGACCCCGGTCGACGCCCCGCGGCTCTTGCTCATCTTCTCGCCGCCGGTGGTCACCAGGCCGTGATGCAGCCAGTGCCGGGCGAAGGCGTGGCCGGCGCAGGACGACTGCGCGACCTCGTTCTCATGGTGCGGAAAGAGCAGGTCCACCCCGCCGGCGTGCAGGTCGAACTGCTCGCCGAGGTACTCGACCGCCATCGCCGAGCACTCGATGTGCCAGCCAGGGCGACCCGGTCCGAACGGCGAGGGCCAGCTCGGCTCGCCGGGCCTGGCGGCCTTCCACAGCGCGAAGTCGAGCGGGTCACGCTTGGTGCCGGTGTGTCCGTGCGGCACGGCCTTCTCCGACGCGCGCAGCGCGTCCGGCGACTGGCCGGACAGCGCGCCGTAGGCCGGCACGCTGCGCACCGACAGGTAGACGTCACCGGCCGAGGCGTACGCATGGCCGCGCTCGACGAGGACCCCTACCAGGGCGACGATCGCCGGGATGCTGCCGGTGACGCGCGGCGTGGCGGTCGGCGGCAGCACCTGCACAGCGCCGTACGCCTGCTCGAACGCACGCTCCTGCCTGGTGGCCAGCGCCCACCACGGCTCGTCGTCGTGCGCGGCGTCATGGATGATCTTGTCGTCGACGTCGGTGACGTTGCGGACCCAGGTCACGTCCACGCCGTTCTCGCGCAGCCAGCGGTGCAGCACGTCGAGGACGACGGCGCTGCGCAGGTGACCGACGTGCGGAGCGGCCTGCACGGTGGGTCCGCAGATGTAGACGCCGGCCCGTCCGGGCTCGAGCGGCGAGAACGGCCGCACCTGCCGGGCGGCGGTGTCGTACAGGCGCAGGCTCACCGTCGTAAGGCTACCGGCGGCGGCACCGCGAACGGCGGCGGCGGGCGGGCGGGCGGCCTCAGCCGCGTACGACGAGCGCGGTGGCGACTGCCGCGAGGCCCTGCCCGCGGCCGGTCAGCCCCAGACCGTCCGTCGTCGTGGCGCTCACCGAGACCGGTGCGCCGACCGCGGCGGACATCTCCCGCTCGGCCTCGAGGCGGCGCGGACCGACCTTCGGGCGGTTGCCGATGACCTGCACCGCGATGTTGCCGATCCGGAAGCCCGCCGCGGCGACCCGCCGCGCGCTCTCGGTGAGCAGCGCGACCCCGGCCGCGCCGGCCCACCGCGGATCGGACGTGCCGAAGTTGCTGCCGAGGTCGCCGAGCCCGGCGGCCGACAGCAGCGCGTCGCAGGCGGCGTGGGCTGCGACGTCGCCGTCGGAGTGCCCGGCCAGGCCGTCCTCGCCCGCCCACAGCAGACCCGCGACCCAACACGGGCGGCCGGGCTCGTACGGGTGGACGTCGACCCCGATACCGGTGCGGGGCAGCGCCGGCTCAGACCCGGTCACGCAGGACCGCCTCGGCGAGCAGCAGGTCCAACGGCCGGGTGACCTTGAAGGCCTCCTCGTGGCCCGGGACCGTGACGACGGTGCGGCCGAGCGCTTCGACCATGCCGGCGTCGTCGGTGTGCCGGTCGCAGCCAGCCGAATGGGCCAGCTCTGCGTGGGCCAGCTCGAGCACCTCGCGGCGGAACCCCTGCGGCGTCTGGACCGTACGCAGCGCGGAGCGCGGGACCGTTTCGACGACGACCTCGCCGTCGACCCGCTTGACGGTGTCGTAGACCTCGAGGACCGGTACGACCGCGTCGGCGCCGGCCCGCAGGGCGGCCACCACGGCAGCGAAGACGACCGGCGGGGTCAGGCAGCGCGCCGCGTCGTGGACCAGGACCAGGTCCACGCCCGGCGGCAGACCGGCGAGCGCACAGGCCACCGAGTCGTGTCGGTGCGCGCCGCCGGCGACAACCTGGGCGTCGTAGTGCGAAAGCAACCCCCGCACCAGCTCGACCTCGTCCGGCGGAGCGGCGACCACCACAGCTCCGAGCTCGGCGACCGCACGCAAACCGCGGACCGCGTGCACGAGCAGTGGCTCGCCGGCCAGCAACCGCAGGGCTTTCGGCCCACCCGGGCCGAGACGTAGGCCGAGCCCGGCGGCGGGCACCAGCACGCCGGCGGTCACGGCCGGCGGACGGGCGCCTGGGGGCGGTGCCGGGGCCGCGCGGTGCTGTCGAGCGGCCGGCTGAAGACCAGCCGCCCGTTGGCGGTCGTGAGGACGCTGGTGACCTGGATCCGGACCTCGGCGCCGACCCGGTCGCGGCCGCCCTCCACGACGACCATGCTGCCGTCGTCGAGGTAGCCGACCGCCTGGCCCGGCTCCTTGCCCGCCTTGATCAGGAGCACGACCACCTCGTCGCCGGCGGCGACCGGCGGGCGCAGGGCCAGCGCCAGGGCATGCAGGTTGAGCACCTGCACGCCCGCGAGCGAGGCGGCCTTCGCGAGGTTGGTGTCCAGGGTGAGCAGGGCGGCCCCGAGGTCGAGGCAGATCCGGACGAGCTTCGCGTCGACCTCGTGGACGGAGGGGACGTCCCGGTCGAGCACCTCGAGATCGACGCCGGGCTCGCGGCGCAGGGCCTCCAGCATCTCCAGGCCGCGTCGACCCCGCCCGCGCCGCAGGTCGTCACCTGCGTCGGCGAGCCCCTGCATCTCGGCGAGCACCGGCGTCGGCACCAGCATCCGGCCGTGCAGGAAGCCGGCCCGCACCACGTCGAGCACGCGCCCGTCGATGGCGACGCTGGTATCGAGAACGCGGGGCAGCGCGGAGGCGGCGACCGCGCGCGGGGCGAGTCCGGCCCGCTGGCCGAACAGCGCCAGGACACCTTCGCGTTTGCTCGCGCCGACGGTGAAACCGAGGTAGCCGAGCGCCACGACGACGAACCCGAACAGCGGGAACGCCAGGTAGGACTGCCGCAGGAAGAACACCGGCCAGGCCGTGCCTGCGCCCACCAGCACGCCGACGACGGTGCCGACGGCACCCGCGACGAGCTGCTCGGCGCTGACGTCGCGCAATCGGCTGCGGGTGGCCTCGGCGGAGGATGCGGCGGTCCGGCCCAGCACTCCGCCGAGCACGTAGCCCAGTCCAGAACCCAGGACCAGCCCGACAGCCGTGCCGTTGAGCGCACCGAGCACCGGCCGCTCCGGGCCGAAGCCGGTTCCGAGCTGGTAACCCGCGCCGGCGAAGAACACCACGACGAGCAGTCGCAGCACCTCGAGAACCAACGCCGGTGTACGGCGTCGGGGGACACGAGACGGCCCCGCCCGAACGGTGTCGGGGACGGGGCCGGGCGGGCTGCTGCTCGTCATGCTCGCGAGACGGTCACCCCGGTCAGGAGGCGAGCACCTCGTCGAGGATGGCCTCAGCCTTGTCCTCGTTGGTGCCCTCGGCCAGCGCGAGCCCGCTGACCAGGATCTGCCGGGCCTTGGACAGCATCCGCTTCTCGCCCGCCGACAGGCCTCGCTCCTTGTCGCGACGCCAGAGGTCGCGGACGACCTCGCCAACCTTGTTGATGTCGCCGCTCGCGAGCTTCTCGACGTTGGCCTTGAAGCGGCGCGACCAGTTGGTCGGCTCCTCCACGGCCGGTGCCCGCAGCACCTCGAACACCTTGTCCAGACCGGCCTGCCCGACCACGTCGCGCACGCCCACGAACTCGGCGTTGTCGGCGGGCACCCGGACGGTCAGGTCACCCTGGGCAACCTTGAGCACGAGGTAGATCTTGTCCTCGCCCTTGATGCTGCGCGTCTCGATGGCCTCGATGAGCGCGGCGCCGTGGTGCGGGTAGACGACGGTCTCGCCGACCTGGAACGTCATGTGGTGACCCCTCTCGCAGGTGAGCAAAGATAACACGCGCCGCGCTGGTCCCCTGTCGCGTCGTCGCAGGTCAGAGGCGTTACACGATGGCAGGTGGGGCTTGACAGGAGACCGGGCGCCGTGCACGTCGCCCGGCGCTGGCCGGGGTCAGGCCTGCCGGAGCAGGGCCGCGTACAGCGTGAGGCCCGGGCCGAAAGCCATCGCCACGACGGTGTCACCCGTGGTCAGCTGCCGGGCCTGGCGCACCCGCTCGAGGACGAGCAGCACCGTCGCGCTCGAGCAGTTGCCCACCTCGCGCAGCACGTCGTACGACGGCGCGAGGTGCTCCTCCGGCAGCTCCAGCACCTCGCCGACGACCTCGACGATCTTGCGGCCGCCGGGGTGCACCGCCCAGCCGGCGACGTCGCCGATCGCCATCCCGTGCCGCCCGAGCAGGTCCTGGACGACGGGGCGCGCGTGCCGGGCGAGCACGTCGGGGACCCGGGGGTCCAAACCCATCTTGAAGCCCAGATCGGTGACGTCCCAGGTCATGTGGTCGGCGGTCTCGACGTCGGTACGAGCGATCAGGTCGACGACCTGCAGGCCCGGCGCACCGGGCTCGAGCACGACCGCGGCCGCCGCGTCGCTGAACAGCGCGTGGGCAACCATCTGCTGCAGGTCCTGGGAGGTCGGCCGGCCGCTGCGGGCCGAGTCGGTGGTCGGCTGCACGTGCAGGCTCGTCAGCTCCACACACAGCAGCACCGACGGCCGGCCCCGGGCCGCGGTGAAGTCCGCGACCGCGCCGAGCCCCGGCAGCGCGGCGTAGCAGCCCATGTGGCCGATGGCGAGTCGCTGCACGGCGTCGGTCATCCCGAGGTCGCGCGCCAGCAGGATGTCGAGCCCGGGCGTGACGTACCCGGTACAGCTGACGACGCCGAACAGCCCGACGTCGGCGGCGGCGAGCCCCGCGTCGGCGAGCGCCGAGGCGACCGCCTTCTTGCCCAGCGGCAGTGCCTCGGCGAGGTAGCGCTGCATCCGCGCGGCGGTTCCCCAGGACGAGATGTCCTCCTGGGTCGGGTCGACGACGCCTCGGCGGGTGTCGATCGCCGACTTGGCCCACACCGTGCGGGCGATCCGGTCGTCGGCGTAGTGCCCGCAGAAGTAGCCGTCCCACAGGGCCTGCTGGTCCATCGGAGCCGGTAGCGCGTGCCCCGCACCGGTGAGGCTCGCGGCCGTCATGACGTGCCCTCCTTGACCCCGTGCGCCTGGAACAGCCCGGCTGTGGACCGGGTCGGGAGCATCCGCACCTTGCCCCGCCTACCCGCGAGCCAGGCCAGGTAGTCGATGGCCGACGGGCGCAGGCCGACCAGCGTGAGGCGTACGCCGCCCGCACCGGCGAGCCGGACGAGCTCGGCGCGGTCGACGTACAGCGCCGGGTCGTGCAGCCGTTTCGGCGGCCCGGCCGGCACCCGCTCCCCCACGGTGATCGAGGAGAACCGCCCCCAGGCGGTATCGGCGATCGTATCGAGGACGAGCGTGCCGCCCGGGCGCAGCACCCGGCAGGCCTCGGTGACGGTCGCCGCGAGGTCCGGAACGTGTTCCAGAATCTCCCCGGCGACCACGACGTCGGCGCAGCCGCTCGCCAACGGCAGCGACTGCGCGTCGCCCCGAACCGCCTCGACCCCGTGCATACGGGCGACCGGTACGGCGGTCGGCGACAGGTCCACCCCGACGTGCCGGTGGCCCAGGCCGACGACGTGCGGCGCGAGCAGGCCCCCACCGCAGGCGATGTCGACGAGCACGCTGCCGGGCCGGGTCGCCCCTGGCACCAATCGGGCCCGCGCCGCGGCGATCCAGTGCAGCATCGCGAAGTGGCCGCGCAGCTGCCACCAGTCGCCGACCAGGTCGTCATACTGGCGAAGGTCGTTGCGGGGCCGCACGGGCACGCCGTCACCGTCTCCTCTGGGGTCCGCGGGCTGGTCCCTGTCCCCGCCGCCACATTGTCGGGTCCACCGCTGGGACAGTGTCGTGTGACCACCGCCGGGGCCCTCGTGCGGGCCTGCCACCCTGAGCCGGCGCTGGCCGTGACCCTCATCGCCGGCGCGCTGGCGCTCGGGACGGGGGGGCCCGTGTTGAGGGTGACGGCCGCCTTCGCCGCCGGGCAACTGACCACCGGCTGGAGCAACGACTGGATCGACCGCGACCGCGACGCCACCAGCGGCCGGCACGACAAGCCCCTCGTGGCGGGACGGCTGCCGGCGGCCACCCTGGGCACCGCTGCGCTGCTGGCCGCAGTGGCGTGCGTCCCGCTGTCGCTCGCGCTCGGCGTGCGGTCTGGGCTGGCGCACCTCGCGGCGGTCGGGTCGGCGCTGGCGTACAACGCCGGCCTCAAGGCCGGACCGCTGTCGTGGCTGCCGTACGCGGTTTCGTTCGGGCTGCTGCCCAGCGTGGTGGTGCTGGCCTCCCCCGGCGGCGGCCTCGCGCCGGCCTGGGCGACCGCGGCCGGGGCCCTGCTCGGCGTCGGCGCACACCTGGCCAACGCGCTGCCCGACCTGGAGGACGACCTGGCGAGTGGCGTACGCGGCCTGCCGCACCGGCTCGGCCGGCCGGTGTCGACGGCGCTCGCCGCGGTGCTGTTGCTCGCGGCCACCGCCCTGCTGGCGTACGGCCCGGGGTCGCCGGGCCCGTACGGCCTCGCGGCCCTGGTCGTCGGCACGCTGCTGACCGCCGCGGGCATCGGGCTGGCCCGCCGACCGGGCTCGCGGGCCGCCTTCCTCGCCGCTGTCGCCGTCGCTGTCGTCGACGTGGCGCTGCTGGTGGCCCGCGGTGCGCAGCTCACGGGGGGCTGAGAGACTCGGGGGGTGCTCCGGACCCGCGCCACAGCTCCGCGGCTCGCGGTCGGGCTGCTGGGCCTGGCCCTGCTCGGGAGCGGCTGCAGCACCGCGCGGGCGACGACCGCGGGCCCGACCGGCTACCACGGAGCCGAGCCGGATCGGGTACCGAACCGGCCGTCGTTCACGCTGACCGACACCTCCGGGGCGCCGTACGACTTCCAGCGCAGCACCGCCGGCCGGCCGACGCTGCTGTTCTTCGGCTACACGCACTGCCCGGACGAGTGCCCCACCGCGATGGCCGACATCTCGGCGGCGCTGCGCACCAGCGGCACCGAGCTGCGTGAGCGGACCCGCGTCGTCTTCGTCACCACCGACCCCGCACGTGACGACGCACCGGCGCTGCGCCGGTGGCTCGACACGTACTCCGCCGACTACGTCGGGCTACGCGGCACGCAGGCCGAGGTCGACGCGGCTCTGTCGTCGGTCGGCGCCCCGGCGGCCCTGCAGGCGGGTCCGCAGCCGACCTTGCCGGGGCAGCCGGGCGAGCACGTCCACGCCCCGGGAACTGCGCCGCACAGCCACGACGGACCACTCGGATACGGTGTCGATCACACAAATGTGATCTACGGATTCGACGCGTCGGACCGGATGCCCGTGGTCTACCCGGCGGGCAGCAGCCCGGCCGACATCGCTGCCGACCTCCCGGTCCTCGCCCGCAAGGAGACGACGTGAGCCACCCGTGCGCCCCGCCCCGCCCGGTGGCCCCCCTGGTCGGGCTGGCTGTGGCCGCGCTGGTCGCGGGCTGCGGTGTGGGCCAGCAGGTGCAGACCTACCAGCCGAAGGCTGCCGCCGACTCCACCAACGTTTCGGTCGGATCTATCGCCGTACGCAACCTGGCGATCGCCGCCCCGCGGGTGGGGACCGTGCTCCCGGAGGGCACCGACGCCCGCGTGCTCATCACCCTGATCAACCAGGGCGGCGGCGACGACGCACTCACCCAGGTGACCTCGCCGGCCGCGGTGTCCGTCGTCGTCGAAGGCCCGGACATGCAGCTGCCGGTCCCCCGGCTGTCGTCGTCGGGCGCCGGCCACTCGCTACTGCTGCGCGGGCTCACCCGCGACCTGCAGACCGGTACGTACGTCGAGATGACACTTTTCTTCGCGCGCAACGGCAGCAAGACGGTCAAGGTGCCCGTGCAGACGACACCCGGCGGGGTGCCGCGGCCCACCGCGACATACGAGGTGCCCGAGACCGACAGCGCCGGCAAGCCGCTTCAGCGCGGCGCCCCTGGAGCGACGACGGCCGGCGGCTAGCCCGGCGGGCCGCACCGGCGCCGTCACACCCCGCGGCTAGCGTCCCGGACATGGCCAGGACCCCCCTCTCCGCCCGCCCCTCGCACCGCTGCGCCGAGTGTGGCCTGACCGTCGGCAAGTGGGTCGGCCGCTGCCCGGAGTGCCAGGCCTGGGGCTCCATCAGCGAGGTCGCCGTGCTGCCAGGTGGCCGCAACCGCGTCGTTGCGGGCGCGGTGTCGGCCCCCGCCCGGCGCATTGCCGAGGTCGACGTCGAGGCGGCCCGGGCCCGGCCTACCGGAGTGGGCGAGCTCGACCGGGTGCTGGGCGGCGGCCTGGTGCCCGGCGCCGTGGTCCTGCTGGCCGGCGAACCCGGCGCCGGCAAGTCGACCCTGCTCCTGGAGGTGGCGTCACGGGTCGCCAGGGAGGGTGCGCCGACCTTGTACGTCACGGGCGAGGAGTCCGCGGCCCAGGTTCGGCTGCGGGCGGAGCGCACCGGCTCGCTCGACCCGCACCTGTGGCTGGCTGCCGAGACCGACCTGGCCGCGGTGCTGGCCCACGTCGATGCCGTGCAGCCCGGCCTGCTCGTCGTCGACAGCGTCCAGACGATCGCCAGCGCGCAGGCGGACGGCGGTGCCGGTGGAGTGACCCAGATCCGGGCCGTGAGCGCTGCACTGATCGCGGTCGCCAAGGAGCGCGGCATCGCGACCGTCCTGGTCGGCCATGTCACCAAGGACGGCTCGATCGCCGGCCCGCGGCTGCTCGAGCACCTGGTCGACGTCGTCCTGCACTTCGAGGGTGAACGGCACTCCACCCTGCGGATGGTCCGCGCCATCAAGAACCGCTTCGGCCCGGCCGACGAGGTCGGCTGCTTCGTACTGGGTGACCATGGCATCGAGGGCCTTCCCGACCCGTCCGGGCTGTTCCTCACGCGCCGGTCCGACCCGGTGCCCGGCACCTGCGTGACGGTGACCGTGGAAGGTCGGCGCCCGATGCCCGCCGAGGTGCAGGCACTGGTGGACAGGAGCCAGCTGACCAACCCGCGGCGGGCGGTGTCCGGGCTCGACAGCGGCCGGGTCGGCATGGTCCTTGCCGTGCTGTCCAGCCGCGGTGGCTACAAGCTCGGTGACTGCGACGTCTACACGGCGACCGTCGGGGGCGTCCGGCTGTCCGAGCCGGCTGCCGATTTGGCCGTGGCGCTCGCAGTCGAGAGCGCCTTCACCGGGCAGGCCCTGCCGCCGGATCTGGTCGCCGTCGGCGAGGTCGGGCTGTCCGGCGACGTACGACCGGTGACGGCCGTGTCGCGCCGGCTGCGCGAGGCCAGCCGGCTCGGTTTCACGCGCGCGCTGGTCCCCGTCGACGCCGGGATCTCCGCACCGCCGCGGGGGATGCGGGTGACCGAGGTCGCGGACGTCGGCATGGCGCTGGCCGCCGTGCGCACGCTGCAGCCGCTCCCGCACAGCCCGGGCTGACACGTACCGGCCGGACCGGCCTTGACTACCCGATATCGAGCAATCAGTGCAGTCGGGAGGACCCTCGCATCCAGCCAGGTCACAGAGCTAGAACGCACAATTGCCCTGGTCATTGCTGGGAGTCGAGCCTCCAGGGCTAGCGTCCGAACGGCCCGAGAACCCGTGTCGCGTGGTGGTCGAGCGCCCAGCGGACCGTGGCCGGGCGTGATCCCGGTGCGTAAGCGAAGGGCGAAGAAGTGCCACAGGGAAGGCGCTTACCTGTCGCCGTCCCGGCTCTCGGGCCTCGACGTCACCTCCCGTGGGCTGTTGGTCGCCCAGGCTGGCCGCGGCGGTGCCGGGCCCTGCCTGCCCAACCCGCTGAGTCCGACCACCCCCAGCTGCCTGGGCTTCATCGGCAGGATCAGCGTGCTGCGACCCGACGGGAGAGTGCACGACCTGGTCACCGCCCTACCCTCGCTCGCCCCGGCGGGTGGGGGCCGCGCGATCGGCCCCAGCGACGTGTCCGAGAACTTCCGTGGAGACATTCCGGCCACGATCGGGCTCGCCACCGATGGGATTTCTGACGCTTCACGTCAGGTCCCGGCAGCCGCACCCAGGACGGGATCCTTGCTCGCCTCGACAACCGCCTCGGGGTGGTCACGGTCGCCAACCTGCGCGCGTACGAGATCGCCCACAACCCGCAGCCACCGGCGACCGAGACCAACCCGGCCCGCTGCTCGTCCTTGAGCTGCAGCACGACGGGCTGCTGTCGGCCGACACGTCAGGCGCGCTGCTGCGCGTCAGGCCGGTGGCGCCGGCACACCAGCGGTGCTGCTGACCTCACCGCTCGTCGAGCCGACCGGCATCGCGACCCGCGACCACAAGGCGTACGTCTCCGACCGGGGCACGGAGGCTGGCTCCTGCGCACCCGGTTCTGACGCCGATCGAGCCGGCAGGTCGCCCGATCGGAGCAGCTATCCGAGGAGGTGCCCTTCCACCCTGCCCGATCCAGGTCCCGGGGGCCTCGGTCGGACAGCGCGGGGGAGGCCCCTGCGATGTGGTCTCGTGCCGGCGGCCGTTCTGCTCCCTACACTGCGCGGGGGAAAGGGAGGCCGCAGTGCCGAGCACAGACGACCTGCTGCGCAGCACGCTGGTCGCCGTCGCCCCAGGCACCCCCCTGCGCGACGGCCTCGAGCGCATCTTGCGCGGCAATACCGGCGGACTGATCGTGCTCGGCCACGACCGCACCGTGGCGGAGCTGTGCACCGGCGGGTTCAACCTGGACATCGACTTCTCCGCGACGAGGGTGCGGGAGCTGTCCAAGATGGACGGCGGCATCGTCATCACCAGCGATCTCTCGCGCATCGTCCGCGCCGGCGTGCAGTTCGTCCCCGACTCCTCGATCGAGACGATCGAGACGGGCACCCGGCACCGCACCGCTGAGCGCGTCGCCAAGCAGACCGGCCTGCCGGTCATCAGCGTCAGCCAGTCGATGCGGATCATCGCGCTGTACGTCGGTGGCCGCCGCTACGTCCTCGACGACAGCGCCGCGATCCTGAGCCGCGCCAACCAGGCGCTGGCGACCCTCGAGCGCTACAAGATGCGCCTGGACGAGGTGGCCGGCACGCTTTCGGCGCTCGAGATCGAGGACCTCGTCACGGTCCGCGACGCGATGACCGTCAGCCAGCGGCTCGAGCGGGTGCGTCGCATCTCCGGTGAGATCGACGGGTACGTCATCGAGCTCGGGACCGATGGCCGCCTGCTTCGGCTGCAGGTCGAGGAGCTGATGGCGGGCGTCGAAGGGGAACGGGCGCTGGTGGTCCGCGACTATCTCGTGCCGGCCGGCGGCAAGCGGCAGCGCTCGGTCGACGACGTGCTCGACGAGCTCGATGCGCTGTCGGACGAGGACCTACTGGATCTGTCGACGATCGCGAAGGCGTTCGGACACCCCGGCAGCACAGATGCGATGGAGCTCGCGGTCAGCCCCCGCGGCTACCGGCTGCTGGCCAAGGTGCCGCGGCTGCCGGCGCTGGTCGTCGACCGGCTGGTCGAGCACTTCGGCGGTCTGCAGAAGCTGCTCGCCGCCGGAATCGATGACCTGCAGGTCGTCGACGGCGTCGGCGACACCCGTGCGCGCAGCGTCCGGGAAGGCCTGTCCCGACTGGCCGAGACCTCGATCCTCGAGCGCTACGTCTGACGGGTAGACGCCGCGCTACCCGGCACCCGCGGGTCCGCGGCCCCGGGTCGACCTGACCCCTCCCCTTCGAGAGCTCACTTCCCCTGCGGTACGGCACTCTGAGAGCCTTGAAACGCGCTCTCCCGAAGGGGAGGCGGACGGGGGTCGGGACGCGGGGGTCGGGACGCGGGGGGTCGGGCAGGGGCCGGGCCGGCGTGGCAAGGTGCAGGAGTGGGCGGGAGCGACGGGGTACCCCCGCTGTGGCAGGAGGTCACGGCCTGGTACGCCCGCGCCGCCCGCGACCTGCCGTGGCGGGCGACCGGCATCTCCCCCTGGGCAGTCCTGGTGAGCGAGGTGATGCTGCAGCAAACCCCGGTCGCGCGGGTCGAGCCGGTCTGGCGCGCCTGGGTGTTGCGGTGGCCGACTCCGGCGGCCCTCGCGGCCGAGTCGACCGGCGAGGCCGTCCGCGCCTGGGGGCGGCTCGGCTACCCGCGGCGGGCCCTGCGCCTGCACGCCGCCGCGACGGCGATCGTCGAGCGGCACGGCGGAGCGCTGCCGCACGCCGTGCCGGAGTTGCTCGCCCTGCCGGGTGTCGGCGACTACACGGCCCGGGCCGTCGCGGTGTTCGCCCACCGTCAGCGACACCCCGTAGTCGACACCAACGTGCGGCGCGTTGTCGCCCGAGCCGTCGAGGGCGCCGCGGACGCGCCCGTCAGCCGGCGCGACCTCGCGACGGTGCTCGCATTGCTGCCGGTCGATCCGGAGGCGGCGGCGACGGCCTCGGTCGCGGTCATGGAGCTCGGTGCACTGGTCTGCACCGCCCGCTCCCCCCGCTGCGATTCGTGCCCGCTGCTGGCGCGATGCGCCTGGCTGCTCGCCGGTCGGCCGCCGCTCGATGCTCCGGTACGCCGGACGCAACCATGGGCCGGCACCGACCGGCAGGTGAGAGGGCGACTGCTCGCGGTGCTGCGCGACCACCCGGCCCCGGTCGAGGCCCCCGATCTGGAGCGGGTCTGGGACGAGCCGGTACAGCGGGCCCGCGCCCTTGACGGGCTCGTCGCCGACGGCCTGGTCGACCCGCTGCCCGACGGGCGGTACGCGCTACCGGGTTGACGGCTGCCCCGCCGAGCGTCACCCGACACACGACGAAGGGCGGCCGGCCCAAGGGGGACCGACCGCCCGTCGGGGCGTAGGCGACTACTCGACGGCGCGCTTGATGAGGTCGGCCGGCGGCGCGTCCGGCACCGCGACCGGCTTGGGCTCGCCACGGAAGGTGAACGCCTTCGCGTCGCCCTCCCCCTCGACGTCGACCACGACGATCTCACCACCCTTGATGGTGCCGAACAGGATCTTCTCCGAGAGCACGTCCTCGATCTCACGCTGGATGGTCCGGCGCAGCGGGCGCGCCCCGAGGACAGGGTCGTAGCCCTTCTTCGCCAACAGCTTCTTTGCCTCGACGGTGAGCTCCAGGCCCATGTCGCGGTTCTTCAGCTGGCCGTCGACCCGGGCCAGCATCAGGTCGACGATGACCAGGATCTCGTCCTCGGTGAGCTGGTGGAATACCACGATGTCGTCGATGCGGTTGAGGAACTCGGGCCGGAAGTGCTGCTTCAGCTCGTCCTGCACCTTGGTCTTCATCCGCTCGTACGCACCGACGGTGTCGGTGTCCTTCTGGAACCCGAGGTTGAAGCCCTTGGAGATGTCCCGGGTACCGAGGTTGGACGTCATGATGATCACAGTGTTCTTGAAGTCCACGACCCGACCCTGGGAGTCGGTCAGTCGACCGTCCTCCAGAATCTGCAGGAGCGTGTTGAACACGTCCGGGTGGGCCTTCTCGACCTCGTCGAACAGCACGACCGAGAAAGGCTTGCGGCGCACCTTCTCGGTCAGCTGACCGCCCTCCTCGTAGCCGACATAGCCGGGAGGTGAACCGACCAGCCGCGACACGGTGTGCTTCTCCATGTACTCACTCATGTCGAGCAGGATCAGGCTGTCCTCGTCGCCGAACAGGAACTCGGCGAGGGTCTTGGACAGCTCGGTCTTCCCGACGCCAGAAGGGCCGGCGAAGATGAAGGACCCACCGGGACGCTTCGGGTCCTTGAGCCCGGCCCGGGTCCGCCGGATCGCCTGGGAGACGGCCTTGATCGCCTGCTCCTGGCCGATCACCCGACGGTGCAGCTCATCCTCCATGCGTAGCAGTCGGGCGGTCTCGGCCTCGGTCAGCCGGACGGCCGGGATGCCGGTCCAGATCTCCAGGACCTCAGCGATCTGCTCGTCGTCGACCTCGGCCACGACGTCCATGTCGCCGGCCTTCCACTCCTTCTCGCGGGTGGCCTTCTCCGCCAGCAGCGTCTTCTCCTTGTCGCGCAAGGACGCGGCCTTCTCGAAGTCCTGCGCATCGATCGCGGACTCCTTGTCGCGACGGACGCCAGCGATCTTCTCGTCGAACTCGCGCAGGTCCGGCGGGGCGGTCATGCGCTTGATGCGCATCCGCGAGCCGGCCTCGTCGATGAGGTCGATCGCCTTGTCCGGCAGGAAGCGGTCGCTGATGTAACGGTCGGCGAGCGTCGCTGCCGCGACCAGGGCCGCGTCCGTGATGGAGATGCGGTGGTGCGCTTCGTAGCGGTCGCGCAGGCCCTTGAGGATCTCGATGGTGTGGGCCAGCGACGGCTCGGGCACCTGGATCGGCTGGAAGCGGCGCTCGAGGGCGGCGTCCTTCTCCAGGTGCTTGCGGTACTCGTCGAGCGTGGTCGCACCGATCGTCTGCAGCTCGCCGCGGGCCAGCATGGGCTTGAGGATGCTGGCCGCGTCGATGGCGCCCTCGGCAGCGCCGGCGCCGACGAGGGTGTGCAGCTCGTCGATGAACAAGATGATGTCGCCGCGGGTGCGGATCTCCTTGAGAACCTTCTTCAGACGCTCCTCGAAGTCACCGCGATATCTCGAGCCGGCGACGAGGGCGCCGAGGTCCAGGGTGTAGAGCT
>JBKJQN010000028.1:0-5044 GCA_046593925.1 Mycobacteriales bacterium
GCCCGAGGTCCTGACCACCGGCCTGGCGGCGCCGTGGGGCATCGCGTTCCTGCCCGGGGGCGACGCGCTGGTGAGCGAGCGCGACACCGCCCGGGTGCTGCGGATCCCGGCCGGTGGCGGGACGGCGGTGCCGGTGACGACCCTGGCCCAGACCCGGTCCGACGGCGAAGGTGGCCTGCTCGGCCTGGCCGTCAGCCCGGACTTCGCCACCGATGACCTAGTCTACGCCTACGTCACCGCCGACGACGACAACCGCGTGGTGCGCTTCAAACTCGGCGGCGGGCCGGTGGAGCCGGTGCTCACGGGCATCCCTAAGGGCACCATCCACAACGGCGGGCGGCTGGCCTTCGGGCCGGACGGCAGCCTGTACGCCGGCACCGGTGACACCGGCAACCCCGCGTTCGCACAGGATCCCGCCTCGCTCGGCGGCAAGGTGCTGCGGATGACAGCGGACGGCGCGCCGGTCGCCGGTGCCTCCTCGGTGGTCTTCTCCAGCGGCCACCGCAACGTGCAGGGCTTGGCCTTCGACGACGCCGACCGGCTGTGGGCGACCGAGTTCGGGCAGAACCGCTTCGACGAGGTCAACCAGGTGCGAGCCGGTGACAACGGCGGCTGGCCGGCCGTCGAAGGCCCCGGCGACGGCGGTGGGCGTTTCGCCGCGCCGAAGGTCACCTGGACCACCGACCAGGCCAGCCCGTCCGGCGTCGCCGTCCTCGACGGCGCCCTGTACGTGGCAGCGCTGCGCGGCGAGCGGCTCTGGCGCGTCCCGCTCGACACCGTCGGCGGGACGGTGCCTCCCGAGTCGCTGCTCCAGGGCGACTACGGCCGGCTGCGCGCGGCGGTCGCCGCTCCGGACGGCTCGCTGTGGCTGCTCACCAGCAACCGCGACGGCCGCGGGCAGCCGGTGGCCGACGACGACCGGGTGCTGCGGCTGACCTTCGACGGGTGCGCGTCCAGGGCGTACTCCGCGGTCGGGTGCGGCACCATGGTGGGGTGACGACGACGTTCGGCCGTGCGGCTGCCTCGCAGACCGCCCAGTCGGACCGCCGCAGCGCGCAGTCCCGGGCAGCGGCGACTGCCGTCGAGGCCGCCCGGCCGCTGCCCAAGGGGGCGTTACGCGGGCTGATCCGGCTGGTCGCCGACGTCGTCCGCAAGGGCGACCGGGACCGCCTGCTGGGCCTGGCGGGCGAGAACGCGTTCATGGCCGTGCTGACCACGTTCCCGGTGCTGATCGTGGTCGCCGCCGTCCTCGGCCAGCTCTCGCTCGTCGTCGGTGCGGCCAACGCCGTCCGGGTCGAGAAAGCCGTTCTGCGCTTCCTGACCGACCTGCTCACCAACAGTGCAGGCCCGGCCATCCAGACCGCGCGCCACCTGTTCGAGACCAGCGGCAACACCCTGACGCTCGCCCTGGTGCTGGCACTCGGCTCACTCGCACAGGCGTTCGCGTCGATCATCAACACGGTCACCCTGGCGTACGACGTGCACGACACCCGCGGCTGGTGGAAGCGGCGCTGGCTCGGGCTGCTGGTCGGCATCGGCAGCGTGCTGATGGCGGTCGTCGTCATCACGCTGGTCGTCGTCGGCCCGCTGTTCGCCGCCTCGGACGTCGTGCGCAGCGTCGGCTTGGACCGTGAGTACGCCGCACTGTGGTCCGTCCTGCGCTGGCCGGTGGCCTTCTTCGCGCTGATCCTGTGGGCGACGACGATGTTCCACATCTGCCCGGACCGGGCCGGGCCCTGGCGCAGGGGCCTGCCCGGCGGGCTGCTCACGGCGGTCCTCTGGCTGGCCGCCTCGATCGGCTTCAACCTCTACCTCGACATCGCGCTCGAGACCTCACCGGTCTTCGGGGCGCTCGGTGGCGGCCTCATCGTGATGACCTGGCTGTACCTGCTGTGCTTCGGCCTGCTCGCCGGCGCCGAGCTCAACGCCGTCCTGCTGGCCCGCCGGGCGCTGGCGGCGGACGCCGGACCGACCCTCTCCGCGCAGCGGGCCCGCCGCCGCCGACTGCTGCGACGCAGCCGCGCATCGGCGGCGTCCTGACCTGACCGGTCAGGCCTCAGCCCTCGACACCAAGCCGCTGGAGCACCAGTCGCCGCACCACGCCGGCGTCGGCCTGCCCGCGAGTGGCCTTCATGACCGCCCCGACCAGCGCGCCGGCAGCCTGGACCTTGCCCGAGCGCACCTTCTCGGCGACGTCGGGCTGGGCCAGGACGGCCGCGTCCACGGCAGCGCCGAGGGCGCCTTCGTCGGACACCACCGCGAGCCCTCGGGCCGCCACGACCTCGTCCGGCCCGCCCTCACTGGCCAGCACACCCCCGACGACCTGCCTGGCCAGCCCTGAGGTCAGCGTCCCGTCGGCGACGAGCGCGGCGACCCGGGCGACCTGCGCCGGGGTGATCGGCAGCTCGGCCGGCTCGGTGCCCGCGCTGTTGGCGGCCTGCGCGAGGGCGCCGAGCCACCAGTTGCGAGCCTCCGCGGCGGGCGCCCCGGCCGCGACGGTGGCCAGGACCAGGTCGAGCACTCCGGCGTTGACCATCGCCTGGCTGTCCAGTGCCGAGAGCCCGAGCCGGTCGACCAGCTCGCGACGGAGCACCGACGGCGGCGCGGGCAGGGCGTCGCGCAACGCGGAGACCCACTGCGGGTCGGGCGCGACCGGCACCAGGTCGGGCTCGGGGAAGTAGCGGTAGTCCATCGCCTCCTCCTTGGACCGACCTGGCGATGACGTGCCGCTGGCCTCGGAGAAGTGCCGGGTCTCCTGCACGATGCGTTCGCCGGCCCGCAACCGCGCCGCCTGCCGCTCGACCTCGGAGCGCACGGCCCGCTCGACCGAGCGCAGCGAGTTGACATTCTTGGTCTCCGACCGTGTGCCCCAGGGCTGCCCCGGCAGGTTCAGCGACACGTTGACGTCGCAGCGCATCGAGCCCTGCTCCATCCGTACGTCACTGACGTCCAGGCCGCGCAGCAACTCGCGCAGCTCCGTGACGTACGCCTTGGCGACCTCGGCCGGACGTACACCGGTGCCGACCACCGGCTTGGTGACGATCTCGACCAGCGGGATCCCCGCACGGTTGTAGTCGACGAGGGAGTGCGACGCCCCCTGGATGCGGCCGGTCGCCCCTCCGACGTGCAGCGACTTGCCGGTGTCCTCCTCCAGGTGCACCCGCTCGATCGGGATGCGCACGGTCGCCGCGACACCGTCCTCGCCGGGCACCTCGACGTCGAGCCAGCCCTCGGTGCACAGCGGCTCGTCGTACTGCGAGGTCTGGAAGTTCTTCGGCATGTCCGGGTAGAAGTAGTTCTTGCGCGCGAAACGGCACCACGTGGCGATCTCGCAGTGCAGCGCCAGGCCGATCCGGATCGTCGACTCGATGGCCTTGGCATTGACCACCGGCAGCGCGCCGGGCAGGCCCAGGCAGACCGGGCAGGTCTGGGTGTTGGGCTCGGCCCCGAAAGTGGTGTCGCACCCGCAGAACATCTTGCTGGCGGTCCCCAGCTCGACGTGGGTTTCGAGGCCGATGACCGGCTCGAACTCGGCCAGCGCCTCGGCGTACGGCACGGTCACGGAGCCACCAGCCCCGCGATGCGGTCGAGCGAGCGGGTCATGCTGATCCTGGTCAGTCGGCGCAGCGGCCAGACCACCGGCTTGACGGCTTCCTGCGAGATGTCCCAGGTTTCGCGTACCAGCGTGCCGCCCTCGACGGGCTCGAGCTCGTAACGCCAGATCCTGCCTCCGATGAAGGGCCGCGCCCAGCTCTGGACCGGCCGGGGCTGCCAGGCGATGAGGCGGTCGGGCTCGAGCTCGATGACCTCGTTGACCATCGTGTACGGCACGCCGGCGCGCATCGACATGGTGAACGTGTCGCCCTTGGCGAGGCGGCGGGAGCCGCCCGCCGCGTCCCGCAGGGTGCCTGAGCCGTCGAACTCGCGGTGCCGGCTGGGGTCGGCCAGCAGCGCGAAGACCGCGCTCGGCGGCGCCGCGACGACGCGCTCGACGCTGGTGGTGTCGGGGACGAGCGGCATCTAGGACTCCCAGGTCAGGGGCGGGACGGGCGCCGGGCGGGCGGCCTCGAAGGCGGCCCCCACCAGGTAGAGCAGGTCGTCGCGCAGGGTGGGCGCCATGATCTGCAGACCGACCGGGAGCCCCTCGGACAGCCCGCAGGGCACCGACATCGCCGGCCCGCCGTACAGGTTGGCCGGGATGGTCGCAAGGTCCTGGCGGTACATCGCGAGGGGGTCGGCGAGCTTGGCGCCGAGCGGGAACGCCACCGTGGGCGCGGCCGGGCTGACCAGCACGTCGGCCTTCTCGAAGGCCGCCCTGAAGTCGCGGGTGATGAGTGTGCGGACCTTCTGGGCCTGGCCGTAGTAGGCGTCGTAGTAGCCGCTGGACAGCGCATAGGTGCCCAGAATAATACGTCGTTTGACCTCGTCGCCGAACCCGGCGTCCCGGGTCAGCGACATCACCTCCTCCAGCCCCCGGTCACCGTCGTCGCCGACCCGCAGGCCGTAGCGCACGCTGTCGAACCGGGCCAGGTTGCTCGACGCCTCGCTCGGCGCGATCAGGTAGTACGCCGGCAGCGCGTACGCGAAGTGCGGGCAGCTGACCTCGGTGACGGTGGCCCCGAGCTCGCGCAGCAGCGCCACCGCCTCGTCGAAGCGCGCCTGCACCCCCGGCTCGTAGCCCTCGCCGGACAACTCGGTGACGACCGCGATCCGCAGTCCTGCCACGTCGGCCCGGCGGGCAGCCGCCACGACCGGGGGCACCGGCGCGTCGATGCTGGTCGAGTCGCGGGGGTCGTGCCCGGCGATCGTGGCGTGCAGCAGCGCGGCGTCCAGCACGGTGCGCGCGCACGGGCCGGCCTGGTCCAGGCTGCTCGAGAAAGCCACCAGCCCGTAGCGCGAGACCCCGCCGTAGGTCGGCTCCACACCGACGGTGCCGGTGACCGACGCCGGCTGGCGGATGGAGCCGCCGGTGTCGGTGCCCACCGCGAGGGGCGCCTCGAACGCCGCCAGGGCAGCCGCCGAGCCGCCTCCGCTACCGCCCGGG
>JBKJQN010000015.1:0-26311 GCA_046593925.1 Mycobacteriales bacterium
GACGGGCCGGCCGCCCATGGCGTAGACGTCGGACAGGGCGTTGGCCGCGGCGATGCGGCCCCAGTCGTAGGCGCTGTCGACGACGGGGGTGAAGAAGTCGGCGGTGGCGACGACGGCCGTGCGCTCGTCGATCCGGACGACGGCCGCGTCGTCGCCGTCGTCGAGCCCGACCAGAAGCTCCGGGGAGGCGACGCCGGTCAGGCCACGGACGACCTCCTCGAGCTCGCCCGGCGGGATCTTGCAGGCGCAGCCACCACCCTTGGCGTACTGCGTGAGGCGGTAGGTCGTCGTGGTTGTCATGTCCCGACCGTACGACGCGGCATCAGCCGCTGCCCGGTAGGTTGCTCAGCGGAGGCGTATCTCGTCTGGTGATGGGCCTGGCCTTCAAAGCCAGTGAGGTCGAGGATCTCGGCCTGGTGGGTTCGATTCCCATCCGTCTCCGCCGCCGTCACGACGCTGGTCGGTGCTCGACTTTCGACTCCGCGCCCGGGAAGACGACGCCTTCGTGGCCGTCGTCCCAGCGGACCACGAACGGTGGTCCGCCGTCCGCACCGCGGACGTCGATCACCTCGCCGGACCGGTTGGCGTCGCCGACATGGCGACCTGGACTGAGGATGCGGTCACCGACGACAGCGTGCATGGCGCTCTCCTGACCCGGGCCTTCGATGCTCCACCCGGATCGCCTGGATGGCAATGCTGCTGGCTCAGCGACGCACCCGGACCTGGACCCGCTCGCCGACCCGCTGCACGTCGTACGACGTGCAGCGGGACGGTTGCCGGGCCGTGCGCGACGCTGCCGTCGCGCAGCCGGAACGCGCTGCTGTGCCAGGGGCAGACGAGGCAGCCGTCGCGCACCTCACCCTCATCGAGGGGGGCGCCGTAGTGGCTGCAGGTCGCCCCCATGGCCACGGTGGAGCCGGCTGCCTCGACGAGCACCACGGGTTGGCCGGCGACCTGCACCCGCAGCGGCTTGCTGCCCTGCAGGTCGGCGACGGCGCACGCGTCGGTCCACTCCGTGGGCTGGTGCGACGCGTCCGCGTTGCGGCTGACCCCGACCCCCTGGCCGTAGGCCAGATGGCCGCCGAGGTAACCGCTGACCATCAGCCCCCCGGTGCCGAGCAGCGCCAGGTTGCGACCCCGGGCGTGGTCGCCCCTTCGGCGGGCCAGCCAGCTGGCGCCGTAGGCCACGGTGGTCGCGGTGTTGGCCAGCGCGTGGACCAGCCCGACCCGGCGGGGCGAGCGGGCATCGCCGAGCTCGGACCAGTCGGCCAGGCCCGACGCGGCGGTGGGCAGAACCGCGAGCACCCCGGCGCCGACCAGCCGTTTCGCGGCGCGCCGCGAGCCGGGCCCGCCGGTGAGGTCGAGCAGGGAGGCGCCGGACCACATGCCGATCGGCAGCGCGACCAGCATCGGGTGCAGCGAGTGGCCGAGCCAGGTGCCGTGCAGCGCATCCTTGACGGCGCCCCGGGGGAGCACCGCGTCGACGGCTCCGGTCACGGCGTTCACCACCGGGTCCAGCCGCTTGGCCTGTTCGAGCTTGCCGGTCAACGTCGTCCAGATCACCTGTGCCTCCACGGCCGGACAATCCTCTTGCGCGGGTGCCTTGGCAACCGGCTCAGCCCTCCAGGCAGGCCGTGAGCGCGGCCACCATCAGCGGTACGTCCGCGCCGGAGGCCAACTCTCGGCACGAGTGCATCGCCAGCATCGGGGCGCCGACATCGACGGTCGAGATGCCGAGCCGGGTCGCGGTCAACGGCCCGATCGTCGAGCCGCAGGGTTGATCGGCCCGGCTGACGAAGTGCTGCACCGGGACGCCGACCTCGGCGCAGCACGCGGTGAACCAGCCGCCCGAGCCGGCGTCGGTCGCGTAGGACTGGTTGGCGTTGAGCTTGAGCACCGGACCGCCGCCGAGTGCGGGGGTGTGCGACGACTCGTGCCGCTCGGCGTAATTGGGGTGCACCGCATGCGCCATGTCGGCCGACACCAGTCGGGAGCGGGCCGCTGCCCGGTGCCGCGCCTGCGGGTCGGTGTCGCCGGTGGCGGCGACGAGGCGGTCCAGGACGTCGGCCAGGAACGAGCCGCGGGCACCCTCCGCCGAGCCGCTGCCGACCTCCTCGTGGTCGTTGGCGACGAGCACCGCCGTTCGTGGTCCAGGAGCGGCGGCGAGCAGGGCGAGGGTGCCGCTGTGGCAGCAGCCGAGGTTGTCCAGGCGCGGCCCGGCAACCCAGGCGCCGTCGGCTCCGGTGCGGGCGGCCGGTTGGGCGTCGGTGAGGACCAGGTCGTGACCGAGGATGTCGGCGGCGTCGACCCCGGCCAGGTCGGCGAGCGCAGCCAACAGGCCGGGTTCGTCACCGAGCTCGTCGCTCCACAGCGGCACCAGGTGCCGCTGCGGATCGAGCACCAGTCCGTCGCGGACCGACCGGTCCAGGTGGATGGCCAGCGATGGCAGGCGAAGTGGCGCGCCGGGCAGCACGACCGGTCGCAGGTCCGGCTCACCGTCGGCGCCTCGCACCGCGATCCGCCCGGCGACGGTGAGTTCCCGGTCCAGCCAGGTGTGGGCCAGCATCCCGCCGTACGGTTCGACACCGACCAGGCGGTAACCGGCCCGGCGCAGATCCGAACGCGGCCGCACCTTGAACGTCGGCGAGTCGGTGTGCGCGCCGATGAGGCGCAGGCCCGCCTCCGCCGGGGGAGCGGTGCCGACCCGGAAGGCGATGACGCTGCTGCTGTCTCGTACGACGTAGCGCGCGTCGCCCGGATCCAGCGCCCAGATGTCCGTCTCGTCGAGCGCGCCGAAGCCGCCGGCGGTGAGCCGGCGGACGATCTCGGCGACTGCGTGCGACGGGGAGGGCGAGGCGTCGACGAACGCCCGCAGGTCGTCGCCGAGCTCGAGGTCGTCTCGGGCCTTGTCGTCGGGGTCGCTCATGGCGGCGACGCTACGGCGGCCGTGGCAGGCTCGACCCCGTGAGGGTCCTGGTCACCGGCGGCGCCGGCTTCATCGGCGGCCATGTCGTTGATGCCCTGCTCGGCGAGGGCCATGACGTGCGCATCCTGGATGCGCTGCTGCCCGAGGTGCACCCTGGCGGCTGGCCCAGCCATCTGGACGAGCGGGCCCAACGTGTGCACGGCGATGTCCGCGACCTGCCCCCCGGCGTGCTGGACGGCATCGACGCAGTCAGCCACCAGGCGGCGATCGTCGGGCTCGGTGTGGACCTGCAGGACCTGCCGCTGTACGTCGGCAGCAACGAGCTCGGCACGGCCGTGCTGCTCGCGGCCATGGCGCGGGCGGGCATCGACCGCCTGGTGCTGGCCAGCTCGATGGTGGTCTACGGCGAGGGCCGCTACACGTGCGCAGAGCACGGTGACGTACGCCCGGCGCCGCGCGCGCAGGCCGACCTGGCCGCCGGGCGCTGGGAACCGTTGTGTCCCGGGTGCGGACGCGACCTGTCCTGGGGCCTGGTGCCGGAGGACGCGCCGGTCGACCCCCGCAGCGTGTACGCCGCCACCAAGACCGCGCAGGAGCACCTGGCCGGGTCATGGGCCCGGCAGAGCGGGGGCAGCTGCGTGGCCCTGCGCTACCACAACGTCTATGGGCCGCAGATGCCCCGTGACACCCCGTACGCCGGAGTGGCGAGCCTGTTCCGCAGCGCTGTGGCGCGCGGTGAGGCGCCACTGGTCTACGAGGACGGCGGGCAGCAGCGTGACTTCGTGCACGTCAGCGACGTCGCGCGCGCCAACGTCCTCGCGCTTGCCGGTGGTACGCCAGGCGCCCTGACGGCGTACAACGTCGCGAGCGGCACGCCGCACACGATCGCCGACGTGGCGGAGGCAATTGCGGCCGGTAGCGCGCCGCCGGTTGTCACGGGGCAGTACCGCCTCGGCGACGTCCGGCATGTCGTGGCGAGCCCGCAGCGGGCCCGCGAGGAGCTGGGATTCGCGGCCAGGGTGACCTTCGCCGACGGGATGCGCCAGTTCGTGGCCGCCCCGCTGCGGGGCGACGTTGCCTGACGTCGTCCTGCCGTGTCTCAACGAGGCTTCCGCGTTGCCCTGGGTGCTGATGCGGCTGCCGCCGGGATACCGCGCCGTCGTCGCCGACAACGGCTCGACCGACGGCTCGGCTGAGGTGGCGCGCAGCCGCGGGGCGCTGGTGGTGCAGGCCAGCCCACGCGGGTTCGGCGCCGCCTGCCACACCGGCCTGCTGGCGGCCGACCCGGACGACGACGTCGTCTGCTTCCTGGACGCCGACGGCTCGCTCGACCCGCGCGAGCTGCCGCGGATCGCGGACCCGGTGCTGGCGGGGGAGGTCGACCTCGTGCTGGGGCGGCGCCGACCGACCACCCGCGGCGCCTGGCCCCCGCACGCCCGCGCCGGCAACGCCGCGATCGCCCGGTCGCTGCGCCGCCGTACGCCCTACGACCTGCACGACCTGGGCCCGATGCGGGCCTGCCGGCGCAGCGCGCTGATCGCGCTGGACCTGCAGGACCGGCGGTTCGGATACCCGCTGGAGATGGTGCTGGCCGCCGCCGGGGCGGGATGGCGGGTCAGCGAGGTCGACGTCAGCTACCTGCCGCGGACCGGCCGGTCCAAGGTGACCGGGACGGTGCGCGGCACGCTGCGGGCGGTGGCGGACATGCGCCGGGTGCTGGCCGAGGTCGATCGTCGCAGGTAGCCGTCGCCGGGGGACGGTCCCACCCGGCCGCAGGTGCCTGGCGCGGGGGGTGAGGGCGCCCCACGCTTTTCAGGTACGCCGGTCACGGCGGGCGCGCATGGCGTCGCGGCCGCGGCCGATCTGGTCGGCGAGCGCGAAGACCCACAGCCAGAGCTGGACCAGGATCGTCGGCGGTGCGGCGAACGGGACGGCCAGCACCGCCACCAGCAGCCACCGGGCGACGTCGCCCGGCGACGCGCCCGACAGCCGCGAGGCGGCGCGGACCGCGGCCCACATCATCCAGCGGCGGGGCAGGCTGACCCCCAGCTCGCGCATCACCCGGCGGAACAGGCCGTCCGCGTCGACCCGCCGGAAGCGCCCGGCCCTGGACTCGTCTGTCAGCCAGTCGTGCAGCACCGCGGCGCGGGTGTAGACGCCGTAGCGCGGGGTGAGCCAGGTCAGGGCCGCCGGCACCGTCGCCAGGTCGGTGACGAAGCCCGCCGGTACCACGAACCTTTCGTCACGCCCGTCGTAGCGCAGGTCGGCGAGCAGCACGAACAGCACCGGCCCGTCGGTGCGCAGCTGCAGCTGTTCCTGTACGAAAGGCACGCGGGTCTCCCGCCCGAAGCGCCCGGTCGGGTGACTGCCCGCCGGGTGCGCCATCGTGCCGCACGGCCGGCGTCAGACGGCTACGCGCCGACCGCGCACGGCGTACAGCACCGCGGACGCCAGGAACAGCACCCCGCTGATCGCCAGCCACCGTACGAGGTAGGGGTTCTGGTCCAGCCCACTGGCGGCGCCGAACGCGAGCTCGGAGCGCTGGAAGATGACCGGCGCGAAGACGAGCAGTAGCAGGCCTGACAGCAGCACGGGCACCCGTACGAAGTTGACCGAGCCGGTTGCGGGCCGCCGCCGACGGTGCACCAGGCCCCCGGCCGACCGGTCGAGCAGCGCGTACAGCGGGAACAGCAGCAGGTCGTGGGCCAGCGCGGCGCCGACGAACCAGACCGCGTAGCGCAGCCGCAGCGGGTCGTGCCCGATGTGCACCGCCGCGGCCGCGGCGAGCGCGAAGCAGGCCAGCAGCGCGAGCAGGTGCAGCGGCCCGGCGCCGTACAGCCGCCTCACGTACGCACCTCGATCTCGCGTACCCACTTGGTGTTGTGCACGCCAGGGGCGGCCGGGACGATGACCCGCGCCGGGTAGCCGTGGTCCAGCGAGAGGTCGACGCCGTTGACCTGCAGTGCCAGCAGCGCGTCGTCGGCCATCAGCTGCCCGGGCGACAGCGTGGCCTGCGCGAACGCCCCGGCCTTCTCCAGCGAGCGGACGGTGCCCGACGACAGGCCCTGCGCTCCGGTCATGGCCACCAGGTCGCGAAGACGCACGCCCGTCCAGGTCTGGACGGTCGACCAGCCCTCGACACAGGCGATCGGCAGCTTGGCGGTGTGCTGCGGCATGGCGAGCAGCTGGGCCCGGTCCAGGGAGACCTCGCGCGGGCCGCCCTTGAGCACCAGCCGCCAGGAAGCGCCGGTGACGTCAGGCGTGACCTGCGCGACGCGCGCGGTGCGGTTGATCTGGAAGTCCGTCGGGCCGTCGCCGTAGGACCGGCCGCGTGGTGACAGCAGCGCGGTGGCGCGTACGCCGATCGTCTCGCCGAGGGTCAGCACGGTGATGACGGCGCTGCCGCCGCCGACCAGCGCGAGGACTCCGCGACGGCTGATCGTCGGGGTGCCTGGCGCGGGGGACACCAGGCCGTGCTCGTCGGGCTGCTCGGGGACGGTGCGCTCGAGCGGGGTCCGCAGCTCCTCACGCAGCGACCGGCCCTTCAGCGAGCGCACCATCGTCGGCAGGTTGAGGAACACGTGCAGGGCGAAGGCTCCGATGAACACCCAGGCCCCGAAGTAGTGCGCGGTGTAGAAGTCGAAGCGGAAGACGTACCAGTACTGGATGTTCAGGATGCCGGTGGCCAGCTCGAACAGGATGCTGCCCACGAGCAGCAGCAGCGACAGCCGCTCCAGCAGCTGCGCGAGCGAGCGGGCGGGGGGCCAGGTGAACAGCTTGGGGATGACCGACCAGAGCTTGGCCAGTACGACCGGCACCAGGGCCAGGCCGAGCCCGACGTGGATGCCCTGGTTGAGCCGGTAGAGCCAGGAAGGCCCTGCCGGCCATGGGAAGTACGGCAGGCGCAGCACGCCGGGGTCGGCCGGGAGGGCGTTACCGGCGAACCTCGGCTCGTACGCGGCGTAGCTGAGCAGCCCGGTGACGATGAGCAACGGCAGCCCGATCAGCAGCACCGAGGCGAACACCGAGGTGAGCCACGGGCCGCGGACGGGACTGGTGAACAGCGAGGCGCGAAACAGCGGGCCGGGCGGCCGCAGCCGCTCCAGCGTCCGCCACAGCGGGGCCGGAAAGCCGTACGCGGGTGCGGAGCGCTGCTCGCCGTCGTCGACGACCTCGGTGGTGGCGGTCACGTGGCTCCTCTGGCGGGGCTGGCCGGCTGCAGCCGGGCGAACCAGCGGCCGTCCGCATGCCAAACCTCGGTGGCCGACAGTCCTGCGGGCCCCGTCACCTCGGCGACGTCACGGGCGCTCACGTGCGCCCAGGGGAACCAGCTGCTCGTACGGCCGCTGCTGGACTCGATGCGCACGCTGACCGTACGGGTGGCGGCGGTAGGTGGGTCCAGCTCGACGAGCACGTGTCCGGAGTCCGTGAGGAGCTCGCGACAGCGTCGCAGCAGCGCCACCGGGTCGCCGCCGATGCCGATGTTGCCATCGGCGAGCAGCACGGTGGACCAGCGCGTGTCGTCCAGGACCGCGTCGAAGGCGGAGGCGTGCAGCACCGGGGTACCGCCGTGCCGGGCAAGCGCCACGGCGACCGGCGCAACGTCGACGCCGAGGCACTCCAGGCCACGCGCCACCAGGGCCCGCGTCAAGCGCCCGGGGCCACAGCCCAGATCCAGTGTCGGGCCGGCGCAGCGGTCGAGCAGGACCTCGTCGGCGCCGTGCGCCGGCTCGATCCAGCGGGGCAGGTCGAGCACGACGGTGTGGCCGTCCTCGTCACGCAGCCAGGTTGTCGGCGCGCCACCGCCGATCATGGTCAGCAGGTCCTGGCCGTAGACCTCAAGGGGGCTCGTCACGCGGCACCTCCCAGAGCGGGGCTCAGGCCGAGGGAGGCAACGAGGCCGGCCAGTCGCGCACCGGGGGGTTGCAGTGCTGCGACCGCCGCGATGTCGTCGAGGCGGTCGATGTCGCGCTGCGGTGCCAGCGTCGTCGTGACAAGTCCGAGCGCGTCCAGCCGCTCGCGCTGGACACTGCCGGCCCGGTTGGTCGACATCGGTACGCCTTCGAACAGCGCGGGGGCGGGCTCACGCAGACCCAGCGCCCACCACCCGCCGTCCTCGGCGTGGCCGAGCACCGCCCCGGTGCCGGGGGTCAGCAGCGCGTCGAGCGCGCCGCGCAGCATCACCGTCGTCACCTGCGGGGTGTCCATCCCGATCAGCAGCATCGGTACCGGGAGCGCCGCGAACGCGTCGACGAAGGCGGCGTCCAGGCGCTCGGCCAGCGGACCGCCCCGCTGCGGCAGCACCTCGAAGCCACCGGGCAGCCAGCCTTCGGGGGAGCCGTCAAGCACCACGGTGCGCCGCGCGGTGGGGACGCCGCCGACCGCCGACAGGGTGTCGAGCAGGGCGGCCCGGGCGACCGCAGCCGCCTGCTCGGGGGCCAGCGGTGGGGTCAGGCGGGTTTTGGCCCGTCCCGGCAGCGGTTCCTTGGCCAGCACCAGCACCTGGGCGTACACGCGGGTTCTCCTGCTCGGTACGGGTGGAGGTGCCCCACGGTCTGGGCGGGGCTGCCAGTACGACGCCGCGAGGCGCGGGTGGGGGCTACCCCACTCGCGCCTCGCCGGATCGTGCTGCGTGCTACCTGTTACGGACTAGCTGGTGGCGACGGCGATCTTCGCGACGCCGATCGGGAAGCCCTCGGTGAAGGCGGTCACGCCGAAAACCTTGTTGAGGGCGGCGGCTGCACCGGCGGTGAGCTTGACCGTCGTGCCCTCGAGGATGGCGTTGTTGCCCTCCATCGTCGGCGGGTACTTCAGGGTGCTGCCGTCGGCGATGAAGGTCGGCACGTTGTCGCCGAACTTCGCGCCGTCGACGGTGATGTCGGTGCGGATCTCGGACTTGCCCGCGTCGACGTCGAAGTTCTCCATCTTCACGACCTTGCCGCCGGCGGACAGCGTGATGCCCTGGCCGTCGTGCTTAATGACGCCGACGATGAACGGGTCGCTGCCGGTTGTGCCCTGCTTGTACAGAGTGACCGAGCCGCCGGTGATCGGGAAGATCAGCGAGCCGTCGACGAGCTTGGTGCCGCCGACGACGCCGGGGGTGACCTTGAGTGAGGTGAGGCCAGCGAGGAACTTCGGGTCCAGCTTGACCGTGGTGCTAACGCCCTTGGACAGGTCCTTCAGGTCGGCGAGCACCTGGGGGGTGGCTGCGGCGGCCGGGGACGCGGAGGTCGTCGAGGCGGTGCCGGTGCTGGCGTTGTTGCTGCCGCAAGCGGCGAGCGAGACAGTGAGCAGGCCGGCGAGGACGGCGGCGCTGAGCTTCGTGGAAGCCATGGTGGGTGGTTCCTTCCGGGGTCGGGGGGAGGTGCTGTGCGGTCTCAGTGGGGTATTCGCAGCATGGACGGAATCGGATGGGTCGCTGGATGTGACCTCGACCACGCTGGGCGACTGTGTGGTGGCTCACAGTATAGAACCTGGCGCGTCGAACGGCGCCTTGGCTAGCCTCTCGGCGCATCCCCAACATGATCTGAAGCGAACTCCCCTGACACCTGGAGCACCGTGCGACCGACCCTCCCGGTCCTGGCCGCGCTGGTCGCCGGCCTCCTGCTGGTGGGGTGCGGGGGGCCGACCGTCGGGCAGCCGAGCGCGCAGCCGGCACCGCTGCTCGCCGCCCCTGAACCCGCCCGTGCGGCCCCGCCGCAGACCGCTCCGGCGGGCGCGGTCGTCACGCTGGGTGGCGGCCGACCGGAGGGCCTGGTCGCCGACCCCGTGAGCGGCCTGGTCGTCGTCGCCCTGCGCGAGCCGGACCGGCTGGCTCTGTTCGACCCCGCCAAGGTGGCCGTCGTACGCATCGTGCCGGTGCCCGGGTCTGCAAGGCACCTGGAGCTGGCACCGCAGGGCGGCGCGGTGCTCGTGCCCGGCGAGGACACCGATCTGCTCGCCACCGTCAGCCTGCCGGGCGGAGCGGTGACCGGGACGGTCAAGGTCGGGAGGCAGCCGCACGACGTCGCTGTGCTGGCCGACGGTGACAGCTACGTCGCGGACGAGTTCGGCGGCTCGGTGTCCCTGGTGCGCGGCGGAGCGGTCGTCAAGACCTTCGCCGGCCTGCTGCAGCCCGGCGGCGCGAAGGGCAATGGTGACCTCGCCGCGGTCGTCGACGTGCGCGGGCGGCTGACACACTTCTACCGCAGCGGGCAGGAGGTGGCGGTGCTGCCCTCCGGCGCCGGCCCGACACACGCGCTCGCCGCCGGCGCAGGGTTCCTGTACGTCGCCGACACCACCGGCGGTCAGCTGCTCCGGTACGACACCACCGGGACGCCCCGCCAGACCGGCAGCACGGCTCTGCCCGGCCGCCCCTACGGCATGGCCTACGACGCCGCCCGCGGCCTGGTCTACGTCACCGCGACCGAGCGCAACCTGCTCGTGCAGTACCGGGTGACGCCAACCGGCCTGGAGCAGGCGAAGAGCTGGCCCACCGTGCGCGACGCGTACGACGTGGCCGTCGTGCCGGCGACCGGTCGGGTCGTGGTCGCCGGTGAGCTCGGCAGCGAGCTGCAGGTCATCGACCCGTGAGCCGGCCGGCTCGTGCGGCGCTGGCCGGGCTGCTGCTGGCCGGCTTCGCCGAGGCGTGGCTCGCGCACGCCAGCGCCGCCCCCGGCGGCATCCTGACCCGCCGCTGGACGCTGTTCGCGGAGGTCGCCGGCATGTGGGGGGCGTACGCCGTCGCCCTGGTCTGCGTGCGCGGGCTGCCGAGGCGCACCGCGGTGGTGGCGGTGCTCGCCCTCGCGGTCGTGCTGCGCCTCGCGTCGGTCTCGACCAAGGCGCCGCTGTCGGACGACCTGTACCGCTACGCCTGGGACGGCACCGTGCAGTCCGCCGGCATCGACCCCTACCGCTACCCGCCCGACGCCGGTCAGCTGCGCGGGCTGCGCGAGGACTGGCTGTGGCCGCCGGCGCTCGCCGACCAGCCGCGGCAGACGCTGCTCAACCGGCCGAACGTCCCGACGATCTACCCGCCGGTGGCGGAGGCCTGGTTCTGGCTGGAGCACCAGCTGGTCCCGCTGTCGGCCCGCGACCAGGGCTACGAGCTGGCCGGCCTGGGCCTGGACCTCGGTGTGCTTGCGGCCCTGCTCGCGCTGCTGCGGCGGGCCGGACGCGACCCGCGCGCCGTCGCGGTGTACGCCCTCGCCCCGCTGGCGGTGCTCGAGGCGGTGCAGAACGCACACGTCGACGTCCTGGCCGTGCTGTTCGTGCTCGGCGCGGTCGCGGCCGGCGCCCGGCGGCCGGTGCTGTCTGCAGCCGCGTTGACGGGGGCCGTGCTGGTCAAGGTCTACCCGGCGCTGCTGCTCCCGCTGCTGCTGCGCGGCCGCGGCAGCAGGGTGCGGGTGGTCGCTGTCGCGGCTGCGCTCGCCGGCCTGACGTACCTGCCGCACGTGCTCGTGGTCGGGTTCGACGTGATCGGCTACCTCCCCGGCTATCTGCAGGAGGAGCGCTACGGCGAGGGCACCCGGTACCTGCTGGTCGGGCTGCTCGGGCTGACCGGCACGCCGGCCACCGTCGTGGTCGTCCTGGCGCTCGGCGGCGTGTCGGCGTACCTGCTGCGCAGTGAGATGCCACTACCGCAGGCGGGCGTACGGCTGCTCGTCGCGGTGTTCCTGCTCACCACCCCCGTACAGCCCTGGTACGCCCTGCTGCTGCTCGCCCTGGTCGTGCTGACCGGCGACTGGTGGGCCGTGCCGGTCGCGGTCGCGGCCTACCCGCTGTTCTTCGCCACGATCCTGGACGGCCCCGCGGTCACCGTCGGGCGGCTGTCGTACGGCGTGGCGGGGCTGGTCGTCCTCGCGGCAGCTCTGGGTAGCCGTCAGCGGGGGGCGGCCGTCGCCGGGCCGGGCGCAGAGCTGCCAAGCGCCGGGTAGCGCGTCACGGCCTGCTGCTCGTCGTAGTCGCCGCTCTGCCTTTGGACTGCCTCGCCGCGCCCACGCAGGTCGACCAGGGCGTCGGCGAGCTGCGCGCACTGACTGCCGAAGGTCAGGTAGCCGGCCGCGCTGACCAGCCACAGCGCACCGGGGGTGCGGGCAGCCAGGTCGCGGGCGAACGTCGTCGGTGATGCGGTGGCGTTGCGCTCGGCGTAGTCCACCCAGTCGACGAGCTCAGGTGCAGCGAAGCTCGGGTAGACGACCTGGTCGGTGCCGGCCGGCAGCAGCCGGCTGACGGCCGGACCGAGCTGGTCGGGGCAGTACGCGACGACGTCTTCCGGCCCGAGCCCCGCCCGCAGGGCCGCGGCGACCACCCCCGCCTGGGTGCGCCGGGTCGAGGTCAGCTGCGGCAGCGACGACAGCAGTCCCGACACCGCGACCAGGGCCAGCGCGATGGTCCTGGCCCGCGGCGGTAGGGCGCGCAGCCCGAGCGCGGCCAGCAGCAGCGCCGGGATGACGGCAACCGAGCTGTAGCGAGGCACGTAGCCGGCGGAGACCACCCTGCCGACGACCAGGCCGAGCACCAGGGTGCCCACCGAGCCGGCCAGCAGCAGCAGCGCGGTGCGCTCGACCCTGGTCCCGAGCACGACGGTGCAGCCCTGCCTGCTGCCGACCAGCGCGAGCACCGACAGGCCGAGCAGCAGCAGGGTCAGGACCACGGCCGGGCCGCCGCCGCCGCCGGCCCAGCCGGTCAGGGAGTACCAGACATCGACAAGCGCGGGGGCCGGCGCCCACGGCGTGCCCGTTCGCCGCACCTGGAACAGGAACGTCGGCAGCCACGGTACGAACAGCACGCCGCCGGCGGCCATCGCCCCGAGCACCCGGTAGGCCGACCGGTCGCCGCGCCGGGCCAGGCCCAGCAGCACCAGCGCGGTCGCTGCCAGCAGGAAGAAGCCCCAGTAGTGGGTGAGTGCCAGCAGGCCGCTGATCAGCGCCACCGGCATCAGCCGAGGAAGCGAAGGACGCTCCAGGGCGCGCAGCACGGCGAGCAGCCCGGCGACGCTGAGCAGCTGCAGCAGGGCGTACATCCGGGTCTCGGTGGCGTACCGGACCGCGAACGGGCTGACTGCCAGCAGCAGCAGTGCCGCGCGGCCGGTCGCCGGGCCGCCGAGCCGGCGACCAGCCAGTCGCACCAGCGGCAGTGCGGCGACCGACAGCACGGTCGACAGCGCGCGGACCGCGGTGTCGGAGCTGCCGAACACGGCGATCCAGGCGTGCAGCAGCAGGTAGTACACCGGCGGCGAGCCGTCGCGGCGCAACGCGTCGAGCAGCTCGGGTACCGGCCGACGCGCGATGCCGAGTGACAGCGCTTCGTCCAGCCACAGGGCGCTGGGCGAATGCAGCCGGGCGAGCACCCCGAGCAGCACCGCGAGCCCGAGCAACAGCCCCGCCGGGGTCGGCAGACCCCTGCCGCGACGACCCGCGACACGCGCCACCGGCCGACGACTCGGCGCGGCAGCAGCGGTGCTCATACGCTCTTATGATGCCCGTCGAGGTCGCGCCGCGCCCGCCCGGGTCCCCGGCGGTCGGCTGGACCCACCTCGGGCTCGGGAGCCGGTGGCGCGAGGGGCTGGTCGCCCTGCCGTGGCGGCCGGTCCTGGTGTCGTTCGTGGCCGCCCGGGTCGTGGTGCTGCTGGCGCTGGGTGCCGCTCAGCTGCTGCACGTGTTCGACGCCCAGCTGCGCACCGAGGGGCTGCTGGGCTGGGACGCCCGCTGGTACCACCTGATCGCCGCGCACGGCTACGCCGACCTGCCGACGGAGGCGCTGCGGTTCTTCCCGCTGTTGCCGCTGCTCGCTCGCGCCCTGTCGCCGCTCCTGCTGGGCACCGAGGGGGCCGCCCTGCTCGTGCTGTCCAACGCCGGGGCCGTCGCCTTCGGCCTGGTGCTGCACCGGCTGGTCCTGCGTGAGGGCTTGGGCCGGCCGGTCGCCGACCGCGCCGTCTGGGCGGCCGCCTTCGCTCCAGCGGCGTTCGTGCAGGTCATGGGTTACACCGAGCCGCTGTTCGGCGCCCTGGTCTGCGGCCTGCTGCTGGCCGCCCGCAACCGCCGCTGGTGGGTCGTCGCCGGGCTCGGGCTGCTCGCCGGCGGGCTGCGGCCGCCCGGGGTCGTGCTCGCCGCCGTGGTACTTGTCGAGGCGTTGCCGGGGCTGCGCGCCGCTGCCGCCCGCGAGGTCGCCGCCCGTGCGGTCGCGGTGGCGGCGCCCGCCGTCGGGCTGGGCGGGTACCTGCTCTGGGTCGCTGTCACCCGAGGTGACGCGCTGCTGCCCTTCAGGGTCCAGGCAGTGCCGGGCCTGCGCGGTGGGGCTTTCGTCGACCCCGTGCCGGGGGCGCTGCAGGGGCTGCACGGGCTGCTCACCGGTTCCCTGGAGGGCTCGGGCCTGCACGTGCTGTGGGCGGGCCTGTCGATCGGACTGCTGCTGGTCGTGGCGCGCCGGCTGCCGACGTCCTACGCGGTGCTGGGGGGGCTGACGGTGCTGCTCGCGGTCACGGCGCGCGGCATGACCAGTTTCGAGCGCTACGCCGGAAACGCGGTTCCGCTGCTGATCGCTGCGGCCATTGTCACAGGTGGACCGAGGGTCCGATCCATTACTGTTGTCCTAGCTCCCATGCTGCTGGGTGCGTACGCCGTGACGGCGTTCCTGCACCGGTACGTCCCCTGACCACCGACCGTCAGGCGGTTGGCGGGCCTTGGATGGGGAAGCCGTCTGGGCAGGAGATCCCTCCCTCAGGCAGGTGGGACGTCACAGACAAGGAGCGTGCGTGTCGAGCACCCGACCCACGGATCACGGGCCCGTCGTCGTCATCGGAGCCGGGCCCGCGGGCCTGACGGCCGCCTACGAGCTCGGCAAGGCCGGGGTTCAGGCGGTGGTCCTCGAGGGCACCGACGTGGTCGGTGGCATCAGCCGTACGGTCGAGCGTGACGGCTGGCGCTTCGACATCGGCGGCCACCGCTTCTTCACCAAGGTGCCCGAGGTCGAGGCGCTATGGCACGAGATCCTGCCGGCCGACGAGTTCCTGCTGCGGCCGCGGATGAGCCGCATCTACTACCGCGGCAAGCTGTTCGACTACCCGCTGAAGGCCGGCAACGCGCTGGGCAACCTGGGCCTGCTCGAGGCGCTCAAGTGCGTGTTGTCGTACGTGATGGTGCGCATCCGGCCGCCGAAGGACCAGACCAACTTCGAGGGTTGGGTGGCCGCTCGCTTCGGCTGGCGGCTGTACCGGATCTTCTTCAAGACCTACACTGAGAAGGTGTGGGGGGTGCCCGCGACCGAGATTCAGGCTGACTGGGCGGCGCAGCGCATCAAGAATCTGTCGCTGCTGACTGCGGTGTTGAATGCGCTGATGCCCAAGCGCAACCAGAAGGATATCGCCTCGCTGATCGAGGAGTTCCAGTACCCGAAGTTCGGCCCCGGCCTCATGTGGGAGCGCGCCCGCGAGCACGTCGAGGGCTTTGGCGGCACCGTACTGATGGAGTCCAAGGTCACGCGTATCGAGCGTGACGACAGCGGCGCGACCGACGTGGTGGCCCGGACCTGCGATGGCGAGATGCGGCTGTCGGTGCGGCACGTGGTGTCCTCGATGCCGATCAGCAGCCTGGTGCGCGTGATGGACCCGCCGGCGCCGGCCGAGGTGTTGGCTGCCGCCAACGACCTGCGCTACCGCGACTTCCTCACCGTTGCGCTGGTTGTCCCGGAGAGCTTCAGCTTTCCGGACAACTGGATCTACATCCACTCGCCCGAGGTCCGGGTCGGCCGGATCCAGAACTTCGGCTCCTGGTCGCCGTACCTGGTCAAGGACGGCCGAACCTGCCTGGGCCTGGAGTACTTCGTCAACCAGCACGACGACCTCTGGGACAGCAGCGACGAGGAGCTGATCGCGCTGGCGCAGAAGGAGATCTCGTCGCTGGGGCTGGTCACCGGTGATGTCTTCGAGGCGGGCTACGTCGTACGGATGCCCAAGGCCTACCCGGTGTACGACGAGTTCTACAGGGGCAACGTCGACGTGATCCGCGGCTGGCTCGCGGAGGCGGTCCCGAACGTGCACCCGGTCGGGCGCAATGGCATGCACCGCTACAACAACGCCGACCACAGCATGATGACCGCGCTGCTCACCGCGCAGAACATCCTCGGCGCCGACCCGCCGCACGACGTCTGGGACGTCAACGTCGAGGAGGACTACCACGAGGAGCAGCGCACGCCGGTCGCCGGTACGCCGGTCGGAACCGGCCGCGACGCACCGGTTCTGCCCCGCAGCGCCACCACCCGGGCCGCTGCCTGACGCGAGCTGTCCGACGCCCCGGCGGCGACAGGCTGCGGGACGTCGGGCATGGCGACCAGCCACTGGCTGTCCCCGAGCGACTGGCTCGGGGACGGTGTCCGCGTCGAGGAAGACCAGGACTCCGGCGGTCGGGACGGCGGCTCCGAGGTGCGGGCGGCGGCGGCCCGGGACCCACGGCCGCCCTGCCGGACCGGTCGCTCCGGCGGTGACGGCACCAGGGCGTCGCCGGCGGTCCGCGCAGGCGGCCGGCCGAGCTCACGGTGCGCCTCGTGGTGTCCATCAGCGGGGCGAGGGTGCCGAGGTCGACCCCACCCGCTTCTGGCGGGGCTGGACAACAGCTGGGGCAGGAGCTGCGACCCGACGTTGCCGGTCGCGCCCGTGACGACGATGCGCCTGCCGGGCAGGTTCCCGGGGGTGGAGACCGGCACCCGGGGAAGGGGCCGGCCATGAGCGAGCATCAGGTTTCCCGCGTCGTCCAGGCCAGCACCGCCGACGTGTTCGCTGTCGTGTCCGACCTCGGCCGGCTGCCGGAGTGGCTGCCGACTGTCAAGGCCGCGCAGCCGGCTGCACCAGGCAGCGACACCGACGTCCACATCGAGGGCGAAGGCTACGCCGATGACGGCTTCTGGCGGCCGTCCGCCGACCAGCTCCGAGTGGAGTGGGGCACGCCGTCGCGCGGCGGTGAGGGCGGGACGTACACCGGCTGGCTGCAGGTCGGGGACCGCACCGGCGGCAGCGAGGTCGTCGTACACCTCTCGTTCTTCGCCGATGAACCGCCGGACGTCGACCGCAGCCTCGCCGCGGCCCTCGACGCCCTCGCCGACCTGGTCGAGAACTAGCCGGACGGGGGCGGCCCGGGTCGCGGTGTGGGGGCCACTCGCGGCGGCAGGTTGAAGGTTCGCCTGCCGCAGCGCCGGCCCGCACCCGCCGGGCGCCGGTGGCCGGCTGCTATCGATCCGTGAGCTGCAGTACGACGGCCGACTCGCCGTCGGTCTCGACCGACCCGTCTCCGAAGACGAAGCCACGCGAGCTGGCCAGCAGCACCGCCTGAGGCGTCCCCGGGACGGGGACACGGCGGCGCTCGGCTGCCAGGTTCACGACCACGACGACCGCGCCACGCCGTACGACAACCCAGCGCTCGTCCTCGTCGTAGGAGACCCGGACCCGGTCGCGCCGCCCGTCGGTGAGCTCGGGTCGAGCGCGGCGCAGCGCCAGCAGGTCACGGGTCCAGGCCAGCAGGGCCTGCTCACGCTCGCCGTCGCGCTCCGACCAGTCCAGCTTTGATGCCTGAAAGCTCGACTCTGCCTGTGGGTCAGGGAGGTCCTCGCTGTCCCAGCCGTGCGACGCGAACTCGGCCCGCCGGCCCCTGCTGACGGCTTCCCCGAGCTCGGTGTCGTGGTCGGCGAAGAACTGCCAGGGCGTCCGGGCACCCCACTCCTCTCCCATCCAGAGCATCGGCGTGAACGCCGAGGTGAGCAGCAGCGCCGCTCCTGCCTTGAGCAGGCCGTCCGAGAGGGTCGCGGAGATCCGGTCGCCGGTGGCCCGGTTGCCCACCTGGTCGTGGTCCTGCAGGTACGCGACGAACCGGGCGCCCGGCACGGTCGCCGGTACCGGCCGGCCGTGTCGCCGGGCCCGGAAACTGGACCAGGAGCCGTCGTGCACAAACGCCCCGGTGAGCGCCTTGGCCAGGGTGGGCAGGCTGCCGAAGTCGCTGTAGTAGCCGGACCGCTCGCCGGTCAGCAGGGCGTGCAGCGAGTGGTGGACGTCGTCGGCCCACTGGCCGTCCAGGCCGTACCCGCCGCCGTCGCGCGAGGTGATCAGCCGGGCGTCGTTGAGGTCGCTCTCGGCCACCAGCCACAGCGGCCGCTTCTCCTGCGCGGCAAGGCCCTGCACCTCGACCGCGAGCTCCTCCAGAAGGTGTGTCGCCCGCTCGTCGACCAGCGCGTGCACGGCATCCAGGCGCAGCCCGTCGACGTGGTAGTCGCGCAGCCAGGCCAGCGCGCTGTCGATCACGTACCGGCGAACCTCGTCCGAGCCGGGCATGTCGAGGTTGACTGCCGGCCCCCAGGGCGTGTGGTGCGCTTCGGTGAGGTAGGGCCCGAACTCGGGCAGGTAGTTGCCGGCCGGGCCGAGGTGGTTGTACACGGTGTCCATCACGACGCCCAGGCCCCTGCCATGGCAGGCGTCGACGAACCGTTTCAGGCCCTCGGGGCCGCCGTAGGGCTCATGGACGGCGAACCAGGCGACCCCGTCGTAGCCCCAGCCCCAGCGGCCGGCGAAGGCGTTGACCGGCAGCAGCTCGACCGCGTCGATGCCCAGGTCGACCAGGTGGTCCAGCCGCCCCACGGCGGCGTCGAAGGTGCCCTCGGGAGTGAAGGTGCCGACGTGCATCTCGTACAGGACCGCGCCGGCCAGCGGCAGGCCGCGCCAGCTCCCGTCGGTCCACCGGAACGCGCCGTGGTCGACGATTCGGCTGGGCGCGTGCACCCCGTGCGGCTGCCAGGCGCTGCGCGGGTCCGGTCGCGGGTCACCGCCGTCCACACGGAACGCGTAGTCGGTGCCGGCACCGGGATCGGCCACGTCGACCTGCCACCAGCCGTCGCCGGCGTCCTGCATCGGGTGCCGCTCGCCCGACACCGCCGCCTCGACGGTGTCCTTGCCGGGAGCCCATACGCGAAGCATCGTCATGTCGTTGCCCCTGCCCACCGGTCGGCCCTGCGAACGCGACGCGGGCGTAGATCACACGGCTCGACCGACACTCCCTCCGCCAGCCCCTGGATCCCTCCGCCAGCCCCTGGATCCCTCCGCTACGTCGACATTGTGTGCTTGCTTACGCGAGCAAGCACACAATGTCGGCGCCCACGGGCGCTGCCGAGCGTGCGGCCGGCCAGGAGCGACCGGGTTTGTGTGTCGCGTCCGCGGCGCCAGCACACAAACAACCTCGTGGCCATGGTCCCCCGCCGAGACATCGCACAGGCTCGCAGCTGGGCCGGGTGCACGACACTCAAGGTCCACTCCTTCGGAGTCAACCGGTGGCTGCTGTGCGCCACAGCCTGACTGCACGTGGGCGTGCGACTTGGCCGCACCGACGACAGCGGCACCCGGCTGATCACCCGTATCCACACCACCTACAACTGGCCCTAGCCAGCATCGGCGCTGCTCGGCGGGCTCCTCATGGAGCTCGGCGACCTCGCGAGGCTCCGTCGCATGCTGCGTGGGATCCAGCGCCGCGCCGAGGCCTCGGGGCCGGCCGACGTGGCGCTCGCTGCCGGGTGCAGGGTGACGAGCCGAGCGGCGTCCCCTGACGGACAGCACCACCGCCCCCACCAACCCGTTGCCGCGCGGGAACGTGCGGCACGCGGAATCCGTGCCGGCGCAGCGGCGCCTCGAGGTCGGTGACGACCGCCAGGTCGCCGGTGTTCGGTGGGACGACGACGACGCAGGGCCGGCGAGGACGGCGGACTACGCGCGCACGAGCAGGGCGCCACCCGGAGCTGCGAGCAGGCCGGCGAGCCGCACGGTGCCGCTCCAGGTGCCCCCGCCGAGCAGGTCGCGCCAGTCGCCGGAGGGCAGCGAAACGGCGTCGTCGCCCCAGCCGGACCGCTCCACAAGAAGTGAGCGGGTCGGGGCGACGACCACGACCTCGCCGGACCGGCCAAACGCCACGGCCCGCGGCCCGGCGTCGAGCGGCTCGTACGTCGCGTCCGCGAGGAACCACTCCGGGTGCTCGCGACGCAGCCGCAGCGCGGTCGCTGTCAGTCGCAGCTTGGGCGGGGCCGCCGCCAGGTCGGCCAGCCCGGCCCGTCGGAGGTCGTAGTCCACCGGCCGACGGTTGTCCGGGTCGACCAGCGAGAGGTCCGGCAGCTCGGTGCCCTGGTAGGTGTCGGCCACCCCCGGCATCGTCAGCTGCACGAGTTTCTGGGCGAGCAGGGTGCTCTCCCAGGCCGGCCGCAGCCGCTCGGTGAAGGTGTCGAGCTCACCGACCAGCACCGGGTCGGTGAGCACGGCGCGGACGAATCCCTGTACGGCCTGCTCAAACGCCGGAACCGGGTCGACCCAGGACGTCCGGGTCTTGGCTTCGCGGGTGGCTTTCTCCAGGTACGCCTCCGCCCGGTCGGCGGTGATCGGCCAGGCACCGAGCAGGCTCTGCCAGACCAGCAGCTCGGTGGCCTTGTCGGGGCCGGCGGGGGAGCGGTGCAGGGCGGCGAGCGTCGACCAGCGCACCACCGCCTCGCCCCATTCGCTCGGGCACTGGGCGAGCAGCACCAGGCGGGCGCGGACGTCTTCGCTGCGCTTGGTGTCATGCGTCGTGAGGGTGGTCTGCGACACCGGCCAGTCGGCCTGTTGCTCCAGGCAGGCCTGATGGAATCCGGCAGCCGACAGGCCGAACTGACCGGGGTCGCCGCCGACCTCGTTCAGCGCAGCGAAGCGCAGGTAGCGGTAGAAGGCGGTGTCCTCGACGCCTTTGGCCATCACCGGCCCGCAGGTCTGCTGGAAGCGCGTGACGAACTCCTGCGCAGACCCGCCGGACGGCCCCTCCGCCAGCGCGAGCCGTGCGACCAGCGCGATCTCCAAGGCCCGTCCCGGCAACCGGGCCGTCGCCACCTGGACTGCGGAAGCCATCTGCCGACGGGCATCGTCATCAGCCGGCCCCACCGGCGGCAGGTAGGCGCGGTAGACCCCGAAGGACGCCAGCAGCTCGACCAGCCCCTCCCGGAAGGCCCGGCGGGTCGTGTCGCGCAACGAAGGGTCGGTATGGCAGACCCGAAGCCCCAGCTCGGTCAGCCGGTTGACCTCAGCGACCAGCACCTGGTCCAGCACCAGGTGCTTGGTGGCGTCGACCACCTGCTCGTACGAGGCCCGGCTGCCGGTCTCCTGGGTCCACAGGTCGGTGAGCGGCTGCTCGCCGGCCGGATCGACGAACAGCCCCAGCACCCGGTTGAGCGCGTCGTAGCCGGTGGTGCCCGCGGTCTGCCAGCTGGCCGGAAGCGCCTCGCCTGGCTCGAGGATTTTCTCCACGACGACCCACGAGCCACCGGTGACCTCGGCGAGCCGTGCGAGATAGCCCTCGGGGTCCGCCAGGCCGTCCGGGTGGTCGATCCGGAGCCCGTCGAGCACGCCCTCGCGCACCTGCGAGGCGATCAGCCGGTGGGTGGTGTCGAAGACGTCGGGGTCCTCCACCCGTACGCCCGCCAACGTCGTCACATCGAAGAAGCGCCGGTAGTTCAACTCGTCGGCCGCCACCCGCCAGTGGCACAGCCGGTAGTGCTGGCGGGCCAGGGTGGCCAGGACGTCGCCGTCGACGCGGGTGCCCGGTGCGATCGGCACCTCGTGGTCGTAATAGCGGATGCGGTCCTCGAGCAGCTCGAGCTCCCCGACGACCGCACCGAGCGGGCCGCCGAGCACCGGCACGAGAACCTTGCCGGGGTTGTCGGGGGAGTCCCAGTCGACATCGAACCAGGCGGCGTACGGCGAGTCACGGCCCTCGCGCAGCAGGCCCCACCAGGTGGCGTTCTGCGACTCCGGCTCTGAGACCGCCATGTGGTTGGGCACCACGTCGAGGACGATGCCGAGCCCGGCGGACCGGCAGGCGGCGACCATCCGCGCGAAGGCGTCCGCCCCGCCCAGCTCGACGTTGAGCACGCCGTGGTCGACGACGTCGTAGCCGTGCGCGGAGCCCGGCGCCGCCTGCAGGTACGGCGAGCAGTACAGGTGCGTCACACCCAGGTCGGCGAGGTAGGGCGCGACGGCAGCCGCGTCGTCGAACCCGAAGCCGGGGTGGTCGTCGGCGGGTGGGCGCAACTGCACCCGGTAGGTCGAGACGGGCACCGGCCGACCCGCGGCAGGCAGGTGCGCCACTTAGAAGGCCTTCTTCAGCACGAGCACCGAGCGGGCGTCCACCTCGATCGCCGCTCCCGTCTTCAGCGAGCGGCGCTCGGCGTCGTCGAGCAGCGGCGCAGCGGTGTCGATCACGACGTCCCACGCCTCACCGGCCCCCAGGTCGGGAAGCGTGAAGTCGATGTTTTCGTAGTGGCCGTTGAACAACAGGAAGAACGAGTCGTCGATGACCGGCTCCCCGCGCGCATCCGGCTCGCGGATCGCCTCGCCGTTGAGGAAGACCGCGACCGACCGGGCGTAGCCCGACTCCCAGTCGTCCTCGCCCATCCACTCGCCCGCCGGGGTGAACCAGCCGATGTCCTCGATCGTCGAGCCCTTGACGACGCGACCGCGGAAATGTCGGCGGCGGCGGAAGACCGGGTGGTCGTGACGCAGCTGCGACAGCCGCGCGGTGAAGTCCGACAGCACCTCGAAGTCCTTGGCGCGCTCCCAGTCGATCCACGCCAGTTCGCTGTCCTGCGCGTAGACGTTGTTGTTGCCGCCCTGGGTACGGCCGAGCTCGTCGCCGTGCAGCAACATCGGCACGCCCTGGCTCAGGAACAACGTGGTCAGCATGTTGCGCTTCTGCTGCTCACGCAGGACAACGATGTCCAGGTCGTCGGTCTCGCCCTCCACCCCGCAGTTCCAGGAGGAGTTGTGGCTCTCGCCGTCGTTGCCGCCCTCGCCGTTCGCGTCGTTGTGCTTGTCGTTGTAGGACACCAGGTCGTGCATGGTGAAGCCGTCGTGTGCGGTCACGAAGTTGATCGAGGCGTACGGCCGGCGGCCGTCCTGCTCGTACAGGTCGGCCGAGCCGGTCAGCCGGCTGGCGAACTCCGCGAGGGTCCGGTCCTCCCCGCGCCAGTAGTCGCGGACCGTGTCGCGGTACTTGCCGTTCCACTCCGTCCACAGCGGTGGGAAGCCACCGACGTTGTAGCCGCCCTGGCCGATGTCCCACGGCTCGGCGATGAGCTTGGTCTGGCTGACGACCGGGTCCTGCTGGACCAGGTCGAAGAACGCCGACAGCCGGTCGACTTCGTGGAACTGACGGGCCAGCGAGCTGGCCAGGTCGAAACGGAACCCGTCGACGTGCATCTCCAGCACCCAGTAGCGCAGCGAGTCCATGATCAGCTGCAGTACGTGTGGCGACTTCATGAGCAGGGTGTTGCCGGTGCCGGTCGTGTCGTAGTAGTGCTTCTGGTCCTCGTCGACCAGGCGGTAGTAGTTGGCGTTGTCGATGCCGCGGAACGACAGGGTGGGCCCCTTCTGGTTGCCCTCGGCGGTGTGGTTGTAGACGACGTCCAGGATCACCTCGAGCCCCTCGGCGTGCAGCGCCTTGACCATGGCCTTGAACTCCTGCACCTGCTGGCCGCGCTGGCCGGAGGAGGAGTAGTCGTTGTGCGGGGCCAGGAAGCCGATCGTGTTGTAGCCCCAGTAGTTGTGTTGGCCACGGTCGGCGAGGTGGCTGTCGTGTACGAACTGGTGGACCGGCATCAGCTCGACGGCGGTGATGCCGTGCTTCTTGTAGTGCTCGAGCATCATCGGGTGGGCGACGGCGGCGTAGCTGCCGCGGATCTCCTCCGGGATGCCCGGGTGGGTCTTGGTCAGCCCCTTGACGTGCGCCTCGTAGATCACCGTCTCGTTGTACGGGGTACGCGGGTGCCGGTCGTTGTCCCAGTCGAAGTACGGGCTGATCACGACCGACTTGCTCATGTGCGGGCCGGAGTCCTGCTCGTCGTAGGAGTCCTCGTCGCCCCACGTGTAGCTGAAGCACGCCTGGTCCCAGTCGATGTCGCCGTCGACCGCCTTGGCGTAAGGGTCCAGCAGCAGCTTGCTGGGGTTGCAGCGGTGCCCGTTCTCCGGCTCGTACGGCCCGGAGACGCGGTAGCCGTACAGCTGGCCGGGGCCGATGTTGGGCAGGTAGCCGTGCCAGACGAACGCGTCGCGCTCGGGCAACCGGACCCGGGTCTCGGTGCCGTCGTCGGCGAACAGGCACAGCTCCACCCGGTCGGCGACCTCGGAGAACACCGCGAAGTTGGTGCCGGTGCCGTCGTAGGTCGCACCCAGCGGGTACGGCGTGCCGGGCCAGACCTGGGTCATGCGTTGTCGCAGCCGCGCGCGGTGCGGATCAGGACATCGTTCATGTGGACCCTCCTGGGGTGATCGTCCAGCTGGCTGAGGCTCGGGTCCGCGAACAGTGTGGGGTACGCGTCGTCCTACCCGCCCGCCGGCACCCAGCTGGCTGGGCGCTTCTCTGCGTAGGCGGTGATTCCCTCCTGGCCCTCGGCGGAGGCGAAGTGCCGGGCCGACAGCTCGCTGGCGGCGGCCAGTGCCTCGCCGAATGCCCCCTCGGTGCCGGCGGTCAGCAGCAGCTTGGTCGCCGCGAGCGCTTCGGGGCCACCGAGGGCGAGCATCCGGGTGAAGCGGGCGACCTCGGCGTCCAGCTCGGCGGCGGGGACGCAGCTGTTGAGCAGCCCGATCTCGACCGCCCGCGCGGCGCCGAACACCTCGCCGGTCAGAAACAGCTCGTGCGCCGCGCGCGGCAGCAGCCGCGGCAGCACCGGCACGCTGATGACCGCCGGTACGACACCGAGCCGTACCTCGGTGAAGGCAAAGGTGACGGTGTCAGCGGCCACCGCCACATCGCAGGCGGCCACCAGGCCCACCCCGCCGGCGCGGGCCGGGCCGGAGAGCCTCGCCACCGAGGGCTTCGGCGAGGTCCACAGCGCCTCGAGCAGCGCTGGGAACTCGTTGATCCCCTGTGCGTCCGCGGCGCCTCCCCGGGCCTCCTTCAGGTCCATCCCGGAGCAGAAAACGGTGCCGGTGTGGGTGAGCACGACGACGCGCACCCGCTCGTCGCACAGGGCAGCCTCGAGCTGGTCGCCCAGCTCGGTCCGCAGCCGGGCCGACAGGGCGTTGCGGTTGGCGGGGGAGTCCAGCGTGACGGTCGCGATGCCGCCGGCGACCTCGAGGTGGACCAGCTCGTCGCTCATCTGCTGACCAGGGCGACCTCGAGGTCGGCGCCGGTCGCCGCCCGCACGTCGTCGACGCGGACCCCGGGCGCGGTCTCGCGCAGCACCAGGCCCTGCGGCTCGACGTCGATGACGGCGAGATCGGTGATGATGCGTCCGATGCAGCGCTTGCCGGTGAGCGGCAACGTGCACTCGCGGACGATCTTGTGCCCGCCGTCCCTGGCGAGGTGCTCCATCATGACGATGACGCGCTTGGCGCCGTGGACCAGGTCCATCGCGCCACCCATCCCCTTGACCATCTTCCCGGGGATCATCCAGTTGGCCAGGTCGCCGTGCTCGCTGACCTGCATGGCGCCCAGGACCGCGACGTCGACGTGGCCGCCGCGGATCATGCCGAACGACAGCGCCGAGTCGAAGTACGACGCACCGGCCTGCACGGTGACGGTTTCCTTGCCCGCGTTGATGAGGTCGGCGTCGACGTCGTCCTCGGCCGGGTAGGGGCCGACGCCGAGGACGCCGTTTTCGGACTGCAGGACGACGTGTACGCCGGCCGGCAGGAAGTTGGGGATCAGGGTCGGCAGGCCGATCCCGAGGTTGACGTACGCGCCGTCGGGGAGCTCGAGGGCGACCCGCGCCGCCAGCTCCTCGCGGGTCCGCGTCATGTGCGCGCCACCGTCCTTCGCTCGATCTGCTTCTCGCCCGCCGGCACGTGAACGACCCGCTGGACGAAGATCCCGGGGGTGTGTACCTGCGCCGGGTCGAGCTCGCCGGGCTCGACGAGTTCCTCGACCTCGGCGATCGTCACCCGGCCGGCGGCGGCGCACAGCGGGTTGAAGTTCATCGCGCTCTTGCGGTACACGAGGTTGCCGTGCCGGTCACCGCGCCAGGCGTGCACCAGCGCGAAGTCGGTGCGGATCGCCTGCTCGAGGACGTACGGCACGCCGTCGAACTCGCGGACCTCCTTGGGTTGAGTGGCGAGCGCGACCCCGCCGCTGCCGTCGTAGCGCAGTGGCAGGCCGCCGTCGGCGACCTGCGTACCGACGCCACCGGGGGTGTAGAACGCCGGGATGCCCGCGCCACCGGCCCGCAGGCGCTCGGCGAGGGTCCCCTGCGGCACGAGCTCGACCTCGAGTTCGCCGGTGAGGAACTGCCGCTCGAACTCCTTGTTCTCGCCGACGTAGGAGCCCGTGGTGCGACTGATCCGCTTGGCGCGCAACAGCGAGCCGAGGCCCCAGCCGCACCACGGGGTCCTACGTCGGGGAGAACAAGGAGTTCGAGCGGCAGTTC
>JBKJQN010000009.1:0-49050 GCA_046593925.1 Mycobacteriales bacterium
GACCCGGCCGGCTTCAACAGCAGCCTGAAGAACTTCCAGAACGACTACTGCGGCACGATCGGCCGGCAGTTCGCGGAGGGCTTCATCACCGGTGACGCCATTACCGCCGCGAGCATCTACCTGACGATCGTGGCGGAGACGGCGTTCACCAACACGCTGTTCGTCGCCATGCCCGCCGAGGCCGCGGCCAACGGCGACTACCTGCTGCCCACGGTGTTCCACTCGGTCCAGTCCGACGAGTCCCGGCACATCAGCAACGGCTACGCGACGCTGCTCATGGCGCTGGCCGACGAGGGCAACCACCAGCTGCTCGAGCGCGACCTGCGCTACGCGTGGTGGAACAACCACCGCGTCGTCGACGCCGCCATCGGTACCTTCATCGAGTACGGCACGAAGGACCGTCGCAAGGACCGTGAGAGCTACGCGGAGATGTGGCGTCGCTGGATCTACGACGACTACTACCGCAGTTACCTGGTGCCGCTGGAGAAGTACGGCCTGGTCATCCCCCACGACCTCATCGAGGAGTCCTGGAACCAGATCTGGAACAAGGGCTACGTGCACGAGGTGGCCCAGTTCTTCTGCACCGGGTGGATCGCCAACTACTGGCGCATGGACCCGATGACGGACAAAGACTTCGAGTGGTTCGAGTACAAGTACCCGGGCTGGTACGACAAGTACGGCGCATGGTGGGAGAACTACAACCGGCTCTCGATGCCGAACGGGCACAACCCGATCGTGTTCGAGGCCGTCGACTACGCCTACCCGCACCGCTGCTGGACCTGCATGGTGCCATGCCTCGTCCGCGAGGACATGGTCATGGCCGAGGTCGACGGTCAGATGCGCACGTACTGCCACGAGGCGTGCCGCTGGACGGACACGGTGGCCTTCCGGCCCACCTATGAGGGCCGGGAGACCCCGAACATGGGCCGGCTCATCGGCAAGCGCGAGTGGGAGACGCTCTACCACGGCTGGAACTGGGCCGACGTCGTCTCCGACATGGGCTACGTCCGCGACGACGGGAAGACGTTGGTGGCGCAGCCGCACCTCAACCTCGACCCGAAGAAGATGTGGACGCTGGACCACCTGCGCCGGTGCCCGCCGCTCGCCAGCCCGAACGTCCTGCTGAACGAGATGACCAAGGACGAGCAGAAGGCGTTCCACGCGGACTACACCGCGCACGGTCCCGCCGGCAAGGCTCCTGTCGCCAGCTGACCGGAGCGGCCTGCCACTCACAGGTTGAGCACTGCACGAACGGGAGGGCCCGGGGCAAGGCCCCGGGCCCTCCCGGCTGCTGGCCCGCCCCGCGCGGCGGGCCACCCCCTCCGTACATCCCAGCGAACGCCCGAGGAGCCATGACCGAGAAGCACACGGTGCGGTTCGAGCCGGTCGGCATCGAGATCGAGGTCGAGGAGTCACAGAACGTCCTGCGGGCCGCCGCCGAGCAGGGGATCATGCTCATGCACGGCTGCAAGGAGGGCCAGTGCGCCGCCTGCAAGTCCTTCCTGCTCGAGGGTGAGGACGTCGAGCACGACAGCTACTCCACGTTTGCGCTGCCGGACAGCGAGCGGGACGAGGGCTTCACGCTGCTGTGCCGGGCCCATGTCTACGAGGACGTCACGATCGAGCTCCTGAACTACGACGAGGAGATGATCCGCTCGGGGCTGCCGATCCAGAGCGCGGTCGGCACAGTCGTGTCGAACGAGCCGGTCACGCACGACATGCGGCACCTGGTGCTGGCGCTGGACAAGCCGGAGGAGTTCCGCTTCTTCCCGGGTCAGTACGTCGACATCGGGGTGACCGACTCCGAGGAGACCCGGTCTTTCTCGATGGCGAACATCTCGGCCAAGGACAGCGGTCATCTCGAGTTCATCATTCGTATCTATCCGGGTGGGCTGTTCTCGGAGTTCCTCAAGGACGGCGTTGCCATCGGCGACAAACTCGACCTGAGCGGCCCGTTCGGCGTCTTCACGTTGCGTGACAGCCCCGCAGACCTGGTCTTCGTCGGCGGTGGCGCCGGGATGGCGCCGATCCTGTCGGTGCTGCGCTCGCTCGCCGAGCGCGACCCTGAGCGCAAGGCCACCTACTACTACGGCGCCCGTGGCCATCGCGACCTGTGCTTCGACAAGGAGCTGCGGGCCCTCGAGGAGGCGATGCCCGGCTTCACCTACGTGCCCGCACTGTCTGAGCCTGCCGAGGGCGAGACCTGGGACGGCGAGGTGGGCTTGATCACCGACGTCGTGCGCAAGCACGAGAGCGACCTCCGCCGCGCCGACGCCTACGTCTGCGGTCCCCCACCAATGGTGGAAGCCGCGATCGAGGTGCTCGGAGACCTCGGCGCGAAGGAGGGGCGGATCTTCTACGACAAGTTCACGACCACAGGTGAACCCACCACCACACCAGTGACAGGAAGGGCGTCTTCATGACGACCGTCGACCAGCCCAGCGAGAGAAGCCTTCCCAAGCCGACGTTCACCGATGCGGAGGCCGGGGCCAAGGTTTTCCCCGACTCCACAGCGCGGAACTACAACTACTTCATCCCCCAGAAGCGCAAGCAGACGCACTACGAAGACGTCACCGTCGAGGTGCAGCCCGACCCACGGCACTACCTCGCCCAGGGCTGGATCTACGGCTTCGCCGACGGACGTGGCGGCTACCCGCTGGAGTGGACCGCTCTGAAGGCCTGGGGCTCCGACCGCCCCATCCCCGAGCGCTTCCCCGGCTCAGGCGGCAAGGGCTACGACTGGCCGGCGCTGGGCTGGCACGAGTTCCGGGACCCGAACGAGGAGTGGGAGCTCACGTTCTACAAGTACAACTCCAACGTGGTCCGTCAGATCACCGCCAACGTCGACGCCGCCCGGCAGACCAAGGCGTTCGAGCAGTGGAACCCCAACTGGGTGCAGTTCGTCGAGAGCCACGTCGGCGCCTGGATGCACGTCGAGCACGGGCTGGGCCTGTACGTGTTCGCCAACGCCCAGCGGCGCGCTCCCACCAACATGCACAACAACGCGATATCGGTGAACAGCATGCACCGGATCCGTACTGCCCAGGACCTCGCGCTGTACAACCTGACCCTGAGCGAGGAGATCGACGGCTTCGACGGGACGGCGCACCTCGAGGCGTGGAACAGCGACCCGGCCTGGCAGGGCACCCGCAAGGTCGTCGAGCAGCTCACCTGCATCGACGACTGGGCCGAGGCCATCTTCGCCGTCAACGTGGTGTTCGAGCCGCTCGTAGGTGAGCTGTTCCGCAGCCAGCTGGTGCAGCAGTCCGCTCCCCGCAACGGCGACTTCGTGACCCCCACGGTCATGGGTGCCGGCGAGCACGACTACGCGACCCGCGACCTGCGCTACACGACAGCGATGTTCGAGCTCCTGACCAACGACAAGGAGTTCGCCGACTTCAACAAGGCCACGATGCAGGAGTGGCTGTCGGTGTGGGTGCCCCGCTGCCTCGAGGCCGCCCGCGCGATGTCGCCCCTGTGGTCCCAGCCGGACGCCAAGCCGCCGCGTTTCGAGGACGGGCTCGACCGCGCCAAGAGCCGGTTTGCCGGCATCCTCGCCGACCTCGGTCTGGCTATCCCCAAGGAGCTCTCCCTGTGAACACCGCAACGTCTGCCAGCCCGTTCGCCTCCAACCACACCGCCTCCGGCATGTGCGGGGTGACCGTGATGAACAACCAGGTCGGTGCCGTCATGGCGCAGGTCATGGCGACGCACGAGGGGGTCACCGTCACGCCGCTGCCGTCGATGATCAGGGTCGACGCCATCACCCGGATGGACTTCGTCTACGCCGAGATCTCCGAGGCTCTCGGCGAGGAGGACGACTACTTCGACGCTGCGCAGTTCGAGGAAAACATGTCCACGCACTACGGCAAAATGGTCCACGAGGACGACCGGACCATCATGTTCGCCAGCCCCGAGGACGCCGCCGCGTACATGGGCTGGGACCTGCCCGGCAGCAACTGACCCCCCTCCACCAGACCACTGCAGCAAGGAGAAGCCCGTGTACGAGAAGGACGGCGAGAAGTACTTCGTGGTCGACAGCCACATGCACTACTGGGACGCCAGCCCGGCCAACTGGCTGGCGGGCCAGGAGAACTACGCGAAGGGCTGGATCGACTGCTTCCACGCCTACCAGAGCCTGGGCCCGGCCGAGACGCACTGGTCGATCGAGCACTTCCAGAAGTACTCCGAGCAGGACCTGATGAAGGACGTCTTCGAGGACGGCCACGTCGACGTCGCGATCTTCCAGCCGACGTACCTCAAGTCCTGGTACACCGACGGCTTCAACACCACCGAGAAGAACGGCGCGCTGGCGGAGAAGCACCCCGGTAAGTTCCGCGTCAACAGCCGTTTCGAGCCGCGTGGCGGTGACGCGGCGATGAAGGAGTTCGAGGAGAACGTCGCGCGCTGGCAGCCCAAGGGCGTCAAGCTGTACACGGCGGAGTGGCTGGACGGCTCCCGCGGCTGGACGCTGAAGGACCCCGAGGCGTACCGCTTCCTGGAGCGCGCGCAGGAGCTGGGCATCAAGAACGTGCACGTCCACAAGGGGCCGACGATCTGGCCGCTGGACAAGGACGCATTCGACGTGTCCGACGTGGACCACGCGGCGACCGACTTCCCCGAGCTGAACTTCATCGTGGAGCACGTCGGGTTGCCGCGCATCGAGGACTTCTGCTTCATGGCGACGCAGGAGCCCAACGTCTACGCCGGTCTGTCCGTGGTCATCGGCGGCCTCATGCACGCCCGGCCCAGGTTCTTCGCCAAGGTCATGGGCGAGCTGCTGTTCTGGGTCGGCGAGGACAAGATGACGTTCGGCAGCGACTACGGCATCTGGGAGCCGAAGTGGCAGGTCGAGGGCTTCGTCGACTGGGACTACCCGGCCGGCGAGGAGTACTCCGACTACCCGCGGATCAACACCGCGAGCAAGAAGAAGATCTTGGGCCTCAATGCTGCCAAGCTGTACGACATCGAGGTCCCGGCCGAGTGCCAGCTGCCCGCGGAGTCCGGTACGCCGGCCGCCCAGGACGACGCGGTACTGGTCGACGACGGGGCCAAGGTCTCGGTGTGAGCTCCGCCGCTGCGGTGCTCGCCGCGTTGGACACCGTCCGTGACCCCGAGCTGGACGAGCCGGTCACCGCTCTCGGCTTCGTGGCCTCGTGCACGGTCTCCGACGACGGGGTGGCCGACGTGCACCTGCGTCTGCCCACGTACTTCTGCGCGCCCAACTTCGCCTTCCTCATGGTGGCGGACGCGTACGAGGCGGTGAGCGCCGTGGCGGGCGTACGGCGTGCGGCGATCGTGCTGGACGACCACTTCGCCAGCGATGCCATCAACGAGGGGGTGGCGGCCCGGGCCGGGTTCGTCGAGTCCTTCGACGGTTTGGCCGCCGCCGAGCTCGACGACCTGCGGGCCGACTTCATCCGCAAGGCGGTCCTAGCCGGGACCGACCGGGTCTGCCGGCCGTTGCTCGCCGCCGGCCGCACCACCGACGACCTCTCCGCCATGACCCTCGGCGAGGTGCCGGCCTCCGGTGACCGCGAGCGGCTACGGGAGCGACGCGCCGAGCTCGGGCTGCCCTGCGGCGACGACTCCCCGTTGCTCGTCGACGCCGTCACCGGGGCGGCCATCGGTGTGCAAGCCCTCCCGCTGCACCTGCGTAAGGCCCGGCTGACGCGGGTCGGCGCAGAGGCCAACTCCGGGATCTGTCGCGGCATGCTGCGCGACCGCTATGCCGCCGCCGGTGTCGGCGCCATCCACGACGACGACGAAACACCCATGAGGGACGAGACGCCCGCAAGGGTTGAGGAGAACGCATGAAGGCCGTCCGCCTGCACGGTTACCACCAGCAGCCGGTCGTCGAGGACGTCCCGGAGCCGACGATCGCCGGTCCCTTCGACGTGATCGTCAAGGTCGGCGGGGCCGGTGTCTGCCGCACCGACCTGCACATCATCGAAGGCCAGTGGGAGCAGGCGATGGCGCCGCCGCTGCCGTACACGCTGGGCCACGAGAACGCCGGCTGGGTGCACGAGATCGGGTCCGGTGTCACGAACGTGAGCGTCGGCGACACCGTGATCCTGCACCCGACGCCCACCTGCGGGCTGTGCCGGGCGTGCCGGGCGGGGCAGGACATGCACTGCTCCAACAGCATCTTCCCGGGCCTGGGCAGCGACGGCGGGATGGCTGAGCTGCTGCTGACCTCCGCCCGGGCGTGCGTGCTGCTGGACCCCGCGACCCGCCCCGAGGACGTCGCCGCGCTCGCCGACGCCGGTATCACGGCGTACCACGCTGTGCGCAAGGCGGTCCCGCTGCTGTACCCCGGCACCACCTGCGTGCTGATCGGCGCCGGCGGCCTGGGGCACATCGGCATCCAGTGCCTGGCGGCACTCACGGCGACGACGATCATCGTCGTCGACCGCAACCCCGACGCGCTCAAGCTCGCCGAGCAGCTCGGGGCCACCCACACGGTCGTCGCGGACGGCACCCACCTCGCCGCCGTCAGCGAGCTGACCGGGGGCGCCGGCGCCGACGTCGTGCTCGACTTCGTGGCGGAGCAGGGCGCGGAGAACGAGGGATTCGCGATGACGCGCGCCGGCGGCTCCTACTACGTGATCGGGTACGGCGGCACCCTCACCATACCGACGCTGGACATCATCTCCACCGAACGCAACATTGTCGGCAACATTGTCGGCACGTACAACGAGCTCGCGGAGCTGATGGTGCTCGCGCAGACCGGCAAGGTCACCCTGCACACCAGCACCTACCCGCTGGACGCGGCTGTGGAGGCGCTCGCCGATCTCGACGCCGGCAAGGTCCGCGGCCGCGCCATCCTCGTTCCCTGATCCCGCCCACCTGACAGAGAGGTCACCATGGCCAAGGAACTGCGCTTCGGCGAGGACGCCCGGATGCGTCTGCTCGCAGGAGTCGACCAGCTCGCGGAGGCCGTCAAGTCGACACTCGGCCCCAAGGGCCGCAATGTGATCATCGAGAAGATCACCGGCTCGCCGGTCGTGACGAACGACGGGGTGACGATCGCCAAGGAGATCCACCTGCCCGACCAGTTCGAGAACATGGGCGCGCAGCTGGTCAAAGAGGCCGCCATCAAGACCAACGACATCGTCGGTGACGGCACGACGACGGCGACGGTCATCGCCCACGCGATCATCCGCGAGGGCATGAAGGCGATCGGCGCCGGCGGTAACCCGGTGCTGGTCAAGCGCGGCATCGACCTGGCGGTGGGGCGCCTGGTCGAGCACCTGCGCAGCGTCGCCCGCCCGGTCGTCACCGAGGCCGACTACGCGAGGGTCGCCGCGATCTCCGCCAACGACGACGACATGGTCGGCGCGGTGCTGGCCAGGGCGCTGTTCACCGTCGGCGACAGCGGCATCGTGACGGTCGAGGAGTCCGCGACGCCCGGGATGAGCGTGGACTTCGTCGAGGGCTTCGAGTACGACAACGGCTACGTCTCGCCGTACATGGTCACCCACCCGGCCAGCCTCGAGGCGATCCTGGACGACCCGTACATCCTGCTGACGAATGAGAAGGTCACCAAGATCGCGCAGCTGATGCCGCTGCTCGACAAGGTGATGCGGGCGCCCCGGCCGCTGCTCATCGTCGCCGAGAACGTGGAGGGCGCAGCGCTGTCGATGCTGGTGCAGAACCACGTCAACGGCGTGTTCCAGTGCGTCGTCACCCGGGCCCCCGGCTTCGGGGACCGGCGGCTGCGCAAGCTCGAGGACATCGCCACGACCACCGCCGGCACGGTGCTGTCCAAGCACTCCGGCGCCAGCATCGAGACGATCACGGTGGAGCAGCTGGGGCGGGCCCGGCAGGTGCGGGTCACCGCCGACCGGACGACCATCATCGGCGGCGCGGGGAGGGCCGACGACATCGCCTTCCGCGTCCAGCAGCTGCAAGCCGAGCAGACCAAGGCCACCTTCGGCGTCGACGGCGACGTGCTGTCGGAGCGGATCGGATCGCTGTCGGGCAAGGTCGCCGTGGTGCGCGTCGGCGCCCCGACGAACGCCGAGCTCGCCGAGCTGCAGCACCGCGTCGAGGACGCCCTGTCGGCGACCCGTGCGGCGATGGCCGAGGGCATCGTCGCCGGCGGCGGGGTCGCCCTGCTGCACGCGGCTCCCGTGCTGGACACGCTGGACGTCAAGGGCGACTACGAGATCGGCGTGGAGATCGTGCGCCGCGCGCTGCCCGAGCCTGCCTTCCTGATCGCGACCAACGCCGGCTACTCCGGCCAGGAAGTGATCGCCAAGATCGCCGGGATGGGCATCGACGAGGGCTTCGATGCGCTCGAGGGCCGCTACGGCGACATGATCGAGATGGGCATCCTGGACCCGCTGCGGGTCTGCCGGTCGGCGCTGCAGAACGGCGCGTCCGTCGCCGGCCTGCTGCTGACGACCAACACGCTGATCGCCGAGGAGCAGACCGCGTGGGGTGGCAGCCGCGCCCTGATGACCGAGTTCGGTGAGCTCGATGGTGGATTGCACCAGCCGTCGCCGGACTCCAGCACCCCGCAGTCGCTGGGCCTCGGCCCGTCCATCGGATGAGCGGCCCCGAGCAGGACACCGCGCCGCCCGTGCCCGGGGGAGTTGAGGGGGGTGCCCCCACGACGACTCCCCCGACGGCGGTGCGCAAGCTCAGGTCACCCGCGTCGCTTGCGCTCGCCGACCTCGCGGCGCTGTTCGAGGACCTGCAGACCAGCCTGAAGTGCTGCGAACGGCTCGTCAGCGAGCTGGCGGCACCCGAACCGGACGAGCTGACTCTCGAGGCATACTGGACGACCGCGGTCCTGTCGTACGCCCGGTGCTTCGCGCCCGGGCCACGCGGCACCGGTCTGACCGAGGCCGACATCGCCGAGACCAAGCTCGCCGGTGACGTCGCCGGCTGGCACCGGACGCTGCTCACCTTGCGCGAGCGCTACGCCGACCCGGCCGTCAACCCGCGCGAGTCTTTCTCGGTCGGGGCGGCGCAGGACGCCACCGGTCACGCGGAGGGCATCGCGGTGGCGTCGTCCCGGCAGCCGCAGCTCGACGAGGTCAGTGTCCGGCAGACCGGCGCTGTCGCGTTCGCGCTGAGCCGGCTGGTCGACGAGCGCCTCGCGGCCCAGCAGGGCGTCGTGTTCACTGCGGTGGCCGCGATGGCCCGGCCGGCGCTGGACAAGCTGCCGCTCCTGCAGCTAGCCCGGCAGGGGCCGGCGGCGGAAGACGCCCCCGCAGACTGACTGACGGCCTGTCAGCGCCACCCGACGCGAACCGCCCCTGCCGACATCGGCAGGGGCGGTTCGGCGTGGCGGGCCGGTCTGGTGGTGCGGCCGGTCAGACGCTGACGCCGAAGTCCTGCGCGATGCCCTTGAGGCCGCTGGCGTAGCCCTGCCCGACCGCGCGGAACTTCCACTCCCCGCTGCTGCGGTACAGCTCGCCGAAGACCATCGCGGTCTCAGACGAGGCGTCCTCGGACAGGTCGTAGCGCGCGAGCTCGGCGCCGCCCGCCTGGTTGACGATCCGGATGAAGGCGTTGCGGACCTGTCCGAAGGACTGCGAGCGGCTCTCGGCGTCATAGATCGACACCGGGAAGACGATCTTGTCGACGGCACTGGGCACGGTCGCCAGGTCGACGTTGACCTGCTCGTCGTCGCCCTCGCCGGCACCGGTCAGGTTGTCGCCCAGGTGCTTGACCGAGCCGTCCGCGCTCGCCAGGTTGTTGAAGAAGACGAAGTCCTTGTCGCCGGTGACCTTGCCGGCGGCGTCGACCAGGATCGCGGAGGCGTCCAGGTCGAAGTCGGTGCCGGTCGTGCTGCGGATGTCCCAGCCCAGGCCGACCGTCACGGCCGTCAGGCCCGGGGCCGCCTTGGTCAGCGACACGTTGCCACCCTTGCTCAGTGAGACGCCCATCGGTGTGCTGCTCCTCTACCTCGGGCGGCGCATGGCGCGCCGCTCATCATCACTGTCCCCCGTACGACGCCCGGGCACGCCCCGACGTGCCCGCCGGACGACCGCGGGGCACGATCCAGGTGTGTCCCTGCTGCCCCCGCCGCCCGACGACCGCGACGGGGTGACGGCCTGGGTTCGTACGCACCTCGGGCACCTGACCTGTGACGAGGTGGCGCCGTCGCCGGTACGGGGCGGCCAGGTCGCCGCCGACAGCGCGCTGGCAACCCTGGACGTCTCGGGCTACGCGGCACGCCGCAGCACGGTTTTTCCGGTCGAGCGGCGGGGGGCGAGCCGGCTGTCGCCGTACATCCGGCATGGGCTGCTGCCGCTGCCCGCGGTGTGGCAGGCGGTGGCCGACGCGCCCGTGAAGGACCGTGCGAAGTTCCGCGACGAGCTGCTGTGGCAGGAGTACGCCCGGCACGTCTACGCCCGGGTCGGCCGCGCGAACGCCGAGCCGCTGCGCTTCGCCGCCCCGGTCGGGACCGGCCCCTGGCAGGGCGAGCCGTGGCCCGCCGAGATGTCGTGCATGGCCGAGACGACCGACGAGCTGCACCACGAGGGCTGGCTGGTCAACCAGAGCCGGATGTGGCTGTCGTCGCAGTGGGCTGTGCGGGCTGGCCGCGACTGGCGCGAAGGCGCGCAGGAGATGTACCGCCACCTGCTGGACGGCTCCGCCGCCGCAAACCGGCTCGGCTGGCAGTGGACCGTCGGGACGGGCACCGGCAAGGTGTACGGCTTCAGCCGCTGGCAGGTCGAGAAGCGCGCACCGGGCTTGTGCCGCGACTGCCCGCTGAGTCGTCGGTGCCCGATCCAGGACTGGCCGAGCGTCGAGGCCGGTTCCCCCGTGGAGTCACCGCCGGGCCTGTCGGGCGGGCCCACCGACGCCGGCCCGCTGGTGCCCGAGGTCACCGGGGCGCCGGAGGCGGTCTGGCTGACCGCCGAGTCGCTCGGCGACACCGATCCGGCGCTGGCCGCGCACCCGGAGCTGCCGGCGGTGTTCGTGTTCGACGAGCCGCTGCTGGCCCGGCTGCGGCTGTCGGGCAAGCGGCTGGTGTTCCTGGCCGAGTCGCTCGCCGAGCTCGGCGCCGAGGTACGGCTCGGCGACCCGGTCACCGAGCTGCGCGGCCGGCCGCTCGCGACCACCTGGACCTACGTTCCTGGCTGGAAGCGCCGCGCCGCCGTGCTCGACCTGGTGGCCCTGCACCCCTGGCCGTGGCTGCGCCGGCCGGGCAGCGGGTCGCTGCGGTCCTACAGCGCGTGGGCGCGATGACACGGCGCGACGGCGCGCGGTGAGCGTCCCGAGCAAGCCGTGCGCCGTCTGCGGGCGCACGATCACCTGGCGCAAGAAGTGGGAGCGTGACTGGGATGCTGTGCGCTCCTGCTCGGCCGCCTGCCGCCGCGCCGGGGTCTCCCCCACCGATGCGGCGCTTGAGCAGTCGGTGCTGGCGCTGCTCGGCGCCCGCGCGGCCGACGCCACGATCTGCCCGTCCGAGGCCGCCCACGCGGTCGGTGGTGACGACTGGCGCCGGCTGATGGAACCGGCCCGCGCGGCCGCGCGGCGGCTGGTGGCGTCCGGCGACATCGAGATCACCCAGGGCGGCCGGGTCGTGGACCCGTCGACCGCCAAAGGCCCGATCCGGGTCCGCCTGGTCGCCCGCGCTCTTGAGCCGGAGCGCGTCCGCCGGCGCTGAGGGCTCGACCGTCATTCAGCGCCATGACCCCCGGCGTCTCGTGGGCCTGCCGTCACCAGCCGCCGGACGAGGACCACTCCGGGCGGGCCGGCTTGAGATCGTGTGCTTGCCTTTAAAGTCAAGCACACAATGTCCGATGGCTTTCTGGCTGGCCAGCGTGACGCCGTCGACCACCGGCGGCCTTTGCGTGCTGGCACTACGGCCGTGACACACAAAGTCAGGCGCGGCCCGACGTGTGTCCGACGCCCGCGGTTCACGATCGTCCTGAGCACGCACGCCGTGGTGTCCGAGAGGTGTCCAGCGGCCCGATCGACCTGGCGTGACGTTGCAGGCCGGCGTTCGTCCCCCGGGAAGCCCGACCGCGCCGACGCTCGCCCCGGGAAGCCCGACTGGGTTGACGACGTTGCAGGCTGCATGGACATGCAGGTCGAGATCTGGTCCGACGTCGTCTGCCCGTGGTGCTACATCGGTAAGCGCAGGTTCGAGGCGGCGCTGGCCCGGTTCGCTCACCGCGACAAGGTCGAGCTGGTGTGGCGCAGCTTCGAGCTCGACCAATCCGCGCCGCCGAGCACCACCGAGCAGGGCGGGTATGCCGAGCGACTGGCCGCCAAGTACGGCCGTTCTGTCGCTGAGGCGCAGTCGATGATCGACGCCATGACTGCGACAGCAGCCCAGGAGGGGCTGGACTTCCGCTTCGACCTGGCCCGCCCGGGCAACACCTTCGACGCCCACCGGCTGCTGCACCTGGCGCTCGAGCACGGGCTGCAGGAGGCTCTGAAGGAGCGGCTGGACCGGGCGACGTTCAGCGAGGGCTCGCCGGCATCCGACCACGCCGCGCTGCGGGCGCTGGCCGTGGAGGTCGGCGTACCGGCCGACGAGGTCGACGCCGTCTTGGCGTCCGACTGCTACGCCGACGCCGTACGCGCCGATGAGGCGCAGGCCGGGGCGTACGGCATCTCCGGGGTGCCGTTCTTCGTGGTCGACGGGAAGTACGGCATCTCCGGCGCCCAGCCCGCCGACCTTGTGCTGCAGGCCCTCGAGCAGGCCTGGGCTGATCGTGCGCCGCTGACACTGGTGAATGCCGGTGGGCCCGGCTGCGAGGGCGACGCCTGCGCCGTCTGAACCGGCTCAGGCCGTTGGTGCCCCGGGCGGGCCGTACGGCGCGCTCCCGTACGGGGCCGGGCCGCCGCCGGCCGGTGGACCGCCCGCTGCCAGGGAGTCGGCTATCCGCGTGGTGTTCTCCGCGATCCGGAACAGCAGGGCGATCAACTCGAGGTAGACGCGCGCGAACACGAGGTACAGCAGCGCCCCGATCGGCGCCAGCACCAGGCCGAGGATCGCACTGCCCGCGCCTCGGCTGGCGAGAGAGACGAAGAACAGCACGGCACCCAGGCCGATCACGACCATCACCACGACGTAGATGACCTTCAGGAACTTCAAGGTGATGAAGTGCTTGAAGTCAAGGTCGAAGAGGCCGGCCACCAGCCCCTTGCCTTCCAGCTGCGGACTTGCCATCTGCGTCTCCCTAGACCCCGCGACGTACGGGGCCTGAATCGTAGGACCCAGGACCGCCGCAGCGGGGATGTTGCGTAGCGTCGGAGGTGTGGAGCCCCGCCTGCGCGCCCTGGCCGACCTGTCCGTCCCCGAGGTACGCGAGTACGCCGGCCTGCACGAGTACGACGGGGTGCTGCAGGACCTGTCGCCCGCGGGGGTCACGGCCGGCCTCGCCGCACTGGGGGGTCCCCCGCTGGACGACTCCCACGACGAGGCGCACCTGGCCGCCTTCGAGGCGGGTGCGCGGGTGGGGTACGCCGAGCTGGAGCAGCACCGGTGGAACCCGGCGCTGCACCTGGCCAACCTCGACCTTGCCGGCTACGACCGGGACTACGCGCCGCAGGCCGAGCGCGACGCCGCGCGGGCCAGGCACCTCGCGGCCTGGCCCGACGGCGTAGACATGGCACTGGAGGCACTGGAGGCACTGGACCGGGTGCCGCGCGACGTGGCCCTCGGCCTGCTGGGTGGCGTACGGGGACTCGCCGACGGCGTCACCGACGAGCCGGCCCTGCGGGCGCACGCCCGGCTCGTCGCGCACATCGAGGGCGCCGCGACCGACGGCGAGCCTGATGCCAGCCTCGGCGCCGACGGCCTCGCGCGGCTGATGGGCGTCCCGGAGGCGCTCGAGGTCGACCTCGGCGCGCTGGCGCGCGATGCCGATGCGGAGCGTGACCGGCTGCGCGAACTGCTGGCCGACGCCTGCGGGCGGATCGCACCCGGGCGGCCGGTTGCGGAGACCCTGACGGTGCTCGAGCAGGACCACCCGGACGCGGAGGGCGTGCTCGCGGAGGCGCGCACCCAGACCGCCGAGGTCATCGACTGGTGTGCGCGTACCGCTCTGGTGCCGTACACCGACGGCGAGTGCCGGGTGGGCCGCTCCCCGGCGTCGCGCTCATCGGCGATGGCGATGCTGTCGTGGGCGGCCCCGGGCGAGCCCGAGGGCCCGTCCTGGTACTACGTGACGCCCCCCGACCCGTCCTGGCCGGCAGCCGACCAGGACGCCTGGCTGTCGGTCTTCAGCCGGGCGACGCTGCCGGCCGTCTGCCTGCACGAGGTCGCGCCGGGGCACTTCTCGCACAGCCGGGCGCTGCGGCACGTCACGTCACCGGTCCGCCAGGTGCTGATGAGCCCGTCCTTCGTCGAGGGCTGGGCGCACTACGGCGAGCAGATGGCCCTCGAGGAAGGCTTTCGCGACGGTGACCCGCTGCTGCAGGCCGGCGTGGCCATCGAGGCCCTGGTCCGGGTCACCCGGCTCGCGGCGGCGCTCGGCATCCACGAGGGCTCGATGACGGTCGCCGAGGCCGCGAGCCGCTTCACCGCGGATGCCGGCCTGCACGGCGAGGCGGCGCTGTCGGAGGCCCGACGGGCAACCTGGGACCCGACGTACGGCCGGTACACCTGGGGCAAGTTGGAGATCCTGCGGCTGCGCGAACGGGCCCGCACGTCGCCCGGCTTCGACCTGGCCGGCTTCCACCGCGACCTGCTGGCGCTCGGTGCACCGCCGCTCGGCCTGCTGGACGCTGCCCTCAGCTGACCGGGCCGTACTCCGGGCGCTTCGCGGTCACGCCGTCACCGGAGGACTGCCCGCGCAGCCGGCGGTTCAGCCAGGGCGCGAAGTGGGTGCGCAGCCACACCGCCTCCGCCCTGGCGACTTCGTGCGGCCGCCGAGGCGCCGGGGCCGGCAGCGGCTGTCGCCAGTCGGGCGTGGCGCCGGGCAGCCCGAGGGTGTCGGCGAGGGCCGCGGCGATCCGTTCGTGACCGAGCGCGTTGGCGTGCAGCCGGTCCTCGCTCCACAGCCGCGGGTCGCCCGCCACGGGGTGCGCGCCGACGTCGGCGACCAGCGCACCCGTCCGAGCCGCCGCGCCCCGTACCCGCTCGTTGAAGGCTGCCATCCGCGCCCGGAGCGGCCGGGCGATGGGCATCACGCGGCTCGTGTCGGGCACCGTGATCGTCAGGACCGTCGCCCCGGCGCCGACCAGTGCCGCGAGCAGCGCCTCGACGTCCGCCACCACGACGTCGAGGTCGCAGGACGGCCGCAGCAGGTCGTTGACGCCAGCGAACACCGTGGCGAGGTCCGGCTGCAGCTCCAGCGCCCTCGGCAGCTGCTCGGCGCGCACCTGCGCGACCAGCCGGCCGCGCACCGCGAGGTTGGCGTACAGCAGGCCGGGGCTGGCCTGGCCGACCTGCGCCGCCAGCCGGTCGGCCCAGCCCCGCCAGCTACCGGCGCCGTCCGGGTCGTCCAGGCCCTCGGTCGAGCTGTCGCCGATCGCCACGTACCTCGAGAACATGTCGTGAGCCTGGCACGGACACACTCGCTCCCGTGAGCACCCTCGCCGACGTACGACGCCAGCTGCGCCTGGCCGCCCTGCCCGCAGCGATGATGGCGTACGCGGCGCTGGGGGCGGCGCGTCGGGCCCGTGGCGAGGACCCGGCGACTGTCCGGCGCGACCTGCGGGCCCGCAACGCCGCGCGCACCCGGCGCACCCTCGGCTCGCTGCGCGGCGGCGCGCTCAAGGCCGGGCAGCTGCTCTCGACGATCGAGGCGGTACTCCCCCAGGACCCCGAGGGCAGCTGGCGCGAGGCCCTCGAGTCGTTGCAGCAGGACGTGCCGGCGCTGCCGTTCGCCGAGGTCGAGCCGGTGCTGCGGGCCGAGCTGGGCCTGCTCTGGCGCGGCCGGTTCGGTGCCTTCGACGAGTGCGCGGCCGCGGCGGCGTCGCTGGGCCAGGTGCACCGGGCGAACTGGCGGGGCCGGCCGGTGGCGGTGAAGATCCAGTACCCGGGCGTACGCGAGGCGCTCGCGACCGACCTGCGTGCGGTCTCCGCGTTGTCCCGGGTGGCGGCTCTCGTCGCCCGAGGACTGGCGCTGCCCCCGCTGGTCGCCGAGCTGCGCGAGCGGCTGACCGAGGAGCTGGACTACCAGCACGAGGGCCGCGCGCAGGAGCGGTTCGCGGTGGCGTACGACGCCGACCCGGACATCCTGGTGCCGCACGTGCTGTTCGCCACGCCGCGGGTGCTGGTGACGGACTGGCTCGACGGCACGCCGCTCGCCGTGGTCGCCCGGAGGGGGAGCCAGGCCGAGCGGAACGCCGCCGCCATCAGGTTCCAGCGCTTCCTGGTCAGCGGCCCGGAGCGGGTCGGGCTGCTGCACACCGACCCGCATCCCGGCAACTTCCGGATGCTCGCCGACGGCCGGCTCGGCGTCCTTGACTTCGGCTCCTGCCTGGAGCTGCCCGGCATGCCCGCGACGTTCGGCCGGCTGATCTCGGCGCTGCTCACCGATGACCCGGACCTCGTGCTCGCGCGGCTGCGCCAGGACGGCTTCGTCCGGCCGGGTGCCGATCTCGACGTGCGCGCCCTGGTCGACTATCTGGCCCCGTTCAGCGTGCCTGCCCGGCACGAGGAGTTCACCTTCAGCCGGGCGTGGCTGCGCGGGGAGTTCGGGCGCGTCAACGACCCGCGGGCACCCGATTTCGGCGTCGCGCTGCAGCTGACGCTGCCGGCGGAGCAGCTGTTCACCCACCGGGTGTGGCTGTCGATGGTCGGGGTGCTGTGCCAGCTGGAGGCGACTGTGCCCGTCCGGCCGGTGCTGCGGCGGTGGCTGCCGGGCTTCGACCCGGCAACAACGTGAGCCGTGGCGGTGGGCTCGGGTAGGAAGGGCGCACACCTGGAGGTGAGTGGTGCACGTGCCAACTGACGTGACCGTCCCTGACCGGCGGTCGATCCTGCTCGCCCGGCTCGTGCGCGGGGACGCGTCAACGGCCGCAAGCAGCGGCTGCGCCACGAGCGGCGCGGCGCGCCACAGCGCCGGGCTCGCCGACGACGCCCGGCACGCCCTGGCGCGGCTCGATGCGGGCTGCGGCGAGCAGTGCGAGCGCTGCGGCGCGCGGCTCGACCCCGACCGCGTGGCCGCGGCGCCGGCGGCCACGACCTGCACCGGCTGCGCCCGCCCGGACCGCTTCGACGCCCGCTGGTGCCGCTGATGGCCCGCGCCCGGGTCGAGCCCGGCGGGGGCCGGCACCCGGTCGACGGCGGTACGGCCGAGCTGCTGCGCGACTGGGACCGCGACGGCGGCTGGGAGCTGTCGATCGACGGTGTCCCGCAGTCCTACGTCGACCTCGACGAGCCGACCTACCTCGACTTCGCGTACGTGCGGCTGATGGGCGACCTGCTCGACCTGCTCGCCGCGCCCGCTCTGCCCCTCACGGTCCTGCACCTGGGTGGTGGCGCGTGCACGCTGCCGCGCTATGTCGCGGCGACCCGCCCGGGCTCGACGCAGCTCGTCGTCGACGCCGACGGGCCGCTGGTCGACCTGGTCCGCGCCGAGCTCGGCACCGCCGGCTTCAAGCTCCGGGTCGGGGACGCCCGCCTGGAGCTGGCCCGGCTGGCCGAGGCAAGCAGCGACGTGGTGCTCGGGGACGTGTTCGACCAGGCTCGCGTCCCGGTGCACCTGACGACGGTCGAGCACGTCCGCGAGGTCGCGCGGGTGCTGCGGCCCGGCGGGACGTACGCCGTCAACGTCGGTGACGGCAGCGGTCTCGCGTTCAGCCGCGGGCAGGTCGCGACGCTGCGCGCGGTGTTCGCGTACGTGCTGCTGATGGGTGACCCGGGGGTGCTGCGCGGACGGCGGTTCGGCAACCTGGTGCTGGTCGGCTCGGACACCCCCCTGCCGGTCGCGGGGCTGACCCGCAACGCGGCCCGCGCCGCCGGCACGGCGCGGGTCGTGAGCGGGCCGGACCTCGAGGCCTTCGCCGGCGGGGCGAAGGTGGTCACCGACGGGAACGCCGGACCCCCGCCGACGCCACCCGCCGACCTGTTTGGCTGAGCCGGCTCAGCCCTGCTGTGCCTCGGCGCGCAGGGCGTGTACGACCTGCGCCAGGTCGCCGGTACGCGCCATCAGCTCGCGCTGGCGCTCCGCGGAGGTGCCCCGGGCGAGCGCGCCGGCCGCCAGGGCGGTGATCTCCGCGAGGTCGCCGCCGTCCTCGAGCGGGCCGGCGACCCGGCGCAGCAGGTCCCTCACGAGCTGCCCGGCCGGCAGTTGCTCCCCCGTGCGGGTGTCGAGCAGGGTGCCCTGCAGCCCGTACCTCGCGGCGCGCCACCTGGCTGCCCTGGCCAGCTCAGAGCGCAGCGCCGGCTCCGGCCGGCCCGCCAGCGCGTCGGCGGCGGCCTGCTGCACGAGGGCGCGGGCCAGCCCGGCGTGCAACAGCACGTCGTCCAGGCGCGGCATGGTGTCGGCTACGCGTACCTCGACGGTCGGATAGCGGGTGGACGGCCGGACGTCCCAGTAGAGGTGCGAGGCGTTGTCGGCGATACCCGAGCGGACCAGGGCGGCAACCGTGTCGTCGTACGCCGCGCGTGTCCCGAAGGTGTCCGGCAGGCCGGTCACGGGCCACCGCCCGAACCACTGCGTGCGGTAGCTGGCGTAGCCGGTGTCGTCGCCCTCCCAGTATGGCGAGCTCGACGACAGGGCGAGCAGCGCAGGCAGGTCGGGGCCCAGCCGGTCGAGCACCTGCACCGCGAGCTCGGGGTCCGGGACCGACACGTGCACGTGGCAGCCGGCGATCATCTGCTGCAGGGCGAGCAGCCCCCACCGCTCGTGCAGCTGCCGGTAGCGGTCCCCCTCGGACAGCCGCTGCTCACGCCAGGTGGAGAACGGATGCGTGCCGGCCGCCAGCACCCCGCAGCCCAGCTCAGCCGCCACAGCGGCGGCCCCGCGCCGCAGCCGCACCAGGTGTGTGCGCACCTCGGCGAGCGAGCTCGACACCGGCGTCGCGACCTCGAGCTGAGACGTACTGATCTCGCCCTGGACCTCCTCGCCCAGCCGGCGCTCGGCCTGCTCGACGACGTGCGGGGCGTCGGCGAGCGCGCCGGTCACCGCGTCGACCAGGTGGTACTCCTCCTCGACGCCCAGCGTCAGCCCCACGCTTGTCATCCGACGATGATGCCTGCGCTGCGCCGGTCAGCGCACGCCGCGGAAGTCCGGCGTCCGTTTGGCCAGGAACGCGGCGACCCCCTCGGCGTACTCGGGGCCGGTGAGCGAGCGCTGGTAGAGCGCGTGGACCGCCGCGTCCTCAGCGCGCTCCCCCCGGCCGATCGTAGCCAGCAGTGCCTTCGCGCCGACCTGCGACACCCTGGCGCGGGACGCCAACACCGCTGCGAGCTGCTGCGCCCGGGCCTCAACGGCCTCGGGCGCGTGCACCTCGTGGACCAAACCGATCCGGAGCGCCGTGTCCGCGTCGACGAGCTCGCCGGTGAGCAGGAACCACGAGGCCCAGGACCGGCCGACGATATCGACGAGGCGGGCGGTCGACGGCAGGGCGTACACGATCCCGAGCCTGGCCGGGGTCACCCCGAACTGCGAGGTGGTGTCACAGACCCGCAGGTCACAGGCTGCGGCGACCTGCGTACCACCGCCAACGGCCCAGCCCTGCACGAGCGCCAGCGTCGGCTTCGGGAAGTCGATGATCGCCCGCTCCCCACCGGTGACGGCCTCGCCGTACGCCGCCGCCGACTCCGGCGTGGAGCGCAACGTGGCGAACTCCGAGATGTCGGCGCCGGCCGAGAACGGTCCACCCGGAGTGCCGCGCAGTACCAGGACGTCGACCTCGTCGTCGGCCGCCAGCAGCGGCAGCAGCCGGCCGAGGGCGACCCACATCGCGTACGAGATCGCGTTGCGGCGCTCGGGCCGGTGCAGCTCGAGCGTGACGACGCCGCCGTCGCGCGTCACGAGCAGGGTGCCCCGGGCGTCCCCTATCGCGTCGTCGAGGAGGGCGGCGTCGGGGAGGTCCACGTCGCCATCCTGCCGGGTCCGGTGCACAGGGCACCGCTTCCCCTTCGCCCGTGCACCTTTCGGGCCTGCCGGAACGCTCTCCCGGAGGGGAGGCGCCGTCGCGAAGGGGAGGCGGCGGTCACCGGCGAGGGGACGGGGACCGCCGTTGGGCGGGCGCCGGCCCAACGGGCAGCACGGCGGGGGCGTCGGTGTCGATCGCGCGCAGCGAGGCCAGCACGCCCTCGAGCGACCGGGCGCGGTAGAACGGCGGCAACGTCGCGAGCAGCACCGGGGCGTACGAGGCGGTGGCGAGCCGCGGGTCCAGAACCGCGACCACGCCCCGGTCGCCGGCGGCACGTAACAGCCGGCCGGCGCCCTGCGCGAGCAGCACAGCCGCGGGCGGCAGGGTCACCGACCGGAAGCCCTCCGCGCCGGCCGCCTCGAGCCGGGCCTGCACCAGCGGGTCGTCGACGTGCGCGAAGGGGATCCGGTCGATGACGACCAGCTGGCAGGCACTGCCAGGGGTGTCGACGCCCTGCCAGAACGACCGGGTGCCGAACAGGCAGGTCCGGGCGTCCTGCGCGAACCGGTGCCCGAGCGCGCCCGGTGAGTCCTCGCCCTGCAGCAGCAACGGCAGGTCAGGCAGCGCCGCGCGCACCGACGCGGCCGCCCGCGCCGCGGCCGCCGTCGAGCTGAACAGGCCGAGGGTGCGGCCGCCGGCCGCGGTGAGCAGCTCGACGAGCAGCGCGTCGACGGCGGGGGCCCAGCCCGGCGACGACGGCAGCGGCAGGTCGGAGGCCACCCACAGCTGCGCCTGCCGCGGATAGTCGAACGGGCTGCCGGCGTCCAGGTGCCGCCAGCGCAGCGGTGGCACGTCGTCGGTGGTCGGTGCGACGGCCTCGCCGGGGTCCAGCCCGAGGGCGCGTGCGGTGTGGTCGAAGGACCCGCCGAGCGTGAGGGTCGCCGAGGTCGCGATCACCGTCGCCACTCCGAACAGCCTGGTCGCGAGGGCGTCCCCGACGGCCAGCGGGGACACCCGCAGACGTACCGAGCCGGGCTCCCCCACCGCGTAGGTCGCGCTCGCCACCGTCGGCACCCGCAGCTCCGACGCGGCCTGCCCGACGTCGGTCAGCGACTGCCGGGCCCGTTCGCGCTGCGCCCTCGCGGCTTCGTCGAGATCGCCCAGGTCGCGACCCAGCTCGGCCGCGGCGGCCCCGCAGGACGTCTCGACGAGGGCGAGGACGTCGCGCGCAGCGTCGGGCAGCACCCGCAGCCAACCCGGCGCGGTGCTGGCCAGCAGTCCTTCGAGTGCGTCGGCGGCGCCCTGCAGCCGCTCGCGGGTGGTCGCGCTCAACGCGTCGGGGGCGGCACCGACGGCCCTGCGTACGTCGGAGCGGCTCAGCTCGTGGGTCAACGCCTCGGTCGCCGAGGCCACGAACTCGTGCGCCTCGTCCAGCACCACGACGTCGTGCTCGGGCAGCACGCTGACGTCGGTGAACACGTGCAGCGCCAGCAGCGCGTGGTTGGCCACGACGATGTCGGCCTCCTTCGCGGCCTCGCGGGCCTGCTCGGCGAAGCAGTCGACGAGGTCGGGGCAGCGCCGGCCCAGGCAGTCACGGGCCGACACCGACACCTGCCGCCAGGCCCGGTCGGTGACCGGGAACGGCACTTCGTCGCGGTCGCCCGAGGTCGTCTCGTCCGCCCAGGCGCGCAGCCGCAGCACCTGCTGCTCGAGCCCCGACGGTTCGGTCTCGAACAGCCCGTCCGGCTCGGCGACGGCGCCCGGGCCACCGCGCACCTGCTGCAGACACAGGTAGTTGCCGCGACCCTTGGCCAGGGCGTACGTGGGGGTGCGCCCGAGCGGGCCGGTCAGCGCCACCACCAGGCGGGGCAGGTCCTTGTCGACCAGCTGTGCCTGCAGCGCCTTCGTGGCGGTGGCCACGACGACCCGGCGGCCGCTCGCAAGCGCCGGCACCAGGTAGCCCAGCGACTTCCCGGTGCCCGTGCCGGCCTGGACCAGCAGGTGCTCGCGCCGCCGCAGCGCGCCGTCGACCGCGGCGGCCATCTGGCGCTGGCCGGCGCGCATCTGCGACGCTGGCACCCCGGACAGCGCGGCGTCCAGCAGCCGAAGCACCCGGTCCGCCAGGCTCACCACCGTTTCAGTATCGGCGGTCGTCGCTCGCCGCCGGCTCTTTTCCACACAGCCACATGGGAGTGTGCTCGGCGATGACCTGGCGGATGGCAGATGAGGGCTGGGGCCGGCGAGCTGCAGACATGGCGGCGCTGATCGAGCCGTCCTCGGTGCGCGAGTACGTCGCCGTCCACCGGCGGCTGGGGCTGCAGGCCGGCGAGGCGCTGCTCGACGTCGCCTGCGGGGCCGGGCTCGCACTGGAGCTGGCCGCCGTCCAGGGCGCCGTGTTGGCCGGGGTCGACGCCTCTCCCCGGCTGGTCGCGGTCGCCCGGCTGCGCAACCCGGGCGCCGACATCAGGATTGGCGACATGGCCGCGGAGCACTTCCCGGCCGCCTCGTTCGACGTCGTGACCAGCTTCCGCGGGATCTGGGGCACCACGCCCGGCGCGATGGCCCAGGTGCGTCGGGTGCTCCGGCCGGGCGGCCGGGTGGCGCTGACGTTCTGGGCGGACATGGCCGGGTCGCCGGGCGGGGCGCTGCTCGCGCCGTTCCGGCTCGCTGAGCCGCCGCAGCTCGCCCACCAGTCCGCGATGGTCGCCCTGAAGCACCCCGGCGCCGCAGCGCAGTTCCTCACCGACGCCGACCTGCTGCCGGGCGAGGTCTTCGCTGTGCCGTCCGTGCTGGAGTTCGCCGACCCCGAGCACTTCGCGCGGGGCCTTGCCTCGACCGGCCCCGGCTTCCAGGCCGTCCAGGCGGCCGGCGAGCAGGCCTTTCACGACGCCTGCCTGCTCGCGGCGCAGCCGTTCGTCCGTGCCGGCCTGCCGATCCGTGCCGAGCTGCCGCTGCTCGGCATCCTGGGCCGGGCACCGGCCTGACCTGACCTGACCTCCATCCGCCCATCGGACCCGCGACGCGCCGGTGTCGGCGAGCGCGACGTCCGGGCTGACCTGGCCCGCCGTCCGGAGCTACTTCGAGACTGTGGACTGCGCCTCCGTCTCGATCTGGACGCTCCCGAACGCGCCCCTGCCCCGCACGGTCACCCGCTTCGACCCCGGTTCATCGCAGGCCTTGCAGTCGTTGCTCCCGAAGATGATGAACCCGCCGTCGTCGACGAGCGCATCATTCGGAACGACGACCGTGACGCTGCCGAACAGGACAGCGACGTCCCGCGGCTCGCCAACCTGCACGTGCACAACTCGGCTGCCGAAAACCGCGGCGCTGTCGGCGGTGACCACCGAACCGGCGCCGAACAGCGCTGCGGCCAGTGCCACGACACCGACGATGCCGCGGTGGGAGCGCCGGTGGCGACGCTGCTTCGCCGCTGCACGGCCCTTCGACGCCGGCGCTGTCAGCCCACCGACCTTGCGCAGCGACACCGCACCGGTCGCCTGCGCGTCGGGGGCCGGGCCGTGGCCGACGACCACCGCGCCCATCACCGCGTACGACGTCAGGTGGACGACGGGCGCGCCGGGTCGCGGAGGGTCCAGGTGCATCTCGCGCGAACCCATCAGCGACATCCCGTACAGGTGCACCTCCACCCCGCGGGGGACGCGCACCTCGACGCTCCCCATCACCGCGACCGCCCGCACCCGGACGTCGGTCGGCAGGTCTGCCCGTCGCAGGTCGATCAGCCCACTGCCCAGGACGGCGTACGCCTCGGTCCCCTGGCCGGCAGCGACCGGCCCGGCCAGCTCGTCGCCGGACAGGACGGCGAGCGCCCGCCGGGTCCGCGGACGCCGGCCGGGCGTGGGCGGGCCGACGGGTGTTGCCGCTGTGGGTGCCGCCAGGTCTCGGGTCGTCGCGTCCAGGTCGTCTCGTGTGCGGGACTGCCAGACGGCGCCGGTGCGCTGCTCGTACTCCGCCAGGGTGATCTGCCCGTCGCCGACGGCCTGCTGCAGGCGCGCGTCGACGGCCCAGCGCTCGGTGTCTCCGATGCGTATCCCGAGCTCGTCCATGCTGGCATCGTGCCTCGCTTGGCCGCTGTGGGGAAGTGCGCGCCCGTGACGGCTCCGCCTCCTCCTCCTCCGACATCGTGTGCTTGCTCAATTAACCGAGCACGCAATGTCGGCCCCCGGCGGGCCCTGCCGAGCGTGCGAACGACCAGCCGCGACCGGGCTTGTGTGCCCCCGCCCGGGGCGCCAGCACACAAGCTCGTCCGCGACCCCGGGCCTGGCCGCCACACCGCACCCGATCCTGCTGGGGCGGGTCCTGCGAGGGCCGCCCGGACGCCTGTTCGGCCCCCTAGGCTGGTCGGGGATGGTGCGCAGGGTCCGAGACGTTGCGGGCAGAGCAGGCGCACGCCGTCGCCCGGAGGAGGACCACCATGCACAGGCCCGACCCGCGTGACCTCTACGAGCTCGAGCCCGACCGGCCCGAACTCAATGAGCCGGTGCTCATTCAGGCCCTCGACGGCTTCATCGACGCCGGTTCGGCGACCCGGCTGGCCCGCGACCACCTGCTGTCGGCACTCAGCTCGACCGTGGTCGCGCGCTTCGACGTCGACCAGCTGCACGACTACCGCGCCCGTCGGCCACCGATGCAGTTCGTCGAGGACCACTGGGAGTCCTACGCCGACCCGGAGCTGGCGATCCACCTGCTGCACGACGAGGCCGGTACGCCGTTCCTGCTGCTGGCCGGCCCGGAGCCGGACGTGCAGTGGGAGCGCTTCATCGACGCCGTTCGCCTGATCGTGGCGCAGCTCGGCGTCCGACTTGTCGTCGGGCTCAACGCGATCCCGATGTCGCTGCCGCACACCCGTCCGGTCGGTGTCATCGCGCACGGCAGCCGCAAGGAGCTCCTGCAGGGCGCCGAGCCGTGGATCGGCACGGTCACCGTCCCCGCCAGCGCCGGCCACCTGCTCGAGCACCGGCTCGGTCAGGCCGGGCTCGACGCCGTCGGGTTCGCCGTGCACGTGCCGCACTACGTCTCGCAGGCCGAGTTCCCCGCCGCGGCGGCCGCCCTGGTGCGCGAGGTGTCGGCGCACACCGGCCTGGTGCTGCCGACCGCCGCCCTGGACGAGGCAGCCGCGCAGACCAGGATCGCCATCGACGAACAGGTTGCACAGTCCACCGAGGTGCAGGCCGTCGTCACCTCGCTGGAGGAGCAGTACGACTCCTTCGTCGCCGGTCGCGGGCGCTCGCTGCTCGCCGGTGACTCCCGCCTGCCGTCGGCCGACGAGCTGGGTGCCGAACTCGAGCGCTTCCTGGCCGAGCAGCCACAGGGCGGCGACGGGACCTGAGGTAGGAAGGGCGCCATGCAGCGCACCGCCGACCCCGACGCCCTCGGCTTCGACCCCGCCCGGCTGGCCCGCATCGATACCCACTTCGCCCGCTACGTCGACGAAGGGCAGCTCGCGGGGTGGCAGATCGTGGTCACCCGGCGCGGCGAGACGGTGCACGCCTCGACGTGCGGGATGCGGGACCGGGAGGCCGGGCTGCCGGTCGAGCCCGACACGCTGTGGCGCATCTACTCGATGACCAAGCCACTCACGTCGGTCGCGGCGATGCAGCTCTGGGAGCAGGGGCGTTTCGAGCTCACCGACGAGGTCAGCCGGTACATCCCGGCGTTCGCCGACGTACGCGTCTACGACAAGGGCTCCTCGCAGCGAGCGTGGACGGTGCCGGCCGCCGAGCCGGTGCGCATCTGGCACCTGCTCACACATACCGCCGGGCTGACGTACGGCTTCATGCACACGCACGTCGCAGACGCCGTCTACCGCGCCAGGGGGTACGAGTGGGGTGTGCCGCCAGGGACCGACCTCGCGACCGCCTGCGACGCGTGGGCCGGCATGCCGCTGCTGTTCCAGCCGGGCTCACGTTGGGGCTACTCGGTGGCGACAGACGTACTCGGCCGGCTGGTCGAGGTGCTGTCCGGGCAGCCGCTGGACGGCTACCTCGCCGAGCACGTCACCGGCCCGCTGGGCATGGTCGACACCTCCTTCTGGGTCGAGCCGGAGCGGGCCGACCGGCTGGCCGCGCTCTACTCGCCGAGCCCCGCGGACGGCTCAGCCGTACGTCTGGATGCCTTTGGCGCGGCCGCTCTGACGACTCCGACCTTCCTGTCCGGTGGCGGTGGACTGGTGTCCACGGCGGGCGACTACGGCCACTTCACCCAGATGCTGCTGCGCGGAGGGGAGGCCGGCGGCGTTCGGCTGCTCGGCACCCGCACCCTGGCGTACATGGTGCAGAACCATCTGCCGGGCGGGCTGGACCTCGGCGCCCTGTCGACGGGCGGGTTCGCCGAGACGACCTTCGACGGCGTCGGCTTCGGGCTGGGCTTCGCCACCGTCCTGGACCCCCGGCCGGCCAAGACACTGGCTTCGCCGGGTGAGTTCTTCTGGGGCGGAGCCGCCTCGACGGCGTTCTGGGTCGATCCCGCCGAGGAGGTCACCGCGCTGCTGATGACCCAGCTATTGCCGAGCTCTACCCACCCGCTGCGCCCGCAGTTACGCCAGCTGGTCTACAGCGCGCTGGTCGACTGACGCGGGCCTGCCGCCGGATCAGCCGGTGTGCGGCATCAGCGCGCCAGCCGGGATCTGCCCGAACCGGCCGGCCTGGAAGTCCTCGACGGCCTGCTGCAGCTGAGCCCGGGTGTTCATCACGAACGGCCCGTACTGGGCGACCGGCTCACGGATCGGCTCACCCGCAAGCACGATCAGCTCCAGCGCCGGGTGCCGGCTGTCCTGCCGCTCAGCCGCGCGCAGGGTGATCCGGTCGCCGTCGCCGAACACCACGCTCTGGCCGGTCGCCACGGGTGTGCCCTCGGCTCCCGCCGTGCCGTTGCCCGACAGCACGTACACCAGGCTGTTGAAAGCCGGGTCGACCGGCACCGAAAGCTGTGCGCCGGGGCTGACGCTAACGTGCATCATCGTAATCGGGGTACGTGTGGCGCCCGGTCCACGGACGCCGGCCAGGTCACCGGCGATCAGCCGTACCAGCGAGCCGCCGTCGCTGGTCGCCAGCAGGACGACATCGGAGCCCTGCAGGTTCTGATAGGCCGGGGTGGTCATCTTGTCCTTGCCGGGCAGGTTGACCCACAGCTGCACGCCGTGGAAGACCCCGCCGCTCTTGACCAGCTCCACCGGGGGGGTCTCGATGTGCAGGATCCCGCCGCCGGCGGTCATCCACTGCGTCGCACCGTCGGTGATCATGCCGCCGCCGCCGTGGCTGTCCTGGTGCTGGAACGCCCCGTCCATGATGTACGTCACGGTCTCGAACCCGCGGTGCGGGTGCCAGGAGGTGCCCTTGGGCTCACCGGGTGCGTACTCCACCTCGCCCATCTGATCCATCATGATGAACGGGTCGAGCACCCGGGGGGCGAGGCCGGCGAAGGCACGGCGTACCGGAAAACCCTCGCCCTCGAAGCCCTGCGTCGCCGTCGAGACGGTCAGCACCGGCCGCTCGACGTCGCCGAGTCCGCGCGGGATCCGCGGGAGGGTCAGGGTGTCGGCAGTGACGGCGGGCATGAGGTCCTCCTGAGTTGGTTGCATACGCAACATACTCTCAACACGGCCCCGGCGCAGCCCCTTCCACCGCCGGGAATGCGCGATGGCGTGAGGCGTTGCATGCTTGCAACAACCAAGCAATACGCCAGGCTGGAGGGGGCCCGCATGACGCCGATGGACGACGTGGCCCGGGAGCTCGGGTTGCTGTTCCGCAGTCTCAAGGGGCTGCACCACGCCGTGCTGGAGGAGGTCGGCGTACGCGTGGAGATGCCTGCCGCCGCAATCATGTCGACGCTCGCCGACCGCGGTCGGCTGCGGCTGTCTGCCCTCGCCGAGCTGCTGCACCTGGACCTGTCCAGCGTGAGCCGGCAGGTCGCCGCACTCGAGCGCGAGGGTTGGGTCGGCCGCGAGCGCGACCCCGCCGACTCGCGAGCCGCCCTGCTCGACCTCACCCCGACCGGCCTCGGCGTCCTCGCCCGGGTCCGGGCCGGCCGGGTGGCCCAGTTGCAGGCTCTGCTCCCCGACTGGTCCGACGGCGACCTCGGCGCCTTCGCCGACGCGCTGCACCGGTTCCGTACCGACCTCACCGAGAGCCCCACCGCCACCAGCACGACCACCGCCGCCAGTACGACCGACCGCACCCCGGCCCTCGCCGGGCAGGAGAGCTCATGACCACCACCGCCCCGGCCCCGACCGCGGACGACGTGCGGACCGGCGTGCTGACCCACCGACAGATCATGGTGATCCTGTCCGGGTTGCTGCTGGGGATGTTCCTCGCCGCGCTCGACCAGACGATCGTGTCGACCGCGATGCGCACCATCGCCGACAAGCTGCACGGCCAGACGGCGCAGGCCTGGGTGACGACGGCGTATCTGATCACCTCGACGATCTCGACCCCGCTGTACGGCAAGCTTTCCGACACCTACGGCCGCAAGCGCTTCTACGTGTTCGCGATCGGCATCTTCATCGTCGGGTCGATGCTCTGCGGCACCGCTACCGGCATCTACCAACTGGCCGGCTACCGCGCGATCCAGGGGATCGGGGCCGGTGGGCTCATGTCGCTGGCCTTCGCGATCGTGGGTGACATCGTGCCGCCGCGCCAGCGCGGCCGTTACCAGGGCTACTTCATGTCGGTATTCGGGGTCTCGAGCGTGCTCGGTCCGGTCCTCGGCGGCACCCTGGCAGGCCAGAACACCATCCTCGGCCTGGACGGCTGGCGCTGGATCTTCTACGTCAACGTGCCGATCGGCCTGGCGGCGGTCTTCGTCGTGACGCGCAAGCTGCAGCTGCCGGTGCGCCGGTCCGACGCCAAGATCGACTACGTCGGCGCGGCGCTGCTCACCACCGGGATCGTGCCGCTGCTGCTGGTGGCCGAGAAGGGCCGCGAGTGGGGCTGGGGATCCCCCCCCACGCTCGGGATGACCCTGATCGCGGTTGCCGCGCTGGTGTCGTTCGTTCCGTGGGAGCGTCGGATGGGCGAGGCCGCCATCCTTCCGCTGCGGATTTTCTCCAGCAGCGTGTTCAACATCAGCAGTGCGGTAGCACTGCTGGTCGGCACCGCGATGTTCGGCTCGCTGGTCGTACTCCCGCTGTACCTGCAGATCGTCCGCGGCAACAGCCCGACAAAGGCCGGCCTGCTGCTGACCCCACTGATGGTCGGCATCATTGCTGCTTCCACGCTGAGTGGGAAGGTGATGAGCCGCACCGGCAAGTACAAGATGCTCCCGGTTGCGGGTACCGCCGTGATGTTCGTCGCGGTACTGCTGTTCTCGACGCTGGGCGTCGACACGCCGGTCTGGCAGGCCAGCATCTACATGGCGGTCATGGGCGCCGGCCTCGGCCTGTCGATGCAGACCCTGGTGATCAGCGTGCAGAACGCGCTGCCCCCGCGCGACATGGGGGTGGCGACCAGCTCCGTGACGTTCTTCCGCTCGATGGGTGGCACCTTCGGCGCGGCGATCGCCCTCGCCGTGCTGTTCAGCACGCTGGCCGGCAACATCCACGACCGGGCGGTCTCGGCGGGCCTCCCGCAGGACGTCCTCACCCGCTTCGGCTCGGCGACCGCGCTGAACGACACCTCGGTGATCGGTTCGCTGCCCCCGGCGGTCCGGCGGGTCGTCCTCGAGGGCTTCGCCGACTCCATGCACATGGTCTTCCTCACCGTTGCGGTGCTCTTGGTGCCCGCCTTCCTGTTGAGTTTGCGCATCAAGGACATCCCGCTGCGCTCCAGCGGCGGGCTCGCCGCAGCAGACAGGGACGCGGCCGACGGCAACCGGGCAGCCACCGAGCAGGCGGACGCCAAGGTCGAGTCGGCCGTCCTCTAGCCGGGTTGGGGTCCTCGCCGTGTACGGTCATCGGCGACGGCCGCAACCCGTGGTGCGTCTTGAGCACCCGCTCCCCCGCCGATCCGGCCCACGCCGAGACCCGGGGTGACGCGCACTCCCCTGAAAAAGCTGCCCCCGCGGCTTTGTCGCGGCCGAAGGACCACCTGTGACCTACCCCCGCCACGTCTCCCGGAGCGCGCCCACACCGGCTACCCGCGGCCAGCTGCTCGAGGCCGCCCGGCTCGGCGCCACGGTCGCCACCAGCGACCTGCTCGGCCGGCCCGACGACGCCGGCCCGACGTACGCGTCCTGGCGCCGGCTGCGCCGGCGTGCCGGCCGGCAGTCCCGCCAGCTGCTCCGGGTCGCCTTCGACACCGGCTACGGCCAGGCCATGCAGGAAGCCGGCGCCACGCCGCAGAGTCGGTAGCAGGGCAGGATGTGGCCACCCACGCACACCCTCTCGGAAGGCTCGCGCATGACCGACGTCTCCCTCCAGCACCCCGGAGGAACTCTTCCGCTCGCCGTCCAGCCCGCAACCGAGGGACCCTGCGGCATCGAGATCCCGACCCTGCTGGGCGCCACCGGCCTGGTCACGCTGGACCCTGGGTTCGTCAACACGGCGTCCTGCGAGTCCGCGATCACCTACATCGACGGCGACGCCGGGGTCTTGCGTTACCGCGGCTACCCGATCGAGGAGCTCGCGGAGCGGGCCAGTTTCCTGGAGGTGTCCTGGCTGCTCATCTACGGGGAGCTGCCGACCGAGGACGAGCTGGCCGGGTTCAAGGCGAAGATCCGCAAGCACACCATGCTGCACGAGGACTTCCGGGAGTTCTTCGGCGGCTTCCCGACCGACGCGCACCCGATGGCCGTGCTGTCCTCGGCCGTCTCTGCGCTGTCGACGTTCTACCAGGACAGCCTGGACCCGTTCGACCCCGAGCACGTCGAAATGTCGACGGTACGGTTGCTGGCAAAGATGCCGACCATCGCCGCGTACGCCCACAAGAAGTCGGTAGGCCAGCCGTTCCTCTACCCCGACAACACCCTGGGATACGTCGACAACTTCCTGAGGATGACCTTCGGCGTACCCGCCGAGGACTACGTCGTCAACCCGGTGGCGTCCAAGGCGCTGAACCTGCTGTTCCTGCTGCATGCCGACCACGAGCAAAACTGCTCGACCTCCACCGTGCGGATGGTCGGCTCCAGCAACGCCAACCTGTTCGTCTCGATCTCGGCCGGTGTAGCGGCGCTGTTCGGCCCGCTGCACGGGGGCGCCAACCAGGCGGTGCTGGACATGCTCGCCGGCATCCAGGCCGAAGGCGGTGACGTCGGCCGGTTCGTCGAGCGGGTCAAGGCCAAGGAGCCGGGCCTCAAGCTGATGGGCTTCGGCCACCGCGTCTACAAGAACTACGACCCGCGCGCCGCCATTGTGAAGAAGGTCGCCCGCGACGTGCTCGACAGCCTCGCCGCCCCCGACCCGCTGCTGGACCTCGCGATGCAGCTGGAGGAAGCGGCGCTCGCCGACGACTACTTCGTGTCCCGCAAGCTCTACCCCAACGTCGACTTCTACACCGGCGTCATCTACAAGGCGCTGGGCTTCCCGACCCCGATGTTCACGGTCCTGTTCGCGCTGGGTCGGCTGCCCGGCTGGATCGCGCAGTGGCGCGAGATGATCGAGGACCCGGCCACCAAGATCGGCCGCCCGCGCCAGGTCTACACCGGCCCCGCGCTGCGGCACCTCGCCTAACCGGTTCCGGGCCTCCCCTTCGAGAGCTCACTTCCCCTGCGAGAGAGCGTGTTTGAGCCCCTTAGAGGCGCTCGACCGAAGGGGAAGCGCTCTATCGAAGGGGAGGCGCGGGCGCGGCGAGGTCAGCCACCTGAAGCGCTGGCCGAGCGACGTGCCGCCGGCCGGACCGTCACCGGCGAGGTGCGCTGCAGGGCCAGGGCGGCCCCGCGTACGCCGTCGACGTCAACCGCCGGGTCCAGTGCCAGGAGGCGGTTGTCGACCACGTGCACGACAGCCTGGAGCAGGTCGGCATCCTGGCAGTACAGGACGACGCCGACGTCGACGCACTCGCCGCGCTGCCCCGCGCCGATGAACTCCACCACGTACGTGCCGAGGTCGTCGGCCTCCATCAACGCGGGCAGCGAGCCGCCCTCGCGCAGCGGGGTGACGTACCGCGTCGCCGTGACCGTCCGCAGCACCGGGCCACGCAGCATCCGGACGGCCCGGTGGCGGGTCAGGTCCCCTGGTCGGATGAGGTGAGCGGGCTGCGCGGCAGCATCCGGTCGCTGATGATCCTGCGCTGGATCTCGCTGGTGCCCTCGAAGATCGTGGTGAGCCGCGCGTCGCGCCAGTAGCGCTCGACCCGGCGCTCGGTGGTGTAGCCGTTGCCGCCGTGCAGCTGCATGGCCTGCCCGGTGACCCGCACCGCCATCTCGGTCGTGAGCAGCTTGACGGCGGCGGCGGCGCGCTCGCACGGCACGCCCTCGTCGAGCAGATGCGCCACCTGCTGCCAGAAGGCCCGGCCCTGGTCGACGTCAGCAGCCATGTCGGCCAGGGCGAAGCGCAGTGCCTGGAAGTCGGCGAGTGGATGGCCGAACTGTTGGCGCTCCTGCAGGTACGCCGCGGTGTCCTCGACCGCACCGCGGGCCACGCCGACCGCCCGCGCCGCGGTGTGCACCCGGGCAATGTTGAGCCCGCGCTGCACCGAGGCGAACCCGCCCGAGTCAGCGTGCGCGCCCCGGTCGCCGTACAGGCCGGTGAGGCGGTCGGCATCGGGTACGCGTACGCGGTCGAGCTCGAGGTCCCAGGTGAGGAAGCCGTGGTAGCCGATCTTGTCAATCGGGCGCCCGGTCATCCCGGCGGGGAACGCGGCCCGGTCCTTGACGACCAGGAACGGCTCGAGACCGGCGCTGCGGGACTCACCTTCGACGGGCTCGCGCACCCGCGCCAGCACCTCGACGAAGTCGGCGGCCAGCGCGTTGCCGGCCCAGCGCTTCTGCCCGGTGAGCAGCCAGTCGTTACCCTCACGCACGGCTCTGGTCTGCACGCCTGCGAGGTCCGAGCCGGCAGTCGGCTCGGACAGCGCGATCGCGCCGATCCAGTCACCCTTCGCGCTGCGCGCCAGCAGCTCGTCGCGCCGCACCTCGTCGAGCACCTGCGTGCCAAGGCCCTGGCCGCGGGCCAGGATGCTGCCGACGCTCAGCCACGCGCGGGCCAGCTCCTCGCTGACCAGGCAGTACTCGAAGACGCCGAGCCCCATGCCGCCGTGCTCGGCGGCCACGGTGATGCCGAACCAGCCGAGGCCCGCCAGCTCCGCCACGAGCTCGGCCGGCATCTCGGCCTTCTGCGGGTCGAGCTCGTCGGCGAGCGGCAGCACCCGGGTCATGGCGAATTCGCGGGCCTGTGTCTGCAGCGCCGCCCGCTGCGGTGTGTGCCACGGGGTGGTCAGCTCGTGCACGGTGCCTCCGTCCTTTCCCCAGCAGCCGCCGGGCACTATGGCTGCATCGTGCCCTCCACCGCCCCGGTCCGCCTGGAGGGGCTGCACGCCGTCAAGCACGCGCTGCGCTTCGCCCCGCAGCTCGTCGGGCAGGTGCGGGTCGCCGACCTGGCCCGCGTACGCGAGCTGGCGGTGCGGCTCGCCCCGGACGTGCTCGATGCTCTGCTGGCCCGCGCGGTCGTGACCCCGGTCGCGCACCACACCGGCGTCGAGGCGGACGCCGTGCGACCTACCGACGACCGTCACATCCTGCTGGCGCGGGCGGCCCCGCTGGTCCTGCTGGACCGGCCCCGCCATCCCGGCAACGTCGGGGCGGTCATCCGGGTGTGCGCGGCCGCGGGCATCGCGGGCGTTGCCCTTACCGGCCCGCTGGACCCCTGGGGTCCGGCCGTGCTGCGCGGCGCCGCCGGGCTGCACTACGCGCTGCCGGTGCTGGCGGTCGACGCAGCGCAGGTGCAGGGCCCGTTCGTCGTGCTGGACGCAAGCGGCGACCCGCGGGCCGAGCTGCCGCCGGGCGCCGTACTGGTCGTCGGCAGCGAGCGCGACGGGGTGGGCGAGGTGCTGCGGCGGCGCGCCGACGCCGTGCTCGCGCTACCGATGCGGCCGGGCGTCAGCAGCCTCAACCTCGCCACCGCGGTGGCGGCGGCGGTCTACCGCAGGTAGCGGGCCGGTACCACCCGGACAGCGGGGCGCCTGTACCCACGATCGGGTGACGGCCGAGGGCTGCCCCGCGTCGAGGACACCTGCGACGGCAAGCCCCCCTGCTCGCGAAGAGAGCGACGATGAAGCGACGGACGACAGTGTGCTCCCTGTCCGCACTGACGGCCCTGACTGCCGGGCTGCTCACCCTGGGCGGGGCACCCGCCCAGGCGGACGACGCGTCGCTGGCCGGCCGTACGTCCGTGCGCATCGGCATGTCGACGCCCGCCGGGGAGTGGGGCGCCAGCCTGAACAGCACCGGGTCCGTCGACGGCCGGCGCCTGTTCGACGACCTGACGTCCCCCGACTTCGCGCTCGCCACGGCCCGCGCGGAGATCCTGGCGGGGCGACTGCCGGTGCTGTCGTTCAAGGTGCCCGGCAACGACTGGGCAGGCGTGGCGGCGGGGCACTATGACGGCGCCCTGGCCGCGCTGCGCGACCGGCTCGCCGTGCTGCCTGGCCGGGTCTTCGTCACCCTGCACCACGAGCCCGCCAGCGACGGCTCCGCCGCGGACTGGGCGGCGATGCAGCGTCACGCGCTGCCGATCCTGTCGCCGCCGGCGAATGTCGAGGCCGGCGTTATCGCCAACGGCTTCTGGTGGAGCCAGGGTCCACAGGGACTGACCGACGCCGAGATCGCGCAGTGGCTCCCGGCCGACGTCCTGCGGCTGGCCGAGGTCGTGGCCGCAGACACCTACCAGGGCGGCACCAGCGCCAGGCCCGGCGAGGACGCGGGCGTGAAGATCCGCGGCCTGTCGGCGTGGGCGAACCGTACCGGCGTCTCCCGCCTGGGAATCGGTGAGTACAACGGCCTCAGCGGTGCTGCGCTGCGCGCCGCCGGCTCAGCCGTACTCGCCGACCCCCGCTTCGACTTCGCGCTCTGCTACAACTCCAGCGAGAACAACCGCGCGGGCGTCAACTGGAAGCTCGAGGGTGACCGGCTGGCCGCCTTCCAGGAGACCGTGCGCGCTTCACGCGCGGCCCGCGGTGTGGCCACCAGCCCGCCACCCGTCGCAGCCCCCGCCGCCCGGGACGCCAGCCTGCCCGGCGGGACCGTCCTCGACCAGGGCTCAACCGTGCGCTCGCCCAGTGGGACGTACCGGTTCGTGCTGCAGAGCGATGGCAACGCCGTCGTCTACGACCGCAGCAACCGCGCCAGCTGGAACAGCCGTACCTTTCTCCCGGGCAGCACCTTCGCGATGCAGGGGGACGGCAACGCCGTCGTCTACAGCGCAGGCCGAGCGCTGTGGAACTCCGGCAGCGACGGCGCGCCGGGCGCTCGGCTGGACATGCAGGACGACGGCAACCTGGTGGTCTACCGGGCCGACAACCGGCCGACCTGGAACAGCCTCGCTGCCGGCTAGCACCGGGTGATCCTGGATTCTCCGAGATCGTCGCGCAACGGCCGCAAAGCGTGAGACGCGGCGCTTTGTGCAACCCCCTGAGAACAGCTGCCGGTAAGGGTTGTCCGCCTATTGCGCGCGGTCTACGGTCGCCCTTGGTGCCGACACGGGTCGGCGCTCGACGGGGGTGTCGGATGAACGTGAAACGGGTCTTGTTGAGCATGTCGGCGGTCGGCCTGGCGGTGGGCGCGACGCTGGTCGCACCGGCGACCGTTGCCGCCGCCGACGACGGGCACGGTGAAGGCGACACGGTGCGCGTCCAGGTGCGTGACCGCTGCGACCCGGCGACGTTCGACGCCGTGATCGGGCCAGGCACCTGCACCAAGTCCGGCGGCACCACCTTCAGCGACTTCATCGGGCAGCTGCAGGCCACCCACCAGGCGACCGGCTGGGACTTCACGCCGTCGCGGCTGCATCTGGAGCGGGGCGACCATATCGTCGCCCGCAACGTCGGCGGCGAGTTCCACAGCTTTACGAAGGTCGCCAGGTTCGGCGGCGGCTGCGTCGATGCGCTGAACCAGATCCTCGGCCTGACCCCGGTCCCCGAGTGCTCGCAGTTCGTCATCGTCGACGGCATGAAGGTCCCCAAGATCGCGGCGACCGGCCTGCTCCCTGGGCAGTCCCTGAACGTACGCCTCAACGAGGCCGGGACGCAGCGCTACGAGTGCCTCATCCACCCGTGGATGCATGCCGTCGTGCAGGTCGAGTCCGACCACGGCTGACCCTTTCGACGCAGCGGCGCTGATCGGGCCCCGAAGCCGGGTCAGCGCAGCGCGTCGATGGCCCGGTAGAGGCGCTTCTCCGATACCGGCCCGCGGGTCTTCACGTCCTGCGCGAACAGGCCGAGCCGCAGCTCCTCGACCATCCAGCGGATCTCCCGCTTGGCCGCACCGGGCGGCAGCCGGGCCCACTCGGTGAGCACGTCGTGCACCCGCAGCATCTCGCGCCGGTCGCGCACCGGGTCCTGCCCGAGCTTGTCGAGCCTGCGCGACATCCCGCGCAGGTAGCGCACCAGGTCCGGCAGCCGGGCCGCCCCGGTCATCGACACGAAGCGCGACGGGACCAGGGCGCGCAGCTGCACCTGCAGGTCGTGCAGCTGCCCGGCGAGGCCGGGAGCGGCCAGCGCCGCGAGCCTGGCCTGCACGTCGTACGACAGGGCCAGCACCTGCTCCGTGGTCCGGACGACCGACAGCAGGCCGGCCGCGAGCGCTGGGCGAACGGTCTCGATCAGCGCGGCGAAGCTGGCCTCGTCCCGCGGCACGTTGGTGACGAGCGCGTCGACAGCCGCGACCGCGCAGTCGTCCATCAGGGCGGCGACGCCGGCGTACGGGCTGCGTGACAGCGACAGTTTCTGCACGTTGGTCAACTGGTCCGACACGGCCCGCACCGGCGACGGCACCAACAGCAGCAGCAACCGGCGAACGCCCGCGCGGTGGGCGGCCTGTGCGGCGCCGGCCGTGCCGAGCACCCGCAGCGCGACGCTGTCGCCGGTGTCGACGAGCGCCGGCCAGCCGCGGACCTCGCCCTGCTCGACGACCTCCGGCAGGGTGCCGACCTCCCAGCTCCGCAGCCCGGTGCGCTCGATGGAGGCGGCGGCCCGGGACAGCTCGTGCTGCACCTTCGGGGCGAGCGCGGCCTGCAGGCCCGCGAGGTCCTTGCCCTGCCCGAGGGTGGTCGTGCCGGAGAAGACCCGGAAGGTGATCCGCAGATGATCGGGGACCCTGGCCAGGTCAACGTCCTCGGGCCGCACGTCTACCCCGCGCAGCCGCAACACCTCCCGGGTCAGCACCGCCAGGAACGGTCCGGACCTGGGCTCCACCTGGGCGAGCACCGCCCGCGCGGTATCCGGCGCAGGCACCAGGCGTACCCGCAGCGCCTTGGGCAGCGCCTTGACCACGGCGGTCACCAGGTCCAGCCGCAGGCCCGGCACCTGCCAGTCGAAACCGTCGCCGGACACCCGGTTGAGCACCGGCAGCGGGACATGCACGGTCACGCCGTCGGCGTGCCCTCCCGGCGTGAACTGGTAGGTCAGCGCGAGCCGCAGGTCGCCCTGCACCCACACATCCGGGTAGTCGCCGGGGCTGACCCCCGCAGCCTGCTCGCTGACCAGCATCGCCATCGAGAAGGTCAGCAGCTCCGGGTCGGCCTGCCGGACCTGTTTCCACCAGGCGTCGAAGTGCCGCCCGGACACCACGTCGCTGGGGATCCGCGCGTCGTAGAAGTCGTACAGCGTCTGGTCATCCACCACGATGTCGCGGCGGCGGGCCCGGTGCTCCAGCTCCTCGACGTCGTCCAGCAGCCGCCGGTTGTCGGCGAAGAACGCGTGGTGGGTGTCCCACCCGCCCTCGACCAGCGCCGATCGCAGGAACATCTCGCGCGAGGCCGCCGGGTCGATCCGCCCGTAGTTCACTGGCCGCCGGGTCACCAACGGCAGGCCGTACAGCGTCACCCGTTCGTACGCAAGGACCGCGGCCTGATCGCGATCCCAGTGCGGCTCGGCGTACGTCCGCACCGTGAGGTGGCCGGCGAGCGCCTCGACCCACTCGGGCTGCACCCGCGCGACCACCCGCCCCCACAGCCGGTTGGTCTCGACGAGCTCGGCCGCCACCACCCAGCGCGGGGTCTTCTTGAACAGTGCCGACCCGGGGACCACGCTGAACCGCACGCCACGGGCCCCGACGTAGTCGCGCTTGTCGGCGTCGCGCATCCCCACCTGGGAGAGCAGGCCGGCCAGCAGGCTCTGGTGGACCTTGTCGGCGTCCACCTCGTCGTCGGGGTGCGGCTTCTCGTTCGTCAGCCCGAGCTGGCGGGTGACCTGGCGCAGCTGGGCATGGATGTCCTGCCACTCGCGGATCCGCAGGTGGTTGAGGAACTCCTGCTTGCACAGCCGCCGGAACGCGCTCGAGCCCAACACCCGCTGCTGTGCCCGCAGATAGCGCCACAGATTCAGATAGGCCAGGAAGTCCGAGGTGTCGTCGGCGAACCGTGCGTGCGCCTGCGCAGCGGCCTGCTGGTTGTCCTGCGGTCGCTCGCGAGGGTCCTGGATCGACAGCGCCGCGGCCAGTACGAGCACCTCGTGCAGCACGCCGTTGCGGTCGGCCTCGACGACCATCCGGGCCAGCCGCGGGTCCAGCGGCAGCTGCGCGAGCTGCCGGCCCATCGGGGTCAGCCGCCCGGCGTCGAGCGCGCCGAGCTCGGACAGCAGCTGGACACCGTCGCGGATGCTGCGCGAGTCCGGCGGCTCGAGGAAGGGGAAGCGCTCGATCTCGCCGAGCCCGAGCGCGGTCATCTGCAGAATGACGCTGGCCAGGTTGGTGCGCAGGATCTCGGGTTCGGTGAACTCCGGTCGACCGGCGAAGTCGTCCTCGGCGTACAGCCGCAGGCAGATACCGGCCTCGACGCGGCCGCAGCGGCCGGCGCGCTGCCTGGCGGACGCCTGGCTGATCGCCTCGATCGGCAGCCGCTGCACCTTGGTCCGCTGGCTGTAGCGGGAGATCCTGGCCGTACCGGGGTCGACGACGTAGCGGATCCCCGGCACCGTCAGGGAGGTCTCCGCGACGTTGGTGGCCAGCACGATCCGGCGCCGGCCGTGCCGAGGCTCGAACACCCGGTGCTGCTCGGCGGCGGACAGCCGGGCGTACAGCGGCAGCACCTCGGTGTCGTCGGCGACGGACCTGCGTAGCGCGTCGGCGGTGTCGCGGATCTCGCGCTCACCGGACAGGAACACCAGCACGTCGCCGGGCGCTTCGGCCGCGAGCTCCTGCACGGCGTCGCAGATCGCCTGCACCTGGTCGCCGTCGGCGCTGACCTGGGGCCGGTAACGGACCTCCACCGGGTATGTGCGCCCGCTGACCTCGACGACCGGCGCCCCGTCGAAGTGGTCGGCGAACCGCTGCGGGTCGATGGTCGCCGACGTGATGATCAGCTTGAGGTCAGGCCGCCTGGGCAGCAGCTGCTTGAGGTAGCCCAGCAGAAAGTCGATGTTGAGCGACCGCTCGTGCGCCTCGTCCAGGATGAGGGTGTCGTAGCGGCGGAGCAGCCGGTCGCGCTGGATCTCGGCCAGCAGGATGCCGTCGGTCATCACCTTGATGTACGACGCGTCGCTGATCTGGTCGTGGAAGCGCACGACGTAGCCGACCGCCTCCCCCAGCGGCGACCCGAGCTCCTCGGCGATCCGCTCCGCCGCCGCCCGCGCGGCGATCCGGCGCGGCTGGGTGTGGCCGATCAGGCCGGTGACCCCGCGGCCGAGCTCCAGGCACATCTTGGGTAGCTGGGTCGTCTTGCCCGAGCCGGTCTCGCCGGCGACCACGACCACCTGGTGCTCGCGGATGGCTGCCAGCAGGTCGTCGCGCCGTTGACTGACCGGCAGGTGCTCGGGATAGCGCACCGCGGGCACCCCGGCCAGGCGCGCAGCCAGCCGCTGCTCGGCCCGCGAAGCGCGCGCGGTCCTGGTCTCGGGCGGCACGCTCATGCTGCCGTGAGCGTAGGCGATATCGTGACGGCATGGGCACCCTGGTGGTCGGTGGTGAGGCCATGGCTCACCGAGGTCATCGAGCCGCGCCAGGCCCGACGGCGGCTGGTTCGAACAGGCTCAGACCGGGGTGTGTGCGCTGACAGCGCGGGTCGTGCTGGAGGTCCTGTTCCCCGAAGACGAGACCTTCGAGAAGGTCGCCTGCTACCCCGGTCGCGGTGTCCGGGAAATCCTCGTGGCGCCCCCGCGGAGCGCTGGATCAGGTGCTCTGTCAACACCGGCGTGGAGTTCACCCAGGAGGTCGGCAGCCGGGAATCGACCGGACGATGGCTCAGCTCGTCGCACTGATCCACTGGCCGTGGCCGCCCCCCCGAGGAGACGTACGTGCTGGGACTGCCCGACACAGTGACCGCCTGCCTGTTCGACCTGGACGGAGTGCTGACCGATACCGCTGCGGTGCACGACAAGGCGTGGAAGGCCACCTTCGACCCGTTCCTGCGCCGCCAGGGCGACGACCGGCCGTTCGACCCCCGGGCCGACTACGACGCCTACGTCGACGGCAAGCGGCGCGAGGACGGGGTGCGCTCGTTCCTGGCCAGCCGCGGCATCGAGCTGCCCGAGGGCAACCCGGGCGACCCGCCGGACGCGCCGACGGTGCAGGGGCTGGGCAACCGCAAGAACCAGCTGCTGCTGGCGACGATCGCCCGCGACGGCGTGACGGTCTACGAGGGCAGCCGCCGCTACCTGCGAGCCGCAGCGACCGCCGGGCTGCGCCGGGCGGTGGTGTCCAGCAGCGCCAACACCGCCCAGGTGCTCGAGGTAACCGGCCTGGCCGCCCTCGTTGAACTGCGCGTCGACGGCGTCACCGCCCGCGAGGAACAGCTCGCCGGCAAGCCGGCACCCGACACCTTCCTGCGTGCTGCCGAGCTGCTCGGGGTGGAGCCCCGGCAGGCCGCGGTCTTCGAGGACGCGCTCGCCGGGGTCCAGGCCGGCCGGGCCGGCCACTTCGGCCACGTCGTCGGGGTTGACCGGGTCGGGCAGGCCGCGGCGCTCACTGAGCACGGTGCCGACACCGTCGTACAGGACCTCGCGCAGCTGCTCGGCGGGCAGCCGTGATCCCGCAGCCGGGCTTTCCGGCCGAACCGTGGTGCGTGCGTGAGACCTCCCTCGACCTTGACCTGCTGGCCCAGAGCGAGTCGGTGTTCGCGCTGTCCAACGGACACATCGGGCTGCGCGGGAACCTCGACGAAGGCGAGCCGGTCGGCATCGCCGGTACCTACCTCAACTCCTTCTTCGAGCAGCGCCCGCTGCCGTACGCCGAGGCGGGCTACGGCTACCCGGAGGAGGGCCAGACGATCGTCAACGTGACCAACGGCAAGATCATCCGGCTGCTGGTCGCGGACGAGCCCTTCGACGTGCGCTACGGCCAGCTGAACGCGCACGAGCGGACGCTCGACCTGCGCGCAGGCACCCTCACCCGCTCGGCCGACTGGACGTCGCCGGCCGGCCGGCGGGTGCTGGTCCGCTCGACCCGGCTGGTCTCCTTCCAGCACCGCAGCGTCGCCGCGATCTGCTACGAGGTGGAGGCCGTCGAGCGCACCCAGATCATCGTGCAGTCCGAGCTGGTCGCCAACGAGCACGTGCCCAGCCCGTCCGGCGACCCTCGGGTGGCCGCGGCACTGGACCACCCGCTGGTCCACCTGTCCTCCGACCTCGATGAGCACGGCGCGCTGCTGGTGCACCGCACCCGTAGCAGCGGCCTGACGATGGCTGCCGGCATGCACCATGACGTGACCGCGCCGGGGCGGTTCGCCGAGGAGACCGACGCGCGCGACGACTGGGCCCGGACGACGGTCACCTGCATCCTGCTGCCCGGCGAGATCCTGCGGGTCGTCAAGCTCCTGTCGTACGGCTGGAGCTCGCAACGCTCGACCGAGGCGGTCCGCGACCAGGCCGCCGCCGCCCTGGTCGGCGCCCGTTACGAAGGGTGGGAGAGCCTGCTGGCCGGGCAGCGTGACTACCTCGACACCTTCTGGGACAACATCGACGTCGAGGTCGAGGGCGACCCGGTACTGCAGCAGGCGGTCCGGTTCGGGCTGTTCCACGTCCTGCAGGCCGGTGCCCGGGCGGAGCAACGGGCGTTGCCGGCGAAGGGGCTAACCGGACCGGGCTACGACGGGCACGCCTTCTGGGACACCGAAGGCTACGTCCTGCCGCTGCTGATGTACGCCCTGCCGGGTGCGGCCGCCGACGCCCTGCAGTGGCGCGCCTCGATCCTGGACCTCGCCAAGCAGCGGGCGCAGACGCTGGGATTGTCGGGCGCGGCCTTCCCCTGGCGCACCATCCGCGGTCAGGAGTGTTCGGCGTACTGGCCGGCGGGCACTGCGGCCTTCCACCTCAACGCCGTCGTCGCCAGCGCCATCGAGCGCTACCGGGTCATCACCGGCGACGACTCCCTCGAGCGCGACGGCGGCTTCGAGGTGCTGGTCGAGACCGCCCGGCTCTGGTGCTCGCTGGGGCACCACGACCGCGCAGGCGGCTGGCACGTCGACGGCGTCACCGGCCCCGACGAGTACTCCGCGGTCGCCGACGACAACGTCTTCACCAACCTGATGGCTGCCCGCAACCTGCGGATCGCCGCTGCCGCCTGCACCCGGCATCCCGAGCTCGCGCACCGGCTCGGGGTCAGCGAGCAGGAGAGCGCCGAGTGGCTGGTGCACGCCCGTGCCGTGCACCTGCCCTACGACGCCGAGCTCGGGGTGCACCCGCAGTCGGCCGGCTTCACCCGCTACGCCGAGTGGGACTTCGAGGCCTTCAGGGGCCGCTACCCGCTGCTGCTGCACGCGCCGTACGTCCTGCTGTACGCCCGGCAGGTGTGCAAGCAGGCTGACCTCGTGCTGGCGATGCACTGGTTCCCGAGCGCCTTCACCCCCGCGCAGAAGGCCCGCAACGTCGATCACTACGAGCGGATCACGGTGCGCGACTCTTCGCTGTCGGCCTGCACGCAGTCGGTGCTCTGCGCCGAGGTCGGGCACCTCGAGCTCGCCCACGACTACGCGCACGAGGCGGCGCTCGTCGATCTTCAGGACCTGCACCACAACAGCCGGGACGGCCTGCACATGGCCTCGCTCGCAGGTGCCTGGTCCACCCTGGTCGAGGGCTTCGGCGGGCTGCGCGAGCACGGCGAGGTGCTCGGCTTCGACCCGGCCCTGCCGGCCGGCATCGACCGGCTGACCTTCCGGCTACGACGTCAGGGGCTGCGCCTGCTGGTTGAGGTGACCCACACCGAGGTGACCTGCTCGCTGCGTGACGGCGCCGACGGACGGCTGCGGCTGCGGCTGTGCGGCGAGGACGCCGAGCTCACCACGGCGACCCCCGTCGTACGGCCGCTCGCCCGTCGGGTGCCGCTGCTTCAGCGGCCGACCCAACCGCCCGGTCGAGCGCCCCGGCCACACTCCTGACCGTGAGACGCAGCGCGGGCCTGCTGTTGTGGCGTCGCGGTCCGGTCGGCGTCGAGGTGCTGCTCGGTCACCCCGGTGGCCCGCTGTTCGCGCGCCGGGACGACGGCGTGTGGAGCATGCCGAAGGGCGAGTACCTGGGCGACGAAGAGCCGCTCTGGGCGGCCTACCGCGAATTCGCCGAGGAGATCGGTGCGGCGCCGCCGGCCGGCGAGCCAGTCCCGCTCGGCGAGGTGCGGCTGCGCAGCGGCAAGCTCGTCACGGGGTGGGCGCTGGAGGGTGACCTGGACGTGACGGCCCTCATGAGCAACCTGTTCACGGTGCAGTGGCCTCCGCGGTCAGGGCGGTTCCAGCAGTTCCCCGAGCTCGACCGAGCGCAGTGGTTCGACCTGGCGACCGCCCGCCGCAAGATCTCGCCCGGTCAGCTGCCGCTGCTGGACCGACTGGCAGCGCTCTGAGCGGCGACGGCCCCGGCGTGACCACAGCCCCGGCGGGCCGGCTGGCGGCGTGTCCCCCGACTCGATCGCCCTGCTCGCCGAGCTCGACCTGCAGCAGGTCCGGCTGTCAGGCCACGGAAGCTGACCAGGCTCAACCCGTCGGACTGCCGACCAGCTGGGCAAAGACGATCGTGTTGGAGCGGTATCGGCCACTGTCGGGGTCGAAGGCGCCGCCGCAGGTGATGATCCGTAACGTGGCGGTGCCGTCGCCGGCGTACACGCGCGAGGTCGGGAAGTCCCGCTTGGCGAAGGCCTGCACCTCGGTGACCGCGAACTCGACGCGGGTGCCGTCGGCGCGACGGATGCCGATCCGCTCGCCGGGCCGGAGCCGGTCCAGGCCCGCGAAGACGCCGGGGCCGGCGCGGCTGTCGAGGTGGCCGGCCAGGACGGCGGGGCCGAGATCGCCGGGGGCCGGTCCGTCGGCGTACCAGCCGGCGCGGGCCGGGTCCTGGTCCACCTGCAGTGCGCCGGAGCGGTCTGTACGCAAGCCGCCAAGGGGTGTGTCGAGCCCCAGTGCAGGCACCTCCAGTGCGACCGGCGGTGCGGCGACCAGCTGCACGGCCGGGACGTCGATGACGGGGCCGGCACCGAGGTCGGCGGCCAGGTCGGCCGAGCGCTGGCGGCCGGCAATCAGTCCGGGTACCAGCAGCGCCACAGCCAGTAGCAGCAGGGCGAGGACAGCCGCCCACGCCCAGGAGCGGCGCGGGCGCGCGCCCCGGGGGTCCGCCGCGTCAACGACGGACCCCCGGAGCGCGATGTCCATGTGGACCAGTGTGTCCTGTCGGAGCCGCTAGAGCTGGCCGGCAGCCGAGCGGCGTCGCACCAGCAGCGTGCCGGCACCCGCCACCGCGAGGCCGAGCAGGCCGAGGCCGGCCGGGACGACGGGCAGGCTGGAGCCGCTGCCGCCGGTGCCTGCCGCGACAGCGCCCGAGGGAGCCACCGCGGAGGTGTCGGAGGCGTTGGTCGCGCCGCCGGTCTTGCTGGTGCCACGGGCCTGCGTGCTGGAGCCCGAGGTCGGCAGAGCGACGTACGGGAAGGCCTTGCCGAAGGTCTTGTCGTTCTGGTTGACCTTGTCGGTCAGTGCCGGGTTGAGCTTGCCGGTACGGATTGCGCCCTCGAGCGCCTGCAGCTCGATGTCGACGACGTCGTCAGCGAGACGACGGCCGTTCGGGAAGCCGGCGTTGTCACCGGCCAGCACACCGAGCCGGTTCGGGTTGGCGCTCGGCGCGATGCCGGTGTTGAGGCGCAACATCTCGGCCGGGTTCTTGGCAGCGGCCGGCGGCTGGTTGAGACCGGCGATGCCGGTCAGGAAGGCTGCGAAAAGGTCGTCCCGGGGCGTCGCCGGGGCCTTGATCCCGTAGATGGCCTGGATCAGCTTCGGGACCTCGGGGTCCAGAACGGAGTTGACGGCCGCCGGGATGGTCTTGTCCTCGACCGGGTTCAGCGAGTTGAAGGCATCCTTGTGGCCGGCCGGGATGACCACTTCGTTGATCAGTGGCGAGCACAGGCGCGACACCTGGACGTACGGGCCGGTCGGCGTCGCCGCGCCCTTGCTGAGCTCGAGGGTCTGCTGGTCGGTGGTGCTCCAGACACCGACGATGCCGCTGCCGTCGCCACCCTTGGTCAGGTCGGCGGTCGGCACCTGCAGCGCGATGCTGTTGACGTTGTAGCCGCTCAGCGTGTCGCTGCCCACCTCCTTGAGGTTGGCCCCGTACAGCAGGTCGAATACCCGCAGGTCCAGGAAGAACGGGTCGTCGGCCTGGCCGGCGAAGCTCTTGCCACCGCCGGGCACGGGGGTGATGGCCTCGTTGCGCAGCGCCGCGTAGTTCGGGAAGGTCGCCTTGCCCACGTCGGACGGCGCAACCTCGCCGTTCTTCACCAGGACGGTGCGGTTGTTGTCCTTACCGGTGATCGCCGACAGCGTGTACGTCTGCTTGAACAGCAGGTTGGGGTCGTTGAAGGAGTTCACTGCCCCGTTGGCGTACAGGAAGGTGTTCGTCCCGCGCTTGTCGATGTTGTTGAACGTCCAGGCGTAGGTGATGTCGGAGATGCCGTCGCCGTTGTTATCGATCTTGATGTTGTAGCGGTAGCCGTTGCCGCCGAACGGGTAAAAGTTCGGGCCACCGGCCGGGTCCTCGAAGGGGATCCAGTTGGCGGCCAAGACAACTGCGTTGGCCTTCTCGGGGCTGCGGAACGCGTAGACGTCCGTGGTGTCGTACTGCGGCAGTCCGCCGATGAGTGGTGCCTCGCGGTGGCTGGACGCAGTGGCGGTCATCGGAGAGAGCCCGGCGAAGCCGACTGCAGTCAGCATGCCGCCAGTGCAGGCGAGTGCGATCGCACTCTGCCGCTTGGTGGGTCGTGAGCGAGTCATTAAGAACTACTCCTTGTGTCGGCACGTCGGGGGTCCTGGACCGAAACGCGCTGCCCCGGACTCGTCTGTGAGCCGGGATACGGTGTGTTCGGAGTCATACTCCCAAGCGGATTGGTTCCGCTCGCAAAGAAACCTAGCGGTGCCGTGGTCGTGGCGACAGGTCCCTAAGGGCGAGGCCGATCCAGGACCGCCTCGCCACGCGGCTCGATCTGTTCAGCCGGAGCGGCGACACCGTTCGCTGCGCGTTCATCTGAGAGCGCCATGCCGTTCGGATCGACTCCCGACACTGACGTCGTCTCAGCACGGTTCGGGCCGCTCCGCCGAGTCACCACCTGTCAGCAGTGCCCTCGGGCCAGCATCGATGAAAAGACAACCTGTGACGACCCTGCCTGCCCTCGAGTCGGCCTTCGCCGACGTATCCGAGGTGACCCCGCGCAAGCTCGCCCGCAAGGCGACCGGCGCCGATCGGGTCTTCGAGCTCGGCGCCTCTGCGATTGGCGCAACGGTGCTCATCATCACGGGCGGCATCGGAGTCTTCCTGGCCTGGCAGTCGATCCCGACCCTTCAGCGCTACGGCTGGGGCTTCTTCACCGAGTCATCGTGGCAACCCGAGGCCGACGTCCTGGGCATCGGAGCGGTCCTGGTCGGCACTGTCTCGGTCGCCGCGGTGGCGATGGTGATCGCCTTCCCCCTGGCGCTGCTGACAGCGCTCTTCATCAGCGAATACGCTCCGGCCAGCATCAAGCCAACGCTGATCTCGCTCGTCGACCTGATGGCTGCTGTGCCGTCGATCATCTACGGCATGTGGGGCTACTTCCTCGTGATGCCCCATGCAGCGGCCTTTGCGCTGTGGCTGCACCAGAGCTTCGGCTGGATCTCGATCTTCAAGGTCGGCGCAGATCCCGACGCCGCGGTGTGGGACCAGTCGCGCTACATCGGCAGCGCCTTCTGCGCCGGCATCGCCGTGTCGATGATGGTGCTGCCGATGTCGTGCGCCGTCATGCGCCAGGTCTTCTCGCAGACGCCGCAGGGAGAGAAGGAAGCAGCGCTGGCGCTCGGCTCGACCCGGTGGGGAATGGTCCGCACAGTCGTCATCCCCTTCGGTCGGGGCGGCATCATCGGCGGCACCATGCTCGGCCTGGGCCGCGCCCTCGGCGAGACCATTGCGGTCCTCCTGATCATCTCGCCCGACTTCGTCATCAAGCCACGTGTCCTCGAGGTCGGCACCAACACGGTCAGTGCGTTGATCGCCGGCCGCTTCGGAGACGCCAGCGCTGCCCAGTTGAGCGCGCTCCTGACCGCAGGTTTCGTCCTCTTCGTGATCACCCTGCTCGTCAACACCTTGGCGGCGATCATCGTGAACCGCAGCCGCTCCGGTGCCGGGACTGACGCGTGATGACGACCCAGACCGTCGAGCACCCGACGAAGTCGACGTATCTGCCCGTCATCGACCCGGACGCCCCGCCGCAGCACCCGCGACCCGGTCTCGGCAAGGCGACCTCGGAGGAGTCCTTCACCCTGATCGGCACGTGGGTCGCCGCGCTGGCGATGGCGTGGCTGGTCACCCAACGGCTCCTCCCGCTCGGTGGCTGGGCCTGGCTTCTGGTCTCGTGGCTCGCGCTCGGGATCGTCTTCACGGTCGTCACTGCTTCGATGTCGGGCCGTCGGGTCGACGTCGCCGACCGCGTCGCTGCCGCCGTCATCACCGCGGGCGCCTTGATCGTGGGAGCCGCGCTCGTCAGCACGATCGGCTTCGTGGTGTTCCGGGGTTGGGAGCCGCTGCTCCACCCCAACTTCTTCACCTCCGACATGTCAGGCGTCGGCCCTCGCGATCCCTTCAGCCGCGGTGGCATAGCCCACGCCATCATCGGTTCCGCGATCCAGCTCGGCATCGCGATCTCGGTCACCCTGCCCCTGGGCATCGGCACGGCGGTCTTCATGACCGAGGTGGGCGGCAGGTTCGCCGGCGTCGTCCGCACGATCGTCGAGGCGATGACAGCGCTGCCCTCGATCGTCGCCGGGCTGTTCGTCTACACGGTGCTGATCGTGGCCATCGGCTTCCCTCGCTCCGGTTTCGCCGCGGCCATGGCGCTCGGCGTGATGATGCTGCCGATCATCGCCCGAGCTGCCGATGTGGTGCTGCGCGTGGTGCCCGGTGGTCTGAGGGAGGCCAGTCTCGCTCTGGGCGCGAGCAGGTGGCGCACGGTGTGGCACGTGGTCCTGCCGACCGCGCGACCAGGTCTGGCAACAGCGGTCATCCTCGGCGTTGCTCGTGGTGTCGGTGAGACGTCGCCGGTCCTGTTGACCAGCGGGGTGGCCGGCTTCATGGTCACCAACCCCACCGACGGCGTCATGAATTCGCTCCCGCTCTACATCTTCAAGGGCGCGCGCAGCCCAGAGCAGATGGACATCGAGCGCGCCTTCGCGGCCGCGACCGTGCTCCTCGTCCTGGTCCTTGTGCTCTTTGTGATCGCTCGCCTGCTGGCACGGCAGCGCACGACCGCGCCTCGTCCCAGCCTGTTCAGCCGGCTACGCCGACTCCCCTTCCTAGCCCGGCTTGCTCAGCACCAGGAGAACCGATGAACAGACGCTTCAGCCAGCTGCTTGCTCTCCTGATGCTGGCCCTCCTGCCGGGCCTGGCCCTGAGCGCGCGTGCCACCGCGCTCTCCACCGACGAGGGGCTGCCGGTGGCGAACCAGCGTGCGGCATACGCCCAGATCGAGGGCTCGGGCTCCACCTGGTCCGAAGTGATCGTCCAGCAGTGGATCTCTGACGTCGACGCGCTCGGGATGAAGGTCACC
>JBKJQN010000026.1:0-2419 GCA_046593925.1 Mycobacteriales bacterium
CTTCCTGGGCGGCCAGATCAGCGCGATCCTCAACAAGGTCGGCAACTCGGTCTAGGACCGCAGCCGCCGCAAGGCAACCGAAACGCCGGGACCGCAGGGCCCCGGCGTTCGTGTGTCCCGGTACCTTTACGTGTGATCCCCTGGATGCGCGGTTGACGCCCCATCCAGGGTCACCGACGGCCGGGCCACCACGGTCCCCGCCTCCTCCCACGGTCCCCGATCCTCCCATAACCGCAGCTCCAGACTGTTAGCCATCGGATCCGGCCTCACCGCGTCGGATTCGGCCTCGCAACGCGGGTTTTGGCCATAGGCTGAGCGTGGATCTGCGGTCAGGACGGGTCCCGACGGCTCCCGCCGGCTCGAATCGTTCCCTACCAGTCCGTGGACGCGGTTTTGGGGAAACCTGCGACACCCGCCGAACCCGCCGAACCCGCCGAACCCGCCGAACCCGCCGCGCCGGGGCCGGCCGTACCCACCGCCGTACCCGCCCCCGCCGAAGCCCGACCCGCCCCAGCCGCCGGAGCGGGACTGGCGGTCGTGCTCGGCCTGCTGCGCCGCCGCCCGGGCCTGCTCGGCCTGCCGCGTCGAGGCCTGGTTCGCCGCGCGCCGCCCGGCCACGGCCTGCTCCTGCTGCTCCACCTCGTCCTCGACCGCCAGCAGCTGGGCCAGGCCCGCCGAGACCGGGGTGCGCCCGTCGCGGACCGCGGCCAGCAGCTGCGCGAGCTCGTCGTCCCGGTCGGCAGGGGAGGGCAGGTCGTCGCCCGGCACCTCGGACCGCAGGGCTGCTGCGTCCTCGGTCAGCCGCTGGGCCTCCGCGCGGACCCGGGCCACCTCGTCGTTCCACAGCTGCTCCCAGCCGCCGCCGGCCCGCAGCAGGGTCAGGTGGCGCTCGGTGCGGTCCAGGCCCGCGACCATCCGCTCGAGCTGGGCGGCCTCGCCGTGCGGGTCGGGACTGTCACCCTGGCGACCCTCGATCGCGCGAAGCGCCACGTCGACGTCGTTGAGCTCGGCGGAGAGCCGGGACTCGTCGGCGCCGCCGTCGGGCAGGGCCTGGACCAGGATCTGCAGGTTGTCCAGCCGCTCCCGGGTCTGCACCACCGTCAGCCCGTTGGCCGCGGACTGCTCCGCCCGGTCGGCGGTGGCCCGCTCGGCCAGCTTGCCTCCCTGCACCTTCCGGTAGCCGAGCCACCCGAGGACCGCCGCCACCACGGCGGCGAGGACCGCGACGGTCGACCACGGGAACCCGCCCCCGCCCCCTCCGGCGAGCTGGGAGCGGACCTCGGCCAGCCCGGCGAGCATCCCCTCGGTCCACCGCGCGGCGCCGAAGTCGGTCGTCATCGCGCTGGTGACGGCGCCGTCGTCGAGGGTGACGCCGGGGCCGTAGTACGTGCCGACCTGCTGGTCCTGGAGGCTGACGGCCAGGACCACGGTGCCCGCGCGCGGCTGCTTCCCGCTGAAGCCGGCGGCGGACCCGGCCCGGACGAGGGCGGTGTCGAGGTTGCCCCCGGAGCTGGCCAGGGTCACGAAGACGACGTCGACCGGCACGTCCGAGGCCGCCCCGGTCAGCCGTCCCGCGTCCAGCACCCCGGCGGCGTCGTCCACCGAACCCGCGGCCAGGGCCGGCGCCGTGCCCGCGAGCACCGCCAGCAGGGCCGTGAACAGCACCAGCAGCAGCCGTCGCACCATGGTGCGGACCCTACCGGCGGCACCGGTTCGCCCCCGGCCGGTCGACCGGCCACGCTGGGGCCCATGAGCGCACCCGACCCGAGCCCCCTGGACCGCGCCGAGCGTGACACCGACGACTGGGGCGTCGCCCGCCACTGGCTCGACGACGCCGAGACCGAGTGCACGCCGAGCGCCGGCACCGTCGAGGCCCTGCGCGCGGTCATCGGGACCCCGCCGCAGGACCTGGTGCGGCGCGTCCCGATCGTGCTCGCTCCGGGCCGCGACGCCGTCCTTCCCGCCGGGGAGCTGGAGTGCGAGGACGGCACCCGGCGCCCCGTCGGCGGGCCCGCGCCCGAGGACCTGCCGCTGGGCTACCACCGGCTGCACCCCGCCGACGGGCCGAGCCGACGGGTGATCGTCTCGCCCGGCCGCTGCTACCGGCCCGACGGGCTGCGCACCTGGGGCTGGGCGGTGCAGCTGTACGCGGCGCGCTCGGCGGGCAGCTGGGCCACCGGCGACCTGGCCGACCTGCGGGCGCTGCGCGAGCTCGCCCGGGCCCAGGGTGCGGGCTTCCTGCTGGTCAACCCGCTGCACGGGGTCGCGCCCACCGCCGAGCAGGAGGACAGCCCCTACCTGCCCGCCACCCGCCGCTTCCGCAACCCGCTGTACCTGCGGGTCGAGGAGGTGCCCGGGGTGGAGCTCACCGCGGCCGAGCGGGCGCAGGGAGCGCGCCTGGGGGCGGCCGACGTGCTGG
>JBKJQN010000051.1:0-21757 GCA_046593925.1 Mycobacteriales bacterium
TTCTTCTCGCTGTGGCCGAACGGCGGCGGGTTCGACAGCTACCAGCAGGGCTTCGACGCTCTGCTGGAGCATCCTGCTGTGGCGGCCGAGCTGAGGGCGGTGATCGGCCTCGGTGTAGCGAAGGCGAGCCATGTGCCGCTGCCGCTCGAGGCGGGGCTGCAGCAGGTGACTATGCAGACGCACGCGAGCTACAGCCGGGAGGAAGTGCTCTCTGCACTGGACTGGGCGTCGCTGACCCGCAAGCCCTCCTCGTTCGTCGCCGGGGTCGTCTGGGCAGCAGCCGAGCGGACCGACGCCTTCTTCGTGACCTTTCGCAAGACCGAGCAGGGCTTCTCCCCGACGACGATGTACCGCGACTACGCGCTGTCGCAGGACGTCTTCCACTGGGAATCGCAAAACGCTACCTCGGTCAACTCGCCGGTCGGGCAGCGCTACCTGCAGCACAAGCACGTCGGTACGCACGTTGTCCTGCTGTCGCGGCCCACGAAGGTCAACGAATGGGGCGGGCCGCAGGCGTTCACCTGCCTCGGGCCGGCGGAGTACGTGTCGCACGAGGGGGACAGGCCTATTGCCATCACCTGGATGCTGCGCCACCCGCTGTCAGCAGATCTGTTCCGCAAAGCGTCACTGACCGCGTGACTTTGCTCCCCAATATCAGGCAGGGGGCCAGAGCCTGCTCGGTAGGCTGAACCATCAGTGCTGACGCACTGCCCGGAGCAACCGCCTGCGCTTTCGCAGGTTTTCGGCTTGCCGGTCATCCAGCCCTACGGCAAAGCTGCCGCGTCACTCAGATGCACTATTCAGAGGAACCGCTCCCCGACCGAGAACTCCTGGATGACGATGCTGGCCGAGGATGCGGAACGCCAGCGCCGCCTGGCCGATGCCCACCTGAGCGCCGCCCGGGAAGCTCGACAGCGCGGGCTCAACGACGAGCAGGGGGCGCGCGGCGAGCAGATCGTGCGCGACCTCCTCACCTGCCTCGAGCCGGATGGCTGGCGAACTGTGCACGGCAGGCACTGGCCCGGCACCCGCCGCGCCGACCTCGACCACGTACTGGTCGGGCCGGGTGGGGTGGTGGTCCTCGACAGCAAGACCTGGCGCGGACAGGTCTCCGTCCGTGGCGGCCGGCTGTGGCAGGACCACGCGGACGTCAGCGAGGAGGTCGAGAAGCTGGTCGACCAGGTCGCGGCCGTCGAAGCAGTCGTGGCGGAGCATGGACTGGCACCAGCTGCGGTGACGGGTGGCCTGGTCTTCGTCGGGCAATCGCTCCACCTCGTCCAGCTCGGCCGCATTCAGCTCCTGAGCGATGCGGTTCTGCTCCGCTGGTTGCGAGCGCTCCCGCGTCGCCTGGATGCGGAGGCCGTGTCCCAGCTGGCCACACACCTCGACGGCGCGCTCGCGCAGCTTCCCGTCGTGAAGCCCGTTGCGGTCGTCCGACCGCGGCCTCGACCCCGAGGCGTAGGACTCGACCAGGCCGAGCTCTTCCCGACCGCCGAGCTCGACTTCGACGAGCTCGAGCGGGCCAGCCGGCTCCCGCTCGAGCAGTGGATGGTCTACCTGCACCCCAGCCAGCTGGGCTGCGTACGCCGGGAACACCGCGGTCCCTCTCGGGTGCGCGGTCCGGCCGGCTGTGGCAAGACCGTCGTCGCGCTGCACCGGGCGGCGTACCTGGCGCAGCGCGAACCCGGTGAGCTGCTCGTCCTGTCCTACGTCCGGACACTGCCGCAGGTGCTTGCCACGCTGTTCGCGCGACTCGCCCCCCACGCTGCGGATCGGGTCGCGTTCCGCAGCGTGCACAGCGCGGCGCTCGACGTGCTCGCGTCCGCCGGCGTACCTCCCCGGCTCGACGTGGAGCGGGCGGACACCCTGTTCAGCCGCGCCTGGGCGCGGGTGGGTCGGGCGCACCTGGACCGGGCGGAGCTCCCGGTCAGCTACTGGCGCGACGAGGTGCTCAGCGTGATCAAGGGGCGCGGGCTGGACGACTTCGAGTCGTACGCCTCGCTCGCCAGGACTGGCCGACCTACACCGCTCAGCGCCGACCAACGCCGGCACGTCTGGGACCTGTTCATGGAGTACGAGGCGCTGCTCGCCGAGAAGCGGGTGCGCGACCTGCCGGACGTGGTGGCGCTCGCGCTGGAGGCCGTCCGGGCTGGGTCAGCGAAGACGTACCGCTTCGTCTTGGTCGACGAGGCGCAGGACCTCGACGTGCAGTCGGTTCGCCTGGCTGCGGCGCTCGCGCCGGAACAGCGCGACGGGCTCACTCTCGTCGGTGACGGCCAGCAGTCGCTGTACGCCGGCGGCTACACGCTCAAGGAGGCCGGCATCTCCGTCGTCGGCCGCAGCACCGTCCTGGACGTGAACTACCGGAACACCCGGCAGATCCTGGCGGCGGCCGCCGAGCTGGTGCGGGGGGACGACTTCGACGACCTGGAGGACCTGGCCGAGTCGGGCAGCCGGCAGATGACGGCGTTGCGGGACGGCGGCAAGGTCCTCGAGGTCACGGCCGTCGATCCCGCCTCGGCCATGGTGGCCCTCGTCTCCCGGCTCCAGCACGACGTGTCTCTGGGGCTCGACCCCGCAGACGCGGCGGTGCTCTGCCGGACCCGTGGCGAGGCTTCCACCGCCCGCCGCGCACTGGTCGAGGCTGGACTCGACGCGCTGGCCCTCGAGGACTACGACGGCAGGCCGGTCGCGGCCGTCAAGGTTGGCACGGTCAAGCGCGCGAAGGGCCTCGAGTTCGGGCGCGTGTATCTGCCGCGCGTGGACAGCTACCGGCTCGAGGAGGGCTCGGCCGAGCGGGAGCTGGCTATTCGGGAGCGGCGGGAGCTGTTCGTTGGCATGACCCGCGCTCGCGACGGGCTGTGGATGTGCCGGGTCCGGCCGACATCGGCGCCTGACCCGGCGTGCAGCGAACTCGACTCGCACGACCGTGGCCGGCTGGGCCTCGCAGTCGAACTGCGTGACGGGCCTGTGGGTACTTCAGCGGGGTTGGCTTGAACCGCGGATGAGGACGCGGCCCGGGAGTCGGCTCCTGGCCGAGCACGAGCTCACCTTCCGGGAGCGCTTGGCTGGAGCAGTCTGGGCTCGGCGTAGGTGAGGTCGAGCCGGTCGACGTTGAGCGCCCGTACCCCTCCGGCGGCGTAGCCGGCCCGGCCGTCGAGCCAGGCGTGGTAGGCCATGTGCAGCTGCCCGTCGTTGCCCCGGGCGACGCTCTGCCCGCCCGGGCCGCCCGGGCCGTGCAGCCACGGACCGTCCTGGGAGCTGGCGGTGAACGGCCCGGTCGGTCGGGCACCGGTCGCGTGCCCGACGCCGTACCCGCTCGACTCCCACCGGCCGGCGCTGTAGAGCAGGTGGTAGGTCCCGTCGTGCTGGACCATCGACGGCGCTTCCACGAGGGGCCGCTGCCACGCCAGCTCCCGACGCAGGACCTTGACGGGACGCCCGTCGAAGGCCAGGCCGTCGGGTCTCAGCTGTCGCACCCATAGCACGGTCCGCCCGCCGAGCGCGTTGTCGTCGCTCTTCCACAGCAGGTACGCGGTGCCGTCAGCGTCGACGAACGGGTCCGGGTCGATCGAGCCGCCCCGGCTGCGCTGGTAGAGCAACGGCCCGTCAGAGGCGTCGACGTAGGGCCCCTCCGGCCGGTCCGCGACCGCCACCGACAGGGCCTGGCGGCCGGCGGCGCGCAGCCTCGTTGCGTAGTAGAGGACGTAGCCGTCCGGGCGGGCCAGCACCGCCGGTGACCAGGTGTGGCCCGGCGCGGCCCACTTGGGCAGCCCGGCCAGGGCGTTGCCCAGGTGCGTAGGTCCGGCGACGTCATCACCTGCACGTCCAGGTCGCGGGTCTGCGTCGCGTACGCGAACCAGCGGCCCTGCGCGCGGAGCAGGAACGGGTCCGGGAAGTCGCCGTGCCAGACGACCGTCACCGCCGGACCGTAGCGCCCGGTGATGACGCTGGCGTGACGTCGCTTGTCGGCGATCTGTGACTCGTGATGGCATGCGCGCTCTTGGCGGCGGTGTGGCCATGGCCCCGTGAGCACCATGCACCTCCACGTGAAGCAAGGGTGCCGGTTATGGTCTCCTCCTCGCGGTATCGACGGGCTTCTGAACGTGGACATGCCCCCACCGCACGAGTGCCTTCGTGCTGCCTGGGGTTCATGTGCCACTGCTTCGTACGTCCGTCGCCGGCTTGGGCGGGCTTGCGCTCGAGGGCATGCTCGGATTTCGCCTTGCGGAGCAGATGAGCTTCCAGACCGGTCACCGGGCGGGCAGCTCGGAGATCAGGAGCTGGGAGCGCAGCCTGCCCGTGCTGGCACAGGACCTCCTCGAGGCGGGCCTGGACGACGTCGAAGTCATCCTCGAACACGCACTGCCCTTGAGCAGCAAACGCCTGGATGTCCTGCTTGCTGGTCAGCACCCCAGCACGAAGCAGGCGTCGTACGTCGTCGTGGAGCTCAAGCAGTGGAGCTCCGCGACGTCATGGGAGCATGATCCGCAGCTCGTGCTCGTCGAGGGCTACGGCCACCACCCGCAGGTGCACCCGGTCGCCCAAGTCCGCGGTTACTGCCAGTACCTGACGGACTTCACGTGGTCGTTGCACGACCGGCCCGAGAGCGTCGTCGGCGCGGCGTACCTGCACAACGCCGTGTCTGAGCTGTCGGTCACCGACCTGTTGGACTACCCGCAGGACAGGCAGGGTCGGCTGTTCACCGGGGCCAGACGGGGAGATTGGCTGGCCTTCCTCCTCGCGCACCTCGCCCCCGGCGTGCAGGGGGCGCCCTATGCGGACCAGCTGCTCAGTTCCGCCGTCGCTCCCAGCAAGCAGCTGCTCGCCGTCGCGGCGGAGGAGGTGCAACGCCGGCAGCAGTTCGTCCTGCTCGACCAGCAGCGACTCGCGTACGAACTGGTCCTGCACGAGGTCGAGAAGGCACGCTCAAGCGACACCAAGAGCGTCGTCCTCATCACCGGAGGCCCGGGCAGCGGCAAGAGCGTGATCGCCCTCTCGCTCATGGGGAAGCTGGCCAGACGTGGTCGGACCGTCGTGCACGCCACCGGGTCGCGATCGTTCACCCAGACGCTGCGCAAGGTCGCCGGCGCCCGCTCGCCCAGCACCAAGAGCCTGTTCAAGTACTTCAACGACTTCATGGCAGCAGAGCGCAACGGGCTCGACGTCCTCGTCCGCGACGAGGCGCACCGGATCAGGGAGACCTCCGTCAGCCGGTGGACGCGTAAGGAGCTGCGCGCCTCGGGCCGTCGGCAGGTGGACGAGCTGATGGCGGCGGCCCGAGTCCCGGTGTTCCTGCTCGACGAGCACCAGGTCGTGCGTCCCGGTGAGCTCGGGACGGCCCAGGACATCGAGGAACATGCCCAGACGCTGGGCTTGCCCGTGCACCGGGTCGACCTCGATGCCCAGTTCCGGTGTGGAGGGAGCGCGCTCTACGTGCAGTGGGTCCTGCGGCTGCTCGGCCTCGCGCCAGGCGGTCCTGTGCTGTGGACCGGGGACGACCACTTCGAGGTCGTCACGGCAGCTGGCCCCCGTGAGGTAGAGCACCTGCTCGAGGTGAAGCGGGAAGACGGCTACGGCGCGCGGATGACGGCGGGCTACTGCTGGCCTTGGAGCGACCCCACGAAGGACGGCCGGCTCATCGAGGACGTTCGGGTCGGAGACTGGACGCGGCCGTGGAACCTCAAGGGCGAACGTGCCGTCGGAGGCGCTCCACCGGCGTCCCTCTGGGCGACCGACCCGGGCGGCTTCGGTCAGGTCGGCTGCGTCAACACCGCACAGGGCTTCGAGTACGACTGGAACGGGGTCCTGTTCGGACCGGACCTGGTGTGGCGGAGCGGCCGCTGGGTCACCCGGCGCGAGTTCAACAAGGACCCGGACTTCCGCAACCGCAGCCGGGTCGACGATACGGAGTTCGACCGGCTCGTACGCAACGTCTACAAGGTGCTGCTCACCCGCGGCATGGTCGGGACCGTGCTGGCAAGCGTGGACGCTGAGACGCAGCAGATGCTGACCGAGCTCGTGGCGGTACGCGCTTCCACCACCGCATCGACCCGATTGGGAGCAGCAGTCTTGCCGGCATGACCCGCGGCCCCAAGCGGAGCAGCCCGACGCGGTGTCCAGGACCGACGTGGCATCGATCAACCGGCCTGTGGACCAGCTCCAGGATGACGCCGTCACGCCGTGCCCGCCGTCCAGGACGACGTGTTCGGGTGTGGCAGCGGCGGTCACCTCTAGGTGACGCCCGGTGGTGGCCCGCGTTGTAGCGGCTCCGCCTGCTCACTGCCAGGGTCGGATTAGAGCGCGAGCACCAGCCGGAGCGCCGCGTCGACCTGTCGCAGCTCGTCGTACGTCAGGTGTCCGGCTGCGGCTCCGAGCCGCTCGGGGTCCACCGCCGCGGTGTGCTCGATCAGCACCCGGGTGAACGCGCCCAGCACCTCGACCTCGGGACGGAAGCTCGCCGGCCGGGCTGAGGTCGAGGTCGGCGCCACCAGCCAGGTCGACAGCGGCAGCAGGTCCGACTGCACCACGACGCCATAGCGGACGCCGGACTGTTCGTGGCCGCGGCTTTCGCGCGGGGCCTTAAGCCGGAAGACCTCACCACGCACGCAAGGTCTCCATGTCCTTGAGCACTTGCGCCGATTCGGCCCGATCGGCAGGGTCGGCGGCGAGCGTCGCCGCTTCCGCGCGCAGGAGCTGCTGCGCGCGTGCCCCAGCCGCCTCGATCAGAGCCGCCCGAACGGCTGTCGACACCGGCGTCCCATCCTTGGTCAAGACCGAAAGCGCCCGCAACGCGTCCTCGTCGGGTCGGAAGGTGATCGTGTCAGCCATGACTCAAGTGTCGCACGAAGCGTAAGACAATGCACGGGTAGTACGGACGCAGGGCGGCTGGAACCCAGCCGCCCTGCCGCTCGAGCAGTGTGCCGTTCCGGCAAAGCGAGCCGGGACGTACGCCAGGGGACCGCCTACGGCGACTCCGCGGTCCGCGTGGCGCTGGTGGTCGGATGGACCTGCGGGTGGCGAACCAGCGCCTGGCCCGGTCCCGAAATGCCAGCGCCCTGCCGCGCGGGTCGACCCAGAGGCCGCGGGCCCGGTCATTGCCGGACGCCGCCAGCGACACCCTGGCGTCGGCCTTCCTGGCGAGCACGTTGGAGTCCTGGCCGGTCCTGGCATGTCGACCGTGCCGAGCGCGGTCGAGCCTTCCCCCATATCTGCCCATGATGATCGCAGGTACTCGACGACGCGTTCGGAGCGGACTGCCCTTCACATTGCCGACGAACCCGACTTGCCATATGGGAGCGGAGGGGCGGTTGCCCGCTTCCGTCGGCGCGTCCATTGCCCTGCCGAGGTGCAGCCGGCGGCCGGGGAGCGCGCCGTTCCGATGTACGGTCTGCAGCCAGCTCCACGGCATCGTCCAGGACAGTGGTCCAGCTGTCGTCTGTGCTCGTCCGCGGACCTCATCTTCTGGAAGCATCCCCGGGGGAGTTGCGTGCGCGCCAACAGCGGACGGCGGCTCAGAACTGACGGACGTACCTGTCGAACACGTCGACGTCGAACCGCTCGGGGTCGAACTGCTCGTAGCCCTCGAACAGCTCCGGCGAATCGCTGTCACCGGCGAGCAGCTGTTCGTACCCGGGCCAGCCATCGATGTCCTCTGGCGGGCAGGCCCGGGCACCGGCCCCAAGGCGGGGCACCTGCCCGGCCTCGTCGGAAAGGACCTCGTCTACGACCACCTCGTGCCGCCACGAGTCGCCCAGGTCGTAGAGGTAAGCCAGCCGGGCGGTGCCGGTCAGCACACCGGCCAGCCGCGCCGCGCGCTCGTCGAGCACGCCACGACGCGGTGCCCCGTACGTCATGCCGGCCGCGTACCACTCGTGCAGGTGCCCGCCGTCCCAGCCCATCGCGGCCGGTACCAGGCGGGACAGCCGGTCCAGGGTCACGTCGGCCGGCACGACCAGGCGCCGCCAGATCGGCGGTGACACGTCCAGCAGGGTGACGGTGAGGCGTACCGCGAGACCGGCGGGCACGTCGTGGGTGAGCATGGCGGTCCGGGCGAGGCGGGTGGCGTTCCACTCGCGGATGACCGCCTGCACGGCCTCGTCGTCGTCATGGTCGACACCCGAGGCGCCCAGGGCCGCAGCCAGCTGACGCGCCGGCCCGGCACTGGTCTCGTCGTAGAGCCGGGCGAACGCCGCCGCGCCGCGGCGGACGGCCTCGACGACCGGCTCGTGCCAGCGGGTCTCGATGCCGGCCTGGGTGAGCGCTAGTGGTCCGTCGTCGAATTGATTTGGCGGGTGAGGGCGGCCCGGCCGCGGCGGACTTTGGTGATGATGTCTTCGGTGGTGGTCTTCCAGACGAAGGGCTTGGGGTCGTCGTTCCAGTGGCTGGCCCACAGGTTGATGGCGGTTTCGAGGTCGCTGACGCTGGTGAACACGCCGCGGCGCAGCCGCCGGTCGGTGAGTTCTTTGAACCACCGTTCGATGAGGTTGGTCCACGAGCTCGAGGTCGGGGTGGAGTGCAGGTGCCAGCGCCGGCGGTCCTTGTGGGCCAGCCAGTTGGTGATCTCGGGGGCTTTGTGTGCGGAGAGGTTGTCGAGCACGACGTGCACGGCCAGGCCGCGGGGGACGGTCGCGTCGATCTGCTTGAAGAACCGCAGGACGTCCTTGGCGGTGTGGCCCTTCTGGCAGTGCGTCAGGACCTGTCCGGTGGCGATGTTCATCGCCGCGAACAGGTCGGTGGTGCCGTTGCGCTTGTCGTCGTGGGTCATGGTGCCGGCCCGGCCGGGCACCATCGGCAGGCTCGGCTGGGTGCGGTCCATCGCCTGGCACTGGGTCTTCTCATCGAGGCTGAACACCACCGCCCGCTTGGGCGGGTTGAGGTAGAGCCCGACGACGTCGACGAGCTTGTCCTCGTAATGCGGATCGTTGGAGATCTTGAAGGTGTCGACTTTCCACGGCTTGAGGCTGTGGTCGGCCCAGACCTTGGCGATGGAGTCCTTGCCCAGCCCGAACCGCTTGGCCAACGACCGCGTCGTCCAGTGCGTCCCGCTGTCGTCCGGCTTGTCCTGGCAGGTCACCCGGACGATCTCCGCGACGGTCCCTTCGGTCAGCGGTGACTTCCGCCCACGGCCTTTCGCGATCTTGCCGACCCCGTCGACGCCCTGCTCGGCGAACCGGGTCCGCCATCGCCGGACGGTGTCGGGCTCGACCCGACAGCACCGGGCGATCTCCTGATTGGCGACTCCGTCGGCGGCCAGGAGCAACGCCTGCGCCTGCACCACCTGCCGGTGCGGCAACGACGACGCCACCGACATCCGCACCAACTCGGTCCGTTGGGTCGCCGTGAGCAGCAGGGCCGGGGCAGTCATGAGCCTATGATCCCGTGTTATATCGCAGACAGTGTGCGGCGCGCCGCGGTATACACGCCTGATTCGCAGACAGACCACTAGCGGGTCCGGGCGGCGTCAAGACAATGGCAGAGTCAGGTGCTGATCATCCAGGACCTGAGCGAGCGTTGATCTGCGGGGCGTCTCTGGTCGCCATGGCCCGGCAGGAAGCGACAGGCGAAACCGGGCGCTCCCACCCTTGCCCCCCGGGAACCGCCATGTCCGCCACCGCCCTGTCCCTACGCACCAAGACCCTTGCCTCGGTGGCCCTGCTCGGCAGCGTCGCTGCCGTCGCCGGCCTCGGGACGTTCGGGACGTTCACCTCCAGCACCACCCCGGCCGCCCAGCCACTGGCCAGCGGTACCGTCGCGATCGCGATCGGGCCCGCCGGAACAGCCACCAACCGCTTGACCATCGGCGTCAGCGGCCTGGTGCCCGGCGACACCGTTGCCCGCCAGATCCAGCTCACCGACGCCGCCGGCAACCAGGCCCTGTCCTCGATCACCCTGACGGCCGCCCCGACCACCTCCAGCGTGCTGGACACCGACGCGACCAACGGGCTGCAGCTCACCGTCCAGTCCTGCGCCACGGCGTGGACCGAGACGCCAGCCGGAACGGGCTACACCTACACGTGCAGCGCAGCTCCCACCACCGTGCTGGCCTCCCGGCCGGTCCCGATCACTGTTCCGGTCACGCTGCCGGGCCTGAACGCCCTGACCGGCGGCGGGACAGACAACCTGCTGTTCACCGCGACGTTCCCCACCGCGGCCGGTAACGCCCTGCAGACCCAGAGCAGCACCATCAACTTCACCCTGACCGGCACCCAGCGGGCCGGCACCGCCAAGTAGCGCCCGCCCGCCCGGCACCACCACCGGAGGACCAGCCATGACCACGCTGACCCTGCCAGCACTGGTCGACGGCACCGCGCCGGCCCTATCGCTGGGTCGCCGGGTCCGGCGGCCGCTGGCCCGGGCGGTACGCGCGTCGGGGAGCCTGCTGCTGATCGCGGGGGCGCTGCTGTTCGCCGGGCTCGCCGTCGGGCCGCACCTGCTGGGCTACCAGACGGTCACCATGCTCACCGGCAGCATGAGCCCGACGATCCGGCCCGGCGACGTCGTGGTCGACACCCCGGAGCCGGTCGGCGCCGTGCGCCCCGGGCAGATCATCAGTTACCACGTGCCGTTAGAGGACCACCGCGTCGTCAGCCACCGGATCGTCAGCGTCGCCCAGACCCCGGGTGGCGCCGTCACCGTGCGCACCAAAGGCGACGCCAACGCCAGCGAGGACCCGTGGACCGCGCAGCTGCAGGGCCAGCAGGACTGGCAGGTCCGCACCGTCGTCCCCCGGCTCGGCGCGCTCATCGGGCTGCTGCGCGGCCCGTACCTGATGCGCCTCGTCCTGATCGCCCTGCTGATGCTGGCCACCGACGGGCTCATCAGCATCTGGCGGCGGCCACCCCCGCCCGCTCCGACGCCCGCTCCGACACCGGCGCAATAGATGGGGCGACGACGACGCCCCGGCCCGCCCCGCTGGGTGCCGGCATGTCTGGTCCCCGTCGCGGTGCTGCTGGCAAGCACACCCGCCTCAGCCGCGCTGTCCACTCGGCCGAGCGCCGCCGGGACCTTCGCCAGCGCCACACTGGCAGCACCCACCGGCCTGACCGTCACCAAGACCTGCGGGACGACGTCATCCACGGTCACCCTCAGATGGACGGCGACGGCCTCTGTCTACGCCACCGGCTACCTGCTGACCTACACCGTGAACGGCGGCAGCAACGGCACGACCCCGCAGACCATCACCGGCCGCAGCACCGTCACCGGCACCTACCCGATCACCAACGGCTCGACCTACGTGGTGACGCTAGCCAGCACCTACCGCAACTGGACCAGCCCCAGCAGCCCGACGAACGGCCCGTTCGGCTGCTGAGCGCAGACCCCGGGCGCCCGGTCCTGACCCACGGGGACGCCGGTCAAGGCCCTCGCGGACGGGCGGGGCGGCCCTATCTTTGGCGTGCTTGCGGGCCCTGGAAGGGGGTGCCGGTAACGGCCCGCAGTGTGCCTTCCTGCTTACCCTGCCCGGGCTCGCCGGCGACGGGCCCGCTGCTCCTCGCCGCGCGCAGCCACGGGGCGACCGGCGGCGGGTGGCCCGCGATGACCCAGGGGCTCGATGCGATCTGAGGGAGCCGGGGGGTCCCGAAGCGGTAACGCTGCTTGATGTCGCTGCCACAACGGCGCCCGGGATGCCAGGATCGGCTTTCCCGTACGAAGGAGCCCCAGGTGTCCTGTGCTGTGACCCGAACGCTGGCCGCCGGCCTCGTCCTCGGCGTACTCGCTCTGTCCGGCTGCGGGGGGAGTGGCAGCACCGTCAAGGCGGGGTCCTCCGGCCCGCCAAGTGCGACGGGTGGATCGTCCGAGACGGACCCCGCCCTCGCGGCGAAGCTCCCGGCGAACGTGAAGGCCGCGGGCGTGATCAAATCCGGGACGGACGCCTCGTACCCGCCTATGGAGAGCGTGGGCAAGGATGGGCAGACGGTGGAGGGTTTCGACGTCGACCTCGGCAACGCCGTCGCTGCCAAGCTGGGCGTCAAGATCGTCTTCATCAACGCCCCCTTCGACTCGATCATCCCGGGCATTGCCTCCGGCAAGTACGACCTGGGCTTCTCCTCGTTTACCCCGACCGTCGCGCGGATGCAGAGCGTCGACTTCGTGAACTACCTGAGCAACGGCACGTTGTGGGCGGTGAAGAAGGGGAACCCGGGCACGGTGAACCGCGATGACGCCTGCGGCAAGAAGGTCGCGGTGCAGAAGGGCACGACGCAGGTCGACGACGTCACGGCCCGCAGCGAGGTCTGCACCAAGGCCGGCAAGCCGGCGATCACCGTCGACCAGTACCAGCTTCAGACGGACGCGACCACAGCTGTGGTGTCCGGCAAGGACGTCGCCATGCTCGCCGACTCCCCGGTCATCTCGTACGCGGTCACGCAGTCCGGCGGCCAGGTCGAGCAGCTCGGCGAGCAGTACGGCGCGGCCCCGACCGGCGTCGCGCTGCCCAAGGGCGGCCCGCTGACGCAGGTGCTGGCCGACACGTTCACAGCTCTCATCGCCGACGGCAGCTACGCCAAGATCACCTCTAAGTGGGGGCTGGGCAAGCTCGCGGTCACGGCGACCGCGGTCAACCAGCCGTAGTTAGTACCGGCAGCGGAGGCCACCTCATGACGAGTACCGCGGCGAGGCCAGCGCAACTGCGGGAACGGCCGCCGGCCATCCGGGCGGTCGGCGTCCGCCATCCCGGGCGCTGGGTGGCGACGGCCGCCGTCGCCCTCGTGGCCGCGATGCTGGTGCACAGCGTGCTCACGAACGAGCACTACCAGTGGGCGGAGCAGGCCCGGTATGCCTTCACCGGCAGCATCCTGAGCGGCGTCCGGACGACGCTGATCCTGACCGTGGTCGCCATGCTGATCGGGGTGGTCCTCGGGGTGGTGCTCGCGGTCCTGCGGTTGTCCCCCAACCCGCTGCTGTCCGGCGCCGCCTGGGTCTATATCTGGGTGTTCCGCGGGACCCCGGTGCTCGTCCAGCTCATCATCTGGGGGAGCCTCGGTGCGCTCTATCCCCGGCTTGGGCTGGGGTTGCCGTTCGGCCCGACGTACTTCCAGAACGACACCAACGTCCTGGTCCCCGGTCTCGTCGCGGCGCTGCTCGGCCTCGGGCTAAACGAGGCGGCGTATATGGCGGAGATCGTCCGGGCCGGACTGCTGTCGGTGGACGAGGGGCAGACCGAGGCCGCGTACGCGCTGGGTATGGGCCGCGCGGCGACGCTGCGGCGGATCGTTCTGCCGCAGGCCATGCGGGTCATCGTGCCGCCGACCGGCAATGAGACCATCTCGATGCTGAAGACGACATCGCTGGTCGCGTACATTCCGTACTACGAGTTGCTGTTCCGCACCCAGAACATCTACAGCAGGACGTACCAGATCATCCCGATGCTGATCATGGCGAGCCTGTGGTATCTGGCGATGACGAGCGTGCTGATGGTGGCCCAGACCCGGATCGAACGGCACTACGGCCGAGGGGCGACGCGGGCCTCGACAGGACCGTCGCGAACGGGCGCGAGGTGGTTCGGCTCCCGCAGCGCGCACGCGTGAGCGCCGTGCCGATGGTGCGCGCCCAGGCGGTGCACAAGTCGTTCGGCGACGTCGAGGTGCTCCGGGGCATCAACCTGGAGGTCGCGCCGCAGGAGGTGTGCTGCGTCATTGGCCCGTCCGGGTCCGGCAAGTCGACCTTCCTGCGGTGCGTGAACCACCTGGAGAAGATCGATGCGGGACGCCTGTGGGTGCAGGACATGCTCGTGGGCTACCGCGAGTCCGGCGGCAAGCTGCACGAGCTCCGGGAGAAGGAGGTATCGGCGCAGCGCCGCGACATCGGGATGGTCTTCCAGCGGTTCAACCTGTTCCCGCACATGACGGCGTTGGGCAACGTGATGGAGGCGCCGGTGCGGGTGAAGGGCGAGTCCAAGGCCGTTGCGCGGGAGCGCGCACGAGCGCTGCTCGACCGGGTCGGCCTGGCCGACAGGACCGACGCCTACCCTGTACAACTGTCCGGGGGCCAGCAGCAGAGGGTGGCGATCGCCCGGGCGCTTGCGATGGAGCCGAAGCTCATGCTCTTCGACGAGCCGACCTCCGCGCTCGACCCAGAGCTAGTCGGCGAGGTCCTCGACGTGATGCGTACGCTCGCCGAGGAGGGTATGACCATGATCGTCGTGACCCATGAGATGGGCTTCGCCCGGGAGGTGGGGGACACGCTGGTGTTCATGGACGAGGGGGCGCTCGTCGAGTCCGGTGCTCCTCGGGAGCTGCTGGCCAGGCCGCAGCACCCACGTACCCGGGCGTTCCTGTCCAAGGTGCTCTAGGTGCAGCTCCGGGCCTGGATCGAGACACTGCACCTGACCGAGACCTTCAGCATTGCGGGCTCGTCGGCGAGGAACGACGAGCGGGTACTCATCGTGGAGCTGGAGCACGACGGCCTGGTGGGGCTGGGCGAGGGCGCTCCGGTCGACTACTGGGGCGAGACGGCGGATTCGATGCTGGAGTTCGTCGGCTCCCCGGACGTCGAGGCGGCGCTGGGCAGCGATCCGTACGCGCTGGAGGAGATTGGCGTGCGGCTTGCGGCCCGGCCCGGCAACACCGGAGCCAAGATGGCGCTGGACGGCGCGCTGCACGACTGGGTGGGCAAGCGGTTGGGGCAGCCGGTGTGGCGGCTGCTTGGCCTGTCCCCGGTGCTCCCGCCGACATCGTTCACGCTCGGCCTGGACACGGTTCAAGGCACGGTTCAGCGGGCCCGGGCGGCCGGTGGCTTCGAGGTCCTTAAGGTGAAGGTCGGCGGTCCGGACGACGCCGAGCGGCTGCGGGCTGTGCGCGCGACAAGCGACGCGCGGTTGCGCGTCGACGGCAACCAGGGCTGGACGCTCGACACTGCGAGGGAGCTGATGCCGCTGCTCGTCGAGCTCGGCGTCGAGTTCGTCGAGCAGCCCTTCCCGGTGGGCGACCGGGAGTCCTGCCTGCGGCTGCGCGACCTGCCGGAGCGGGTCCCAGTCGTGATCGACGAAGGGGTGAGGGATTCGCGGCAGGTCGCCGACATCGCGACGTACGCCGACGGGGTCAACCTCAAGCTCGCCAAGACCGGCGGGATCCGCGAGGCGGTGCGCGCGGTGCACGTCGCCCGGGCGCTCGGGCTGCAGGTGATGCTGGGCTGCATGATTGAGTCCGAGCTGGGGATAGCGCAGGCCGCGTCGATCGCGTCGCTCGTTGACTTCGTGGACCTGGATGGACACCTGCTGATCCAGCCCGGACCGTTTGCCGGGCTTGGTCTGGTGGGCGGCCGGCTGGTGCTGTCCGAGGAGCCGGGGCTGGGGGTACGTTCGCGGTGAGCGACCGGGTGGCGGTCTTCGCCGAGGGACTGTTTGCGACGCCGAACGCCAAGACGGCACATGGGGTGATCCGGTACGCCGCCCGCGAGGTGGTGGCGGTGGTGGACTCCATGCATGCCGGGCGTACGGCGGAGCAGGTCGTCCCGTACTGCGCGCGGCCGGTGCCGGTCGTGGCCTCGGTCGCTGAGGCGGCCGGGCTGGGGGCGACGGTGCTGTTGGTCGGGGTCGCGCCGCTCGGGGGTGCACTGGCACCGCAATGGCGGCAGGCGCTCGAGCTGGCGCTTGAGCTCGGGATGGACGTCGAGGCGGGCCTGCACACTGTGCTCGGCGACGACCTGGAACTGGTGGCCCTGGCAGCAAGATACGGGCGGGCGCTGCGGGACCTGCGGACCGCCCCCACCGACTTGTCGGTCCCGCGTGGGCCGGCCGCCCGGCCGCCAGGCCTGCGTGTCGTGCACTCTGTCGGCTCGGACTGCGCGATCGGCAAGATGAGCGTGACGCTGGAGCTCGACCGGGCGGCCCGGGCCCGCGGGCTGCGGTCGGCGTTCGTGGCAACCGGCCAGACCGGGATCGCGATCACCGGCTGGGGGATCGCGGTCGACCACGTCATCAGCGACTTCGTCGCAGGTGCCGCCGAGCGGCTGGTGTTGGAGGGCGCGCGGCGGGGGGCGGACCTGCTGTTCGTCGAGGGGCAGGGCGCCCTCCACCACCCGGCGTACTCGGGAGTGACCCTGGGGTTGCTCCACGGCTCGGCGCCCGATGTGCTCGTGCTCTCACACCGCGCCGGGACAATCGTCAACAGCGACTACCGCGACGTGCCGCTGTTGCCGCTCCCCGGCCTGGTCGAGGCGTACGAGGCCGTCGTCGCGCCGGTCAAACCGGCACGGGTAGCCGCGGTCGCCCTGAACACGGCCGGGATGAGCGACGCGGCCGCGCGGGCTGCGCTGGCCGACGCCGAGAGCGACACCGGCCTGCCCGCCGATGACGTCGTGCGTTTCGGTCCGGACAAGCTGCTCGACGCCGTGCTGTGACGCGCTCGGCCCCTGGCCGTCTCAGTCGTGTTCTACCAACTCAAGGAGCGAACGTACCCTGCAGGCTTGTCCTGGCCCGCTGCCGATGGGTGCGCCCGGGACGGCCAAGCCGCTGCAGGTGAAGCTGTCGCGGCTTCGCATCGACCGGCGGCGGCCGGTGGTGGTGCTGCTCGGCGTCCTCGGCAGCCGGCGCTCAACGTGGTCGGTCCCGGAATACATGACGGTCACCTTGAACCCCATCGCAAGCGGCAGGCACCGCCGGCGTCCGGTGGGTCGCTGCCACACACCGGCCGCGCTTCACACTTTTTCGCAGAGCACTGAGCAGCGTGCAGTCCGGCTGGGCTGCTGCTAGCGCGACCTGAAGGGTGCCGGGACGCCAGACACAAAGCGGGGACGGCGTCCGCCTCCGCTCGTCGCTGGCCGGCGTGCCGCACCCGCAACTGATTGGCTCCAGATGACGTTGAAGGCGAGGTCGCACCCTGCTGAGCAAGACCACTACTTCATCGGCCGACAGGTGCCGGAAGCGGACATCCGACAGCCGCTCATGCCGGCGAGCGGCTCTGGCGATCGAAAGCGCGACGTCAGCCGGGGGTGGCGCCGTGCCTCAAGCCGCTGGCGGGAAGCGTTGATCCAGGACGGAGGCGACGTTTGTTCGCTCGGCGGCCGCCAGTTCGCCGTCGACGCGCAGGAGTTTCGCGAGGCCGCGGAGTCCGACCAGGGGCACATCGACGATGCTGCTGTTGCCGAACCAGGGCAGTTCCGTGCCGATGAAGCAGAGAGCGCCCTGGACCGGTACGGCGACGTGCACGCTGTCCAGCTCGCGGCGCACGGCGTCGACCTGCTTGAGGAGGCCGTGCACGAGTGAGGTCCTGTCCCGGCTGTTGATGTAGAGGCTCTCCGTCCGCGGTGAGAAGACGCCTCCAGTGCGTCGGACTTCGAGCGCTCCTTGGTGGGTCTTGGCGTCGATGACCCAGACGCCGGTGCCGGTGACGGCGAGGTGGTCGATGTTCGCCCTGGACAGGGTCCTGTCGGCTCGGTGGAGCCTGCGATCGTGCAGCGCGAGCACCTGTTCACCGGTGAGGGCGTCCAGTCGTTCTGCGACCGCTCGTTCGCCGGCCGCTCCCTGGGCCCAGACCCGCGTCGATGCCGGGTCGTCGGTGAGCGCCAACAGCAAGTTCCCGAGGCTTGGGTGCCGGCTGCGGATCTGCCGCTCTGGTGTCGTAGGGATCGACGGGCTGGTCTGCTGCTCGGTCATGGGGCTGCTCCTCCTCGAGTCGGTGACGACTGGCGGGATGGGTGCCGGCGATCGGCTGGCCGACCGACACACGTCGTCACTGTCCTCAGGTGTTCTGGCGCGGCCAGAGTGGACAGGCAGGGCGAAGTTTGTGGCGCCGGCCCTCGACACGCTCCAGACCGTGGCCCCGATCCGATTGGCCGTCCGCCGGACCTCGCGATCGTCTGACGCCCAGTTCGTGAGCCGCAGCGACCGCGACCGGCTCCACGACCTCCTCGGCGGCATGCGCGAGCTCAGCTCACCGCACAGGCGACCCTGCACCATCAGGCTCTCGGACTGCGCCCCGCAGTCAGCGCCGAACGGAATGCCGGCCGACGGTGCATGGCATCGAGCACCTCGGTCAGGCCGTCGGCGAGCGCGCCCAGGTCGCGGTCGTACACCCGCCCCGCGTCCAGCTGCCGAGCCAGCTCGTGCAGCGCCGGCACCCAGCCCGGACCCTTCGGCAGCGTCGGCACCTCGGCCTGCTCGACGATGCGGACGGCTCGCTCGACCTCCACGGTGCGGTCCACCACGCGCACCACATCGTCGCCGCTGGCGCTCGCGCGACGTGCTTCCCAGGCTCGGTGACGACAGCTGTCCGAGCACCACTTCGGCGTACGACCGACCCTCGCCACCTTCACCTGGCCGCCGCACCAACCGCACTCGAGCAGCTGGCCTGGCCGGCGCCGCGGCACTCGTTCCACACCGAGCCCTGGTCCGTCTGCCGGGGGTGACGCAGGGGGTGACATGGCCGCTCCGAGGCGTTAGTTACATATCCCAGCAGAATGGGCGCCTCTGCTCGGGTGGGCTTCGGCTCCAGCGCACGGATAGCGGCGGAAACATACGTCCGCGCGGGTGGCTACTGCGTCGGAACGGATCCCGGACGCTCCCCCCTACCCCTACGCCTACCCCAGCCTTGGGGCTGAAGGCGAAGACGCCGCTTGCCGATGTGGTCCGCGCTGCCGTGTGGAATTCGGAGGATCGACAGGTCCGCTGCTTGCCCTGCGCTCACTCGCAGCAGGCGGGTCAGGTGGACCGGCCGTCGATCCCGGCAGCACCGTTCGAGGCGGCACCAAGGTCGGTGATCAACGGCGGCGGCGTCACTGCCCAGAACGAGTACGACAGGCGTTCGGCGCGGCGGGCCCACGATGGACGTCGCCGAGGCGGCGCTGCTGCTCGGCGTGTCGCCGTGGCTGGTGCTGCAGCAGATCGCCAAGGGCAACCTGCCGCACAAGCGGTTCGGGCGGCGCATCCTGATCCCGCGGCGCGCCTTCCTGGCCTGGCTCGAGGACGTCGACGGCGCCGAGCGCCAGGTCTAGACACGGGCGGTCAGGCCGGCTTCTCGTCGATGACCTCGAGCAGGTGGCCGTACCGGTCGCCATGCCGATCGGGGCATGGTCAGCGGCCGGCCTTCCTCGGCCGCATCGCGCAGCATCGACGGCAGCAGCGCAGGCACGTGCGGAACCGGTGCCCGCCGACAGCTCGGCGACCAAGGTCCGCATCGGGGTCAGGTCTTGAGGCCAGGACGCCGACCGCCGGGCCGACGTGGTTGGCCTCCCGGCCGAGGGCGCCGGCGCTGGTGGTCGGCCGGACGGTGCGGTGCCGCAGGTCCGGCCCAGTCCCGGAACAGCGCCGCGCCGCCGGGTGGGTCCACCCACAGCCCGCGGGCCCGCTCGGTGTCGGCGCCAGCACATCTTGGCGACCGGTCGTGGGGAGAACCCGGGTGGACGACCGGCACTGCCGGGCGCAAGGAGGGGCGGTCCCGCCCGCCGCCCACAATCCCATTGTGGGCTATCATGGTGGGGTCAGCGAGACAGCGCTATGCGGCCCCTGGCGAGCGACCGCTCAGGGCCGGAGCAGACAGGAGAGCAACGCATGTCCATCCTCATCGAGACCGATGGCCGCAGCAGGGTCGTCCTGCCCGGCTCGCGGGCGAACCAGCAGTACCTGGTGCAGGAGCATGAGGACGGGAGCCTGCTGCTGCAGCCCGCGATCGTGAAGACCGCGGCGCAGGAGCTGTACGACATGAGCCCTGAGCTGCAGGCCCTGCTGCACCGCGCCGCGGGTTCGCCCACCGTGACCCGACCGCGACGGAGCCGCCGCGAGGCCTAGCACCACCCCCGGAGGACCGCATGGTGAGTGATGACTACAGCCCAGTCGCGGACGAGCGGCTCGACGACATGGAGGTCCACGCCGAACCCGCCCACTACAACGCGGTACTCGACGCCTGCGAGCTGATCTTCGAGCTGCCCAGCCAGGCTCAGCACCACTCCACCGCGATCACGACCGAGGACGGCGTCCGGCTGGTCCTGCCCATACCGGGCTACCCGACCAGGGTGTACTGGTCGTCCGGCCCGCCGCCCCGCATCGAGGCTGTCTTCCCGACGTCGTAACGGTTCTCCCCGAAGGGCGCTCGCCCCCACGGGGAGGGCGCGCACCCGACGAGCCATCGCCCGCCGGCTGACGACGACAACTTGGCACGCTCAGCCACGGGCGGTCAGGCCGGCGTCGAGCGCGGCGAGCAGCTGCTCGTCCACGACCTCGAGCAGGTGGCCGTACCGGTCCATCGTCATGACGATCGAGGCGTGCCCGAGCCGCTCCTGGATCGCCTTGACCGGGACGCTCGCGGCGATCAGCAGCGCCACGTGTGTGCCGCAGGTCGTGGAACCGCGGCGGCGGCACCAGCCCGGCCGCGCGGACCGCCGGGACCCAGACCCGGCCGTGGAAGTTGCTCCGCCGCAGCGGCTGGCCGTCCGGCGAGGTGAACACCAGCTCACCCGAACTCCCGGCCAGGTGCGCGTCGAGCGCGGCGAGCACCGGCTGCGGCAGCGACAACGTGCGCCGGGAGCCGCGGGTCTTGGGCTGGCCGACGCTGAGCGTCCCGTTCACGTCGACCAGGGTCTGGTCCACGTGCAGCCGGCGACGCGGCAGGTCGAGCCGGTCCCGGCGAAGCCCGGTCAGCTCGCCCCAGCGCATCCCGGTGCCGGCCGCGGTCAGCACCAGGCAGCGGTAGTGCGGGTCGACCGCGTCCAGCAGCGTCTGCAGCTGCTCGGCGGACAGGTACACCGCGTCGCAGCGCGGCGCCTGCGGCAGCGCGGTGCGCCGGCACGGGTTGGTCAGCAGCAGCCCCTGCTCGACCTCGTCGCGCAGCATCGTCGACAGCAGCGCGTGCACGTGCCGGACCGTACCGGCCGACCGGCGGGCGGACAGCTCGGCGACGAAGGTCCGGATCCGGACCGGCGTCAGGTCCTTCAGCGGTACGTCGCCGAACGCCGGGCCGAGGTGGTTGGCGTACCGGCCACGGTCACCGGCGCTGGTGGTCGGGCGGACCGTGCGGGTCGCGAACCAGGTCTCGGCCCAGTCCCGGAACAGCAGCGCCTCACCGCGCGGGTCCACCCACAGCCCGCGGGTCCGGTCGGTGTCCGCCGCCGCCAGCCACACCTTCGCCTCGGCCTTGCGGTCGAACACCCGCGAGTGCCGGTTTGCCCTTGTCGTCGCGGTACACCGCCCGGTACCGGCCCGGGGACCGCTCCACCCAGCTCATGTCTGCTCCATGGGCGGACAGGTGTCGCGCCGACCCCCGGAGCGGACACCCGCGGAGAACTTGTTCCCGAAGAACAGTTCAGCCCGGTCCAGCGGGGCCCAGAAGGGTGTGACCGAGCGCTGTCCTGTTGCGTTCCGCCCCACATCTGCCCCACAAGCGGTGCTCGGGAGCGTCCAGCGGACTGGGTCAGCAACCGAAAACAGCTGCTGACCTGGCACTTTGTGAAGGGTGAGTGACGGGGCTCGAACCCGCGACAACCGGGATCACAAGGCCCTGGGATGCTCGTGGTGGTGTGGATTGCTTGAGCATACTCCCAGGTCAGAGGCGGTGTTGCACGGTCTACACAGGTTGAGCGAAGTGGCGTGCGGAGGAGCTTTGCGAAGATTTTGCCCCACGTTTGCCCCATGATGAAGGGGGTGTGGAAGGGGCCGTCGACCCCCGGTGAGCGGGGCTGCCGTGCCGGCCTGTCGGCCTCGCCGCGCGCCCGTCGGGCTGTTTCGGAGGGTGTCGCCTGCAGTCTGTCCCAGCGCGAAGGCGAGTGTGCCGGCTTTGCCTGGGCAAATCGGGACAGGGCGCTTGATGTGTGCCCAGGTAGGCGAGAG
>JBKJQN010000005.1:0-9600 GCA_046593925.1 Mycobacteriales bacterium
CTGCACGAGTTCACCACCGTGCCGGGTGTCAAGGAGGACGTCACCGACCTCATCCTGAACCTTAAGGAGCTCGTCGTCTCCTCCGAGAGCGACGAGCCGGTGGTGATGTACCTGCGCAAGACCGGTGCCGGTCCGGTGACCGCTGCCGACATCGCGCCGCCCGCCGGCGTCGAGATCCACAGCCCGGACCTGCACATCGCCACGCTCAACGGCAAGGGCCGGCTCGAGATCGAGCTCACCGTCGAGCGCGGTCGCGGTTATGTGTCCGCCGTACAGAACAAGCAGGCGGGTCAAGAGATCGGCCGGATCCCGGTCGACTCGATCTACTCGCCGGTCCTGAAGGTGACCTACAAGGTCGAGGCGACCCGCGTCGAACAGCGCACGGACTTCGACCGGCTGGTGCTCGACGTCGAGACCAAGCCCGGCATGACGCCCCGGGACGCGGTGGCCAGCGCCGGAAAGACCCTGGTCGGCCTGTTCGGCCTGGCTCAGGAGCTCAACGACGAGGCCGAGGGCATCGACATCGGGCCGTCCCCGACAGACGCCGCGCTCGCCGCCGATCTTGCCCTGCCGATCGAGGACATGGACCTCACGGTGCGGTCGTACAACTGCCTCAAGCGCGAGGGCATCCACTCCGTGGGAGAGCTGGTCAGTCGTTCGGAGGCCGACCTGCTCGACATCCGCAACTTCGGCGCGAAGTCCATTGACGAGGTCAAGGTCAAGCTGCACTCCATGGGCCTGGCGCTGAAGGACAGCCCGCCCGGTTTCGACCCCAGCCAGGTCGTGACGACCTTCGGTACCGACGAGTACGGCGCGTCGGTCGACGGTGACGACGACGGCAGCTACGCCGAGACCGAGCAGCTCTAACTTCGTCGCCCCGGGCCCCCGCAACCGCGGCGGCGCCCCCACGGACCTGCGAGCAGGTCCCGCTCCTGATCGGAGAATGCCATGCCCACGCCCACCAAGGGGCCCCGGATGGGGGGCAGCCCGGCGCACGAGCGGCTGATGCTGGCCAACCTGGCGACCGCGCTGTTCGAGCACGGCCGGATCACCACGACCGAGAGCAAGGCCAAGCGGCTGCGCCCGTACGCCGAGCACCTGATCACCTTCGGCAAGCGGGGTGACCTGCACGCCCGGCGCCAGGTGCTCAAGCGGCTGCGGGACAAGAGCGTCGTGCACACGCTGTTCGACGAGATCGGCCCGCGCTACGCGGACCGGCCCGGTGGCTACACGCGGATCGTCAAGCTCGGCCCGCGCAAGGGCGACAACGCCCCGATGGCCATCATCGAGCTTGTCGAGGGCCGGACACTTGCCCAGCGGGCGGTCGGCGAGGCCGAGCGCGCCCGCGGCACCCGCGTTGCCCCGGCCCGCCCCGTCACGGCCGCGACCGCAGAGTCGGCGGCCGAGCTGGCGGCCGAGAGCCCCACCGCCGCCGGCGTCGCCGAGACGGCAGCCCGAGAGTCGGCAGCCCAAGAGACGGCTGCCGACGTCCCGCCCGTCGACGACGCCGCGCTGCCCGCCGAGACGGCCGACGAGGCCCCCCTGGCCGGGCAGGTCGACGAGAGTGCGTCCGTTCCCGACGCCGACCCGGCTGCGGGTGCGGAGGCCACCACGACCGTGCCCGAGCCGGTCGAGGTCACCGACGCCACGCCGACGCCGGCCGACCCCCGCGCCGGGGACGACCAGTAGCGCCCGCTAGCGCTGACGAGCCCGCCCTCCCGCTCCGGGAGGGCGGGCTCGCGCCGTCTGTGGCCCGTCTGCGGCTGGACCTCGCGTACGACGGGACGGCGTTCTCGGGGTGGGCCGCACAGCCGGGGCTGCGTACCGTCCAGGGGCTGCTCGAGGCGGCGCTCGGCACGCTGGCCCGGACGGAGCCGCCCCGGCTGACTGTCGCCGGCCGCACCGACGCCGGGGTGCACGCCCGCGGGCAGGTCGCCCACGTCGACCCCCTCCGGGACGTGGCCGCCGACCCGTTGCTGTTGCGCCGACTGAACGGGTTGCTGCCGGCTGACGTTCAGGTGCGGCGGGTCGATGCTGCGCCCGCCGGTTTCGACGCCCGGTTCTCCGCGGTGTGGCGGCGCTATCGCTACCGGATCGCGGACGGTGCCGCGGCCGTCGACCCGTTGCGCCGGCACGACACGTTGGCCTGGCCGCGGCCGCTCGACCTCAACCGGTTGGTCGCCGCTTCCAGTGGGCTGCTCGGTGAGCACGACTTCGCGGCGTACTGCCGGCGTCGGGAGGGCGCCACGACCGTGCGCGCGGTGCTGGGGCTGTCCTGGTCGCGAACCGACGTGCTCATGATGGACATCACCGCCGACGCGTTCTGCCACTCGATGGTGAGATCACTGGTCGGGGCACTGATCGCAGTCGGCGAAGGACGGCGCGAGCCCGGCTGGCCCGCGGAGTTGCTGGACCGGTCTCAGCGGGCCAGCGAGGTCGTCGTCGCACCGCCGCACGGTCTGTGCCTGGAGGAGGTCGGTTACCCGCCGGACGACCAGCTCGCTGCCCGTCAGGACGTCACCCGGCGGCCCCGCGTCCGGTAGCTGCGCGACAAGCGCCTTGCGCCTTGCGCTTTGCATGGTCATCCCGGTCGGCGAGCGTGCCCGGCGGCGTTGACTTTGCGAGGTGCACGCATCCCGGTCGCGCAAAGGCGCTCGACGGGCCCGGCAGACTGGCCTGTATGGGGTACGTGGACATTCAGAGCTTGTCGTACGTCCTGCCGGATGGCCGGGTGCTGTTCGACGACGTGAGCTTCCGGGTCGGCGACGGGACGAAGACCGCGCTGGTCGGCGCCAACGGCACCGGCAAGACGACGCTCCTGGGCGTGGTCGCCGGTGACCTGGTGCCGTCCGGCGGCGGGGTGGCCCGCGACGGGGGCCTGGGGGTCATGCGGCAGTTCATCGGGTCGGTACGCGACCACACCGAGGTGCGCGACCTGCTGCTGGACCTGTCGCCCCGGCGGGTACGCGACGCCGGTCGGGCGCTCGCGACCGCGGAGCTGGCGATGATGGAGATCGACGACGAGGCAACCCAGCTGCGGTACGCGCAGGCGCTGGTCGACTGGGGCGACGCCGGCGGGTACGACGCGGAGGTCACCTGGGACGTCTGCACGACCGCCGCGCTCGGGATGGCGTACGAGGCGTGCCAGTACCGCGGGCTGCAGACGCTGTCGGGCGGGGAGCAGAAGCGGCTGGCGCTGGAGGCGCTGCTGCGCGGGCCGGAGCAGGTGCTGCTGCTCGACGAGCCGGACAACTACCTGGACGTGCCGGGCAAGCGGTGGCTCGAGGCTGCGCTGGTCGAGTCGCCGAAGACCGTGCTGTTCGTCAGCCACGATCGCGAGCTGCTGGCCCGCACCGCCACCCGGGTCGTGACGATCGAGGCGCACGGCGCCTGGGTGCACGGCGGCGGCTTCGATACCTACGGCGCGGCGCGCACGGCCCGCCGAGAGCGGCTCGCGGAGCTGCACAAGCGGTGGGACGAGGAGCGGGAGCGGCTGCGCCAGCTGGTGTTCACCCTGCGCCAGCAGGCTCGGATCAGCCCCGACATGGCCAGCCGGTACCACGCGATGCAGACCCGCTTCGAGAAGTTCGAGGCGGCCGGGCCGCCGCCCGAGCAGGTCGTGGACCAGAAGGTCGAGATGCGGCTGCGCGGTGGCCGGACGGGCGTCCGGGCGCTGACCTGCCAGGCCCTCGAGCTGTCCGGTCTCATGCAGCCGTTCGACCTCGAGGTGTTCTACGGCGAGCGGCTCGGGGTGCTCGGTTCCAACGGCTCGGGCAAGTCGCACTTCCTGCGGCTGCTCGCCGGCCAGCCGGTCGCGCACACCGGGGCGGCGCGGCTCGGCGCCCGGGTCGTGCCGGGCTGGTTCGCGCAGACCCACCAGCACCCCGAGCTGGTCGGCCAAGCGCTGGTCGACGTGCTGCACCGCGGCGAGACGACCGCGCAGGGCGCGCAGCGGCGCGGCCTCGAGCGGGGCGCCGCCATCGGCGTGCTGCGCCGGTACGAGCTGCACGCACAGGCCGACCAGGCGTTCGACCGGATGAGCGGCGGCCAGCAGGCGCGGTTCCAGGTGCTGCTGCTGGAGTTGTCCGGCTGCACGATGCTGCTGCTCGACGAGCCGACCGACAACCTTGACCTGGAGTCCGCCGAGGCGCTGGAGGAGGGCCTGGCGGCCTTCGACGGGACGGTGCTCGCGGTGACGCACGACCGGTGGTTCGCGCGCGGCTTCGACCGCTACCTGGTGTTCGGGGCCGACGGCCGGGTGTACGAAACCGCGGAGCCGGTCTGGGACGAGGGCCGGGTGGCCCGTGTCCGCTGAGGCCGTGCAGGTGCTGGCATGGCAGGACGATCAGGGCGTGGCCACGGCCGCCGGCTTTGTCAGGGACGGCGCCGGCCGGCTCGGGGGCGTCTACGTCACGGCGGCGTTGCGCAGTGCCGGGCGGCTGGCCCGGCTGGTCGAACCGGTCGGGGGCTGGCCGGACCCGTCGCGGGACGAGCTGACGATGGTGCAGCCGCGGGCCTGATGGTGCGGCCCGTCGATCGGGTATCGTCATTGACTGCCGCGCGGCGCGCCCTGTTGACGGGGGCCGCGGGCACCACACGACCGATGCCCACCCCGGCCGACGAGAGCGAACCAGCGTGCCCACGTACAACCCGAAGCCGGCCGACGTCCAGCGGACGTGGCACGTCATCGACGCCACCGACGTGGTGCTCGGGCGCCTTGCGAGCCAGACAGCCAAGCTGCTGCGCGGCAAGCACAAGCCGTACTTCGCTCCGCACCTCGACTGCGGCGACTTCGTCGTGATCATCAACGCGGGCAAGGTCGCGATGACCGGCAACAAAGCCGCGCAGTCCCGGGTGCACCGGCACTCCGGCTACCCGGGCGGTCTGACCAGCACCTCGTACGCGGACGTGCTCGCCACCCGGCCGGAGCGCATCGTCGAGAAGGCGATCAAGGGCATGGTCCCGCACAACAGCCTCGGCCGGCAGGTCATGAGCAAGCTGAAGGTCTACGCCGGCCCGGCGCATCCGCACCAGGCGCAGGGACCGGTGCCGTACGAGCTGACCCAGGTCGCGCAGTGAGCGCCGCCCCTGCAGTGTCCGCCCCCATTGAGCAGGAGACCGCCGCGTGACCGCCCCCGCAGACCTCGTCCAGACCGTCGGTCGCCGCAAGGAGGCCGTCGTCCGCGTCCGGCTCATCCCGGGCACCGGGAAGTACACGCTGAACGGCCGCACGCTGGACAACTACTTCCCCAACAAGGTGCACCAGCAGCTGGTGAATGCGCCGTTCGTCACGCTGGAGAAAGCCGACCAGTACGACGTCATCGCGCGCCTGCACGGCGGTGGCATCTCCGGACAGGCCGGCGCCCTGCGGCTGGGCATCGCCCGCGCGCTCATCGAGATCGAGATCGACGACCGGCCGGCCCTGAAGCTCGCCGGCTTCCTGACCCGAGATGCCCGCATCAAGGAGCGCAAGAAGTACGGCCTGAAGAAGGCCCGCAAGGCGCCCCAGTACTCCAAGCGCTAGCGAGCTCGACGAGGCGGTCACCTGCGGGTGGCCGCCTCGCGGCCTGTCCGGGGCACGACCGTACGCACGAGCACGGAGGGATCAGATGGCACGGCTGTTCGGGACCGACGGGGTGCGCGGGCTGGCCGGCGGCGAGGTCCTCACCGTCGAGTTGGCGACGGCGGTCGCCGGATCGGCGGCGACCGCGCTGCTCGAGGCCGGGAGCCGGCCGCGGGTCGTCGTCGGCCGCGACACCCGCCCATCCGGCGAGATGCTCGAGTCGGCAGCCGTCGCGGGCTTCACCGCCGCAGGGTGCGACGTCATCCTGCTCGGAGTGGTACCGACGCCCGCGGTAGCCCTGGAGACCGCGCGCGGGGACGCGCAGCTCGGTCTGATGATCTCGGCCTCGCACAACCCGATGCCCGACAACGGGCTGAAGCTGTTCGGCGAGGGTGGCTGGAAGCTGCCCGACGACGTCGAGGACGCGATCGAGGCCGGCGTCGCCACGCCGCGCCGTGTCACCGGGGCGGCCGTCGGCCGGGTGCGCGCGGACGCCGGCGCGGGCGACCGTTACCTGGCGCACCTGCGCGCCGCCGTGCCGGCCGACCTGTCGGGGCTGCGGGTCGTCGTCGACGCGTCGCAGGGGGCGGCGAGCGTGCTCGCGCCGCAGGCGTACCGCCGAGCCGGCGCGGACGTCCTGGCGATCCATGCGGACGGCGACGGGTACCGCATCAACGACGGCTGCGGGGCGACCCAGCTGGGCTCGCTGCAGGCGGCCGTCGTCGAGCACGGCGCACACCTCGGCCTGGCGCACGACGGCGACGCCGACCGCTGCCTCGCGGTCGATGCACAGGGCAACGCCGTCGACGGCGATCAGCTGCTCGCGATGCTTGCGGTCGGGGCTGGGGTCGACACCGTCGTGGCGACGGTCATGAGCAACCTGGGCTTCGTACGGGCGATGCGCGAGCACGGCATCGCGGTCGTGCAGACCGCGGTTGGCGACAGGTACGTCCTTGAGGCGATGCGCGCGGGCGGCCACCGCCTCGGCGGCGAGCAGAGCGGCCATACCGTCCAGCTGGAGCACGCGACGACCGGCGACGGCCTGCTCACCGGCCTGTCGGTGCTCGCGCTGCTGGCGCGTACCGGCTCGTCGCTGGCCGAGCTCGCGGGCGTGATGACCCGGCTGCCACAGGTGCTCGTGAACGTCCCCGCCAACCGCTCCCGGGCGAGTGCGCCAGAGGTACTGGCGGCCGTCGCCGTGCAGGAGGCCGCGCTCGGCGACACCGGCCGCGTCCTGCTGCGGGCCTCCGGCACCGAGGAGCTCGTGCGGGTCATGGTCGAGGCGGAGTCCGAGCCGCGGGCCCGCGAGGTCGCCGTGGCCCTCGCGGCGGTCGTCGGCGGCTGACCGGGTCCGGACCTAGGGTCGCCCGCATGTCCCACACCCTCACCCGCGACGAGGCGCGCCGCCGGGCCGCGCTGCTGGACGTGACGTCGTACACGGTCGAGCTCGACCTCACCGGCCTGCTCGACAGCACGGCCTTCATCTCGACCAGCGAGGTGACGTTCGGCTGCCGCGAGCCGGGGGCGACGACGTTCCTGGAGCTCGACGGCGAGCTGCTCGAGCTGGTCCGCGGTGGGCGGCCGGTCCCGCCGGTCGTGCAGGGCAACCGGATCGTGCTGGCGGACCTCGCGGCGCACGAGGTCGTCCGCGTCGTAGCGCGGTGCGCGACGACGCGTACCGGTGAGGGGCTGCACCGCTCGGTCGACCCGGCCGACAGGCAGGTCTACCTGTACGCGCAGGCGTTCCTCGACGACGCGCAACGGATCTTCGCCTGCTTCGACCAGCCGGACCTCAAGGCCCGCGTGCAGCTCACCGTCACCGCGCCCGAGGCCTGGAGGGTGCTGGCCAACACCCGCGCAGTGCGTACCCGCAACCGGCACGTGTTCGCGCCGACCGAGCCGATCGCGACCTACCTGGTCACCCTCGCGGCCGGCCCGTGGCACGGCGAGCAGCGCTGGTACGGCGACCCGGCCGACGGCGGGATCGAGCTCGGCATGTGGTGCCGGGCCTCGCTCGCCACCTGCCTCGAGGCCGACGAGCTGTTCACGATCACTGCCGCGTGCCTGGACGTGCAGCAGGACATCTTTGGGCGGCGCTATCCCTTCGGTGACACCTACGACCAGGTCTTCGTACCGGAGTTCAATGCCGGCGCGATGGAGAACCCCGGCATGGTGACCTTCAGCGACGACGCCTTCGTCTTCCGCTCGAGGACCACCCAGGGTCGCCGCCGCGAGCGCGCCCAGGTGATCGCCCACGAGATGGCGCACATGTGGTTCGGCGACCTGGTGACGATGCGCTGGTGGGACGACCTGTGGCTTAACGAGTCCTTCGCCGAGCTGCTCGGGATGTACACCGTCGAGACGGCGACCGAGCGCGGCACGCTGGCCTACGGCGGTGCGTGGCCGACGTTCTGCCTGGGTCGCAAGGCCTGGGGCTACCGCGCCGACCAGCTGCCGACCACCCACCCGGTGGCGGGCAGCGTCGCTGATAACCGGGCGGCGCTGCTGAACTTCGACGGCATCAGCTACGCGAAGGGGGCCGGCGCGCTCCGGCAGCTGGCAGCCTGGCTGACCGAGGACGTCTTCTTCGCCGGGGTGCGTGGCTACCTCGCCGAGCACGCGTGGGGCAGCACCGACCTCGCCGACCTGCTTCGCGCGCTGGAGCTGGCGAGCGGTCGGGACCTGCAGGAGTGGGCGAAGCTCTGGCTGAGCACCCCGGGTGTGCCGGTCCTACGCGTGCAGGACGGCGAGCTCCGGCAGGAGGCCGAGGTGCTGCGGCCGCACCGGGTCGGTGTCGGCCGCTACGACGACGACGGGGCCGGCCGGCTGCGGCTCGTCGAGCGGCTGGAGGTGGAGCTGACCGGTGCCCGTACAGCCGTCGACGTTGCTCCGGCGGCGCTGGTGCTGCCGAACGACGGCGACCTCACCTTCGCCAAGGTCCGGCTCGACGCCCGGTCCCTGCGCAGCGCGCTCGCGCGGACCGGTGATGTTGACGACCCGCTCGCGCGGGCCGTGCTGTGGGGCGCCCTGTGGGACGCCACCCGCGACGGCGAGCTACCGGCAGCCGAGTTCGTGGCGGCTGTGCTGGCCGGCGTCGCCGCGGAGCACGACCCCGATGCCGTGACCTCCCTGCTGGCGCAGGCCCGGCATGCGGCGACGGCCTACGCCCGTGACGGCGTAGCCATGCTCGCCCGCCTGCACCAGCACAGCTTGGACGCGCTGCGCATTGCCGCCCCGGCCAGCGACCTGCAGCTGGTTCACCTGCGCGCCGCGGCCTGCGCCGCACTCGACCCGGCGGCGCTGCGGAGCTGGCTGGCCGGCCAGGTGCCGACGGGCGTGGAGCTGGACGCCGATCTTCGCTGGCACCTGCTCGGCCGGCTGGCCGCCCTCGGCGCAGCCGACGAGAAGCAGATCGCCACCGAGCTGGCGGGCGACCGGACGGCCGCCGGCGAGCTGCAGGCCGCTCAGGCGCTCGCCGCTCGCCCCGACGCGGCCAGCAAGGCCGCGGTGTGGGAGGAGCTGCTCGGAGCCGGCGAGCTGTCCAACGGGCGCGCCCGCGCCCTCGCCAGGGGCTTCTGGCAGCCCGGCCAGGACGACCTGCTCCGCCCGTACGCGAGCCGCTGGGGTCGCGAGGTGGCCGGGCTGTTCGCGCGCCGCACCCCGCAGCTGGCCACCGTCGTCGCACGGCTGCTGTTCCCCTCGACGCTGGTCGAGCCGCACACCCTCGCCGTCACCGCGCTCGATGGCGACTTGCCGGCCGAGCTGAGGCGGGTGCTGCTGGAGGAGCGCGACGACCTCGCCCGGGCGCTGCGCGCGCGTCGTACCGGCTGAGGCTGCGGCGGCAGGCGCGGGAGCGCAGCACCGGCCCTGGCGTGCTGACGGCTGACGGCTGACGGCTGACGGCTGACGGCTGCATGGCTGAGCGGCTGACGGCTGACGGCTGCATGGCTGAGCGGCTGTACGGCTGTACGGCTGTACGGCTGTACGGCTGTACGGCTGTACGGCTGTACGGCTGTACGGCTGTACGGCTGTACGGC
>JBKJQN010000097.1:0-140160 GCA_046593925.1 Mycobacteriales bacterium
CTGCTCTGCCACACCCACCACCACCAACTGCACGACCAACAACGCTGGCTCAGCTGCACCCACGGTCGGACGATGACCACCGCCGGCTGGCTCGACAACCCCACCGACAACCCCCTCACCGGAGCCCGAGCCACCGGGCCGCCCGCCGCCGGACCACCCAGATGACCCCGCCCCACCAGCCCAGCACCCACTGGGCCACCCAGGCATGCCCGCGGGGCGACGTACGCCGTGATTGCCCTTCGGCTGCGTCGCGGGTGGAGCACGGGCCGGCCGGGGTCGGCCGCCACGAAATGACGAGGGCTCAGCCTTCGAGTTCGTCGGCGATCGCACGCAGGATCTGGGCCACCCGCTTGCCGGTGTCGCGATCGGGGTGCTTGCCCCGGCGCAGCGACGGCTGCACCTTGGCCTCCAGCAGCTTGATCATGTCCTCGACCATCAGCTGCAGGTCCTCGGCCGGGCGGCGGGCCGCGGCCAGCGTCGGCGGGGCGTCGAGGACCCGCACCGACAGCGCCTGCTCGCCGCGTTTGCCGGCGGCGACACCGAACTCAAGGCGGGTCCCGGCCTTGAGCTCTTCGACACCTTCGGGCAGCGCAGCCTTGGGGACGAAGACGTCACCGCCGTCGTCGCGCGCGACGAAGCCGAAGCCCTTGTCCTTGTCGTAGAACTTGACCTTGCCGGTGGGCACGGTGCCTTCTCTCGCTCGTGGGACCACTAATCTAGGCCGTGTGACCGCCCGCCACGCCGCTCCCCGTGAGCGGCGCCCCGGCGACCTGCTCGTGCGACTCGGTGCGGGCATCTTCGCCGTAGGGGTCATCGGCATCCTGGCGATCCTCGTGCCGTTTCTGGCGGGCACCCGGCGAGACGCCCCGGCCGGGCTCGACCTGTTGGCCCTGCTGCTCCCGCTCGGCTTCGGGCTGGCCCTGCTCGGGCTGTTCCGGAGCGCCCGCTCGCACGAGTAGATCGTTCAGCGACCCACTGCGGAACACACCGGCCTCGACCCGCTCGAAACCCGCTGCGAGTACGACGTCCCGGGCGACCTCATCCCAGCGGCCGAGCGCTGCGGGGTCGAGCTCGACCCTCGCCCGACCGTCGCCCAGGTCGCGCACCCGGACGTCGGTCGGCGACAGCAGCGCCCGCAACCCCGTCTCGGCCCGGTCCACCCTGGCCAGGCGGGTGGGCGTGACCTGCACGCCGTACGCGATGCGACTGGCGAGGCAGGCGAGCGCCGGCTTGTCGGCGGTGCGCAGACCCCACCGGCGAGATGCCTCGCGCACCTGGGCCTTGCTGAGCCCGGCGTCGAGCAACGGCGTGACGGCCGCCCGCTCGGCGGCCGCGCGGATACCCGGCCGGAAGCCCGCGACCGCGTCGTCGGCGTTGGTACCGGTCGCCACCGCTGCGAGTCCGAGGCCGTGGGCGAGTGGCCGGAGGGTGTCGAGCAGGGTGGCCTTGCAGTGGAAGCACCGGTCGGCGCCGTTGGCGACATAGCCCGCACGCGACAGCTCGTCGGTGCCGGGCGTGAGATGCCGGACGCCGAGGGCCGCGGCGAACGCGGCTGCCGGCGGGAGCTCGGTGGCGGCCAATGACGGGCTGACGGCGGTCGCGGCCACGACCTGCCCAGCGCCGAGAGCCCGGACCGCCGCGGCCAACAGGAACGCGCTGTCAGCGCCGCCGGAGAAGGCCACCAGCACGCTCCCGAGCTCGCACAGCCGAGCCTCGAGCGCGCCGAGCCGGATCGTCAGCAGCTGGTCGGACCACCAGGCCGGGAAGCCGGTCAGGTCGTCGAGCAGGACATCGGCGCCGACCGGTTCGGCGCCACCGGTGCGCACCCCGACGCTGAGCGCACCAGCCGCCCGCGCACCCAGGACGTCGTACGGATGGTCGCCGACGTAGACGACCGCGCCGAGCTCGCGCAGGGCGGCGCCCTTGCCCTCGCCCCAGACCCAGCCGACGACGGCGTCGACCTCGATCCCGACCTGGGCCAGCGTCAGCTGAGCCAGCGCCTCCTGCTTGGCGGTGACCACGACGACCCGGGTGCCGGTCGCCCGCACCGCCGCGACGGCTTCGCGAGCACCTTCGAGCGCCACGGTCCGCCGGACGCCGAGCTGCGCCATCAGCTCGCGGTAGCGCTGAGCGACCGGCTCGATGCGGTCAGGCGCCACCCAGTGTTCGAGTTCGTGCTCGAGCGGTGGCCCGAGGCGGCTGGCCCAGAGCGCCCCGTCGATGGCCACGCCCTCCTCGTGGGCAAGGACCGCCGCGACGGCAATGACGCCTGGGCGCGAGTCGACGAGCGTCATGTCGAGGTCGAAGCCGACGGCGAGATCCACGCCCGCAGCGTAGGTCGAACCCCGATGCATGGCTGCGGCGCACCGTGTTTGTTCGGCGCCGCGACCACATCAGCAGGGAAGGCACGCTGATTCGGCCGCCGGAATCTCCCGCCGAGCGCGGCACGGGCGGCGAAGGCCTCCGCTTCGCTGCAGTTGTGGTCGCTGTCCCGAGGAGCCGCCGTCCGGGGCGACCCTGGTGTCGCTCCCCGCCCGGTGATCCACGGACAGTTGGGCACCTCTGGGTGGCCGAATCACGTGCCCAACCTTCCGTGGATCTTCGGGCCAGGCGGGGCGGGTAGGCCGGGGCGGGGGTTGGCTCAGCCCTGGTACGCCGGGGCGGGGCTCGACCGGGCGCGATGGCGCGGCGAGAGCACGGGGGCGGCCAGTGCGGCCACGAGGAGCAGCAACAGGACCGGGACGAGCCCGGTCCAGGCAGCGGCCGCGAAGGGCACCGTGCCAAGGACCATCAGCCCGGCAGCCGTTGCTGCGCTGTGCCAGCCGACGCAGGCCGCGCTGATCAGCGCGATGCCGCCCAGTCCACCGATCACCAGGACGGGGGGCGAGGCGCCGGCAGCCATCAACAGCTCGAATGCACCCACGCTTGCGAGCAGGACCCGCAGCCAGTTGCGGCGGACGTCGTCGGCGGCGGCCCGGTAGTCCTCGATGCTCAGCGCCGCACCGAGCAGCAACAGCGGACCAGGGACGAACCACAGCCGACCGACCGTGCTGAAGCAGACGCCCGCGACGACAGCCACGGCGGTGACGGCGGCGAGCCGCATCCCGGGCCGGCGCCCGATCGTGGCGAGCAGGGCTGCGGCGGCCAGGGCGGCGACGCCGGACAAGCCGATCGTCAGCAGGCCCAGGGCAACTGGCGCCTGCTTGGCACCCGTCCAGCCCGGAATCGTCGCGCCGATGGTGGCCTGCAGGGCGCCGGCCAACAGCCCGAGACCGGCGCCAGCCAAGCTCATCCGGCCGCCGGCGCGTTGGCGGGAGGCCAGGCGGGCAGCCGGCACATCCGTCATCGGGTCACCGCCGCGAGCGATCGACGCGGACTCAGCCGGGCGGCACGGGCGGCGTAGCCGACCCGGAACGCCGCAAGCGGCTGGACACCGGTGGGGAGCAGCCGCGCGAACCGCGGAGCGAACGTCGGCAACGAGTGCGTGGCTCGTTCGCGGTCGATGCGCTCGGTGATCTGGTTCATGTGCTGCAGCGCCACGCCCTGGTCGGTCGCAGCGAGATGCACACGTTGCAGGAGCCGGCCCCCGATCAGCTGGGCGGCTGCGTCATCCGGATCGATCACGGTCAGGACGCCGTACGCCGCGGCGGTCCTGGTGTGGACGTCGCGGGTCTGGTCGATCCAAAACGCATCACCGCTGCCGCGGGAGGATGCCGGCAGCAGTTTGGCCGCCGTGAGCATCAGCGGCGCCAGGCCCTGGCCGTCGAGGGTGAGGCCGTCGCGATGCCGCTGGATCGCGTCGTCGGTGGAGCGGAACCAGCCGAAGCTGTCCCTGGACTGCTGTTCGTCGGCAGTGATCGCGATCGCCGCATCGACCATCAACGCACCGATGGCCCCCTTCTCGGCGGTCCCGGTCACCCAGTGAATGCCGACGCCGGGCAACCCCGTCACGTCGACGAGCCTGCTGAGCAGGTCCGCCGACATCAGCTGCGCACGGTAGGGGCCGCGGTTGCTGTGCCGGCCCCCGATGGCGTCGTACGACGGCGACGACGCGGGACTGGCGGGAGCCAACTGGACGTGCGCCACATGGTCGCCGGTCCGGTCGCCGGGGAGCAACGTGACCGTCGGGGCGAAGCCGCGGGCTCGGGCGGCCAGCACGAGATTCTCGAGCGCACAGCCGAGGCCGAGATGCAGCTCACGGCCGACGGCGTCCAGGGCCCCGTTCTGCCGTCCCCTGTCGGCGTACAGATCGATGCTGGACCCGCCGACCTCGAACACCCATGGCTGGGTGTTGTGCGGGTTGGCAGCCAGGATCGCCGCCCCGACCACGCCGAGCGGACCGGGGGTGGATCGCCACTGCCGCCACGCCTCGAAGGCGTGCCCGTGGTCGGGATCGAGCACCACCTGGTCGTAGACGCGGTAACTCAGCAGCCCCGAGCCCGCGACCACGACGGTCGCCCCGGCGACGGCAGCGCCCTTGAGCAGCGAACGTCTGGACACCACCCCAGCTGCCTCAGTCGCGAGCACCTGCGGGTCGTGGAGCAGCCTGGTCGTCAACATCGCTTTTTCCTGCCGTCCGGTCCACGCTCGCGCAGGACCGGACCGGCGGCCAGGGTCGAAGGTCATCGACCCAGTCACGGCGAAAACCTGTCGTGCCCCATTGCCAGACTCAGCCACGTGCTCTCCGTCCTGCGTCTGCGCGAGTTCCGGCTGCTCTGGCTCGGGCAGAGCATCAGCCTGCTCGGCGACGGCCTGGTCGTGGTCGCACTCGGGTTGTTCATCACCCGGCTGACGGGAAATCCCGCCGACGTCGGCCTGGTGCTCGCCGCCTACGCCGTGCCGCTTGTCGCGTTCGTGCTGCTCGGCGGGGTCGTCGCCGACCGGCTGCCGCGCCAGCGCGTGATGGTGGTCAGCGACACCGTCCGGGCCGTGCTGCACGGCGTGCTGGCGGTGCTGATCCTCACCGGCACGGTGCGGGTCTGGCAGATGGTCGTCATCGGCATGGTGTTCGGCACGGCCGAGGCCTTCTTCCGGCCGGCCTACACCGGACTGGTGCCGCAGACCGTCGGCGAGGACCGCATCCAGGACGCCCAGGCCCTGTCGGGCGTGTCGGCGGAGATCTCCGAGGTGGCTAGCCCGGCGCTGGCCACCGCGCTGGTGCTCGGCGTCGGGGCCTCCGCGGCGTTCGCCCTGGACGCGCTGAGCTTCGTGGTGTCCGCGCTGCTGCTGCTCCGGCTGCGGCCACGTGAGCGGGGTGAGCCGGCGCCGCCCGCCAGCGTCCTGCAGGACCTGCGCGCAGGCTGGGACGCCGTCCGCGAACGGGCCTGGGTGTGGGCGACCGTGCTGGCCTTCTCGGTCGCGCTGCTGGTCTCGCTGGCGCCGTTCTTCGTACTCGGTGCCGCGCTCGCGCAGGACGCCTACGGCACGTCCGCGGTCTACGGACTCACCAACGCGGCCTGGGGCGTCGGGACCGTGACCGGCGCGATCGTCGGCTCCCGCTGGCGCCCGGAGCGGCCGATGCGCGCCGCACTACTCGCCGCGGTGCCGTGGCCGCTGAGCCTGTCGGTGTACGCCGTCGGCCCCCCGCTGCCGGTCCTCTACCCCGCGATGTCCGCAGCCGGCCTCGGCATCGGGCTGTTCATCGTGTGGTGGGAGACGGCGATCGCGCAGCGCATCCCGCCGCACCTGCTCTCCCGGGTAGCGGCGTGGGACTGGATGGGCTCTCTGGCGTTGCTGCCACTGGGCTACCTGCTGGCCGGTCCACTCGGTGCGCTGGTCGGCGAGCGTCGCCTGCTGATGGTCGGTGGCCTGGTCGGTGCGGCAGCGATGGCACTCGCCCTGCTGCCACGCTCCACCCGCGCGCTCGCCCGCCTCGACGCCCCGCCGGACCCGACCGGGGAGCCCGTCCACACGGCGGTGCTACCGGGCTGAGGGCCCAGGCCGAGGGTCGGAGCAGCAAGGGGCGTCAGGCCCGCGGCTCGCGGCCGGTCAGCCCCAGCAGCCGCTCCTGGAGCGGCGCATCGGGCGCGACCGGAACGGCCGGGCCGAACACCCCCATCGCCCGCCAGGTCTCGGCCTGCGGCAGGAACTCGTCCCACATGGCCTGCACGAGGTCGGCGTCGAGGGTCTCGTCGACCCCGACCACCCGCGCCAGGTCGACGGCGCGCAGGCCCCGGAACGAGATGACGTGCCAGAGCCCCTCGCGCGCAGGGAAGTCGCCGTAGGAGAAGTGCATGACGCGGTCGAGGTCGGTGAGCTCCTGCGCCGCCGTCACGCCCCGCTCGACGATGGAATGAAAGGCGGCACGAGGGTCGTCGCCGAGCAGGTCGCCGTCGTAGGCGGTCCGGCCGACTTCGTCCATCGTGCGGCCGGCCAGCATGTCGGGCATCCACGCCTCGTCGTAGGCGTGGTAGCCCAGCAGCTGCCGCAGGGTCACCCGCTCGTCCGGCGCGGCGTGGCTCGCGAAGGAGACCGGCAGCACGGTGTCCCACTGGTCGTCACGCACCTGCTGCACCACCCGGTCGAGGGCGCGGTCGGCGAGGACGAAGCTGGCGGTCGGTGTCACGGCGGTCGGTGTCATGGTGGGCTCCCGGAGGATGGGCACGAGGCGGCTGCCTGGTGCCCGTCTCACGTTAGCCAGCACCTCCGACAGTTTTCCACGACCACGACCACGACCACGACCGTCTCCTCAAGGCACGCTCGGTCGGCTGGCTGCCCTCGGCGGCTTCGTCGGGTCGGCGGAGCTCTGGTCGAGACGGTTGATCAGCTGGCCGCTGGTCGGCGGGAAGGCCGTGGCCGTCGCGCCCTGCACGAAGGAGGCGCCGCGGTCGGTGACGCCTGCGCGCAGCGCGGGGACGATCAGGGCGGCGGCGGTGACCGCGAGCACGGTGCGTCTCATGGTCGTCTGATTCGACGTGCGCGAGGTGACTCCTGCCGGCCGTAGGGGGCACGATGGGACGGTGCCCGAAGGCGACAGCGTGTGGAAGGCAGCCCGGCGGATGGCCGACGCCCTCGTCGGCCGCACCGTCACCGGCAGCGACTTCCGGGTGCCACAGCACGCGACCGCCGACCTGTCCGGACGGCACGTGCTGGCGTTCGAGTCGGTCGGCAAGCACATGCTGACCCGGTTCAGCGGCGGGATCACCCTGCACACGCACTTCGAGATGGACGGCGCCTGGCAGCTGGTCGCCGCAGGCAAGCGGCTCCCGGCGTCCTTCGACGACGAGGTACGACTGGTGCTGTCAACCGACGGACCGACGGCGTACGCCCTGCGCATGCCGGTCCTCGAGCTGGTGGAGACCGCGCGCGAGGACGAGGCCGTCGGCCACCTCGGCCCGGACCTGCTCGGCCCGGGCTGGGACGAGGCGGAGGCGGTACGCCGGCTGTCGGCCGACCCGGACCGCCCCGTCGTCGAGGCGGTCCTGGACCAGAAGAATCTCGCGGGCATCGGCAACCTGTGGGCCGTCGAGACCTGTTACCTGCGCGGGGTGTCGCCGTGGACCCCGGTGCGCGACATCGACCTGCCGGCCCTGGTGCGCCTGGCCCGGCGGATGCTCAGGCACAGCATCGAGCACCCCGGCCAGGTGACGACCGGCGACACCCGCCGCGGGCAGACCCACTGGGTGTACGGCCGCGCCGAGCGACCGTGCCGGCGCTGCGGCACACCGGTGGGCTTCCGGGACAGCAACGGCCTGCCGTACGGCCGCGAGACGTGGTGGTGCCCGTCCTGCCAGCCGGGGCCCTACCCCACGCTCGCCGAGCGACCGACCCGGGCGGGGCTGCGCCGCGGGGTCAACGAGGAGAGCTTCGGCTCGCGCAGCCGGCGGCTGCGGGGCTCGGCCGGCCTCTCGCGGGGTTGAGCGCCTGTCGCGTGCCCAGCGGACGACGGGGATCATGGCGCCATGCAGCCGGTCGTGGGTCAGGTCGTCACGGTGTTCCGCTCGCGACTGCGCCCGGACGCCGTCCAGGCGTACTCAGGCGACGCCGAGCAGGTCGCGGAGCTCGCGCGCGGCATGCCGGGCTACGTCGAGCACAAGATCTTCGTCGCCGACGACGGCGAGCGGGTGACGGTGGTGACCTTCGCGGACGAGCAGTCGCACCGCGGCTGGCGCGACCACCCGGGCCACCGGGCCGCCCAGCGGCGGGGCATCGACAGCTACTACGAGGCGTACTCGATCCAGGTCGGTACGACGGCGTACGCCAGCGCCTTCACGCATGCCTGAGGGCGACACCGTCTGGCTGGCTGCCCGGCGGCTGCACGAGGCACTCGCCGGCCGCGCCCTGACCCGCTCGGACTTCCGGGTACCTGCCTTCGCGACCGCCGACCTGACGGGTCGGGAGGTGCTCGAGGTCGTCCCGCGCGGCAAGCACCTGCTGACCAGACTGGCCGGCGGGCTCACCCTGCACACGCACTTCCGGATGGACGGCAGCTGGCACCTGTACCGCCCTGGCGACCGCTGGACCGGCGGCCCGCACTGGCAGGTGCGCGTCGTGCTGGAGAACCCGGAGTGGCACGCCGTGGGCTACCGGCTGCCGGTCGTCGAGCTGCTGCCGACCGGCGAGGAGGCCCGCGTGGTCGGTCACCTCGGGCCGGATGTGCTGGACGACGCCTTCGACGAGGCCGAGGCGCTGCAGCGGCTGGCCTGCGAACCCGAACGCGAGATCGGGATGGCGCTGCTGGACCAGCGGCTGCTCGCTGGTCTGGGCAACCTCTACCGCTGCGAGGTGCTGTTCCTGCGCGGGCTCACGCCCTGGGCGCACGTGGGCGAGGTCGCCGACCTTCCAGCGGTGGTGCGGGCGGCGCGCCGGCTGATGCGGGCCAACCGTGGGCACTGGGAGCAGACGACCACCGGCTCGCTGCGCCGCGGCGAGGACCACTGGGTCTTCGAGCGCACCGGCCGCCCGTGCCGGCGCTGCGGCACGCGGGTCGTGTCGGCGGAGCAGGGCGACGCGCCGTACGCCCGGCTGACCTACTGGTGCCCGCACTGCCAGCCCGGGCGGTCGGCCTTGCCGCCGTCCGCCTCGGCCCGGGCGCCCCGCCCGGCGGGCCGAACCCGCTACGCGCCCTGAGCCCGGTCAGACCTTCCGGCACCCGGCACGTGACGCCGGCACCCCTACGACGTGGAGCCGTCCGAGGCCGCGGCGTCGCCGGGCACCGGCTTGCTGAGCTGCGGGGCGGTCGAGGCCGGCGGTGGCGAGAGCTGGTTGCCGGCGATGCTCTGCCGGATCTGGTCCAGGCGCGATGCGCCAGCCATGTCCAGGGTGCTCTTCTGTACCTCGAGCATCCGGCCCTCGACGCTGTTGGACGCGAGCTCGGCCGAGCCGAGCGCCCGGGCGTAACGCGACTCGATCTTGTCGCGGACCTCGGCGAGCGACGGGGTGTTGCCCGGCGCGGACAGCGCCGACATCGACTGCAGACTGGCCGAGACCTGCTCCTGCATCTTGGCCTGCTCGAGCTGGCTGAGCAGCTGGGTGCGCTCCGCCAGCTTGCTCTGCACCGTCATCGCGTTGGTCTCGACGGCCTTCTTGGCCTGCTCGGCGGCCTGCAGCGCCGAGTCATGCAAGCTCTTCAGGTCCTCCATCGACTGCTCGGCGCTGACCAGCTGCGTCGCGAAGGCCTGGGCGGTCTGCTCGAACTGGGTCGCGCCGGCCTCGTCGCCGGCTGTCCGCTTCTGGTCGGCGAGCACCAGCGACTGCCGGGCGGAGGACTGCAGCTTCTCGACATCCGTCATCTGCCGGGCCAGCTTCATCTCCAGCTGACGCTGGTTGCCGATCACGGCCGCGGCCTGCTGGGTCAGCTGCTGGTGCTGGCGCTGCGCGTCCTCGATGGCCTGCTGAATCTGGATCTTGGGGTCGGCCCGCTCATCGATCTTCGCGCCGAAGGCCGCCAGCAGGTACTTCCAGCCCTTGACGAAGGGGTTGGCCATCGATTGCTCCTGTGCGTCGGTGCGGGCCGCCGGTTCGGCGCTGCCCACCAGTCTGTCAGCCCTGGCGTCCGGCGACTGCGTGGCAGCCAGTCAGGCTGCGGCCACGACGTCGCGCGAGCGACGAGCCCGGACCGGCTCCAGCGCTCCCACGGCCGACGGCGCAGGGTTCGGTACGACGACCGGCCGGCTCCTGGGCTGCCCGAGCGCTTCCCCGGCGGCCACGGGGACCGGCTCCGGCTCGAGGGCCGACAGCGACTCGCTGACTTCGCGCAGGACGTCGGACAGCCGGACACCGAGGGCGCGGCAGATGCTGGCCAGGAGTTCGGAGGACGCCTCCTTCTGACCGCGCTCGACCTCGGAGAGGTAGCCCAGGCTGACCCTGGCGGCAGCTCTGACCTCGCGCAGCGTGCGGTCCTGCCGCAGCCGGGTAGTGCGCAGGGCCTCGCCGATGAGGGTGCGGAGCACCGCCACCTGCCTCACCTCCCGCGCTCGACGACCGTGTCCGCCAACGTACCCGCAGCCTGTGACGATGCCACCGAGGCCGCGCGGTGTCCGCTCAGGGCACAGCGGGCCCCGAGGTCTGCAGGCAGCGCCGCAACAGGTCCAGCCCGGCGGTGACGGCCAGCACCCGGACCCGCTCGCGGTCACCGGGCACGTGGATGCTGCGCACCCGGCTGCCGGCCGGCCCGGCGACGCAGACGTGGATCGTGCCGACCGACTTGCCCTCCTGCTCGTCGGGCCCCGCCACGCCGGTGGTCGAGATGGCCCAGTCGGCGCCGAGCCGGGTCCGGGCGCCCTCGGCCAGCGCCTTGGCGGTCTGCTCGGAGACCGCTCCGTAGGCACCGAGAATCTCATTGGGGACCCCGGCGACCGAGGCCTTCGCGTCGGTGGCGTAGACGACCAGGCCACCGCGGTAGGTGACAGAGGACCCCGGCCGCTCCGACAGCGCGGCGCCGAGCAGTCCGCCGGTCAGCGACTCAGCCGTTGCCACCGTCTGGCCGCGCTCGGTCAGTAGCCGCGCCACGACGCCCGGCAGCGTCTCGTCGTCGCGGCCGAACACATCGTCTCCGAGCGCCGCGGCGCAGGCCTCGACGAGCGGCTCGAGAACCACAGGGTCGCCGGCTGTCGTCAACCGAACTCGTACGATGCCGCCGCCGGCGAGGTAGGCCAGGTCGACGCCGGCGGGCAGCTGCACGGTCGCCTCGACGAGCTCGGCGACGCTGCTCTCGCCGGTGCCGGCGCAACGCAAGGTGCGGGTGGTGAGGACGGCGCCGGTACGGCTCGCCAGCTCGGGCAGCAGGTGCAGCTGCGCGACGGCCCGCATCTCGTGCGGCGGACCGGGCAGCGCCACCACGAGCCGCCCGTCGATCAGCATGCGCAGCCCAGGGGCGCTGCCCACCGGGTTGTACAGCGCCTGCGCACCCCGCGGCACGTCGGCCTGCCGGAGTACCTGCGCGGGCATCTCGAAGCCGTACGACGCGAAACGGTCGCGCAGCTCCTGCTCCAGCTCGGGCAGACGCTCCAGCGGCGCCCCCGCGACCAGGGCTAAGGCGTCGCGAGTCAGGTCGTCACTGGTCGGGCCGAGCCCACCGGTCAGGACGACGACGTCGGCGTCCTGCATGGCCCGCCCCAGGGCGGTCGCTAGCCGCGGCACGTCGTCGCCGACCATCGCGGAGTGCACGACGAGCACGCCGACCCCCGCGAGGGCCTCGCCGAGCCAGGCCGCGTTGCTGTTGACGATGTCGCCCAGCAGCAGCTCGTCACCGACGGCGAGCACCGCCCCGGTCAGCCCCGGGCTCAGGTCTGCCGCCGTCAGGTCTGCCGCCGTCATGTCAGGTCTGCCGTGGGCGGCTTGCAGCAGCCTGGCGGGCGCGCTTCAGGTCCGCCCGGGGGCTGGTCCGGCGGAGCGTGACGGCGCGGGAGACGTAGTCGGCGCCGGACACCAGGGTGACGATCACCGCGAGCGACATGACGTACGCCCGACCGCTCGCGAGCGGGCCGGTCAGCGGTAGCACGTACAGCCCGATCGCCAGACTCTGCAGCAGGGTCTTGAGTTTCCCGCCACGGCTGGCCGGCATGATGCCGTGCCGGATGACCACGAAGCGCAGCACGGTGACGCCGACCTCGCGAACGATCACCACGGCAGTGACGACCCACGACAGCTCGTCGAGCAGCGACAGCCCGACCAGCGCCGTCCCGGTCAGCGCCTTGTCCGCGATCGGGTCGGCCAGCTTGCCGAAGGACGTCACGAGCCCGTGCCGGCGGGCCAGCTGACCGTCGATGCGGTCGGTGTACGAGGCCAGCGCGAATACCGCGCAGGCCGCAATCCGGTAGCCCCGGTCCGTGCCGTCACCGGCCAGCAGCAGTGCGGCGAACACCGGCACCAGCAGCATCCGCAGCACGGTCAGCGCGTTGGCGATGTTCAGTGTGCTGGCCGGTGAGGGCGGGTCGGCCAGCGGGTCGAGCGGACCCGCGGCGGTGCTCACGGGCAGCACCCGATGGCCGGGCCGACCCTGGTCGGGCTGGTCGGGGCAGGCGGCCGGCTGGTGCCGGGCGGGCCGGGACTCACACGACCGCGGGGACCCGGACGGGGTCTGCGACCAGGTCGACGCCCTCGGACCCAGTGACGACCGCCCACACCAGGCTGCCGACCCGATGGCCGGCGGTGAGCAGCTGCGTGCTGCCGTCGACCTCGGGGGCCTGGTGCGCGGCCCGACCCTCGCCGTCGGCACTGTCGACGAGCACCTCGACGAGCTCGCCCACCCGCTCCTCGGCCCGCTGGGAGGTCAGCTCCTCGGCGAGCGAGGACAGCCGCGCGACGCGCTCGTCGACGACGTCCTGAGAAAGGTGGTCGGGCAGCCGCTCCGCCTCGGTGCCGTCCTCGTCGGAGTAGCCGAACACGCCGATCGCGTCTAGCCCCGCGGCGCACAGGAAGCGCTCGAGCTCGACGACGTCGGCTTCGGTCTCGCCCGGGAAGCCGACGATGACGTTGCTGCGGACCCCGGCGGCAGGGCTGGCTGCGCGCACTGTCGCGAGCAGGTCCAGGAAGCGGTCGGTGTCGCCGAACCGCCGCATCCGGCGCAGCAGCGGCCCGGAGGCGTGCTGGAAGCTCATGTCGAAGTACGGCACCACTCCGGGGGTGCCGGTCAGCACCTCGATCAGGGAGGGCCGCATCTCCGCGGGCTGTAGATACGACAGCCGCACCCGGTCGATGCCGTCCAGCGCGGCCAGCTCGGGGAGCAGCGTCTCCAGCAGCCGCAGGTCACCGAGGTCCTTGCCGTACGACGTGGAGTTCTCGCTCACCAGCACCAGCTCGCGGACGCCGTGCTCGCCGAGCCAGCGGGCCTCGGCGATGACGTCCGAGGGACGGCGCGACACGAAGGCGCCCCGAAAGCTCGGGATGGCGCAGAAGGCGCACCGCCGGTCGCAGCCGGACGCGAGCTTCAGCGGTGCGACCGGGCCGCCCGCCAGCCGTCGGCGCAGGACGGTCGGGCCGCCGGCGTGCCCGGGCAGCCCGACGTCGACCACGGCCACGGGCTCCTGCCGGGCGACCGGGCTGAGCGGCAGCAGCCGGCGGCGGTCACCGGGGGTGTGCGAGGGGACGGTCGCGCCGTCGAGGACAGCCTGCAGGTGGGTCGACAGGTCGGCGTAGGAGTCGAAGCCGAGCACCGCGTCGGCCTCCGGCAGCTGCTCGGCGAGGTCCTTGCCGTAGCGCTCGGCGAGGCAGCCGACGGCCACCACCTTCGCGCCGGTCTCGCTGGCGGCGAGCAGCGTGTCAATCGAGTCCTTCTTGGCGGCCGCGACGAAGCCGCAGGTGTTGACGAGCGCGACGTCGGTCGGCTCACTGTCTGCCACGAGTGTCCAGCCGGCTGCTTCGAGCCGGCCGGCCAGCTCCTCGGAGTCGACCTCGTTGCGCGCGCAGCCCAGGGTGGTGAGCGAAACTCGGCGCGGGGAGGTCACCACGTCACTGTAGGCGCGGTGCCGGGCCAGACCAGGTCGACGACGGCGGGCTCAGCCACCGCCGCGCATGACGGTGAGCACGCTCTCGACCTCCTCGGGGCGGATCAGGACGTCGCGGGCCTTGCTGCCCTCCGACGGCCCGACCACCCCGCGGCTCTCCATCAGGTCCATCAGCCGGCCGGCCTTGGCGAACCCGACGCGCAGCTTGCGCTGCAGCATCGACGTCGACCCGAACTGCGTCGATACGACGAGCTCGACGGCCTGGCACAGCAGGTCGAGGTCGTCGCCGATGTCCTCGTCGACCGCTTTGCGGGCGACCACGACCGCGACGTCCTCGCGGAACGCCGGCCGGCGCTGACCCCTGACGTGCTCGACGACCGCGCTGACCTCGGCGTCGGTCACCAGGGCGCCCTGTACGCGGATCGGCTTGCTGGCGCCCATCGGCAGGAACAGCGAGTCGCCCTTACCAATCAGCTTCTCTGCGCCTGGCTGATCCAGGATGACCTTGCTGTCGGTGCCGGAGCTGGTCGCGAACGCCAGCCGTGACGGGACGTTGGCCTTGATCAAGCCCGTGACGACATCGACGGACGGCCGCTGCGTGGCGATCACCAGGTGGATGCCGGCGGCCCGGGCGAGCTGGGTGATCCGGACGATGGAGTCCTCGACGTCGCGTGGCGCCACCATCATCAGGTCGGCGAGCTCGTCGATGATGACCAGCAGGTACGGGTAGGGCGTGTAGATCCGCTCGCTGTGCTCCGGCGCCACCAGGTCGCCGCGGCGGACCGCGGCGTTGAAGTCGTCGACGTGCCGGAAGCCGCTCGCCGCGAGGTCGTCGTAGCGCAGGTCCATCTCCCGCACCACCCACTGCAGCGCCTCGGCGGCCTTCTTCGGGTTGGTGATGATCGGCGTGATGAGGTGCGGGATCCCCTCGTACGCCGTCAGCTCGACGCGCTTGGGGTCGACCAGCACCATCCGCACCTCGTCGGGGGTGGCCCGGGTCAGGATGCTCACCAGCAGGCTGTTGATGCAGACCGACTTGCCCGCGCCGGTCGCGCCGGCAATCAGGATGTGCGGCGTCTTGGCGATGTTGGCGCAGACGAAACCGCCCTCGATGTCCTTGCCCAGGGCAACGAGCATCGGGTGGTGGTCGTCCTGGGCGACCTTGCTGCGCAGGATGTCGCCGAGACTGACGTTCTCCCGGTCGGTGTTGGGGATCTCGATGCCGATAGCGCTCTTGCCGGGGATGACGTCGATGATGCGCACGTCGGGGCTCTTCACGGCGTACGCGATGTTGCGCTGCAGCGTCTTGATCCGCTCGACCTTCACCGCCGGCCCGAGCTCGATCTCGTAGCGGGTGACGGTCGGGCCACGCGAGAAGCCGGTGACCCGGGCATCGACCTGGAAGTCCGACAGGACCTGGGACAGTGCCGCGATGACCTCGTCGTTGGCGGCGCTGCGCCGCTTGGGCGGGGTCCCCGCCGCGAGCAGGTCGGCGGGCGGCAGGACGTAGTCACCCTTCAGGACCAGCTGCTCGGCGACGGGCGGCATCGGCGTGTGCGGTGGGGGCTCGAAGGCCTCGACCTCGGCCGTGGCGGGCTCCAGCACGACCGGGCTCGAGTCGGCCGGCGGCTCCTGGACCGCCAGGCCGCCCTGCCGGGAGCGCGGGCGGCTGCGCTGCAGCGGGGTGGCCGGCTCCGCTGTGGTGGCCGGGTCGGCAGCCCGGCGCAGCACGCGGTCGCGCAGGCCGGCGAGCGCCCCGGGCACCTGCTGGACCGGCGTGGCGGTGATGACCAGCAGTCCGAACACCGCGAGCAGGAGCAGCACCGGCACCGCGAGCCACGGCGTGAGGGCGGCGGCCAGCGGGTCGCCGAGCAGGAATCCGACGACGCCGCCCTTGTCGGTGCGCGGTCGGTCCCCTCGAACCACGTGCAGCACGCCCAGCGCGCCGAGCGCGAGGGCGAGCCAACCGACGACGACACGACCGCGGCCACCAGGGCCGGCGGGGTGGCGCAGGACGTGCCAGGCGCCGAGGGCCAGCAGCGGTGGGAGCAGCAGCGAGCCCCGGCCGAGCACGGCGGCTAGGCCGGTGGCGACCGCGCTTCCGGCGCCGCCGGCGTGCCACCAGGCACCCCCGGCGGCGACCAGGGCACCGGCCAAGAGCAGCAGACCGAGACCGTCGCGCCGGTGCGCGGGGTCGAGGTCGCGGGCACCCCCGGTGGCGGCCCGCACGGCGCTACCGACACCGCTGGCGAGCAACCTCCAGGTACCGGCGAGCACGCGCAGCAGCCCCGCCAGGACGCTCGCTGCGAGCCCGCGGCGGGCACTCCGGGCACCGGGCCGACGAGATGCCGGTCGGGTCGCCGGGACCTTCCCCCCGCGAGCCTGCCTGCCGCGACCCTGCTTGCTCGGAGCCGGCTTCGAGGGGGCGGTCTTCCTTGCCGGCGGCACCCGCGTCGAACCGCTGCCGGAGCGGGCGCGGGGTGGCGCGGGTGAGCGGGAGGCCATGTGCCGGACGGTACCGCCCGGGTGCGACACGAAGCGTCTGCCGAGCGCCGGACACGCCGCGCTCAGACCTCGATGACCACCGGGATGATCATCGGTCGGCGGCGGTAGGTGTCGTTGACCCACCGGCCGACGACGCGGCGTACCAGGTGCGCGACGGCGTGCACGTCGCTGACGCCCTCGCGGGCGCCGCCGTCGAGCTCGGCCTCGATCAGCGCCTTCACCGGGTCGAAGGCCCGCGGGTCGTCGGAGAAGCCCCTGGCCGCGATCTGCGGGCCACCTGCGACCTTGCCGGTGACCGCGTCGATGGCCACCGTGACGGAGATGAAGCCCTCGTCCCCGAGGATCCGGCGGTCCTTCAGGGTCACCTCGCTGACGTCGCCGACCTCGAGGCCGTCCACGTAGACGTAGCCGCACGGCACGGCGCCGACGATCGCGGCCTTGCCGTCGACCAAGTCGACGACCACGCCGTCCTCGGCGAGCACGATCCGCTCCTCGGGTACGCCGGTCAGCCGGCCGAGGGCGGCGTGCGCGCGCAGGTGCCGCCACTCGCCGTGCACCGGCATGAGGTTGCTGGGGCGTACGGCGTTGAGCAGGTAGAGCAGCTCGCCCGCGGGCGCATGCCCCGACACGTGCACCTTCGCGACACCCTTGTGGACGACCCGGGCGCCCCAGCGGGACAGTCCGTTGATCACCCGGTAGACGGCGTTCTCGTTGCCCGGGATGAGCGAGGAGGCCAGCACAACCGTGTCGTGGGCCTCGATCCGGATCTGATGGTGGCTGCGGTTGGCCATCCGCGACAGCGCCGACAGCGGTTCGCCCTGCGAGCCGGTCGACACCAGCACGACGCGGTTGTCCGGCAGCGACTCGATGTCCTTCATGTCGACCATCAGACCGGGCGGGACGCGCAGCAGGCCCAGGTCGCGGGCGACCCCCATGTTGCGCACCATCGAGCGGCCGACGAACGCGACGTGCCGACCGTGCCGGTCGGCGGCGTCCAGGACCTGCTGCACGCGGTGCACGTGACTGGCGAAGCACGCGACGATGACCCGACCCTGCGAGGTGCGCACGACGTCGTCGACGACCGGGCCGATCTCGCGTTCAGGGGTGACGAAGCCCGGCACCTCGGCGTTGGTGGAGTCCGAGAGCAGCAGGTCGACACCCTCGCGGCCGAGCCGCGCGAAACCGCCGAGGTCGGTGAGCCGGCCGTCGAGCGGCAGCTGGTCCATCTTGAAGTCGCCGGTGTGCAGCACGATCCCGGCGTCGGTACGGATCGCGACCGCCAGCGCGTCGGGGATCGAGTGGTTGACCGCGAAGAACTCCAACCCGAACGGCCCGACCTGCAGCACCTGCTCCTCGCGTACCTCGCGCAGCACCGGGGTGATGCGGTGCTCGCGCAGCTTGGCCTCGAGCAGCGCCAGGGTGAACCGGCTGCCGATGATCGGCAGGTCGCGCCGCTCGCGCAGCAGGTACGGCACCGCGCCCAGGTGGTCCTCGTGGCCGTGGGTGAGCACGACGGCCTCGATGTCAGCCAGCCGCTCCCGGATGTAGGAGAAGTCCGGCAGGATCAGGTCGATGCCGGGCTGCTCCTCCTCCGGGAACAGCACGCCGCAGTCGACGACCAGCAGTCGGCCGGCGTGCTCGAATACCGTCATGTTGCGGCCGATCTCGGCCAGGCCCCCGAGTGCGACGACCCGCAGGCCGCCGGCGGGCAGCGCCGGAGGCGGGCCGAGGTCGGGATGCGGGTGGCTCATCCGAGCACGCCCCGGAGATCATTTTTGAGCACGTTGACCTGCTCCTCGGTGGCGTCGACGAGCGGCAGCCGCACGGGCCCGACAGGCAGACCGAGCAGCCCGAGGGCCGCCTTCGCGAGGATGACACCCTGGGTGCGGAACATGCCGGTGTAGACCGGCTGCAGGGAGCGGTTGAGGGCCCGGGCGCGTTCGACGTCGCCTGCGTTGTACGCCCGCACGAGCTGGACCAGTTGCGGGGTCACCACGTGGCTGGCCACGCTCACCACGCCTACCGCACCGACCGCGAGCTGCGGCAGATTCAGTGCGTCGGTGCCGCAGTAGACCGCGAGGTCGACCTCGGCGAGGAGCCGCGCGGTCGCCGCCAGGTCATCCTTGGCGTCCTTCAGCGCGACCACCTGCGGGTGCCCGGCCAGCCGCACCAGCACTTCGTGCGACAGCGCGCGCCCGGTGCGACCGGGGATGTCGTACAGCATCACCGGCAGGTCGGTGGCCGAAGCCGTGTGCTCGAAGTGGGCGACCAGCCCGGCATCCGGGGGTCGCGAGTAGTACGGCGTGACGGACAGCAGGCCGGTCGCCCCGGCCTTCGCTGCGTCCTGGGCGAGCTCGACGGTCTGGGCGGTGTCGTTGGTACCGACACCGGCGAGCACGTGGGCCCGGTCGCCGACCGCGTCGACGACAGCGCGCACGAGGTCGGCCTTCTCCTGCCGGGTCGTCGTCGCCGCCTCCCCCGTCGTGCCGTTGACCACCAGGCCGTCGTTGCCCTGGTCGACCAGCCGCACTGCAAGCAGCCCGGCGGTCGCCAGGTCGAGCTCGCCGGCAGCGGTGAACGGCGTGACCATCGCGGTCAGTACCCGGCCGAAGGGGGTCTCCATCCCCATCTCACCTGGCTGCACGGTCATGTCGGCAAGGCTACCCACCGACGCTCAACGGAGCCGCCACGGACGCCCGCTCAGCCCGCGCCGACCAGCGGGCTGCCGGCAACCTCGGTGCCGTCGGGCAGGGTGCTGATGGTGAAGTCCGCGAACACGTGGGGAGCGACCCGCTGCAGCTCTCGCAGGACAGCGACCGCGAGCTCCCGGATCTCGACGTCGGCGTGCTCGCTGGCCCGCATCCCCACGAAGTGCCGCATGGCGCGGTAGTTGCCGGTGACGACGATCCGGGTCTCGGTGGCGTTCGGCAGCACCGCCCTGGCCGCCTGGCGGGCCTGCTTGCGGCGACTGGTGACGTCCTCGACATCGGCGAACTTCTTCTCCAGCCCCTCCAGGAGTCGCGTGTACGACGCAAGAGCCGCGTCGCTCGCGTCCTCGAACAACGCGTGCAGCTCCGGGTCCTCGGCGATCACGGCCGGCTCCACCATCGCGGCGTCGCGCTCCGGGACATACCGCTGGGAGAGCTGGCTGTACGAAAAGTGCCGGTGCCGGATCAGCTCGTGGGTGAGCGAGCGGCTGATGCCCGTGAGGTAGAAGGTGACGCTGCCGTGCTCCAGCACGGACAGGTGGCCGACATCCAGGATGTGCTGCAGGTAGCCGGCGTTGGTCGCGGTGGCCGGGTTGGGCTTGCGCCAGGACTGGTAGCAGGCCCGGCCGGCGAACTCGGCGAGCGCCTGGCCGCCTTCGGCGTCGGTCTCCCAGGGCACCCCGGCGGGCGGCTCGAAGTGTGTGTAGCCGATGACCTGGACCGAGAGCGGGGCGAGGGTGGGCACGTGGGTCTCCGAGCCGTACGGGGGGCGCCGCGGTCTTGGGGAAGACGGCAGCGCGAGGGTAACCGGGACCGGCGGCTCGGCCACCGCGGCGCGCGGATGCCGGGTCGGGTCGGGCGGCGTCAGGCCTCGCCGAACGGCAGGACATCCGGCCAGCCGGGGTACTGGACCCCCGGGCGCCGGCGGGTCCTGCTGCCAGGGCCAGCACGAGATCCGGAAGGCCGCCGCAGCCCGGTCGACCTCGACGATCCCGTAGCCCCCTCGCTTCAGGTGCCGTTGCTATCGGAGTCCCGACATCGGCTGGTTGGTCGGGGCGGTCCGCACGCAGGCAAAGCCGTTCTGGGTCAGGCAGATGTTCGGCTGGGCGGGGTGCATCCTTGCCGGCGCGCCAGGAACGCCTCCTGCCGGGCCCCAGCAGGTCCCGCGGCTCCGGCGGCTTGTTGCCCGCCGGGTCCCGGCCGTACCTGTTCGTATTCTTAAACCCGCGGTCCTCCGGTACCGCGAAGCTGACCCCGCCCTAGCTGAAGGCGCAGTAGTCGACCGAGATCCCCTGCAGGACAACAGGGCACGCCCGCTCACACCGGTCATGTCGGCAGCGTGCCGCACAATCACGACAACGACGGTGGACGGACCTCCGCCTCGGCAGCCCGGTCCCGGTCGCCCCGACCGGGCCGACCGCTCAGCAGGAGGTATGAAGGCCGCATGACCGGGACCATCGACCTGCTCAAGCGCGCGTTCATCGGGCGAGCCGTCGCGAGCAACCGACTGGGCGAGACACTGCTGCCCAAGAAGATCGCGCTCCCGGTGTTCTGCTCGGACCCGATCTCGTCCGTCGCGTACGCGACGGAGCAGATCGTGCTGGTGCTGGGCGCCGCCGGTGCCGCCTCGTTCCTGGGCCTGGCCGCGCCGATCGCGCTGGCCGTCGCGCTGCTGCTCGCCATCGTCGTCGCGTCGTACCGGCAGACCTGTTTCGCCTACCCCAGCGGCGGCGGCGCCTACATCGTCAGCAAGGAGAACCTGGGAGAGCGGGCGGCGCTGACAGCGGCCGCCGCGCTGCTGGTGGACTACGTGATGACCGTCGCGGTCTCGGTCGTCTCCGGCGTCGTGGCCATCACCTCGGCGGTCACGTCGCTGGCGCCGCATGCCGTCGCGCTGTCGGTCGGCTTCGTCGTGCTGCTCGCGGTGGTCAACCTGCGTGGCACCCGCGAGTCCGGCACCGCCTTTGCCTTCCCGACCTACGCCTTCGTGGCGTTGACCTTCCTGCTGCTGGCCAGCGGGCTCTACCGGGCGCTCACCGGCGGTATCCCCGACGCCGAGAGCGCGACGCTGCCGCTGGAGCGGACCGCGCACATCGGCGGCGTGTTCACGCTGCTGCTGTGCCTGCGCGCCTTCGCCTCCGGCTGCACGGCCCTGACCGGGGTCGAGGCCATCAGCAACGGCGTGCCCGCCTTCAAGAAGCCCAAGAGCAAGAACGCCGCCACCACCCTGTTGATCATGGGCGCCCTGGCGATCTCGCTATTCAGCGGGATCACGGCACTCGCCCTGGCCACCGGGGCGCGGGCCCACCCCGACGGCAACCCTTCGGTCATCAGCCAGATTGCACAGGCCGTCTGGGGCCGCAGCCTGCTGTTCTTCGCCTTCCAGGCGGCGACCGCCGCCATCCTCATCCTGGCGGCGAACACCGCCTTCAATGGCTTCCCGACCCTCGCCTCGATCCTGGCCCGCGACCGCTTCCTGCCCCGTCAGCTGCACAACCGGGGCGACCGGCTCGCGTACAGCAACGGCATCGTGCTGCTGGCCGCAATCTCCATCGCCCTGATCGTCGGTTTCCAGGCCAACATCGAGAAGCTCATCCAGCTGTACATCATCGGTGTGTTCACGTCCTTCACGCTTTCGCAGTCGGGCATGGTCCGGCACTGGCGCACCGAGCTGGCCCGCACCACCGACAGCGCCCGCCGCACAGCCATCCGACGCTCCCAGGCGATCAACGGCACCGGCGCCGCGGTCACCGGCCTGGTCCTGATCATCGTGGTGCGGTACAAGTTCCTGGCCGGCGCCTATCTCGCCATCGGCGCCATGATCGCGCTGTTCTTCCTGATGGTCGCCATCCGCAAGCACTACGACTCCGTCGCCGTCGAGCTGGCGCCGGAGGGCATCGTGCCGCTGCCCAGCCGCAACCACGCCATCGTGCTGGTCAGCAAGATCCATTCACCGACGCTGCGGGCGCTGGCGTACGCGAAGGCCACCAAGCCGCACGACCTGGTCGCCCTGACGGTCGCGGTCAGCGACGAGGAAAGCAGCCAGCTGCAGCAGGAGTGGGCCGCCATGGGCATCGAGGTGCCGCTAGTCATCGTGGCGTCTCCGTACCGTGACGTGACCCGTCCGGTGCTCGACTACGTCGCCAACATCCGCCGGTTGAGCCCGCGCGACGTCGTGACGGTCTACATCCCGGAGTACGTCGTCGGGCACTGGTGGGAACAGCTGCTGCACAACCAGAGCGCGCTCAGGCTGAAGTCCCGGCTGCTCTACCAGCCCGGAGTCATGGTCACCTCGGTCCCCTACCAGCTGCGCTCGTCGCGTGAGCGGCCCGACCTGCCCGTCAGCTGACCGGCCCGCGGACCGCCGCAGCCAGCGCCTCGGCCAGGTCACCGCGCGGCTCGACGGTGACGTCGCCGAGTCCCTGCCAGGCAGCGGCGCGGTGCAGCTCTCCCGCGAGCGCCTCCCCGACTTCCCCTGCGACCTGGCCGGGCTCCAGCCAGGCGGCGAGCACCCGCAGCAGCCCGCGGGCGCGATCGCTCTTGAGGTCGACCCGGGCGGCGAGGTGCCCGCGATGCAGGAACGGCAGGACGTAGTAGCCGTGCACCCGCTTCGCCGCCGGGACGTAGATCTCGATGCGGTAGTCGAATCCGAACAGCCGGCTGGTCCGGGCCCGCTCCCACACCAGCGGGTCGAACGGCGACAGCAGCGCGCTGGCATCGACCCACCGGGGCACCCTGGCCGCCGGGTGCAGGTAGGCGGGCTGTCGCCAGCCGGCCACATCGACCGGCAGCAGGGCGCCGTCCTCGACCAGTGAGCGGACCGCGGCGGCCCCCTCGTCGACCCGCAGCCGGAAGTAGTCGCGCAGGTCGCGCTCGGTCGCGACCCCGTGCGCCCTGGCGGCGAGCAGCACCAGGGCGCGCTGCGCGTCCTCCCGCGACGGCGTCGGCTGCGCGAGGACGGCCGCCGGCAGGACCCGCTCGGTCAGGTCGTACAGCCGCTCGAAGGACCGGCGCGAGGACGTCGTGACCCGCCCTGCCCAGAACAGGTACTCAAGGGCCAGCTTGGTGCTGTCCCAGGACCACCAGCTGCCGTCCCGGCGCGGTCCATCGCGCAGCGCGCCGGCACCCACCGGGCCCTGCTCGCGGACCCTGCGGAGTACCTCGGCGACGAACTCCGGTCGCTCGCGCATCACCCGCAGCGAACCTCCCCAGCCCTCCTCGAGCGACTCGGCACGCGCCATCCGCCAGCGCAGCAGCGGGTGCAGCCCGACCGGCAGCAGCGACGCCTCGTGCCCCCAGTACTCGAACAGCTCGCGGCGCCGGAAGGCCAGGTCGGCGACGAGCCCGGTGTCGTACGGCCCCAGCCGGCTGAACAGCGGCAGGTAGTGGGCGCGCTCGAAGACGTTGACCGAGTCGACCTGCAGCAGGTGGGTGCGCCCGAGCACCCGCCGGACGTGCCGGGACGTCACCGGCCCGGTCGGCGCCGGGTCGGCGAAACCCTGCGCCGCCAGCGCAACCCGCCTCGCCGCGGCCGCGCTCAGGCGCTCCGGCACGACCACCTGCTACCCGGTGCGGTAGGGCAGGAACTTGCCGTTGAGGGTGACCACGACCCGGTCACCTGCCGGGTCGGGGCGCCGCCGGCGGGTTGCGGCTGCCTCGGGCCGTACGTCGAGGTGGAGCCCGACGAGTGTCCGGTGCCCGGGAGGCAGCCGCGGAACGGGCCCACCCGCCATGTCGGGCACCCGGACGGGTGTGGACAACCGCGTCTCAGCCACCAGTTCTGCATGATCGCCGGGGATGGCTACGCGTCACCGATCGCCCAGGTCCAGGGTCCACCGGCTCATGACGCCGGCAACGTGGTAGCCGAGCACCTCGTTGACCGTGATCATGGGGGCGTTGACGGCGGCGTTCCAGGTCGACACCAGCCGGGTCGCCGGCGAGGCGTCCTGCAGGGCGCGCAGCGTCGTGACCTTCAGCAGCAGCCCGAGCCGGTGACCGCGGTGGCCGGGCATGACCAGGGTGTCCCCCTGGTAGGCCCGGGTCGGCTCCGCCAGCGGCACCCCCAGGTCGGTGTACGCGACGAGGTGCCCGCCGTGGACTGCGGCCGCCGTCCACCGGTCGCGGCCCTAACGCTGGATCTCGTCCTCGTGGTCGACGAGCCGGGCGACGTCCCAGACCTCCGGCTGCAGGTCGAGCTCCCCCATCGGCGCCTCTGTCGACCTCCACCGCGAGAGCTCGGCCCGGTCGGGCCGCAGGTGGGCGGGCGTGGGCCCGCGTCAGCCGACGACGTCGTAGCGCGGGCGTACGGCCGGCAGCGCGCACGTCGCCCCGGCCACCACGGCGAACGCCCGCCCGGCGACCAGGTCGTGCGGCTCGTCGACCTCGCCGGGCAGCGCACGGCCCGGCTGGCAGCACCCCCGTGTGGTCGCCGCCCGGCCGACCGAGGGCCAGCGCCAGCTCGCGCTGCTCGACGTCGTGGACCTGCACCGGCTACTCGGCGCGGGCGGTGCCGGCGTCGGGGGCGCCCTCGCCCACCCAGACCGCCTTGATGTTGCAGAACTCCCGCATCCCGTGGGCGGCCAGCTCGCGGCCGTGCCCGGACGCCTTGACGCCGCCGAACGGCAGCTCCGGGAACGACGCGGTCATCCCATTGATGAATGTCTGGCCGGCCTGCAGGTCGCGGATGAAGGCGGTCCGCTCGGCCGGGTCGTTGGTCCAGGCGTTGGCCCCCAGGCCAAACCGGGTGGCGTTGGCGACGGCCAGCGCCTCCGTCAGGTCGCCGACCCGGTGCAGCTGCGCGACCGGACCGAAGACCTCCTCGAGGTACATGTCCATCGCCGGGGTGACGCCCGTGATCAGCGTCGGCGGGTACCACCAGCCGGGCCGGTCGGGGCGCTCGCCACCGAGCAGGACGGTGGCGCCCTTGTCGACGGCGTCCTGCACCAGCGCCTCGACGTCGGCTCGGCCCTGCTCGGTCGCCAGCGGACCGACGTCGGTGCCCTCGTCCATCGGGTCGCCGACCACCAGCGCCGACAACTCCTTGGCGAACAGCTCCGTGAACTTCTCGTACACGTCGGTGTGCACGATGAACCGCTTCGCGGCGATGCAGCTCTGCCCGTTGTTCTGGCAGCGGCTGGTGGTAGCGACCTTCGCCGCCTTCGCGAGGTCGGCCGAGGGCATGACGACGAACGGGTCGGAGCCGCCGAGCTCCAACACGACCTTCTTGAGCACCTCGCCGGCGGTACGGGCGACAGCGACCCCCGCGCCCTCGCTGCCGGTCAGGGTGGCCGCGGCCACCCGGTCGTCGCGGAGCACGGCGTCGACGGCGCCGCTCCCGACCAGCAGGGTCTGGAACACATCCGGCGGGAACCCCGCCTGCTCGAACAGCTCCTGCATGAACAGCGCCGTCTGAGGCACGTTGCTGGCGTGCTTGAGCAGACCGACGTTGCCGGCCATCAGCGCCGGGGCAGCGAAGCGCATCGCCTGCCAGAGCGGGAAGTTCCAGGGCATGATCGCCAGGACGACCCCGAGCGGCAGGTAGTGGGCGTACGCCTCGGTGGCGCCGACCGACGCGGCGTCGACCGGCTCGTCGGCCAGGAACTGCGCGCCGTGGTCGGCGTAGTAGCGCAGCCCCGCGGCGCACTTGCCGATCTCGGCGAGACTCGCCTTCTTCGTCTTGCCCATCTCCAGCGTCATCAGCGACGCGACCTCGTCACTGCGCCGGTCGAGCACGTCGGCGGCGGCGCGCAGCCAGCCAGCCCGCTCGTCGTACGTCGTACGTCGGTAGCCCTCGGCGGCCGCGTGGGCGCGGGCCAGCCGGTCCTCCAGCTCGGCCGGGGTGAGATCGTCGAAGGTCCTCAGGACCTCGCCGCTACGGGGGTCGGTTGTCGCGATCGCCATACCCGCGACCTTCCCACCCCGCGGTCATGGCACCCTCGCCGGGTGGCCGACGTCAGCGTGCGCCCCGCCCGGCCCCCGGACGCCGAGCGGGTCGCCCGCGTGCAGCTGACGACCTGGCGCACCGCGTACAACGACCTGCTCCCCCGCGAGGCACTCGAGCTGCCCGAGGTGCAGGCCGCCGCCGTCTGGCTCAACGCCGTCGAGGCGCCGGCGTCAGCCCGGCACCGGGTCCTGGTGGCCCAGGAGCGGGACGAACTCGTGGGGTTCGCCTCGACAGCGCCCGCCGACGACGACGACCTGGACGGCGACAGCACCGCGGAGCTCACGGCCCTGCTCGTCGAGCCTCGTTGGGGACGCCGCGGGCACGGCTCGCGGCTGCTCGCGGCCTGCGTCGACGGCTGGCAGGGCGACGGCGTCCGTACAGCGGTCGCCTGGGCGTTCGAGGGTGATCCGGCGACCCGCGCCTTCCTCAGCTCCGCGGGCTGGGAGCTCGACGGCCGCTCCCGCGGCCTGGACACCGGCAGCCGGGTGCAGCACCAGTTGCGCTACCACGTGGACGTGACGCCCAGTGATATCAACCCCACGTGACTGACAGCGCATTCGCCGGCTTCCCCGAGCAGGCCCTGGAGTTCTACGAGGGCTTGCAGGCTGACAACACCAAGGCGTACTGGACCGACCACCGGGCGACCTACGACCAGACCGTGAAGGCTCCGCTGGAGGCGCTGCTCGCCACGCTCGAGCCGGAGTTCGGTCCCGCGAAACTGTTCCGGCCCTACCGTGACGTCCGGTTCAGCAAGGACAAGACGCCGTACAAGACGGCGGCCGCGGCCGCGGTCGGCGACGACGGGCCGGGCGTGCTGTATCTGCAGCTGTCGGCCGACGGCCTGCTGCTGGCCGGTGGGGCGTACGCGCTCGCGACCGACCAGGCCCGTCGGCTGCGGGCCGCGATCGCCGACGACCGGCCGGGCCGGGCACTGGTGCGGCTGCTGGCGACCCTGCGCCCCGCAGGGTTCGAGATCGACGGCCAGCGGCTCAAGCGGCTGCCGAAGGAGTTCGACCCGGGCGCACCGCGGGCCGACCTGCTGACGCTGAAGACGCTGGTCGCCGTCCAGCACCACGAGCCCGCGCCGTGGCTGCACCAACCGCAGTCGCTGGACCGGATCGCTGCCGCCTGGCGCGCCCTCGGCCCCCTCAACGCCTGGCTGCGGGACCACGTGGGCCCGCCGCGCGTGGAGCGTCAGGTCGATAGCTGAGCGCCTTCCTCCAGATGCTCCTGAGCGGGACCGGTGGCAAGGCACCCAGGTCGTCCGTGGTCAGTCCGGCGGCCGCCGGGCAGGGGCCCGGTGGGCAAGTTCGCGACGGACCGTGGCCTTGCGGCCCTTGATCAGAGTGGCCCGCAGGGCCGCCACCACCTCGTCGGCGGCCGACTCGGGCACCTCGACCAGGGAGAACCGCTGGAAGATCTCGATCGCCCCGATGTCCCGCCCGGACAGCGACGACTCGCCCGTCACGGCGCCAACGAGATCCTGCGGTCGGACGCCCGACTCCCGGCCGGTGCCGACGAACAGCTTGGTGGTCTGGCCCGAGGAGCCGCGGCGCGCGCGGCTCGGCGGGGGCCGCTCCCCGGACACCGGCTCCCGCCGCGGGCCGGTGGTGCGGGCTTCGGCCGGCGACCGCGAAGCTGCCCGCGGCGAGGGCTGCACGATCTCCTGCTCGTCGGGCGGCAGGCCGCCCGCCTCGTGGGCCAGCGCGACGGCGGCCGTCGCGACCCGCTCGAGGTCGAACTCGTCGGCGAGGGAGGCGACCAGCGGCCCGTAGCGCGCGGTGTCGCCGCGCAGCAGGACCTCGCGCAGGGCGCCCCGGGTCGCCTCGAGCCGCAGCGCCCGCAGGTCGGCGACGCTCGGCAGGGCGACCAGCGGGATCTGCTGCCCCGTGAGGCGCTCGATCGTGTGCAGCATGCGCTGCTCGCGCGGCTCCGCGAGGGTGATCGCGACGCCCTCGCGGCCGGCGCGGCCGACCCGGCCGATCCGGTGGACGTAGGACTCCGGCGCCGACGGGACGTCGTAGTTGACGACGTGGGTGAGGTGGTCCACGTCGAGCCCGCGGGCTGCGACGTCGGTCGCGACCAGCAGGTCTGCGGTCTGCGCCCGCAGCCGCCCCATCACCCGGTCGCGCTGGTCCTGGCTCATCCCGCCGTGCAGCGGCTCCGCCCGGTAGCCGCGGCCGTTCAGCGTCTGGGTCAGGCTGTCGACGTCGGCACGGGTGCGGCAGAACACGATCGTGGCGACCGGGACCTCGACGTCGAGGACCCGGCCGAGCGCGGCCGGCTTGTCGGCGCGCGAGACGACGTACGCGCTCTGCCGCACCAGCGGCGCGGCACCGGTCGCGACGGCCGAGCCCATCGCGATGCGCACCGGATCGGTCAGGTGCCGGCGGGCCATCCGGTCGATGTGTCCGGGCAGCGTGGCCGAGAACAGCACCGTCTGCCGCTGCGCCGGCACCGCAGCCATGATCGCGTCGAGGTCCTCGGCGAAGCCCATGTCGAGCATCTCGTCGGCCTCGTCCAGCACGACCACCTGGACGTCGGCCAGTCGGAGCGTGCCGCGCTCGATGTGGTCCAACGCGCGGCCGGGGGTCGCGACGACGACATCGACGCCGCGCTCGAGCTCGCGCAGCTGCCGCCCGATCGGCTGGCCGCCGTAGACGGGCAGCACCCGGGCGCCGAGGCCCCGGCCGTAGCGGTGCAGCGCCTCCGACACCTGCATCGCCAGCTCACGGGTGGGCGTGAGCACGAGGCCGACAGGGGTGCGCCCCCCGCGGCCCCCGGCGAGCCGCTGGAGCATCGGCAGCGCGAATGCGGCGGTCTTGCCGGTGCCCGTGGCGGCCTGGCCGAGTAGGTCGCGGCCGGCCAGCAGCGGAGGCAGCGCCTCAGCCTGGATCGGCGTCGGCTCCTCGTACCCCAGCGATGCGAGCTCGGCGAGCAGCTCGGGCCGAAGCCCAAGATCGGCGAAGGTGCGGGGGGTGCTGTCGTTCGGCGCGCTCACCGGTCCAGCCTGCCGTACGCCCGTCGCGGCTCTCGCGGTGGTAGAACGCGCCGTGCCCCGACTTGTCAGACACGAGCGCCGCGGGGAAGCTCGGCTGCCCGCCGCCCTCGCCGTCCTGGTCGCGATGGCCCTCTACGCACTGCTTCCTGCCGGTCTGGTGGTCATCGACGGCTACCTCATCCCGGTGCTCGGGCTGCTCCTGCTGGTGCCGCTCATCGCGGTCAACCCCCGCCGGCTGACCCGCGAGACGCAGCTGTCGCGCGCTGCCTCTCTCGGCCTCGTCGGGCTGATCGGCCTGGCCAACACCTACGCCCTGGTCATGCTCGTGAGAGCGCTCCTCGCCAGCCGGGTGGACAACGGCCGGGTGCTGCTCGCCGCAGCCCTACAGGTGTGGCTGACCAACATCATCGTGTTCGGGCTGGCGTTCTGGGAGCTCGACCGTGACGGCCCGGTCGCGCGCACCCAGCGCACCCGCGCTCAGCTGGGGCAGGCCGACTTCATGTTCCCCCAGGAGCAGTGCGACGACGCCGTCGACGAGGTCGCGGCCGGCTCCAGCGGGAAGGCCGACTGGGTCCCCACCCTGGTCGACTACCTGTACGTCTCGCTCACCAACTCCACCGCGTTCAGCCCCACCGACACGATGCCGCTCTCGCCGCGGGCCAAGGTCCTGATGGGGCTGCAGGGCATCACCGCACTGGTGATCTCGGTGCTGGTCATCTCCCGCGGCGTGAACATCCTGAAGTAGTCGGCGCTGCGCCTGCTGATCTCACCGCTGGGACTGCTGATCTCACCGCTGGGACTGCTGGGCCCTCGCGACGAGCCGCTGCCCGAGCGAGCCGGCCTGGGCCGTCGACAGCTGCTGGGTCTGCTGCTCGACGATGCGCAGCAGGGCGGGGTCCTCGCGCAGCACCTCCGAGCTCTGCAGCAGGATCGTGCCGGCACCGATGAAGGCGTACTGCCGCTCCTCGCCAGACTCGCGGCCCATGACCCCCTGCAGCATCCCGCCCAGACTCGCCGCCATCCACTCGGTGTCGTAGTGCACGGCCGGGCTGGGGCACTCGGCCCAGCCCAGCAGCGCCTCCGGGTCGGCGCGGAACGGCGGCTCCGCAAAGATCACCGGACCGTTCGAGGACGCCAGGAACGTGCCGGACCCCAGCAGGGTGACGAAGCCAGGCACGATCGACTGCTTGAGCTCCAGCGTCGGGGCGAACCCCAGCAGGTTGTGCGCCCGGATCGTCAGATTCCCGTCGTCGAGGTCGAAGGAGTTGACGTCGAAGCCGCGGTCGGCCAGCAGCACCTTGCCGGCGCCCGAGGCGACCACCCAGTCCTGGACGTACACCGGGCTGGCGAAGCGGCTGGCGAGAAAGGCCCGCGCCGATCCGAAGGCCGTCACGGCCTGGAAGGTCACCGCGCCGTAGTGCGCGATCATCGCACCCTTCTTGACGAACCATTCGCCGTCGAGGTCGACACAGAAGCAGTACGCGTTGACGTTGTCGCCCGACGGCAGCGACGCGGCCGAGTAGGTGTTCACGAGAGCTTGCGCTCCGATGCCTGCACGTGGACGGTCCCGGCGCCCGTCACGTGCAGCTGGAACGCCTCGCCGCTGCCCCTGCCGACGGCGTCGCGCCAGCCGACCTTCGCTTTGAGGTCGACGCTGAGGGCGCCGGTGTGTGCGACGTAGGCCTGCGGGTCGACCCCGACGACGTCGCCGGGGGTGACCTGCAGCGCGAAGGTGCCGCCGTGCGAGAGCAGGGCGACCGCGCCGACGCCGGTCACCTGCGTGGTGAACAGGCCCTGCCCGGTGGCCGCGCCGCGCACCACGCCCCGCAGCCCGCCGGAGCCGAGGAACTGCACCGAGGTCTGCAGGTCGGCGTCGTGAGCCAGCAGCCGGTCGGCTTCGACGGACAGCGGGCTGGTCCCGTCGAGGTGCAGGACCGTCACGTGCAGCCCGCGGAATCCGTACAGCACGCTGCCGGAACCGGTCGTGGCCATCATCGGTACGGACTCGCTCGTCAACGCCGCTCCGATCATCCCGACCGCGCCGCCGCCCTGGCCGTGCACCGGGCGGAAGACGACGTCACCGGTCAGCCCGAGCATGGCCCCTCGACGCGCCAGGACCGGCCGCTGCGGGCTGACAGTGGCCCGGACGACCTTGCTGTTGACGACCTCGAAGGGCAAGGCTCAGCGCTCCGCTGGCTGCAGGCAGACCAGCCCGGAGCCGTCGAAGCGCATGGAGAACGCCTCACCCGAGCCCTCCCCGACCAGTGACCGCCAGGAGACGCCGGTCACGATCGAGGTGCTGAGCGAGCCGGTGGACGCGACGAAGGCGTCAGGGTCGACGACGAGGGACTGCCCCGGCTCCACCTCGAGCGTGATCATCGGGCCGCGGGACAGCAGCGCCACCTGCCCGCTGCCCGTGACGGTGGTGGTGCCCACGCCCTGGCCGGCCATCGCCCCACCGAGACCGGCGAACTTGACGCCGAGGGTGAGCCCCGGCGTCGCCGCCAGCAGCGACGCAGACTCGACGGCGAGCGTGTCGCCGGCCAGGTCGACGACCGAGACGTACTGCGCGTCGACAGCCAGGTGCACGCGGCCGGTGCCGATGCACTCCATCAGCTGCAGGCCCTCGCCGGCGACCTTGCGCTTCAGGGCGGCCTTGAGTCCGTCGCCGCCACCCAGGCCGGCGCCCTTGAACTCCACGGTGCCGGTGTACGCCACCATCGAGCCCTGGGCCGCGCGCACCGAGTCACCGCGCAGCTCGACCATGAGCACCCGGCCGTCCGCCGTCAACGTCGCCAACGCACCCCCACGGCCCGGACCCTAGCGGCCCTCGGACTTCTCGAGCCGGACGGCCCGGCGCATCGCGGTGCGGCCGCGCGCGGTGTCGCGGGCGTCGCCGTACGCCGTGCCGAGCCGGAACCACGCCCGCCAGTCGTCCGGGGCGGCCTCGACCTCGGCCCGCCGGGCCTCGAACAGGCCGTCGGCGGCGTCTTTCGTCAGCCGCCCGCTCGGCAGCCGGGGCAGATCGGCCGGCACCTCCGGCAGGCCGCCCTCGCGCGCCAGCCGTTCGCCGAGCCGCTGCGTGGCGAGCCCGAACCTCACCTCGCCGACCAGCAGGACCGCGCCGACGGCCACCAGCAGCAGCACGCCCACGCCGAGCAGCCGGCCGGTGAGCCGGCCGGTCGCGATCAGGTCGAAGGCCCGCACGGCCATGTAGGCAGCCACCAGCCCCGTCACCGCGACGAGCAGGACCGCAGTGGTCCGCGGCCTCACAGCTCGAGCAGGGCGTCCAGGCCCACGGTCAGGCCCGGCCGGGAGGCGATGCTGCGGATGCCGAGCAGCACCCCCGGCATGAACGAGGCCCGGTCGTAGGAGTCGTGGCGCAGTGTCAACGTCTCGCCGGCGCCGCCGAGCAGCACCTCCTGGTGGGCGACCAGGCCGGCCAGTCGTACCGCATGCACCCGCACCCCCGCGATGTCGGCCCCGCGGGCACCGGGCAGCGCGTGGCTCGTCGCGTCCGGCATCGGGGGCAGCCCCGCGCGGGCCTGCGCGACCAGCTCGGCGGTACGCCGGGCGGTGCCGCTCGGCGCATCGGCCTTGCCGGGGTGGTGCAGCTCGACGATCTCGACAGAGTCGAAGTAGCGCGCCGCCTGCGCCGCGAAACGCATCATCAGCACCGCGGCGATCCCGAAGTTGGGAGCCACCAGGATCCCGATCGGGCGGTCGCCCAGCAGAACGCCGAGCTCCTCGAGGCGCTGGTCGGTGAACCCGGTGGTCCCGACGACGGCATGCACACCGGCCGTGACGCAGGCCGCCAGGTTGGCCATCACGGCGTCGGGGTGGGTGAAGTCGACGGCGACCTCGGCAGTCGACAGATCCAACCGATCACCCAGGTCGTACGCGCCAGCCAGCTCGAGGTCGGCCGCCGCCTCTACGGCCCGGACGACCTCCGACCCCAGCCGCCCGCGGGCGCCGAGCACCGCGACCCTGACCCGGGTCACCCTGCTCACCCGGCGCTGCCGTCGACGAGGGCCGCGAGGTCGCGGTCGCCGAACGGGCCGACCGCCCCGAGGGCGAGCGGCCGGCGCAGCACATCGGCGGCCACCTCACGTACGTCGTCGGGGGTCACGGCAGCAATCCGGGCGAGCACCTGCTCGACGGTCGGCAGTTCACCGTCGACGAGCTCGGCCTTGCCGATCCGGCTCATCCGCGAGCCGGTGTCCTCCAGGCCCAGCACGGTCGAGCCGCGCAGCTGGCCCTTGCTGCGAGCCACCTCGGCGTCGGTGAGGCCGTGCGCGGCGACAGCGTCGAGCTCGGCGCGGACCAGGCCGACGACCTGTTCGACCTTGCCGGGCGCGCAACCGGCGTACACACCGAAGCTGCCGGTGTCGGATGCCGAGCTGGCATAGGAGTACACCGAGTACGCCAGCCCCCGCTCCTCGCGGATGCTCTGGAACAGTCGGCTGCTCATCCCGCCGCCGAGGGCGGCGTTCAGCACCCCGAGTGCCCAGCGCCGCGGGTCGTCGCGGTGCAGCGCGGTGCTGCCGAGCACCACGTTGGCCTGCTCGTCGGCGCGGTCGTCGACGACGATGCCGGCGAACCCGGTGGGCCCCGCGCTGCGCGACCGCAGCGGCGCGGGCTGCCCCTCCCCGGTGAGCCGATCGCCGAACGCCTGCTCGACGAGCCGCACCGTCGCGTCGTGGTCAAGGCCACCGGCCGCCGCGACAACCATCGAGCCCGGCAGGTAGTGCTCGCGGTAGAAACCGTCGATCGCGTCCCGTGACAGCCGCTGGATGCTCTCGGTCGTGCCGATGACGGGACGGCCGAGCGGGTGGTCGCCATACAGCGCCTCGGCGAACAGGTCGTGGACAGCGTCGCCCGGGTCGTCGTCGTTCATCGCGATCTCTTCGAGCACGACGCTGCGCTCGGTCTCGACGTCGCGCTCGCGCAACAGCGAGCCGGTCAGCATGTCGGAGATGACGTCGACCGCGAGTGGCAGGTCGGTGTCGAGGACCCGCGCGTAGAAGCAGGTGAACTCCTTGTCGGTGAAGGCGTTCGTCTCGCCGCCGACCTCGTCGAACGCCGCCGCGATAGCGAGCGCGTCACGTCGCGCGGTGCCCTTGAACAGCAGGTGCTCGAGGTAGTGCGAGGCCCCCGCCAGCGCGGGGCGCTCGTCGCGCGAGCCGACCCCCACCCAGATCCCGAGGGCCACCGAGCGGACCCCCGGCACCGCCTCCGTGACGACCCGCAGCCCCCCCGGCAGCAGCGTGCGTCTGAGCACGCTGCCGTCCGAGGGGCTGCTCGAGGCCTCAGCCACGGTGTGCGGGCATCTCGGCCGGCTACGCCTGCGAGGGCGCCGGGGCGCTCTCCGCGCCGGCCTCGACCGGGGTCAGGCTGATTTTTCCACGCTGGTCGATCTCGGTGATCTCGACCTGCAGCTTGTCGCCGACGTTGACGACGTCCTCGACCTTGCCGACGCGCTTGCCGTTGCCCAGCTTGCTGATGTGCACCAGGCCGTCCTTGCCCGGCAGCAGGCTGACGAAGGCACCGAACGCGGCGGTCTTGACGACGGTGCCCAGAAAGCGCTCGCCGACCTTCGGCATCGTCGGGTTGGCGATCATGTTGATGGTCGCGAGGGCAGCCTCGGCCGCCGACCCGCTGGTCGCACCGATGAAGATGGTGCCGTCATCCTCCACGGTGATGTCGGCGCCCGTGTCGGCCTGGATCTGGTTGATCATCTTGCCCTTCGGCCCGATCACCTCACCGATCTTGTCGACCGGGATCTTCACCGACAGCACGCGCGGGGCGTACGGGCTCATCTCGTCGGGCTCGTCGATCGCCTCGTTCATGACCTCGAGGATCGCCAGCCGGGCGGTACGGGCCTGCTGCAGCGCGGCGGCCAGCACCTGGCTCGGGATGCCGTCGAGCTTGGTATCGAGCTGCAGCGCCGTGACGAACTGCGGGGTACCGGCAACCTTGAAGTCCATGTCACCGAACGCGTCCTCGGCGCCGAGGATGTCGGTGAGCGTGGCGTACTCGCCGCCCTCGAACACCAGGCCCATCGCGATGCCGGCGACCGGGGCCTTGAGCGGCACCCCGGCGTTCAGCAGCGACATCGTGCTGGCGCAGACCGAGCCCATGCTGGTCGAGCCGTTGGAGCCGAGCGCCTCGCTGACCTGCCGGATCGCGTACGGGAAGGCCTCGCGGCTGGGCAGCACGGGCAGCAGCGCCCGCTCGGCCAGCGCGCCGTGGCCGATCTCGCGGCGCTTGGGCGAGCCCACCCGGCCGGTCTCGCCGGTGGAGTACGGCGGGAAGTTGTAGTGGTGCATGTAGCGCTTGCGGTTCTCCGGGTTGAGGGTGTCGACCATCTGCTCCATGCGGGTCATGTTCAGCGTCGTGACGCCCAGGATCTGGGTCTCCCCGCGCTCGAACAGCGCCGAGCCGTGCACCCGCGGCAGCACCTCGACCTCGGCGGACAGCTGCCGGATGTCGGCCAGGCCACGACCGTCGATCCGGGCGCCATCCTGCACGATCCGGCGTCGCACCACGGTCTTGGTCAGCGAACGGAACGCAGCGCTGACCTCCTTCTCGCGACCCTCGAACCGGTTCGCGAGAGCCTCCTGGACCTTGGCCTTGGCGGCATCTGAGGCGGCCTCGCGGGCCTGCTTGTCGGCGACCTGCATGGCAGCCGACAGGTCGGCCTCGCCGGCTTCGGTGACGGCGGCGAGGACGTCGTCGGAGTAGTCCAGGAAGACCGGGAACTCCAGCGGCTCCTTCGGCGACTTCGCCTTGAGCTCGTTCTGCGCGCGGCAGATCGCGGCGATCGGGGCCTTCGCAGCCTCCAGGCCCTCGGCGACGACCTCCTCGGTCGGCGCGGTGCCGCCACCGTTCAGGACCTCGTACACGTTCCGGGTGGCCTCGGCCTCGACCATCATGATCGCGACGTCACCATCGTCGAGCAGGCGGCCGGCCACGATCATGTCGAAGGTCGCGTCCGCCAGCTCCTCGGTCGAGGGGAAGGCGACCCAGCCTGCGGCTGTCCGGGCGACCCGGGTGGCACCGACCGGGCCGGTGAACGGCAGGCCGGACAGCAGCACGGACGCGGCGGCAGAGTTGATCGCCAGCACGTCGTACAGGTGGGTGGGCTCCAGCGCGAGGATGGTGGACACCACCTGGACCTCGTTGCGCAGGCCCTTCTTGAAGGACGGGCGCAGCGGCCGGTCGGTGAGCCGGCAGGTGAGGATCGCGTCCTCCGACGGCCGGCCCTCGCGGCGGAAGAACGAGCCGGGGATCTTGCCCACGGCGTACATCCGCTCCTCGACGTCCACCGTCAGCGGGAAGAAGTCCAGGTTGTCCTTGGGGCGCTTGCTCGCGGTGGTTGCCGACAGCACCATCGTGTCGCCGAGGTAGATGGTCACGGCGCCGGCGGCCTGCCTGGCCAGCCGGCCGGTCTCGAAGCGGATGACCCGCTTGCCGCCGGGGTTCTCGATCACGGCATCGACGAACTCGCTGCCGTAGACGTAGCTCTCGTTCTCGCCCTCCATGGGCACTCCCTCTGCACTGCGGACCGGAGCCTGGAGAGCGGAGCCGGCGCTCAGTGGAGGCGGCCAGAGGCTGGTCTGGGCGCCACTCCCGAGGACCGGGTCGCGCGCAACGGCGGGTCCGGCTCGTGGCGTCGCAGGACGGGTGTCCTACGACGAAGGGGAGCGCCCGGACGGACACTCCCCTGCGTACGGTCTAGCGGCGGAGACCGAGCCGCGCGATCAACGAGCGATAGCGACTGATGTCGGTTTTCTCCAGGTACTTCAGCAGGCGCTTGCGCCGGCCCACCAGCAGCAGCAGGCCCCGGCGGGTGTGGTGGTCGTGCTTGTGCTCGCGAAGGTGTTCGGTGAGGTCGGAGATGCGACGCGTGAGCATCGCGACCTGCACCTCCGGCGAGCCGGTGTCGCCCTCGACCGTGGCGTACTCGGCCATGATCGACTGCTTAATCGTGAGGTCGAGCGGCACGGTGCTCCTCGAGATTTCTCCGGTGTGCACCCGAGGTCTGCTTCACCCGGGCATGGACGACACACCACCGGGCGTACCGGCGTAACTGAGAATAGCAGCGCGGGAAGTGGACGGACGAACGAGCCTGCTACCGCAGCGCGACGGTGTGCACCTGGCCGGCGCCGGCGTCGCGGACACCGGCCAGCGCGGGCACGACGGTCGGGGTCGGCGACTTACCGGTCGTCGCCACCCGGCCCAACTGTCCCTGATCGTTACGACCCCAGGTCCAGACCTCGCCGTTTCGCGCCAGGGCGATCACGTGGTCGCGACCGCTGAAGACGTCCGAGACCAGCGGCAGGCCGGCCACGACAGCGGGCGAGAGCCGGACCGTCCCGAGGGCGCTGCCGAGCTGGCCGAAGCGGTTGCGGCCCCAGGTGAAGACCCGGCCGTCAGTCAGGACGGCGACGGTGTGGTCGGCGCCGGACTCGACGCGGGACACCCCCGACACCCCGGTGACCAGCCGCGGACTGCTCTCAGCGGCTGTCGACCCGGTGCCGAGCTGGCCGTACTGGTTGTTCCCCCAGGCCCACAGCCGGCCGGTGTCGTCGACGGCGAACGTCGAGTCGCGGCCGCCGGCCACCGACGTGACCCGCGGCGAGCCGGGCACCGCGACGCGCGCCGGCGCCGGGTGGCGTAGGGCGTCGGAGACGCCCTGGCCGAGCTGGCCGCTCCCGTTGTCGCCCCAGGTCCAGATGCTGCCGTCGTCGAGCAGCGCGACGCTGTGCGCGCGCCCACCGGCGACCTGGACGGCCCGGTGCCCGGGGAACAGAACCTCCACCGGCGACGCCGACCGCAGCGTCGAACCACCTGCCGGGCCGAGCTGGCCACGGCTGTTCCAGCCCCACGCCCGGACCGTGCCGTCGGCCATCATTGCGAGCCCGTGGTAGTGCCCGGTCGCGACGGCCACCGCCGCCGGTGCGGCCGGCAACGCCACGGCCGTCGGAACGGTCGAGGACGGCCCGAAGCCACCACCGTCACCGACCTGGCCCTTGGAGTCGTCGCCCCAGGCGTACACGGCGCCGCCGACCAGGGCGAGGGTGAACTCGCGACCTGCCGCGACGTCGCTCGCGCCCGCCAGCACAGCCCCCGGCGCCGGCCCGCCGCCGGCCGGGCCGTTGCCGAGCTGGCCGAGGCCGTCGCCACCGAGGGTCAGCACGTCGCCGGCCGCCAGCGCCACGACGGGGGCGGCGAGCGCCGACCCCGACGCGAACAGCACGGGGGTGAGCAGCACGGCCGCGAGCAGGATTGGGCTGACCTGGGCCCTGACACCGGCTTTCACGAACAACGGACCCCTTCGCTCCGGGCCCCGATGCTACGGCTGACAGCGGCGGTCGCGCGGCTGTTCGCCCACACCGCAGGCGCCCCGGTCACCCGACGGGCAGCGTGAGCTCCCTCGTACGGGCGACGTCCCGACCCATCTGTGCCATCAGCTCGTCAACGTCGTCGAAGCGCAGCGTGTCGCGCAGCCGTGCGGTGAACGCGAGGCCGACCTGCTCGCCGTACAGGTCGCCGGTGTAGTCCAGGACGTATGCCTCCACCCGGCGTTCCAGGCCCTCGAAGGTCGGGTTGGTGCCGATGCTGATGGCCGCCGGGAGCTCGGCGCCCGCCCGGACCAGACGGCCGGCGTAGACACCGTCGGTGGGTACCGCGCTCCACGGCAGCGGCTGCAGGTTGGCCGTCGGGTAGCCCAGCTCGCGGCCGCGCTGGTCACCGCGGACCACGACGCCGTCGACGCGGTGCTCTCGCCCGAGCGCCCGGGCCGCCTGCTCGACGTCGCCGGCCTGTACGCAGGACCGGATGTAGGTCGAGGACCAGGTCGTGTCGGCGCTGCCGAGCAGCGGGACACCCTCGACGCTGAACCCGAACCGTCGGCCCGACGCGGTCAGCGCGGCGACGTCACCGGCAGCCCGGGCGCCGTAGTGGAAGTTCTCGCCGACCACGACCGCGGAGGTGTGCAGGTGCTCGACGAGCACCGCGTGGACGAACTCCTCGGGGGTCAGCCGACTGAACTCGCGGGTGAACGGCAGGACGCACACCACGTCGACGCCGAGCTTCTCAAGCAGGTCGGCGCGGTAGCGCTGGCTGGTGAGCATCGGCGGGTGGCTGCCCGGCCGGACGACCTCGCTGGGGTGCGGGTCGAAGGTGAGCACCACGCTCGGCACCACCAGCGCCGCCGCCCGCACCACCGCGTGGCCGATGATCTGCTGGTGGCCGCGGTGGACTCCGTCGAAGACCCCGACGGTCACCACGCACCGCCCCCAGCCGCTCGGCGCGCTCGTCAACCCCCGCCAGCGCAGCATGGTGCGCAGCCTGCCAGACCACGGCTCCCCCGCCAGCCGGCCACTTTCAGGCCGGGGCGAACACCACGCTGGCCCGGGCGACGCCGTCGGCGTCCTGCACGAGGGCGATGCACCGGCCGTCCGGCGCGAAGGCACCGACGGGGCCGGGGCGGCCGCTGGCGGCCAGTCGGCGCCCGTGCGACAGGTCGACGGCCTCGGCCTCGGCCAGCTCGCGCCGGGGGAAGGCGGCGGCCACCACCTCGTCCAGGCGCAGGACCGCGTCGTCGACGGCCGCCACCGTGCCGAGGTCGTCCAGGGAGCTGGCGCCGCTGAGCCCGAACGCCCCGACCCGGGTGCGCCGTAGCGCGGTGAGATGGGCGCCGACGCCAAGAGCCGCCCCGAGGTCACGGGCCAGCGCCCGGATGTAGGTACCGGACGACACCGTGCAGCTCACATCGACGTCGTCACCGCGGCGCGCGAGCACCTCGAAGCGCGCCACGACGACCCGCCGGGCGGCGAGCTCGACGGACTGGCCGGCGCGCACCCGGGCGTAGGAGCGCACGCCGTCGACCTTGACGGCCGACACCGAGGACGGCACCTGGTCCAGGGTGCCGGTGAGCATGTCGACAGCGCTCTGCAGGGCGGCGCCGGTGACGCCCGACGCGTCCCGCTCCGCGACGACGTCACCCTCGGCGTCGTCGGTGATGGTCGTCGCGCCGAGCCGCAGCGTTGCCTCGTAAGCCTTGTCGGTCAGCGCCAGGTGGCCGAGCAGCCGGGTGGCGCGGCCGATCCCGAGCAGCAGGACGCCGGTGGCCATCGGGTCCAGGGTGCCGGCGTGGCCGACCTTCCTGGTCCGAGTCAGTCGCCGGCCGCGGGCGACCACGTCGTGGCTCGTCCAGCCAGCCGGTTTGTCGACCACCAGCAGACCGTCCGGCGCGCTCACACCGGCAGGTGCGGCGCCTGGGCCAGCCGGGCGCGGACCACGGCCAGCGTTTCGGCGACGTCGCCGTACGACGTGAAGCCCGCGGCGAACCGGTGGCCACCGCCGCCGAGGGCCATACAGACCGCCCCGACGTCGATCGCGCCCTTGGACCGGGTCGACACGCGGTAGCAGCCTTCGGAGGGGTCGCACTTAAGGACCAGGGCCACCTCGGCCTCCTGCGCGGTACGAAGGACATCGATCACACCCTCGACGTCAGCCAGACCTAGACCGTGGCGGTCGAGGTCGACACCTTCCACGACGCTCCAGGTGAGGCCGAGGCCGCTGGCGGCGGCGGGCTCGAGGACCGCCCGGGAGCAGACGTCGCCGAGCAGGCGCACAAAGCCGAAGGGCTGGCTGTCATAGACCGCCCGGCTGATCAGGTCGGGCCGGATACCGGTCGCGAGCAGCCGCGCGGCCAGCTGGTGCACCGATGGCGAGGTCGACGCGTGCTTGAACGAGCCGGTGTCGGTGAGCAGCCCGGTGTAGAGCGACGCGGCCGCGGACTCGTCGACGGGCAGCCCGAGCCGATCCAGCAGCTCCGTGACCACGACGGCTGTGGCGGCGGCACCGGGGTCGACCAGGTGCGCCGTGCCGTACCGCGTGTTGCTGGCGTGGTGGTCCACGACCAGTACCGCCCCGGCATGAGACACCCGGTTGGCGAGCAGGCCCAGCCGGTCCGCGCTACCGGTGTCAAGAGTGACCAGCAGCGCAGGTGTCTCGGGCACCTGCTCGGCCGGCACCAGCAGGTCGAGGTCGAGAAGGAAGCCGTACGCGTGGGGCACCTCGAACGGCTCGCTGCCCCAGGACGCGACGACCCGACAGCCGCGACGTCGTAGCGCACCGCCCAGCGCGATCATCGAGCCGAGCGCGTCACCGTCGGGCGCGACGTGACAGGCCAGCACGACGTCCTCGCAGCCCGTGAGCAGTGCGGTGGCCTGCGCCCAGTCCTCCTCCGGGATACTCACCCGTGGGGGCCGGGGGCGTCCCGCATGCCCGGCGCCTGCTGCTCGTCCGGCGGATCATCGCCATCGCCCTCGCCCTCCTGGGTGCGCGGGACCCGGTAGGGATCCGCGTCGCCCGCGGGCGTCGCCACCGAGGCGAGCTCCTGCACCCGCGCATCGGCCAGCCTGGCCTGTTCCAGCAGCTCCTCGAGCCGACCGGTGGTCTGCGGTACGACGTCGGCGATGAAGGCCAGCGACGGGGTGTACCGCACCCCGGTCTGCCGGCCCACCTGCGTCCGCAGCACACCCTTGGCGCTCTCCAGCGCCGCGGCGCTCTCGCTGCGGGCGCGGTCGTCACCGAAGACCGTGTAATACAGCGTCGCCTCCCGCAGGTCCGGGGTGAGCTTGGCATCGGTGATCGTCACCATCCCGAGCCGCGGGTCCTTCACCTGCAGCTCCAGCGTCGTCGCCACCACCTCGCGGATGCGCACGGCGAGCTTGCGGGCCCGCGCTACGTCGACCATGGGATCAGTCTTCCTCTCCGAAGAGCCGCTGCCGAGCCGAGATGATCTCCAGCTCCGGTCGGGCGGTCACCAGCCGCTCGCACGCCTCGAGCACCTCCCGACAGTGCCCCGCGTCCGCGGCGACCACGGACACCCCGATGAACGCCCGCCGATGCAGGTCCAGATGACCCGCCTCGGCCGCGCTGACGTCGTACTTCCTGCGCAGCTCCGCGAGCACCGGTCGCACCACACCGCGCTTCCCCTTCAGCGAATGCACATCCCCCAGCAACACATCCACCTCCAGAACCCCCACGAACACCTACGCCTCCAAGCCGCCCGCCTTTGCGCCTTCCGCCCGCACGGGTGCGGATGATTGGCCGGGGCGGGGGCGCCGCGGGGCCCGTCAGGACCGTAACGGGACGAAGTCCCAGGTCCCGAGGGCCCCGTGGCGTTCCAGCGGAGCCACCAACGATCACACCCGCGGCTTCTCCACCATCTCCCAGGTCTCGATGACGTCCTCGAGCTTGATGTCGTTGAACGACCCGAGCCCGATACCGCACTCGAAGCCGTCGCGGACCTCGGTCGCGTCGTCCTTGAAGCGACGCAACGACTCCACGGTGAGGTTGTCGGCGACCACGACGCCGTCTCGGACCAGCCGTGCCTTGCTGTTGCGACGGATCAGGCCGCTGCGCACGATCGAGCCGGCGACATTGCCAATCTTCGGTACGCGGAAGACCTCGCGCACCTCGGCGGTCCCGAGCTGGACCTCCTCGAAGATCGGCTTGAGCATCCCCTTCAGGGCAGCCTCGACATCCTCGATGGCCGCGTAGATCACCGAGTAGTACCGGACGTCGACGTGCTCCTTGTCCGCCAGGTCGCGGGCGTTGCCCTCCGGCCGGACGTTGAAGCCCAGGATCACCGCGTCGGACGCGGATGCCAGCGTCACGTCGTTCTCCGTGATGGCGCCGACCCCGCGGTGGATGATCCGCAGGGACACCTCGTCGCTCACCTCGATCTTGAGCAGCGCGTCCTCGACGGCCTCGACCGACCCGGACACGTCACCCTTGATAATGAGGTTGAGCTGGGTGTTCTCACCCTCCTTGAGCCGCTCGAACAGGGACTCAAGGGTCGGCCGGCCACGCGTCTGGGCCAGGCTCGCGGCCCGCTCGCGGGACTGTCGCTGCTCAGCGATCTGGCGCGCGACGCGGTCCTCACTGACGACCAGGAAGTTGTCGCCGGCGCCGGGAACGCTGGTGAAGCCCAGGACCTGGACGGGCTGACCCGGCCCGGCTTCCGCGACGGCCTCGCCGCGCTCGTTGAGCATGGCCCGCACCCGCCCGAAGGCGTCACCTGCGACGATCGAGTCGCCGACGTGCAGCGTTCCGCGGGTGACCAGCACGGTCGCGACCGTGCCGCGGCCCCGGTCCAGGCGGGCCTCGATCGCGACGCCCTGAGCCGGCACCGAGGCGTCGGCGGTGAGCTCGAGGGCCGCATCGGTGGTCAGCAGTATCGCGTCGGGCAGCTGCTCGAGGTTGAGCCCATTGCGCGCCGACACGTCGACGAACATCGTGTCGCCGCCGTACTCCTCGGCGACCAGGCCATACTCCGTGAGCTGGCCGCGCACCTTCGCCGGGTCCGCGCCCTCCTTGTCGATCTTGTTGACCGCCACCACGATGGGGACGTCGGCGGCCTGCGCGTGGTTGAGCGCCTCGATCGTCTGCGGCTTGACGCCATCGTCGGCCGCCACGACCAGAACCACGATGTCGGTGACCTTGGCACCCCTGGCGCGCATGGCCGTGAACGCCTCGTGGCCTGGGGTGTCGATGAAGGTGATCTCGCGTACGCCGCCCTCGACCGGATGGTGTACCTGGTAGGCGCCGATGTGCTGGGTGATGCCACCGGCCTCGCCCTTGACCACGTCGGTCTGCCGGATCGCGTCCAGCAGGCGGGTCTTTCCGTGGTCGACGTGACCCATGATCGTCACGACCGGGGGCCGAGACACCAACAGCGCGTCGTCGCCGTACTCGCCGCCGAAGGTCAGGTCGAAGCGGTCCAGCAGCTCGGCGTCCTCCTCCTCAGGCGAGACGATCGACACCTCGTAGCCGAGCTGGGCTCCCAGCATCTGCAGGGTCTCATCGGTGCAGGACTGCGTCGCGGTCACCATCTCGCCGAGCTCGGTGAACACCACCTGCACCAGCGAGCCCGGGTTAGCGTTGATCTTGTCAGCGAAGTCGGCGAGGGACGCGCCGCGGGCCAGCCGCACCGCCTCGCCGTTGCCGCGGGCGACACCGCCGCCCATCGTCGGTGCGGCGAGGTTGTCGAACTCCTGGCGCCGCTGCTTCTTGCTCTTGCGACCGCGGACCGGACGGCCACCGCCGCCGGAGCGGCCGAACGCGCCGGGCGCGCTGCCACCGCGGGCCGCGCCACCGCGCGGGCCGCCCCCGGGCCGACCGGCGAAACCGCCGCCGCCGGGACGCGGGGCGCCGTAGCCACCGCCGGCCGCGCCGCCGGGGCCACCACCGGGACGCGCGCCGGGCGCGCCGCCGGGCCGTGCACCGGGCATGCCCGGCCGGGCACCCGCCGCTCGGGGCGGGAACATGCCGGGACCGGGACGCGGACCGCCCGGACCGCCGGTGGGGCCACCCGCACGGGGCGGGAACACACCGGGACCGGGGCGGGGTCCGCCGGGCGGACCACCCGGCGCCGGGCGAGGGGCGCCGGGCCGCGGCGGCATGCCGGGCGTCGGGGCCGAGCTCGGGCCGGGGCGGGGCGCACCGGGCCGCGGCGGCATGCCGGGCGCCGGAACCGACGACGGCGCGGGCCGTGCTGCCGGGGGCCGAGGCGGCATCGACGGGGTGCCGTCCGACGGCGAGCTGAAGGGGTTGTTACCGGGGCGCGGACCCGGGGACGGCCTGGCCGGAGCGGGCGCAGCACTGGCAGCGGCGGGTTGGCCGGCGGCCGGCTGCCCGGCAGCGGGCTGCACCGGCTGCGGCGCCAGGGGCTGCTGAGATGCCAGCGGCTGAGGCGCGGACGGCCGCCCGGGGCTCGGCATCGTCGCGCCCGGGCGGGCTGCCGGAGGAGCAGCGGCCGGGAAGGCAGCCGGGGCCTGCGGGGCCGACGTTGAGGCGGGCCCTGACGCTGTTGGTGCGGACGCTGCCGGTATGGACGCAGCCGGAGCGGCGGCCGGGAAGGCCTCACGCAGCTTGCGCGCGACAGGAGCCTCGATCGTGGACGAGGCTGACTTGACGAACTCGCCATTGTCCTTCAACCAGGACAGGACGTTCTTGCTCTCGAGACCGAGCTCTTTGGCGAGCTCGTGGACGCGGGCCTTTCCGGGCACGGGACTCCTGTCTGGCCCGGGGCGCCCCCGTGCCGAGGTACTAATGCACGGTCTTGCTCAAGACCGCGGTCGTGCGAGACATCTGGGTCGTGCCGTGCGCCCTGATGACGTGGACGGTCATGTGGGCTGGCTCATCGAGTGCTGCTCAAGGCGGTGCCTGCTCTCGTCGGGCTGGTCTGTCAGGTGCCGTGCCGATCTTGCTGGTGCAGCGTCACGTGCTCCCGAACCGCGGTGACCTCGAGCGGTCCCGCCAAGCGTAGGGCTCGGGGGAACGCCCGCCGCTTGTCGGCGAGGGCGACGCACCGCGGGTCGAGGTGCACGGATGCGCCCCGCCCCGGCAGGCGCCCGGCCGGGTCGGCGACGAGGTCGTCACCGACCGCGACGACACGCAGCAGGGTGGCCTTTGCCGCCTTCACCCGGCAGCCCACACAGGTGCGCTCCGGGCCCGGGAGGCGGGCCATTTCCAAGTCTAGCGCTCCGGGGCCGCGGGGGCGGGCCGGCTGCGAACGGCGGGCTACGGCGCGTCCCCCGACGACGGCGGGGCGGCGTCGCTGCGGATGTCGATGCGCCAGCCCGTGAGCCGCGCAGCCAGCCGGGCGTTCTGCCCCTCCTTGCCGATCGCCAGCGAGAGCTGGTAGTCCGGTACGACGACCCGCGCGGAGCGCATGACCGCGTCGACGACCTGCACGCTCGACACCCGGGCCGGCGAGAGCGCGTTACCGACGAAGCGCGCCGGGTCGGGTGACCAGTCGACGATGTCGATCTTCTCGCCGTGCAGCTCCGCGGTGACGGCGCGCACCCGCGAGCCGACCGGTCCGATGCAGGCGCCCTTGGCTCCCAGTCCCTGCACGGTGGACCTGACGGCGATCTTGGTCCGGTGGCCGGCCTCGCGCGCGAGGGCGACGATCTCCACGGAGCCGTCGGCCACCTCGGGCACCTCCTGCGCGAACAACCCTCGTACCAGGTCGGGATGGGTGCGCGACACGGTGATCGAGGCGCCGCGCTGACCACGGGCCACCGAGACGACCCGGCACTTCAGCCGCGACCCGTGCTCGTAGACCTCGCCCGGCACCTGCTCGGCGGGCGGCAGGACGGCCTCGAGGGCGTCCTCTGCCTGCCCGAGCTTGACCATCACATTGCGGTTGGGCGGGGCCCCGGGCCGCTGGCCGGCCTGCTGGACGATGCCCGACACGACGTCGCCCTCGCGGCCAGACCATTCGTCGTGGCTCAGCTCGCTCTCCGCCTCGCGCAGCCGCTGCAGGATCACCTGGCGGGCGGTGCTGGTGGCGATCCGCCCGAAGCCGTCCGGCGTGTCATCCCATTCCCGCGCGACCGCGCCGTCCTCGGCGAGCTCCTGGGCCAGCACCCGGGCGTCGCCGCTGCCGCGGTCCAGCTCGACGCGGGCATGCGCCTGTGATCCCTCCGTGTGCCGGTACGCCGTCAGCAGCGCCGACTCGATGGCCTGGCAGACCAGGTCGAACGAGATGTCCTTCTCGCGCTCGAGCCCCCGCAGCGCCGCCATGTCGATCTTCACGCGTCCGCCTCGTCGTGGTGCTCGGCGAGCTCGTCGTCCAGGGTGCCCTCCTGGAGCCCGCCGTCCGTACGCGTGAACTCCACCTGCACCTGGCCGCGGACGACCTCCCCGAACAGCAGGCGGCGCTCGTCGAGCTGCAGGCCGGTGTCGTCGGCCGCGGTCAGCCGCCCGGTCACGGTGCTGCCGGCGGCGAGGTGGGCGGTGACCAGCCGGCCGACGTTTCGTCGCCAGTGCCGCGGCACGGTCAGCGGCCGATCGACACCGGGCGAGCTGACCTCCAGCACGTAGGCCCCGCCGAGCAGGGCAGGCTCGCGGGCATCGATGTCGTCCAGGGCGTCGGACACCGCACGGCTGACGTCAGCGACGTCGTCCAGGGTGGTGCCGCCGTCCTTGTCGACGAGCATCCGCACGACCCGTCTGCGACCGGCGGGGGTGACGTCGAGTCCTTCGAGGTCGTGGCCGGTGCCGGCGACGACCGGGCCGAGCAGCTGGGACAGGCGGGGGACGACCGCGACCATGAAGCCCTCCTGCCTGTGTGGTTGTGCGTGCGGTGCGCCCTGTGTAGTGGTGCGTGCGTGGCGCCCTGAGTGTTGTGCGTGGCAAAAGCGTACCGGGGCGCTGTGGTTCCCTGCCCGTGGTTGCCTGACCTTGTGGACACGCCCGGGCCCCGCCGCCGGGCGGTTCTGCTCGCCGGCCTGGTCCTCCCGCTCGCGGCCTGCACCCGCGCCGCCGCCCCCGCGCCGCGGCCGGCGGATCCGGAAGTCGAGCTGCGGTCCGCGGCTGTGGACCGCGAGGTGGCGCTGCTGTCGATGTACGGCCAGGCCCTGGTTGCCGCCTCGGCGGCCCGAGCGCCCGGCCTCGCCACACTGCGTGGCGAGCACGCGGACCACCTGGCTGCGCTCGGCGGCGCGTCACCTGCGCCGAGTGCCCACGCCACGCCGTCAACTGCGCTGTCGCCCACCACTGCCGACCTGCTCGCGGCCGAGGCGGCCGCCGCCGCCGCCCACGCCGCGGGGGTGTCACCGGCTTCCCGCACCCTCGCCGCGCTGCTCGCGACGCTGTCCGCAGCCGAGGCCGCCCACGCGGTGGCCCTGCCCGTCCTGCCGGCCTGATGAGCCGGGGACGCGAAGGGCGCCCGTGAGCGAGGTGGAGCTGCTGCAGACGCTGTTGGCCGCCGAGCACGCGGCGGTCTACGGGTACGGCGTACTCGGCGCCCGGCTGGCCGACGCCGCGCGCGAGCTGGCCCAGCAGGCCGACGACGCGCACCGCGCCCGGCGCGACGCCCTCGCCGAGCTGCTGCGGACCCGCGGCGCGGCGGTGCCCGTCACGATGGCGGCGTACGACGTCGCGGTGGCGGGCACCCCCGAGGCGCTCGCGCTTGCCGTCCGCCTGGAGGAAGGCCTCGCGGTGCGCTGGCGCGACCTCGTCGGCGGCACCGACGACGCGGCGCTGCGCAGCCTGGGGCTCAGCGGTCTGACCGAGGCGGCCGTACGCGCCGCCCGGTGGCGCCTTGCCGGCGGGTTGCGACCAGGGACGGTGGCGCTGCCCGGCGTCGTCAGGACGGACTAGTCCGCCTGGGCCATCGAGCGGCTGCGGAGGCGCCCCGAGGACAGGGGCATGTCTCCCGCCGCCCACACCCCCACCCCCCGCCCGTCGTCGGACCGCGCGCTGCAGCGCTGGCTCGACCCGACCGAGCTCGAGCGCCGCCTCGAGGCCCACCTGCTGATCGCGCGAAAGGTGAGCGCCTAGCGCCACGCGTCGACGACGTCGAGCAGCCCGGCGAGCCCGGTCAGCGTGGCGTCCGCCACGACGTCGAACCCGTCAACCGGGCGGCCGCTCAGCAGGACCGCCCGCAAGCCGGAGCGCTGCGCGCCCCACACGTCGTCTCGTGGCCGATCGCCGACGAAGACCGCCTCGTCGGCGGGTACGCCGACCGCTTCGAGCAGCGCACCGAACGCCGCCGGGTGGGGCTTCATGTGTGCCAGCTCGCAGGTGTAGAGCCGTGCGTCGAGCAGCTCGAGCAGCCCCGCCTCGTCGAGCCAGCGCTCGTGCAGCGCCCTCGGCCAGTGCGTGTTGGACAGCAGCCCGGTGCGCAGCCCCCGCTCCCGAAGTCCGGTGAGCACACCTGCGGCAGCGGGGTCGTGCGCGACGGTCGCCTCCCACGCGTCGTGATACGCCAGAAGCGCCCCCGCGACGTCGAGGTGGGTCTGCGCGGCGACCGAGCGCACCAGCTCCTCGGTCGTGCCGCTCGAGTCACCGTGCCGGGTGCTCACGGCCCACCAGCGCTGCTCGGCGTCGAGCAGCGCCTGCGCGACGGGCTCCGGGTCGCCCGGCGACAGCACCAGCGCCGCAGCCCGCCACATCTCAAGCAGGTCGACCTCGCGGTGCTCCGACAGCGTGCCGCCCCAGTCGAACAGCACCGCTCGCACTGTCATCGGCGCACTGTCATGGGCGGGCGATGTCGGCGACCACGGCGGCGGTCAGCCGCAGCAGGTCGGCGGGCGCGAGCTCAACCGACAGCCCTCTGCGGCCGGCGGACACCAGGACGGTGGCGTAGAGCTCGGCAGTCTCGTCGACAGCCGTCCGCAGCACTGCCCGTTGACCGAGCGGGCTGATACCCCCGACCACGTAGCCGGAGGACCGTTCGGCGCGGGCCGGGTCGGCCATCGCGGCCCGCTTGCCAGCCAACGCCGTGGCGAGCGCTTTCAGGTCCAGCGAACCGGCCACCGGCACCACCGCGCAGACGAGCTCGCCGTCGAGGTCGGCGAGCAGCGTCTTGAGCATCCGCTCCGGCTCGACCCCGAGGGCCCGCGCGCCCGCCTCGCCGTACCGCCCGCCGGGCGCGCTGTCGTACCCGTGGACGGTGTGGGCGACGCCCGCGCGCTCGAGCCGGCGCAGCGCGGGTGTGCCGCCGGTCAGCCGACCGCTCCAGCCGGTCGGCCCGCACGTACCTCGTCGGCGACAGCCAGCACGGCCTCCTCGACCGCGACCGTACGGCTGGTGCCGGCCCGCCGGTCGCGCAGCTCGACGAGCCCATCGGCGAGCGACTTGCCGACGACCAGCACGCTGGGTACGCCCAGCAGCTCGGCGTCCTTGAAGGCCACCCCCGGCGAGCCGCCGCGGTCGTCGAGCAGCACCACGAGGCCCTGCTCTTCCAGCTCGCGGGCCAGCCGCTCGGCAACCTGGCTTTGCTCGCCCTTGCCGACGGCGACGACATGCACATCGGCGGGCGCGACACCGCGCGGCCACACCAGGCCCTTCTCGTCATGCGACTGCTCAGCGATCGCGGCGACCGCGCGCGACACCCCGACGCCGTACGAGCCCATCGTCACGCGCACCGGCTTGCCCTCGCGGCCGAGGACGTCGAGCCCGAAGGCGTCGGCGTACTTACGACCGAGCTGGAAGATGTGGCCGATCTCGATGCCCCGGCCGATGGTCAGCGGCGATCCGCAGCGTGGGCACAGGTCGCCGTCGCGCACCTCCACCGCCGGTAGGACGCCGGACGGCTCGAAGTCGCGCCCCAGCACGACGTTCAGCGCATGCCGGCCGTGCTCGTTGGCGCCGGTGACCCAGGAGGAGCCGCGCACCACGAGCGGGTCGACGACGTACCGCAGCCCGGCCGGCAGGCCGCCTGAGACTCCCGGGGGCCCGATGTAGCCCTTGACCAGGCCGGGGACGGCGTCGACGTCGGCGGGCAGCACCTCGGCGGGCCCGACGTTGGCCTCGAGGCGCTTGAGGTCCACCTCGCGGTCGCCGGGCACCCCGACCACCAGCAACTGCGTGCTGCCGTCCGGATGCCGAAGCGTGACGACGACGTTCTTGAGCGTCTGCGAGGCGTCGATGTCGTGGCCGAGCCCGCGTACGACGTCGACCAGCGTGGCGATGGTCGGGGTGTCGGGGGTGTCGATCACCTGTAGCGGGGGCTGCGCGAAGGGATCGGTCTCGGCCGGCCCCCGCACCTCGACGGCCTGGGTGTTGGCCGCGTAGTCGCAGGACGTGCACGACACGAAGGTGTCCTCACCGGTCGGCGCCGGCGCCAGGAACTCCTCCGACGCGCTGCCACCCATCGCCCCGCTGACAGCCGCGACGATGCGGTAGTCCAGGCCGAGCCGCTGGAAGATGCGCTGGTAGGCGACCCGGTGGGCGTCGTAGGCGATCTGCAGACCCTCGTCCGAGACGTCGAAGGAGTAGCTGTCTTTCATGAGGAACTCGCGGCCGCGCAGCACGCCGGCGCGAGGCCGGGCCTCGTCGCGGTACTTGGTCTGTACCTGGTAGAGCACCAACGGCAGGTCCTTGTAGGAGCTGCACTGGCTCTTCACCAGTGTCGTGAACATCTCCTCGTGGGTCGGCGCGAGCAGATACTCGTTTCCCCTGCGGTCTTTCAGGCGGAACAGCAGATCGCCGTACTCGGTCCAGCGCCCGGACGTCTCGTAGTGCTCCCTGGGCAGCAGCGCGGGGAACAGCACCTCCTGAGCTCCGATCCGGTCCATCTCCGCACGGACGACGGCAGCGACCCGGTTGAGCACCTTGAGCCCCAGCGGCAGCCAGCTGTAGATGCCGGGCGCGACCCGGCGGACGTAGCCGGCCCGCACGAGCAGCCGGTGGCTCGGGACCTCCGCGTCCACCGGGTCCTCACGCAGGGTCCGCAGGAACAGCGTGGACATCCGGAGCACGGGCTCTCCTCGGGAGGGGTCGGGCCAGTCGCCGAGCGTAGCGGGCGGCGCACCTGCATTCCGTACGCTCGGTGCCGTGGCCGACCGATCTGGACCTCCTGACGACGACGGGACGCAGTACGTCGGCGGGCTCCCGCGCGCCGACCTGGTCGAACGGCTGGTCACACCGCGCTGGTACCACCCGGTGGGCGGCGCGGCGCTGGCGCTGCTGGTCGCGGCGTTCGCCACCCGCAGCCTTGTCGTGGTGGGGCCGGCCGCCGTGCTGTACCTCGTCACGCTGTTTGTCCTGCCGCGCACCTACCGGCGGGTCGTCGGCGTCTGGGTGGTCGGCGCTCCGCCGGAGGGCGCCCGGCGGATCGGCAGGTCGCTGGCCCGGACCTGCGCGGCCGCCGTGCTGGTGGGCCTGCTGTCGCTGGCAACCCCCGCACTGCGGCCGCTTGCCCTCATCGCCGCGGTGGTCGCGTACGCCGCCGTGCAGGTGCTCGGCCAGCGCTTCGACGAGGCACTGCGAGAAGGGCTGCGGCACGACCCCGAGGTCGGCTTCAAGATCGAGGAGCGGGTCCCGGAGGACTGACCCGCTAGCGTCGCCGCCCGTGCTGGTGCTGCTCCCGCCGTCGGAGGGCAAGGCGGCCGGTGGCACGGGCCCGCCGCTCGACGTCGCCACCCTGTCGCGCCCCGCCCTCACGTCGGTCCGGGCCCGGCTCGTGGAGGCCCTCGTGACCGCCGCTACGTCGGATCCCACCAGGCTGCGGGCTGCCCTAGCTTGCTCGCCTTCGCAGGTGGCGGACGACGCGGCCCTGCTCAGCTCGCCGACGCTGCCCGCCCTCGCCCGCTACACCGGCGTCGTCTACGACAACCTGGGCTGGGCGACGCTGACCGGGCCGGCGCGGCGGCGGGCGGACGCCTCGTTGCTGGTGACCAGCGCACTGTTCGGGCTGCTGTCGCCACGCGACCGGGTGCCGGCCTACCGGCTGTCGGCAGCGACGTCGCTCCCCGGCGTCGGCCCGCTCGCCGCGCTGTGGCGGCCGGTCCTCGAACCCGAGCTGGCCACTGCCCGGGGGCTCGTCGTCGACCTGCGCTCGGGGGCGTACGCCGCCCTTGCCCGGGTCCCGTCGGCGGTGCAGGTGCGGGTGCTGCGGGACTCCGGTGGTCGCCGGACGACAGTCAGCCACGACAACAAGTGGACCAAAGGCCGGCTGGCCCGGGCGCTGTGCGAGTACGGGGCACGGACGGCCCGTGAGGTTGCCGAGGTTGCCCGTGAGCTCTGCGACGACGTCGAGCTCGACGGCCTGCGGGTCGACCTGTTGCTGCACGGGCTGGCGAGCGCCCGCGGCGGCTGAACAGCTGCCGGCTGGCGCTCGTGAACAGGCTCCGGCTGGCTTGTGGCAGTTGTCCCCCGTCCCCGGCTGTCCCCCGTCACCGGCGCTCATCCATGTGGTCCGTCGGTCCAGCCGCCCGAATTGAGGTAGCGGCCGTCGCGTAGCCGGATGGTCTTACCGCCTTCGTGCAGGTCGTGGTGGGTGTGGTCGCAACACGGGATGCTGTCGAGGTAGCTGGTGGTCCCGGTGCTGGCCCAGCTGTTCGGGTGGTGCGGGATCAGGGGGGTGCCTGGTGGGCTGGGGCAGCCGGCGCCGGCGCACCGGCCGCCCCATTGCACGTACAGGGCTTGTCGTTCGTGGGCTTTCAGCGTGCGCTGGCTGTGGCTGGTCTCGATGACCCGCCGCCCCAGGCTCAGCACCAGGCGGGTGAGCTGGCTGTCGCACAGCCACCGGCGGACCAGCGGGCCCGGGATCGACGCCCCGGACGCCCCGACCGCGACCGCCGCGCCGGGCTCATCGTCGAGGGTGGCGAGCGGCACGGTGATGAGCAGGTGCGGGACGGCTTTGCCGCGCGTCCCGAGCGCCCCGGAGTCCAGCAGCGCCGGCGCCCGATGGCGAGCGCGTCGTGGTCCCGCTGGACCTTCGACCGCGGTGCCCGCGGCTGCTCGTCGGGGACAGCCTGACCGGCCGGGTCGCCGGCCGGGTCGCCGGCCCGTTCCTGCCGGGTCGCCTGCCCGTCCGATGCGGTCGAGGTCGGCGTTGTCGTGGCGGCGGCGAGTGGCCCAGGCGGCGGTGTCGACGGGGTTGTCCGGGTCGGTGGCCCGGGCCGCGGCCAGGACGGTGAACAGCAGCTCCCCGCATTCGGCGTCGAGGTGTCCGCGGCTGACGGTCCAGCCCGACCCGTCGTAGCTGCGGATCATCTTGAAGGCCCGTTGCTGATGGGCGGACTCGCACCGGTCGACCAGCTGCTGCGGGAGCAGCGCGTCGGTCAGCCGTTCCAGGACCTGGTCGAGCTGGCCGGGTTCGAGGCGTTCCGCCAACTCGAGCATGGCGAGCTCGAGCCGGCCGACCTGCGGCAGCGGCCGGTCGGCGATCGAGGTCAGCCGGGCGATGAGCTCGGCCAGCTGCGGGTCGTCTGGGGCGTAGCCGCCGCGGGCCTCGGCCAGCATCGCCAGCACCCCGCTGGTGATCACGTTACGGACGGCCAGCTCGGCGGATGGGCCGTCGATCAGAGCGTCCGGCCGGTCGGTGTGCCGGCGGAGCCTGTCCAGGGCGGTCGCGACCTTCCCGGCCGACGGCAACGCCAACCGGCCGTCCGCGACCGCCGCCGCTAGCGCCGGCAGCCGGTCGAGCTTTTTCGCCAGCGCCACAAAGGACGCCGGCAGCCCGACCTGCTGGGCGGCCACCCAGCACGACGTCGACGGGCTCCCGGCCAGGGTGTGCAGACCGCGGGTGTGCACATCGGCGACCCTGGCCAGCGACACCGCCGTCAGCTTCTCCAGCTCGGCCAGCACCACCGCCGCCTCAACCAGCGCCTGCCCGCCGGGCAGCTGCACCGGGCACTGGGCGCGGACCGCCGCGACCCCGGCGACCAGCAGCTGCAGCGGACCGGACAGCACCACCGCCATACCCGTCCACCTCCCCCACCTATATCGATCGCGTGTTCGAACAGTAGCGGTTTGGGAGGCGAAAACAAGCCCGTACGGGCTGCTCAAGGAGGAGATCAGACCTGTGGACAACGCAAGAGAGATGTCGGAAACAGATGCTAGGGCGTGTCTACTAGTGGGCTGCGGAGCCACATGATGATGCTGCGCAGGATCGCGGCGCCTGGGAAGCTGACAGGTCGTAGCGGGTGGCCAGGCCACGCCACTGCTTCACGCTCTCGTAGCAGCGCTCGACGACGTTGCGGCCCTTGCAGAGCTGTGTGTCGTCGCTGAACGGCCGGCCACCGGCCGAACCGCGGTTCGACCGGTGGTGCTGCCGGTTTGGCGCTCCGGGATCACCGCTTGGGTACACCGGCTGCGGAGCAACGCGGTGGCCGCGGCTGGCGTAGGCCGTCTCGGCCAGCGGCGCATCAGGGCGGGTCCGCGCCCGTCCCGGGCCGCAGCGAGGGACCCGGAGCCGAGCGTCATCACCGGCAGCCTCGGCCTGTTGCCGCCCTGGCTGGGTCCGGCCGTAATGACCAGCGGGCGGCCGTTGCTGTCCACCAGCGTGGTCGTCAGACGACTAGCAGGCCGTGCCGCAGCGCCACCACAGCGGCATCGTCACCGGCCACGGAGCTGTCGACCACGGCGGCAAGCACGGCCCGTGTCCGCCGCAGGGGTTGGAGGTCGTTGCCAAGTACCCGCTAAAGCAGCGACGGCCGTCCGGCCAACAGCGACAGGCAGCCCCACACACCCGACTGGCACCAGTGGTGGTCGAAGGTGCGCGAGGTCACGGAGCTGTCGGCGCCGATCGCACGGTTGCGCTGACGGCCCTGGCCGCACCGGCATCCGCAGCTGTCAGGCCCCGCCGCCGTGAGACCCAGCCTCCGTCAGACCTTGTTCGGGTACAGCGAGTACGTCGGGAAGTTGCCGTAGACCATGCCGTCGCCCTCGGTGACGGCCTGCACGAGCAGGTCGCCGCCGACGAAGGCGCCCTTCCACGACGCCCCCTTGCCGCCGAAGACCTCCTCGCGGTCGCCGCGGCTGCGTGGCTTGTTGATCCCGACCTTGAAAGCCTGCAGCTGCTCGCCGATGCGGGCGCCGAAGTCCAGGTCGTCGGTGGCGACGGAACCGACCAGCGCGCCGTTGCTGGCGTTCATGGCCGCGAGCAGTTCGTCCTCGGTGTCGACGAGCACGATCGAGTCCAGCGGCCCGAACGGCTCGGAGTGCCGAAGCGCCCAGCTCGGCGGCGGCTCGAGGACGCAGCCCGGCGCGACGTACGCATCGGTGTCCTGACCGGGCAGGAAGCGGCCGTCGGACAGCGACCCGGCGTACAGCGGGATGCCGCCGCCGCTCACGGCCGAGGACCAGTGCTCACGCAGCTCGGCAGCCTTACCGGCCGAGATCACCGGGCCGAACTGCAGGTCCGGCAGGTCGTCATCAGGGTTCTCGACCGCCAGCGGGTGCCCGAAGGCCAGGCCGCGCACGACCGGCAGGTACATCTCCAGGAACTGCGGGAACAGCCCGCGCTGGACGACGTAGCGCGGATAGGCGGTGCAGCGCTGCTTGGCGTACTCGAAGCCCTTGCGGAGGTGGGCAGCGAGGTCGTCCCAGCCGCTGTAGTCCCAGATGCCCCAGGTGTTGAGGCCCTCCTGCTCCAGCAGGTGCCGCTTGCCGGTGTCAGCCAGCGTCGTGGCGGCCTTGCGGCCGTTGGTCCGCCCACCGACGAAGGCCAGCGCCCCGATCTCCGGGCTGCTGATCAGCGCGTCGCCGAGCTGCGAACCCACCCCCGACAGCAGCGTGACGGGCAGGCCGGCGCGCTTCATGATCGCGTGCGCGAGCGTCAAGGTGTGGAAGCCGCCCTGCGACGGGGTCTTGGCCACGACGCCGTTGCCGGCCAGGCACTGCACCAGCTCGGCGTGCACCTGCACGCTCATCGGATAGTTCCAGGACGCGATGTTGCTGACCGGGCCGGGGAGTGCGCGACGCCCCTGCAGCTGCCGCTCGATCTCGCCGAGGTACCAGTCGACCCCGTCGAGCGCCCGGTCGACGTCGGCGCAGGCCAGCTTCCACGGCTTGCCGATCTCCCAGACCAGCAGCAGGGCGAGGGTGTCGCGGTGCTCCCGCATGCCGGCGACGGCCTCGGCGACACGGCGCTTGCGCTCATCGAGGTCGACCCGCTGCCAGGTGTCGTGCTCGCGCTTGGCGGCGTGCACGGCCTCGACGGCCTCGTCGTGGTTGATACGGGGCGGACCCTGGATCGTTGAGCCGTCGACCGGCGAGGTGTGCGGGCCGGGGTCACCGATCGCCTTCCACTCGCCGCCGGCGAGGTTGGCGATCCGGTCGGCGTCGAACGCCTCAGGCGCGGCTGCGCGCGCGCGCGCGTAGACCTCGTTCCAGGACGTACCGGGCTTGAGCTGCAGGACCACGCGGACTCCCTCTGTCATGCCGGGGTGTGCACCACACCGCGATGCGCTGTGACCGGCGTCGCCCGGCGGCGGCCGCCTTGTTGCGTTGTACGGACCGGGTCGCACACTTTCCCACGAGGAGCCGCAGCCACCCGCACGAGGCTCAGAACAGGACGCTGGCGAAGGTCCCGACCAGGCCGAAACCGACCTTCTCGTACGCCCGCCGGGCGCCGGTGTTGAAGTCGTTGACGTACAAGCTGACCACCGGCGAGATCCGCGCGCGGGCCAACTCCACGACGGCGGCGGTGCCGGCGGTTCCGTGACCGCGGCCGCGCAGCGCCGGGTCGACCCACACGCCCTGCACCTGACACGCCGCCGGGGTGGCCGCCCCGACCTCAGCCTTGAACAGCACCCGGCCGTCCTCGAACCGGGCGTACGCCCTGCCCTGGGCGACGAGCTCCTCGACCCTCGCGCGGTACAGCGCGCCGCCGCCGCCGGCGAGCGGGCTGACACCGACCTCCTCGGTGAACATCGCGACGCAGGCCGGCAGGAGCGCGTCGACCTCGGAGCGGCGCACCGCGCGGACGGCCGGATCGGCAGCGACCGACGGCGGCCCGGAGATCGCCAGCAGCGGCTGGCGGGCACGCACCTCGCGGGCCGGCCCCCACGTCGACCGCAGGAGCTGCCACAACAGCCCTACCGCCTCGGCCTCCCCCACCACGGACGAGCAGCGCCGTCCCTGCCTGCGGGCGCGGTCCCCGAACGCTCGGACTGCCTCCGGCCCGGCCTGCACGGGCACCAGGTTGGCCCCGGCGTAGCAGAGCGCCTCGAGCCGCCCGCGCTCACCGAAACCCCAGACCTCGGCGCCGAGCCGCCAGCTGTCGACACCGCCCGCCAGCAGCCGTGAGGCGACGAAGACGTCCGAGACCGGGTCGACCTCGAGCAGAGCGAGTGCCTCTGGCAGGTCGCGACCGTCGAGGACCCGCGTCGACGAGGTCCTCAGCACCACACGAGCCTAGACGTGGACCGGCGACCGCGACGCCGAAGCCTGCGCAACGCACCGGCCCGCCTGGGCGACTCAGGAAACGGCGACAGCCGCCTGGCCCGACGGTCCGTCGTAGGCCTCGGCGAGCCGCAGCGCCTCCTCCACCAGCGTCTCGACGATCTGCGACTCGGGGACGGTCTTGATGACCTCACCCCTGACGAAGATCTGGCCCTTGCCGTTGCCGGAGGCGACCCCGAGGTCGGCCTCGCGGGCTTCCCCCGGGCCGTTGACGACGCAGCCCATCACGGCGACCCGCAGCGGCACGGTCAGGCCCTCGAGCCCGGCCGTTACCTGCTCGGCGAGGGTGTAGACGTCGACCTGCGCACGGCCGCACGACGGGCACGACACGATCTCAAGGCCGCGTTGCTTGAGGTTGAGCGACTCCAGAATCGCCAGGCCCACCTTGACTTCCTCGACGGGCGGCGCGGACAGCGAGACCCGGATCGTGTCGCCGATGCCCTCGGCCAGCAGCGCGCCGAATGCGACCGCCGACTTGATGGTGCCCTGGAAGGCCGGACCGGCCTCCGTGACGCCCAGGTGCAGCGGGTAGTCGCAGGCCCGCGACAGCTGGCGGTAGGCCTCGACCATGACGACCGGGTCGTTGTGCTTGACCGAGATCTTGATGTCACGGAAGTCGTGCTCCTCGAACAGCGAGCACTCCCAGAGCGCGGATTCCACCAGCGCCTCTGGCGTCGCCTTCCCGTACTTGGCCATGATCCGCTTGTCCAGGCTTCCGGCGTTGACACCGATCCGGATGGGGGTGCCGGTCTCGCGGGCCGCCCGGGCCACCTCGCCGACCTTGCCGTCGAACTCGCGGATGTTGCCCGGGTTGACCCGGACAGCCGCGCAGCCGGCGTCGATGGCCTTGAAGATGTACTTGCTCTGGAAGTGGATGTCGGCGATCACCGGCAGCTGGCTGTGCCGGACGATCGCGGCGAGCGCGTCGGCATCCACCGGGTCAGGTACGGCGACCCGCACGATCTGGCAGCCGGTGGCGGTCAGCTCGGCGATCTGCTGGAGCGTGGCGTCGACATTGGCGGTCACCGTGGTGGTCATCGACTGGACGCTGATCGGCGCGCCACCGCCGACGAGCACCCCGCCGACGTCGATCTGCCGGGTCGCCCGGCGGGGGCTGAGCACGGGTGGCGGCAGCGCAGGCATGCCGAGGCTCACGGGGACGGTCACGAGGGCAGCCTCACGGGGTTGACGATGTCGGCGCCGACCAGGAGCAGGGTGAAGATCAGGAACGTCCCGGCCACCCCGTACGTGATCGGCAGGAGCTTGTTGTAGTCGACCCGCCGGATCGGCCCGGCGTAGCCGCGGGCCCGCCGGAGCTTGTCGCGGGCGCTCTCGAACCACACGACGGCGATGTGCCCACCGTCCAGCGGCAGCAGCGGGAGCAGGTTGAACAGCCCGACGAACAGGTTGAGGCTGGCGACGATCAGCACCAGGTTGAGTGCCTTGAAGCCCCAGGACTCCTGTTGCTCCAGCACCTGGCCGCTGATCCGGCCGGCTCCGACGATCCCGATGAAACCCTCGGGATCCCGGTTGGGGCTGTAGATCTTGGTGATCGAACCGAGCTTGCTGGTCACCGTGGTGACGATGCCCTGTCCGAACAGCTTCAGCGTGTTGCCGCTTGCCGACAGGCTCGGCCCGAGCCCCTCGTGCACGACGTCCTGGCGCTGCTGCACGCTGATGCCGATGGTCCCGGCGCTGACCCGCTTCGTGGCGTCCTGCAGGTCGACCCGGCTGATCGCGGCGGGCACGACATCCAGCGCGACGGTGGCGCCCGCCCGCCGGACGTCCAGGCGGACCGGCTGGTCGGCAGCTGCGCGCAGCGCAAGGGTGAGGTCGCGCCCGTTGGCGAGCGGCTTGCCGTCGACCGCGGTCACGATGTCGCCCACCTGCAGCCCCGCCGCCTTCGCGGGTGCGGGGCGCGCGTCGGGCAGTGCGCACACCCGGTCGGCGGGGACGTCCGGCTTGCCGGGGCCGGGGTCGCTGGCGACGCAGTCGGCGAGGCGCCCGACGGACGGGCTGATCTCCTGCGGTACGCCGAGCGCGAGGATGCCACCGAGCACGAGTACGCCGGCGATGATGAAGTGCATCGTGGAGCCGGCCGCGAGCACCACCGTCTTCTGGCCGGGCGGGAAACGGAAGAACGCCCTCGGCTCGTCGCCGGGCTCGAGCTCCTCCAACGGGGTCATTCCGATGATCTTGACGAAGCCGCCCGCCGGGACCGCCTTCACGCCGTACTCGGTCTCCCCGCGCCGCCGCGAGAACAGCGTCGGGCCAAAGCCGACGAAGAACTGGGTGGCCTTCATCCCGTAGTGCCGGGCAGTGAGGAAGTGACCGGCCTCGTGCAGGACGACGGAGACCAGCAGCGCAACGAAGAACACCACCGCGCCGACCAGGTATGCGCCGTGCCCGCTGCTGATGGCGAGGGCGACGAGCAGCGCCCCGACCAGCAGCGTGCCCAGACCTTGCAGCTTGCTCACGCCCGCGTCCTCTCGACCAGCTCCTGGGCGCGGTGCCGCGCCCACTGCTCCACCTCCAACACCTCGGCCAGGTCGGGACGTTCCCTGAAGGGGTGTGACGTCACGACCTCGGCGACCGTGTCGACGACGCCGAGAAACGGCAGCCGGCCGGCCAGGAAAGCAGCGACGCACTCCTCGTTCGCAGCATTGAGCGCTGCGGGCGCGGTGCCACCCCGTCGCCCGGCGTCCTTGCAGAGCTCGACGGCCGGGAAGGCGGCGCCGTCCAATGGCTCGAACTGCCAGGTCGTCGCCGTCGTCCAGTCCAGGCCGTACGACGCCCGGGGCAGCCGGTCCGGCCAGCACAGCGCGAGGCCGATCGGCAGCCGCATGTCCGGTGGGCTGGCCTGAGCCAGCGTCGAGCCGTCGACGAACTCCACCATCGAGTGCACCAGCGACTGCGGGTGCACCACGACGTCCAGGGCGTCGTACGACACCCCGAACAGCAGGTGCGCCTCGATCACCTCCAGGCCCTTGTTGACCAGCGTGGCCGAGTTGACGGTGATCACCGGGCCCATCTCCCAGGTCGGGTGGGCCAGGGCCTGCGCCGCCGTGACCTCGGTCAGCGATGCCCGGCTGCGGCCACGGAATGGCCCGCCGCTGGCGGTCAGCACCATCCGGCGCACCTCGTCGGCCCGGCCACCGCGCAGGCACTGCGCGAGCGCGCTGTGCTCGGAGTCCACCGGCACGATCTGATCGCGGTACGGCGTGACGAGCGGCCCACCCGCAACCAGGCTCTCCTTGTTGGCCAGTGCGAGCGTCCGGCCGGCCGAAAGGGCCGCGAGCGTCGGCGCGAGCCCGACCGACCCGGTCATCCCGTTGAGCACGACGTCGCAGGGCCAGGCCGCAAGCTCGGTCATCGCGTCGGGACCGGCCAGGATCTTGGGCAGCCGGTAGTCGCCGCGGGAGTAGCCACCGGCCTGAGCGGCGGCGTAGAAGGCCAGCTGCAGGTCCTGCGCGGCGGTCGCTCTGGTGACCGCGACGACCTCGACGCCGAGCTCGAGGGCCTGCTGGGCGAGCAGCTCGACCCGGCCGCCGCCGGCACCGAGACCCACCACCCGCAGCCGATCGGGGTTGTCGCGTACGACATCGACTGCCTGGGTGCCGACTGACCCGGTCGAGCCGAGCAGCACGACCTCGCGGGGGGCGTGCGGGGAGGCGGCCACGTGACCAGTGTCCCAGGTCCGCGGGCGTGCGCCCGACGACCGGGCGGGTCAGGATCATCGGGTGGCCTCCGAGTACCGGCTCAAGCGCGGCCCCGTCATCGTCGTGCTGGCTGTCGTCGCGGTCATCGGCGTGCTGCTGATCGGCCGCAACTCGGTCAAGCCGCAGGTCGACGTGTACGGCGCGGTCACCGTCCCGGACGCCTACGACGGGACGACGTACGCCTTCGACGGGCTGGTGTGCCTGCGCGCCAGCTCGATCGGGGCCCGGATCGGCGGGTCCGCGGACGGCGGCGACACCCGGATCGGGCTGCGCCCGGACGGCGCCCCTGTCACGATCGCCTACCCGGTGCGGCCGGACGCGGTGCAGCCGCTGGCAGGCACCGACGTACCGGCCGGCGACCAGCAGTGCACCCGGGTGCTGGTGACCCCGCGCGGGCAGGGGCAGCGCCAGGCCGGCGCGGTCCGCGTCTCCTTCCGCTACGGGCCCTTCGGGCTGCTGCGCAGCACGGCGACCGTCGTGCCGCCGGTGACGCTGCAGGTCACCGGCACCGGCACCGACCCGCGTACCGGGGCCTGAGACTCAGCGCGCCACCGGGAGCCGGACCAGGACCCGGCAGCCGGCCCCGGAGTTGCTGATGGCGACGTCGCCGCGGTGCACCTCACCCCATCCGCGGGCGGTGGCGAGCCCCCGGGCCTGCCCGGTCGTCGTCCCCGGGGTCCCGGCTGCGCTGCCCGTGAAGGCGACGTCGAGCAGGCAGGTCCTGCTCGTGCAGACGGACGCTGGTCTCGGCCGGCCGGCGGTCCAGGGCGGCAAGCTCGGCCGACAGCGGCCGGTCGACGCGGCGTGCGGCGCCTCGCTGAGCGCTCCCGCCGCGACCCCGAGGGCCGCGCTGCCCGCGACGACGGTCCGGCCGGCAGCCCCACCGGTCCCGTCCGGGTGCGCCTGGAGGTCCGCGACCGGGTGCGCGCCTCAGATCTCGGCGGCGGCGAGCTGGCCGCAAGCCCCGGCGATCTCCTGTCCGCGGGTGTCACGCACGGTCGTGGCGATGCCGGCCGCACGCAGCCGCCGGACGAACTCGCGCTCAACCGGCTTGGCTGAGGCGTCCCACTGCGAGCCGGGCGTGGGGTTGAGCGGGATGAGGTTGACGTGTACGAGCTTGCCGCGCAGCAGCCGGGCGAGCAGGTCGGCGCGCTGCGGCTGGTCATTGACACCGCCGATCATGGCGTACTCGATCGACAGCCGGCGACCGGTCGTGCGGGTATAGCCCAGGGCCGCGGCCAGCACCTGCTTGACCGGCCAGCGGGTGTTGACCGGGACCAGCGTGTCGCGCAGCTCGTCGTCGGGCGCGTGCAGCGACAGGGCCAGGGTGACCTGCAGACCCTCCTGGGTCAGCTTCTCGATCGCCGGGACGACCCCGACGGTCGACACGACGACGTTGCGCTGCGACAAGCCCAGCCCGTACGGAGCGGGGTCGGTGAGCCGGCGGACGGCACCGACCACGCGCGCGTAGTTAGCCAGCGGCTCGCCCATCCCCATGAACACCACGTTGGTGACCCGCTCGCCGGCCCGCAGGACCTGCTCCACGATCTCGCCGGTCGACAGGTTGCGGGTCAGGCCGGCCTGGCCGGTGGCGCAGAACGGGCAGGCCATCCCGCAGCCGGCCTGGCTGCTGACGCAGACGGTCGTCCGGTCGGCGTAGCGCATCAGCACCGACTCGACGAGCGTGCCGTCGTGCAGCCGCCAGACGCTCTTGCGGGTGGCGCCGTCGTCGCAGTCGATCTCGCGGGCGACGCTCAGCAGGTCGGGCAGCAACGGCGCGAGGCGTTCGCGGGAGGGGGCACCGAGGTCGGTCATCTGTGCCAGGCCCCGGCCGGCGAACACGTGCCGTGACAGCTGCTCGGCACGGAACGGCCGCTCCCCGAGCTCGGCGACGGCGGCGCGGCGGCCCGCTGCGTCGAGGTCGAGCAGGTGCCGCGGCGGCAGTCCCCTGCGCGGGGCGTCGAAGACGAGCGGCAGGGCGGTCACCTGCAGCTCAGCGCCGGTCGGGCCGCAGACCTTCCCGCGCGTCTCACGGCAGTCCGACGAACAACAGCAGCAGCAGCCAGGCGACCGGCGCGGTCGGCAGCAGCGAGTCCAACCGGTCCATCAGTCCGCCGTGGCCGGGCAACAGCGCACCCATGTCCTTGATGCCGATGTCCCGCTTGACCATCGACTCACCGAGGTCGCCGAGCGTTGCCGTGCACACGACCGCCAGGCCGTACACCGCACCGAGCAGTGGCGAGGCGTGGAACAGCGTCGCAAAGAGGATCGCACCCGCGACCGCGCAGGCCAGCACCGAGCCGCCGAAGCCCTCCCAGGACTTCTTGGGCGACACGCTCGGGGCCATCGGGTGCCTGCCGAACAGCACGCCCGCGGCGTAGCCCCCGACGTCGCTGCAGACCACCGTCGCGACAAACGCGGTCACCCGTCTCGGTCCGTCGGACGGCTGCGCCAGCAGCGCCGCGAATCCCAGCAGGAACGGCACGTACGCCGCGGTGAAGGTGGCCGCGGTGACGTCGCGCAGGTAGCCGGGCGAGGACTCGGGCAGCCGCCAGAGCAGGCAGGCGATCGTGGTGAGCACCAGGGTCAGCACCAGCGCGCCGGCGCCCTCGCGATAGGCCAGCACGATCATCGTCGCGCCGCCGACGACAAGCACCGGCAGCGGTGGCCGGGCCCCGAGGGTGCGCAGCGCGACAACCACCTCGCGGGTGGCGACTCCGGACGCGCCGACCAGCACCCCGATGAACACCCAGCGGGCCGGGGAGAACAGCGGGACCGTGATGAGCAGCCCGAGGGCGAGACCGACCCCGATGGCCACGGGCAGGTTGCGACCCGCGCGCCCGGGCACCCTCGGCGCCTGGCCAGTCGTCGCTCCGGTGGACCTCGCCACTAGACCTCGAGCAGCTCGGCTTCCTTGTGCCGCATCAGTTCGTCGACGCTCGCGACGTACTGCGAGGTCGTCTTGTCGAGCTCCTTCTCCGCGCGGGTGACCTCGTCCTCGCCGGTCTCGCCATCCTTGACCAGGCGGTCGAGCTCGTCCTTGGCCTTGCGGCGGATGTTGCGGATCGACACCTTCGCGTCCTCCGCCTTGTGCCGCGCCACCTTGATGAACTCGCGGCGGCGCTCCTCGGTCAGCTGCGGGAAGCTGATCCGGATGACGGTGCCGTCGTTGGTCGGGTTGACGCCGAGGTCGGAGTCGCGGATCGCCCGCTCGATCGAGCCCATCGAGCCCTTGTCGTACGGCGTGATGACCGCCATCCGCGGCTCGGGCACGGTGAGCGACGCGAGCTGGATGACCGGGGTCATCGCGCCGTAGTAGTCCACGACGATCTTGTTGGACATTGCCGGGGTAGCCCGGCCGGTACGGATGCCGCCGAAGTCGTCCTTCGCGACCGTCACGGCCTTGTCCATGCGCTCCTCGGCATCGAGGAGGGTGTCGTCGATCACTGGTGCTCTCCGCTCACGAGGGTGCCGATCTTCTCACCGCGGACGGCCCGGCCGATGTTGCCATCCTCCATCAGGTTGAACACGACGATCGGCAGCGCATTCTCCATGCACAGCGCGAAGGCGGCCGCGTCCGCGACCTTCAGGTTGCGAGCGAGCACCTCCTCGTAACTCACCCGGTCGAACTTGACGGCCGCCGGGTTGGCCCGGGGGTCGTCGTCGTAGACCCCGTCGACCCGTTTGGCCATCAGCAGGACCTCGCAGCCGATCTCGAGCGCACGCTGCGCGGCGACCGTGTCGGTGGAGAAGAACGGCATCCCTGCACCGGCGCCGAAGATCACAACTCGGCCCTTCTCCAGGTGTCGCATCGCGCGCCGCGGGATGTACGGCTCCGCCACCTGACCCATGGTGATCGCGGTCTGCACACGCGTAGCGACACCTGCCTGCTCAAGAAGGTCCTGCAGTGCCAGGCAGTTCATCACCGTACCGAGCATGCCCATGTAGTCCGCGCGGGCGCGGTCCATCCCCCGCTGGGCGATCTCCGCCCCACGGAAGAAGTTGCCACCGCCGACCACGACGGCGACCTGCACGCCACTGCGCGCCACGTCGGCGATCTGCCGCGCGATGTCGGAGACCACATCGAGGTCCAAGCCGATCGCGCCGCCGCCGAAGACCTCGCCCGAGAGCTTGAGCAGCACCCGGCTGTAGACGGGCCGGAAGGCCGCACCCTCGGTCCTGCTCACGGGTGCGGCCTCCTCGACGACGTACGAGCTGGGGCTGGTGATCGGCAGACTAGGCCTGGCCGACCTTGAAGCGGGCGAAGCCCTTGACCTCGACGCCGGCCTCGGACAGCACCTTGGCGACGGTCTTCTTGGCGTCCTTGGCGAATGCCTGCTCGAGTAGCACCGCCTCCTTGAAGAAGCCGTTGACCCGCCCCTCGACGATCCTGGCCAGCGCAGCCTCGGGCTTGCCCTCCTCCTTGGCGGCCGCCTCGGCGATCGAGCGCTCCTTGGCGACGACTTCCTCGGGTACCTCCTCGCGGCTGACGTACGTCGGCGAGAACGCCGCGATGTGCTGCGCCAGGTCCTTCGCAACGTCCGGCTGCTCGGCCGACAGCTCGACCAGTACGCCGAGCTGCGGGGGCAGGTCGGGGTTGGTCTTGTGCAGGTAGAGACCGACGTAGGCGCCCTCGAAGCTCACCACGCGGCGGACCTCGATCTTCTCGCCGAGCAGCGCGCCGGCGTCGTCCAGGACGTCTTTCAGCGCCGCGCCCCCGACGGTGATCGACGACAGGTCGTTGCTGCGCTTGGCGGCGTCGATGACCTGTGCGGCGAGGGCCTGGAAGCGTTCGCCCTTCGCCACGAAGTCGGTCTCGCAGTTCAGCTCGAGCATGGTCCCGCCGGTCGTGCCGGACAGGACGGCGGTGACGAGGCCATTGCTGGCCGCGCGGCCCTCCCGCTTCGCCACTCCCTTGAGCCCCTTGATGCGCAGGAACTCGATCGCCTTGTCGTAGTCGCCGCCCGAGTCCACGAGTGCGGTCTTGCAGTCGGTCATGCCCGCGCCGGTGGCCTCGCGGAGCTTCTTGATGTCGGCAGCGGTGACAGCCATGTCTTCTCTCAGGTGTGAGGGTCTGGTGGGCAGCGGTCGGCGCCACGGTCCCCCGGGGTGCAGGCCCGCGGCGCCGGCACGGGCTAGGCGACGGGCGGCGCGGTCGCCGGGTCGTAGGGGGGCGTCTCCGCTGCGGGGGTGTCGAGTGCGGGCGTCTCGGCTGCGGGGGTGTCGAGTGCAGCGGCGCCGCCGGTCAGCAGCTCCTTCTCCCAGTCCGGCAGTGGCTCGTCGCCGGCCAGCTGGCCGGCGGGAGCGTTGTCGTAGGACGGCTTGTCGTCGGCTCCGGCATTGGCCTTCGCACCGGCGCGGGCCATCAGGCCCTCCGCGACGGCGTCGGCGATGACCCGGGTCAGGACCTGGATCGAGCGGATGGCGTCGTCGTTGCCGGGCACCTTGTAGTCGACGAGGTCGGGGTCGCAGTTGGTGTCCAGGATCGCCACGACCGGGATGCCGAGCTTGCGGGCCTCGTTGACGGCCAGGTGCTCCTTGTTGGTGTCGACCACCCACACGGCGCTCGGCGTACGGGTCATCTCGCGGATGCCGCCCAGGGTGCGCTGCAGCTTGATCCGCTCCCGGGACAGCACCAGCGCCTCTTTCTTCGTCAGAACGGTCTGGCCGCCGGTGGTCTCGATGAGCTCGAGCTCCTTGAGGCGCTGCAGCCGCTTGAAGACGGTCTGGAAGTTGGTCAACATTCCGCCGAGCCAGCGCTCGGTGACGTAGGGCATCCCGACCCGCCCCGCCTGCTCGACGATGGCCTCCTGCGCCTGGCGCTTCGTCCCGATGAACATGATGGTGCCGCCGTGCGCGACGGTCTCCTTGACGAAGTCGTACGCGCGGTCGATGTACCCGAGCGTCTGCGTCAGGTCAATGATGTAGATGCCATTGCGCTCAGTGAATATGAAGCGCTTCATCTTCGGGTTCCAGCGCTTGGTCTGGTGCCCGAAGTGCGCGCCGCTCTCGATGAGCTGGCGCATGGTGACGACGGCCATGAGGCCCCTTCGTGTGTTGCGTGCGGTGTTTCCGGCCACGTGAGGACCGGGCGCGCACTATCTGGGTTGTCGCGCCCCGCCGGGAGGTGGGACGCCCTGGCGCCCGCAGCGACGACCACCCCGTAGGGACCACTGGACGACGCTCACCATCGTGGGGACTGGCTCCGGGCGCGCGAAGTCGACACGGCGGACCGCATCGCTGAGGCGAGTGTACGCGCGCACGCCCAGCGCGGACTGTCCACAGATCGGTGTCCACCACTGTCCGCTGGACGAAGCGCCCCACAGTCTCAGGCCGTGACCCTGCGCCGACTGTCCGCACCCGCTCTGTTGCTGCTTGGGCTGGGCCTGCTCGTCCGGTCGCCCGCAACCGCGCGCGCGGCCCCCGGATGGGTCTGGCCGCTCGACGGGCCGCACTCCGTCAGCCGGGCGTTCGACCCCGGCCCGACGCCGTACGCGCCGGGCCACCGCGGCGCCGACCTGCCCGCGGCGCCCGGCGTCGCGGTGCGGGCCGCGGGCGACGGCCGGGTGTCCTACGCGGGGCTGCTCGCCGGTCGCGGCGTCGTCGTGGTCGAGCATGGCGCCCTGCGTACGACGTACGAACCTGTCACGCCCGTCGTACGGGCCGGCCAGGAGGTCACAACCGGGCATCAGATCGGGACGCTCGACGCCGGTCACGAGGGGTGCCCGGTCCTCGCCTGTCTGCACTGGGGGCTCCGCCGAGGTGACGCCTACGTGGATCCGGTACGGCTCGTCGACAGCGGGCCGGTACGCCTGCTGCCACGCAACGACGCCGGTTCAGGTGGCGCCGGTGCGTCGCTGCCGGTGGCCGGTGCGGGGTCGGGTGGGAAACTCCTGCAGAGCGATGACCCCGGGCTGCTGACGGGTGGCGGGTCGAACGACGGCGGCGCGCCCGGTGCTCTGCTGGCACCCCCGGCCGGCACGGTCGGCTCGTCGGCCGACGTACTGGAACCGCCGGATGCACTGGGCCCGCCGGATGCACTGGGCCCGCCGGATGCACTGGGCCCTCCGGATGCACTGGGCCCGCCGGATGCACTGGGCCCGCCGGACGACGTGCTGGTCCGACCGGGGCAGAACGGTGCGCCCCGCACCGTCATCGGCGCCGGCTACACCCCGCTGCCGGGTCGGTGGCCCGCTCCAGCGAACACGGGCAACGCGCTGCTCACGGCGGCTGCGGCGTCGCTGGTCACGGCTGGCTGGGCCTGGAGCCGCCACTCGAGGGCGCGGGCACCGTGAGGCGTGGGACTCTGCGCACAACGGTCGACCCGATGTGCCGTCCTTCGTGTCAGCGGCAGTGATGTCCCGGGGTGGTCGCCAGGCCGAGGCGCACACCGTCACCCTGAGCGCTGCTCAGCTGGCGGGACCTGTCGAGGTGGACCTGCGGGCTGCCCGGCCCATCTGGTGCCGCAGCGCATCCGTCCCGCCCCTGGAACGGCTGGACGCCGACATGGGCATGCGCCACGCCCAGCCTCGGACACGCTCCTCACCGATGGGTCCGAGGTTCTGTTCGACGACACCGACCGCCGAGGGCGGCACCGCCGTGCGCAAGGTCCCGGATGCGCTGCGCAACGCCGGGGTCACCGTCGACACGATGGCCGACATCAACGGCGGGAATTGGGGCCGGCGCCTCGACGACGGCCGTGGCTCGCAGAGATCGCCAGCGCTGGCCGGCTCGCCTTTTCAAGGACTACGCGATCGTGCGACAGCGGGCACAGATCGCTGCGGTCAAGGCCGGCGGCCCCAGCTGCCCTTGCCTCACTCGCGGCGACCCGCGCAGCACCGACCAGGTCGCCTGGTTCCGTTCCTCGCGCACCTGGCACGCACCCGGAGGGCCGCGATCAGGCCCGGCCCGTACATCCACGGGGCCAACGAGAACCCGGCTCGAGCTCCGCTGGTCACCGGACCTGTGGGCGAAGCGCAAGGACTCTCACCGAGGCAGGAGCGCGCTGGTGCCCTGGCAGGATCATCCGCCAACCGGCGTGTCCGGTCGCATCAGTCCTTCTGGTCGGCCAACTTTCCACGCAGCTGCAGAACGGCCTTGGTGTGCATCTGGCAGATCCGGCTCTCGGTCACCCCGAGGACCTGGCCGATCTCGGCCAGCGTGAGCCCCTCGTAGTAATATAGGGTCACGACAATCTTCTCGCGCTCCGGCAGCGTGTTGATCGCCTTGGCGAGCAGATGCTTGGTCTCCTCCGACTCGAACGCCTGGACGGGGTCCTCGGCCTTGGTGTCCTCGAGGGTGTCGACGAGGGAGAGCTTGTCGCCCTTCTCCCCACCCGCCGAGAGCAGCTCATCGAGCGCGACGACGTTGACGAAGCTGACCTGGCTAAAGATGGTGTGGAGGTCCTCGAGCGCGATCCCCAGCTCGGCCGCGACCTCGGCCTCTGTCGGCGTCCGGCGCAGCTTGGCCTCGAGCGCCGCATAGGCCTTCTCGACCTCTCGGGCTTTGTACCGAACCGACCGCGGGATCCAGTCGATCGAGCGGAGCTCGTCAATGATCGCGCCCTTGATGCGGCTGATGGCATACGTCTCGAACTTGATGGCGCGCTCGAGGTCGAATTTCTGGATGGCGTCGATCAGCCCGAAGATGCCGTACGAGACGAGGTCGGCCTGTTCGATGTTGGGCGGCAGTCCCACGCCGACGCGCCCGGCGACGTACTTGACCAGCGGGGAGTAGTGCAGGATCAGCCGCTCGCGCAGCCGTTCCTCACCGGTGGTCTTGTACAGGCGCCACAGCTCGGCGATCGCCGACTCGATCTCCTGGCGCTCTTCGTCCGACATCCCCGCAAAACGGCCACCCCGGCGTGCTGCCTTCGATGCGGTACCCGCGGCCGGCGCCTCCGCCGGCGTCGGGGCAGCCGAGCTCGAGACGGTGGCCAGGCGGCCCGGGCCCTCAGGCTCGGGGGTGCGCACGGTCATAGCTCGTCCTCAGCCGCTCGACGCTGACATGCGTGTAGATCTGGGTCGTCGCGAGCGTAGCGTGACCGAGGACTTCCTGAACGCTACGTAGGTCAGCGCCTCCTTCCAAAAGGTGCGTCGCCGCGCTGTGGCGAAGACCATGCGGTCCGAGGTCGGGGGCACCGGGCACGTCGGCAAGCCGCTGGTGGACGACCGCCCGGACGGTCCGGGGGTCCACCCGCCCGCCGCGGCTGCCGAGCAGCAGCGCAGCACCGCTGGCGGTTCTCGCCCAGACCGGGCGCCCACGTACCAGCCAGGCGTCGACCGCGGCCGCGGCCGGTGCACCGTATGGAACCGACCGCTCCCGACCGCCCTTTCCCAGCACCCGGGCGACCCGACGGGCGGTGTCGACGTCGTCGACATCGAGGCCGCACAGTTCGCCCACCCGCGCGCCGGTGGCGTACAGCAGCTCCAGCGCAGCGCGGTCGCGCAGGGCCCGCGGGTCCTGACCGTCCACACCATCGAGAAGCCGGGCGGCCTCGGCAGGCTCCAGGACCGCCGGCAGCGGTCGCTGCCCCTTCGGCGAGGCCAGCAGCAGCCCGGGGTCCGACGCGAGCAGGCCCCGCCGGTACGCCCAGGCGGTGAAGACCCGCGCCGACGATCCACGACGCGCCAACGTCGTACGGGCCGCTCCGGTTGAGCGCTGGCGGGCCAGCCAGCTGCGCAGCACCGCGAGGTCGAGGTCGGCGGGCGTCCGGGCACCGAGGCGGCGGGCGTGCTCGAGTAGTCCCGAGACATCGCCGGTGTACGCACGAACCGTGTGGGACGACCGCCCCACCTCGAGCGACAGGTGCCGCACGAACCCCGCCAGGGCGTCGGCGAGCGCCGCGGGCAGCGGCTCGGCGGCGTGGGTCGCGATCATCCACAGGACGCTGCGCCGCTCGGCGTGTCAGGTCAAGCAGGCGCGCCAGAGGTCGACCATCTCCTCGAAGGCACGGAGCGGGCAGGATGGCGGCTCCGACCCTGAGGAGCCGATCGTGTCGACGCTGTCCAAAGGTGCCAACGCCCCGCTGTCCGCCTCCGCCGTCCTGGTCCAGGTCAGCAGCTCGAGCCACGTCGATGTGTCTGCGCTGCTGCTGACGGCGCAGGGCCGGGTCCGCAGCGACGCCGACATGGTCTTCTACAACCAGCCCACGGGGCCGGGGGTGGCGCACCGCCCGGGCAGTGGCGGGGCTCCCGACACGATCGTGCTGACCCTGTCGGCCGTACCCGCCGAGATCGACCGGATCGCGGTCACCGCGAGTCTGGACGGCTCGGGTCCCACCACGTTCGGCGCGGTGGGCTCGCTGGTTGCGCGGGTGCTCGATGAAGCGGGGACGGTCCTGGTCGAGTTCCCGGTGCCGGGGCTGAGCACCGAGAAGGCGCTGCTCTGCGTCGAGGTCTACCGACGGGCCGGCGCGTGGAAGGTCCGTGCGGTCGGGCAGGGCTGGGCCAGTGGGCTCGCAGGCATCGCGACCGACTTCGGCATCACCGTCGACGACGTGCCAGCAATGGCAGCTCCCCCGACGACGCAGCCATCGACACCGCGGCCCGCGACACCACGGGCCTCGGGCCCACCTGCGCCCACCGGACCGCCTGCGTCGTTCCCACCGCCCCCCGGAGTCCCGGCGGGGGCACCTGCCGGTCGGGTCAACCTGGACAAGGGGACGGTGTCGATGCGCAAGCAGCAGACCGTGTCGCTGGTCAAGACCGGTGCGCCGGCGCTGCGGGTCGTCCGGATGGGGCTCGGCTGGGACCCCGTGAAGCGCGGCGCCGACGTCGACCTGGACGCCTCCGTAATCGCGTTCGACGTGCGGGGACGCGAGGTCGAGAAGGTCTGGTACGGCAACCTGAGGGGCTTCGGCGACGCGGTCGTGCATTCGGGCGACAACCTCACCGGGGAGGGCGACGGGGACGACGAGCTGATCACGTTGCATCTGGACCGGCTCCCGAAGGACGTCGAGGGGCTGGTGTTTACCGTCAACTCCTTCCGGGGCCAGCGCTTCACCGAGCTGAAGACGGCGTACTGCCGGCTGCTGGACGACCGGGGCGCCGAGCTCGTCCGCTACGACCTCGGGGACGCGGAGGCCAAGACCGGCGTGCTGATGGCCAAGCTGGTCCGCGAGGGTGACGGCACCTGGTCGATGACGGCGCTCGGGGAGTTCCACGACGGGCGCAACGTCAAGGCGATGGTCAACCCGGCGAGGGCGACCCTCGGCTGGCGCTGACCCCGGTCAGGCGACCTCAGCGCCCAGGTCGGGGGCCGCTGGCGCCGAGCGCGGTCAGCCGCCAGCCGGTGTCGCCGCGCTCGACCAGGCCGGCGACGAGCAGCGGGGGGAGGACCTGCTGCACGACCAGCACCGGGACGCCGGACTCGCGGGACAGCACAGCCTCGCCGGCCCCGCCGCGGACCGGGAGGGCGTCCAGCACCCGGCGGACGGCCTCGGGCAGGGCGTCACGCGGGTGCTCGGGGCCGCGCTGCACAGGTGCGTCGTCGTCGCCGAGGCGGCCAACCAGCGCGAGCACCTCCCGGACGCCGCTGACCAGCTCGGCGGCGCCGCCGCGCAGCAGGGCGTGGCAACCGGCGGACATCGCCGAGGTCACCGGGCCGGGCACCGCCATGACGTGCCGGGTCAGGTCCGCGGCCCGGCCCGCCGTCGACAGCGAGCCCGAACGCAGCGCCGCCTCCACCACCACCGTGCCAAGGCTGAGGGCTGCGATCAGGCGGTTGCGTACGAGGAAGCGCAGCCGGGTGGGCGCGGACCCCGGGGCGTGCTCGCTCACCAGCAGGCCCTGCTCGGCGATCCGGGCGAGCAGCCGGTCGTTGCCCCTCGGATAGGCGACGTCCACCCCGCACGCCAGCACGGCTACCGTCGGGCCACGGCCGCTGGTGAGCGCGCCGCGGTGCGCCGCGCCGTCGATGCCGTACGCCCCGCCGCTGACGACTGTCCACCCCCGGTCGGTCAGCCCGATGCCGATCTCGGTCGCGACGTGCTCGCCGTACGCGGTCGCGGCCCGCGCCCCGACCACGGCCACCGATCGCTCGACCGTCTCTCCGAGGCGACCGGCGCCGCGCACCAGCAGGGCCAGCGGCGGCGCCGGCAGAGAACTGCCACCGCGCGACCAGCTGAGCCGGTCCCGCGGCCACTCCGGGTCCTCGGGCAGGACGACCCGCCCGCCGACGGCGTGCAGCCGTCGCAGGTCCTCGGCCGGGTCGATGCCGGCCGCCCTGGCCTGCGAGCCCTGCGCGACAGCCTCGGTGACGGCCCCGACCCGCCGGCCCTGGCGAAGCGCAGCGACGACCGCCGGTGCGCCGTGCCCCGCGACCGCGTCGTGCACCGGCCACGAGCCTGGCTCGACCAGCCTGGCCAGGTGCAGCCGGGCGAGCTGCTCACTCACGCCGCCACCGCTGCCCGCCGGTGGCCGAGCCGAAAGGTCAGGGCGTGGTTGACCTCGGACACGGTCGGCGCCGGCAGGCCCTGCAGGTCGCTGAGCGTCCAGGCCAGCCGGGTGACCCGGCCGTATCCGCGAGCCGTCAGCAGGCCGGCGTCCAGCGCGTCCTCCGCCTTGGTCGTCGCCGAGCGGGGCAGCGGCCAGCGGCGCAGCAGCTCCACGCCCGGGACCTCGGCGTTCGTGCGCCACGGCGTGCCTGCGTACCGCGCCGCCGCGTGCTGCCGGGCCAGCGCCACCCGCTCCGCGACCCGGGCACTCAGCTCACCCACACCGTTCTCCGCGAGCAGCTCCGCGCGGGTGATCCGCGGCACGATGACGTGCATGTCGACCCGGTCGAGCAGCGGTCCGGACAGCCGGGCCAGGTAACGACGGCGGCTGTCCGGGGTACAGGTGCAGTCGCTGTCGGACTTCGCGCAGGGGCAGGGGTTGGCGGCGAGCGCGAGGGTGAACCGTGCCGGGTACACCGCCGTGCCTCCCACCCGGCGGATCGTCAGCCGCCCGGACTCCAGCGGCTGGCGTAGCGCGTCCAGCACCCGGGTGGAGAACTCGGGGGCCTCGTCCAAGAAGAGCACCCCCTGATGGGCGAGCGACGCGGCGCCGGGGCGGGCGATGCCGCTCCCGCCACCGATCACCGAGCTGACCGTCGCGGTGTGGTGCGGGTCCTGGAACGGTGCTCTGGTCACCAGCGGCTGCCCGGCCGGCAGGGTCCCGGCGACCGAGTGGATGGCGGTCACCTCGAGCGCCGCCGCGCGGGTCAGCGGCGGGAGCACGCCTGGGAGCCGTTCGGCAAGCATCGTCTTGCCCGACCCCGGCGGCCCGAGCAGCAGCAGGTGGTGACCACCGGCAGCCGCCACCTCGACGGCCGTCCGACCGGAAACCTGCCCGGCGACGTCGGCAAGGTCGAGCGAGGACGGCTCCTCGGGGGCATTCGTCGGACCGGCCGGCTCCTCGTCGGGCTGCTCCCCCCTCAGCAGCGCGACCAGCCCGCGGAGCGTGCGTACGCCGGTCGCCTGTACGTCCGGCACCAGGCTGGCCTCCGCCAGGTTGTCGGCCGGGACGACCACCCGCTCGAAGCCGGCACCGACGGCCGTCAGCACCGCCGGCAGGACGCCCCGGACGGGTCGCACCCGGCCGTCGAGCCCCAGCTCGCCCAGCAGGACGAGCCCGGCAAGCGCCGCCAGCGGCACCGTGCCGGCCGCGGCCAGGACCGCCACGGCCAAGGCGACATCGAAGCCTGACCCTTTCTTGGGCAGCCAGGCCGGGCTCAGCGCCAGCGTGATCCGGCGGGACGGCCACGCCTCACCGGAGTTGACGACGGCCGCGCGCACCCGGTCCCGCGCCTCGGCCAACGAGGCATCGGGCAGCCCGGTGACCGTCAGGCCAGGCAGCCCCAGCGCAAGGTCGGCCTCGACCTCGACCACATGTCCCTCGACGCCGACCAGCGCCACCGCGTACGTCCGTGCCACCGTCACGACCACCACCTCCCGCCGGCGACTCTGCGCCGGCCGGACGTTGCCGGGTCACCACTGCCGGCCACCCGGTGGATACAGCAGCGGCGTGTGGACAGCGGCTTGACGGCCCCACCGGCGCCGCCCGTCCCCCCCCACCCCCCCGGCCACGTCCGTACCTGGCGGCAGGATGTCCGGCAGGACGCCTGACGGCGGTCACCGAGGAGGTCAGTGTCCATCCCGAGGTTCGCCCTGGCGCCCGAGACCGCGGCATGGGCGGTTCGCGCGGTCGAGGACGGCGGCGGTCGGGTCGTCGCTCTCGACGCGAACCCCGACGCCCTGGTCTGGACCAGCCCGGGCGGCTGGTCCGGGCTCGTGGGGGCTCTGCAGCGGGCTCCCGGTGCCCAGTGGGTGCAGCTGCCGTTCGCGGGGGTCGAGGGCGTCCGGACGACGGGGGTGCTGACGTCCGCGCGGATCTGGACGTGCGCGAAAGGCGTGTACGCGGAGCCGGTGGCCGAGCACGCCCTCGCCCTCACGCTCGCCGGGCTGCGCAGGCTGCCCGAGCGCGCGCGGGCCACCAGGTGGGGGGCGCAAGCAGCCCTGACGCTCTATGACGCCCCCGTGGTCGTCCTTGGCGCCGGTGGCATCACCGAGGCGCTCATCGCGCTGCTCGCGCCGTTCCGGGCCCGGGTCACCGTGGTCCGCCACGACGGCACCAATTCGGTGCCGCAGGCGCACCGGACGGTCGGCCTGGCGGACCTCGACGCCGTGCTGCCCGGCGCCCGCGTCGTGGTGCTGGCGCTGGCCCTCACCGAGCAGACCGACCATGTCCTCGACGCCCGTCGGCTGCGGCTGCCGGGCCCGGACGCCGTGCTGGTCAACGTCGCGCGCGGCAGGCACGTCGACACCCAGGCCCTGGTCGAGGCGCTGCGCGAGGGCTCCCTGGGGGTCGCGGCGCTGGACGTCACCGACCCCGAGCCGCTGCCGGAGGGGCACCCGCTGTGGACGCTGCCCGGTGCGCTCGTGACGCCGCACACCGCCAACCCCTGGGAGACGGCGCAGCCGCTACTCGCAGCCAGGCTCGCTGATAACGTCCGCCGGTGGGCGGCCGGTCAGCCGCTGCTCGGCCTCGTCGACGTCGACGCGGGGTACTGATGGCGGGTGCCGGCCAACAGGGCGGTCAGCACCGACCGGCCGATGGCACGAGGAGGACCCCATGTGGTGGTCGACCCTGACGGGGAAGCTGGAGCAGGCGGCGGCGCTGGATCCTGCGGCGGGGGTCGCGGAAAGGGCGGTCGGTGCGGTCCTGCCGGCTGGCCCGGTCAAGGACGTGCTGCACGGCACCTGGCTGGGGCACCCGGTGCACCCGCTGCTGGTGGCGCTTCCGATCGGCTTGTGGTCCGGGGCGAGCCTGCTCGACCTGACCGGGGGGGACCGGACCGCGGCCCGGCGGCTCGTCGGTGCCGGCGTGCTGGCCGTCCTGCCCACTGCAGCCACCGGCCTCGCGGACTGGTCCGAGGTCGGCGCCTTCCAACGCCCCAAGCGCGTCGGGCTCGTGCATGCGGCCGCGAACACCGTCACTGCGGCGCTGTACGCCGCGAGCTGGCTGGCCCGGCGCCGCGGCGACCAGGCCCGCGGACGCGACCTGGCGCTGGTCGGAGTCGCCGGGCTGGCAGTGGGCGGCTATCTGGGCGGGCACCTCGCGTACAGCGAAGGGGTCGGGGTCAACCGCAACGCCGACTCGGCGCCGTCGCCGAAGGCGTGGACCGATGCCGGGGCGGCCGGCGACGTCAGCGAAGGTTCGCTGCACCGCGTCGACGTGGACGGCAAGGCGCTCGTACTCGCCCGCAGGAAGGGTGTGGTGTTCGCCATGGAGGCCACCTGCAGCCACTACGGCGCCCCGCTCGACGAGGGCGAGGTGTCGGGCGACGGCGACGACGCCTGTGTCGTCTGCCCGTGGCACGGGAGCCGTTTCCGGCTGCGTGACGGCTCGGTGGCGCGCGGCCCGGCGACCAGCCCGCAGCGCTCCTTCGACGTACGCGAGCAGGACGGTCGCCTACAGGTGCAGGTGCGGGCGTAGCGGTCTGCTCAGAACGCGCCCCTCAGATGCACCACCCGCGGTGCGGTACCCCGCTCTCGCAGCACGCCGATGACGTCGAAGCGCAGGTCGTGGTTGCCAGCTGGGCGGTGCCCCTCGAGCCAGCGGCAGGCGACTGCCCTGATGCGCCTGGCCTTGACCGGTCCGACGGCTTCGGCCGGCTCGCCGAACGCTGTGCTGCTTCTCGTCTTCACCTCGCAGAAGATCAGGGTGCCATCCGGATCGAGAACCACCAGGTCGATCTCCCCTTCCCGGCACCGCCAGTTCCTGGCCAGGACCTGCGCCCCGGTAGCCGTCAGGTGCTGCGCAGCCAGGTCCTCTCCCCAGCGCCCCAGGTCCACTCTGCCGTCCGTCATATCCACCACCTCCGAGGGGAGGGTGCACACAGCCGATCACCGGGCGGTCAGCCGTGCTGGCGGTCTGTGGACGACGGGTGCGGGTGTGGACGACGCCGGTCAGGCGTCAGGCGGCAGTGCGGCCGTCGCTCCATGGATCGAGGATTCCTGCGAGGTGCCGGGCGCCGGTGCCTCGTGCGGCACGGGTACGCCTTGCGCATCGCCCGGCTGTGCGGGCGTGGGGTCGGCGTCGGGCGAGGCGACGCGCGGCTGGGTCGCCGGGTGGCTGGGGCTCTGCGGGTCGGCTCCGGCGACGTTCATCTCCGCCAGGCTCGGCGGCTCGAGCGGCGCCGCCGGATCGGGATCGCCGGGCGGCGCGGGCATCGGCTCGGCCTTGGCCTGGTTGGTGTCCGGCGAGCCCTGACCGCCCTGCCTCGTACGGTCCGCAAGGGTCACCGGGCCGCGCCCGCCGACGTCCTCCGGAGAGCTCACACTGCGCGCGTCGTCACCGGCAGGCTCACCATCGGCGGATCCTTCGGGCAGGCCATCGATCCTCATGCCGCCGACCTACCCACCGGGCCGGCCGGCACGCCAGACGGCTCAGCCGCTCGGGAGCTCCAAGTCGGGCTTCTCGAGCTTCTCGACGTTGACGTCCTTGAAGGTGAGCACCCGTACCGACTTGACGAAACGCGCCGGCCGGTACATGTCCCAGACCCAGGCGTCGCCCAGCGTCAGCTCGAACCACACCTCGCCGTCCGCGGTCCGGGGCTGCACGTCGACGGTGTTGGCCAGGTAGAAGCGGCGCTCGGTCTCGACCACGTAGTCGAACTGACGGACGATGTCGCGGTACTCCCGGTAGAGCTGCAGCTCCATCTCGGTCTCGTACTTCTCCAGGTCCTCGGCGCTCACGCGGTCGCGCCCAACGCCGACGCCTGCTCCGGCAGCTCCATGCAATCAGTCTGCCTGACCGCGGCGCGGACGTTGACGTAGGAGAAGCGATGCTCGGGGCACGGGCCGTGCTCGCCCATTGCCGCGGTGTGCTCGGAGGTGGAGTACCCCTTGTGCACCTCGAAGCCGTAGGCCGGGAAGCGGCGGGCCAGCTCACACATCATCCGGTCCCTGGTGACCTTGGCCACGACGGACGCCGCGGCGACGCAGGCGGCGACCCGGTCGCCCTTCCAGATGGCGAGCGCCGGCGCCGGCATGCCGGGCACGGGAAAGCCATCGGTGAGCACGTACGACGGGCAGGGGTCCAGGCGCACGACGGCCTGGCGCATCGCCCGGACGTTCATGACGTGGAGTCCGAAGCGGTCGACCTCGCCCGGCGGCACGACGACAACCGACACGGCAAGCGCCCGCACGGCCACCTCGTCAAACGCCCGCTCGCGGGCGCGTTCAGTCAGCAGCTTGGAGTCCGCGAGGCCCGGCACCTCACCACGGCGCCCGTGCGGCAGCACGACGGCGGCGACGACCAGCGGCCCTGCGCAGGCCCCGCGGCCGGCCTCGTCGGTGCCCGCCACGTGCACGAACCCGCTGCGCTGCAGGACCCGTTCGAAGGCCCACAGCCCGTTCTCCCCCCGCACCACCGGGCGTGGCGCGCGGATCACCGAGGGCCTCGTGTCGGGGTCATGCGCCCAGTGCCCGGTCCAGGACGTCGGCGAGCTCGCTGGGATACAACCGCTCCGTGGTGGTCCGCAGCTCGGCGCGGGGCCACCAGCGGTGCCCGGTGACACTGGCGACCTCCAGCGCGGTCCAGCCCGAGGTGTCGACGTCGTGCCGCTCGATCCGAGCCAGGTAGTAGACCTCGGCCTGCCGGTACTGCTTGCCAGCGAAGCGGAAGTGGGCGACCCGCTGATGGATCACCGATCCGAGCGCGTCGGCGGCCAGCACCAGCCCGGTCTCCTCCGTCAGTTCGCGGCGGGCGGCCTGCACGGGTTCCTCGCCGTCGTCGAGGCCGCCGCCGGGGGTGAACCACCAGCGGCCCTGCGAGGGGTCGGCCGGGTCGCGGCCCTGCAGCAGGAGCACGCGGTCGTCGGCGTCGACGAGCAGCACCCGCGCCGCGCGCCGGTCCACGGGGCCCCCGGGCACCGTCCCGGAGCCGCCCGGGCCGGTGTCCGGTACGTCCCAGTCGTCGTCGGGCTCGTCGACGCGACGACCGGCCAGCAGCTGCGGCAGCAGCTGCGGCAGCGAGCGTGGGAAGAACCGGCCCTGGTGCACCGCGACCTCCTGCGGCGACCACCACCGGGCGCCGAGGATCGTGTCCTGCTCGGGCGCGGTCAGCTCGACAGGCCGGGTCTGCGGCGGCTCCGTCAGGCGGGCGACCCGTGCCTCGTGGCGCGCCACGTGCCGCGCCCCTCGCCAGGTGAACGTCGCCACCTGCGTCCATACCAGTGGGCCGACGGTCTCTGGTGGCACGACGACGCCGGCCTCCTCGAGCACCTCGCGGACGGCGGCTTGCGCGGCATCCTCACCGGGCTCGACGCCGCCACCCGGCAGCTCCTGCCAGCGGGTTTGGAGCGCCCCGGGATCCTGGCAGTCCAGCAGCAGGACCCGGCCGTCAGGATCGACGACCAGCAGCTTGGACGACGTCCTCACCGACGACGGCGCCGGCGACGCCGCAGCAGCCCGACCGGAAGTGCCCCCACCGCCCCGATGGCGTACGGGACGGCGGTGGCGGTGCCCGCCGGCAGGCTGAGCGACCGGCTGTCGAACACGCCCGGCACCTTCAGCACGGTGGCGCGCCCCACCGGCCAGACGACGACGAACGCCCGCCCGATCACCTCACCGGTCGGCACGGTGCCCATCTGGCCGTCGTCCAGGTGCAGCCGGGAGTCGCTGGAACAGCACCGGTGGTCGCCCATCACGAACAGCCGGCCCGGCGGGACCAGGACCCCTGGCGCACCCGGCGGGCAGCTCGCCTCGTCCGCACCGGCCTGGCAGAAGGTCATCGGTGACTCGTTCTCGTACGTGTACGGCTCGTCGAGCTCGACGGGCGCGCCACCGCCGGCCGGCTGGACGGTGACATGGCCGTTCTTACAGCAGGCGACCCGGTCTCCCGGGACCCCGATGACGCGCTTGATGAAGTCCTTCTCCCCCGGAGCGCTCAGCCCAACGAGGCCCCCGACGCCGCGCAGGACCCGCTGCACGGGGTTGGTGGGCTCGGCGAAGACCTGCTGGTCCGGGTCGGGCGAGAATGACCCCGCGCCGTTGAAAACGACAATCTCGCCGCGGCGGATGTCGCGGAAGTCGTACACGAGCTTGTTGACCAGTACCCGGTCGCGGATGGCGAGGGTCTGCTCCATCGACCCGGACGGGATGTAGAACGCCTGCACCAGGAAGGCCTTGATGACCAGTGCCAGCGCAAAGGCCACGACGACGAGGAAGGGCAGCTCGCGGAAGAAGCCACCACGCGATGCGGGTGCCTTCGCGGGCTCAGCGGTGTTGGCTGGACCGCTTCCGGGCGGTGTCCCGGCCGCACCACCGCCGCCCTCCGGTCGGGTCCCGTCGCCCGGCGCCCCACCACCCGACGCCGCACCACCCGGCGTCCCCTCAGCCGGCGCCCTACCGCCCGACACCGCACCGCCCGGCGTCCCCTCAGCCGGCGCCCCACCGCCCGACGTTCCGCCCGGCACCAGTCCGCCCTGCGCGGTGCCCGAGGCGGTCGCCAGCTGTGACGACCCTGCTCCCGAAGGCGGCGCCTGTCCGGATCCGGCTGCAGGGGGCACTGCCTGCGACGAGCCGGCCTGCCGCGAGCGGCCTGGTGAGCCCGCGCCGCTACGCGGTGCGGTGGGGCTCTCGTCGTCGCTCATCACGCAGACCCTAACGGCGGTTGCCGAGCGGTCGTGCCGCAGCGGCGGATCGGTACAGACAGACACGGCGCGGACCGAAGGGATGCCCCCGGTGAGGGCGCGGCGGACGACGCGGCGTCGGGAGTGCCGGAATTGCCTGGGGCGGTTAGGCCTTGGGCGCGGCAATCTTTGCCGGTACCGCGCCCCGCTTCTCCTTGATCTTCGCCTTCTTGCCCCGCAGCTCGCGCAGGTAGTAGAGCTTGGCGCGCCGGACATCGCCGCGAGTGACAACCTTGATGTCCTCGATGACCGGGGTGTGGACCGGGAAGGTCCGCTCGACACCGACGCCAAAGCTGACCTTCCGCACGGTGAAGGTCTCGCGGACCCCGCCGCCCTGACGACGGATGACCACGCCCTGGAAGCGCTGCACGCGCGAGCGGTTGCCCTCGACGACGCGCACACCGACGTCGAGCGTGTCGCCCGGCCGGAAGTCGGGGTGGTCGCTGCGCAGCTGCGCCGCGTCGAGCTCGTCCAGGGTGTGCATCGTCCGTCGCCTTCTCGTGCAGGGTGTGGCGCGCACAGGCGCCGGAGATGAGCAAGAGCGGTCGTCGCGGCTCTGGGAGCGCGCCGCAACAGCCCTCTATCCTGCCACACCCGGCGTGTGGGCCTGCCGTAGCACCGCTCGGTCCTGATCGTCGAGCCGGTCCGCCAGCGCACGGAGCAACTCGGGGCGCCGCTGAGCAGTGCGGCGTAAGGCCTCGTCTCGTCGCCACCGCCCGATCGCGGCATGGTCCCCCGAAAGCAGTACCGGTGGGACGTCCAGGCCGTCGAAGGACGGCGGACGGGTGTACGTCGGCCCCTCCAGCAGCCCAGCCAGCCCGCCGCTGAAGCTGTCGTCTGTACTGGAAGCGGTGTTACCGAGCACCCCGGGGATCAGCCGCGCGACAGCTTCGACGATGGCCAGGACGGCGACCTCCCCGCCGGCGAGGACGTAGTCGCCGAGTGACACCTCGAGCACCCGCATCCTGCGGAGCGCGTGCCCGACGACCCGTGCGTCCAGTCCCTCGTAGCGGCCACAGGCGAAGACCAGCCACTGCTCGCCGGCCAGCTGCTCGGCGACGCTCTGGCTGAACGGCAGTCCGCTCGGCGTCGGTACGACCAGCAGCGGCTGTGGGCCGGCCGAGGGGGCGACGTGCTCGAGCGCATCGCGCCACGGACCCGGGGTCATCACCATGCCGGGGCCGCCACCGTACGGGCTGTCGTCGACCGTGCGGTGAACATCGTTGGTCCAGCTGCGCAGGTCGTGCACGTGTACGTCGAGCAGACCGCGATCGCGGGCCTTGCCGAGCAGCGACAGCTCCAGCGGAGCCAGATAGTCGGGGAAGACGGTCACGACGTCGACGCGCACGTCAGACCCCGTCGGGCGGGGGCTCCGGGCCCAGCAGCTCGGGCTCGGACAGGTCGAGCAGGCCGGGCGGGGGGTCGAGGACGACGCGCCCGCCAGCAACGTCGACGACCGGGACCATGCCCTTCACGAATGGCACGAGCACCTCGGGTGAGCCGACGGCCACGTCGTCGCGACGTACGGCGAGCACGTCGCCGTGAGGCAGATGCAGGACCTCTGACACGGTGCCAAGCCGACCACCGCCCGGCAGCTGGGCGATCAGCCCGACGAGCTGGAAGTCGTGGAACTCGTCGGGGTCTTCCGGCGGCGGGAGCGTGGCGGCCTCGATCAGGATGAGGGTGTCGCGTAGAGCTTCGGCGCCGTTGCGGTCGGCCAGGCCGGCGAACAGCACGACGAGCCGACCGTTCTGGTTGCGCGCAGAGGCGACGGTCAGCGGACCGCGGCTAGCCGGGTCGGTGAGCAGGACGGCACCGTCGGCGAACCTCGCCTCAGGGTCGTCGGTGCGGACCTCGACGGTCACCTCGCCCCGGATGCCCTGCGGCTTGCCGACCCGGCCGACGACGAGCAGCCCCGGCCCCTGCGAAGCCGGCGACAACCCGGGATCCGTTCCGAGCACCGGGTCAGCCGTCAGCCCTACGGGCGCCGAGCCGGGTGCCGCCGCGTCCGCTGCCCCGGGGTCGGCACCGGCTGGGCCCGCGCCGGCCGGGTCCGCAGCCGTGGGGCCGGCGTCCTCCGGGTTGACCGCCCGCGAGGCGTTGACAGCCCGCGAGGCATCGGTTCTGCGACGCGCCGCACCGGCGACCCGCGAACGGCGGCCGGGTCCGGGCACCGGCTAGCGGACCTCGTCGGTGTCGACGACGTCGAGCCGTACGCCGCGACCGCCCAGGGCGGTCGTGACGGTGCGCAGCGCCTTGGCGGTGCGCCCACTGCGCCCGATCACCTTCCCGAGATCCTCCGGGTTGACGCGCACCTCGATCGTGCGCCCGCGTCGCCCGGTGACCAGGTCGACGCTCACGTCCTCGGGGTTGTCGACGATTCCGCGCACGAGGTGCTCGACGGCAGACTCGAGCACTACTCCGCCGCGGGGGCGTCGCTGGCCGGGGCGTCGGCAACGGCCGGGGCGTCGGCAACGGCTGGGGCCTCGGCGTGCGGCGCAGCAGCAGGCGCAGTAGCAGCCGGCGCCTCGGCGGCGACCTCGGCCGGCTGCGGGTCGGTCTTCGTGGGCTTCTTCCTGGGCGTGGTGGCGGCACCTGCCGCGGCGCCCTCGATGCCCTCGCGGGCAGCGGCCTGGAAGGCCAGCTTCTTGTCGGCCTTCGGCTCGGCGACGAGCATCGGCGCGGGGGCGGCCTCGCCCTTGAACTTCTGCCAGTCGCCGGTGACCTTCAAGATGCGCTCCACCGGGTCGGTGGCCTGTGCCCCAACACCGAGCCAGTACGCGGCGCGGTCGCCGTCAACCTCGATGAAAGAGGGGTGCTCCTTGGGGTGGTACTTGCCGATCGTCTCGATGACGCGGCCATCGCGCTTGGTCCGCGCATCGGCAACGACGATGCGGTAGTACGGCGCGCGCATCTTGCCGAGACGCATGAGCTTGATCTTGGTTGCCACGGGGCCTACTGCTCCAGTCGTACGGAAGGGGTGCGCGACCGCACAGCGCGTGGGGACACGCGGCGGCCGGGCCTTGCGGACACGCCGGGGGCGGGAGAGGGCCGACCCCGGTGTCGGTTCGCCGACAAGTGTGCCAGACGTCGGCACCACCCCAGACCGCCGCGGCGGCCGTCCGCCTAGCGGGGACGCCGCAGCCCGAGGGGGTCCGGGCCCTGCTCGCCCCGGCGCAGTCCGAGCGGGTCCGGCCCCGCAGGGAGCTGCGGCAGGCGAGGCGGTACCGGGGGCTGCGGCGCGGACGTCGATCGCGGCCCGCCACCAGCGCGACCGGGACCCTTCTTCGCCTTGCTCTTCTTGCCCCCGCCGCCGGCACGCTTGGCCACCCGGCCCATCCCCGGGACCCCCATCCCAGCCATCTGCTTCATCATCTTCTGCGCGTCGTAGAAGCGGTCGACGAGGTTGTTGACCTCGGGCACCGTCACCCCCGAGCCCCTGGCGATGCGCAGCCGACGCGAGCCATTGAGGATCTTGGGCGTACGACGTTCCTGCGGCGTCATCGACTGGATTATCGCCGCGATCCGGTCGATGTCACGGTCGTCGACCTGGGCCAGGGCGTCCTTCATCTGGCCCATGCCGGGCAGCATCCCCAGCAGCCCGGCGATCGGCCCCATCTTGCGGACCTGGAGCATCTGCTCCAGGAAGTCCTCGAGGTCGAAGTCCTCACCGGACTGCATCTTGCCGGCCATCTTCTCGGCCGACGCCTGGTCGAAGTGCTTCTCGGCGGTCTCGATCAGCGACAGCACGTCGCCCATCCCGAGGATGCGCGAGGCCATCCGCTCGGGGTGGAAGACGTCGAAGTCGGCGAGCTTCTCGCCGGTGCTGGCGAACAGGACCGGCTGGCCGGTCAGGTGTCGTACCGACAGGGCCGCACCGCCACGGGCGTCCCCGTCGAGCTTGGTGAGCACGACGCCGGTGAAGCCGACGCCCTCCTGGAAGGCCTGCGCGGTGACGACAGCATCCTGGCCGATCATCGCGTCGACGACGAAAAGCACCTCGTCGGGCTGCACGGCGTCGCGGATGTCGGCTGCCTGCGCCATCAGGTCCGCGTCGATGCCAAGCCGCCCGGCCGTGTCGACGACCACGACGTCGTAGTTCATCCGACGGGCGTGGGCCACCCCCTCGCGGGCGGCCACGACCGGGTCGCCAACCCCGCTGCCGGCGTACGGCGCGAAGACGTCGACACCTGCCTGCCCCCCCACGACCTGCAGCTGCTGGACGGCGTTGGGCCGCTGCAGGTCGCAGGCCACCAGCAGCGGGGCGTGGCCCTGCGCCTTCAGATGACGGGCCAGCTTGCCGGCGAGGGTGGTCTTGCCGGCACCCTGCAGACCCGCGAGCATGATCACGGTAGGGGCCGTCTTGGCGTACCGGATCAGCCGGGTCTCGCCGCCCAGGATGCCGACGAGCTCCTCGTTGACGATCTTGACGACCTGTTGGGCGGGGTTCAGCGCCTGGCTGACCTCGGCCCCGCGCGCCCGCTCCTTGACGCTGGCGATGAACATCTTGACGACCGGCAGTGCGACGTCGGCCTCGAGCAGCGCGATCCGGATCTCGCGCGCGGTGGCGTCGATATCGGCCTCGGACAGTCGGCCCTTGCCCCGCAGTGCGGTGAAGACCTTGTCGAGCCGATCGGAAAGGGTGTCGAACACCGCCCCAGCCTAATGGGCGCCGCCGACCGGGGAAGCCATGCTGCCGACCGGTTCGCTACCGGGCGCGCGCACCTCACGATCCAGGATGGCCGAGCATCGGCGACGGTGCTGGCTCCAGCTGCCGTCGAGCGCGCTGCTCTGCGACGAGAGGCCTGCACGGCAACGGAGGTCGGTCACCTGCGCGAAAGGACACTTGCACTCCAGGACATCATCCTGGCCCTGCACGCTCAGCCGTGGCGATGATGTTGCCAGGTGCAAGGCGTTTGTGCCGGCGCCGCGAGTCGCCGCTCGACAGGACCGGCGAGGCAGCCGTCCCGGCTGCAGGATCACGGGCGTGCCCCGCCGCCTGCTCCCCGTGCTGGTCGTTGTCCTGGCCCTGGTGACCATCCCGCCGCTGCTCGTGCAGACCGCCAGCCTGCGCGCCGGCAGCACCGTGCTGCTGCCCGGCTCGGCGGTCGCCGACGGCTATCTGGTGCCCGGCATCCCGACCGAGCTGTCGTACGCGGTCGACGTACGCAACAGCGGCGCCGCCCCCCTGACCGTGGTGGGCCTCGCCGGGACGCAGGAGGGGCCCTACAGCGCCAGGCCCGGGCGCGGCGGCCCCGGCGGCGGGCTGCCGGAGGAGGCCGGTTTCGCGCCGTTCCAGCTGTGGCCCGGCCAGGCCCGGCTGGTCGTGGTGCACCTGACGCTGACCGGCCCACCCGCTCCGGTGAGCGTCGCCGGAGTCAGCCTCGCCGCGCGGGTGCTCGGCGTCGACCGGTCGATCGAGGTCGACCTGCCGGCCCGGCTGCGCACCGGGGGGTGAACGGGCCCGGTGAAGCCAGGACGGCCAGCCGGCCGGCGCTCAGCCCGCGAGGGCTGCCAGCACCCGCTGCCCGACCAGCTCGCGTAGAGCCGGATCGGTGAGCTTGCAGCCGTCTGGCCCGACCACGTAGAAGGCGTCGACCACGTCAGCGCCCAGGCTCGAGATATGCGCTGTGCGTACGTCGAGCCCGCACCCGCCGAGCGCGGAGGCGATCCGGTGCAGCACGCCCAGGCCGTCCGCGGCCCGCACCTCGACCACCGTCGCGGTGTCCGAAGCGTCGTCGAGAAGCCGCACGGTGGCGGGCGCCGGCGGGGGCCGGTCCCTGGCGTATGCCTGCTCGCGGGAGCGCAGCACCTCCGGGACGGCCAGCTCACCGTCGAGGGCCCGTCGCAGCTCGTCGCGCACCACCCGCCAGTCGGGCAGCGTGCCGAACCGGGGCGCGACCCGGAGCACCACGACGCCGGTGCTGCCTCGGGCGAAGGCAGACGCCGAACGCACGTCGAGGCGGTGCAGCGCCAGCACGCCGGTGGCCAGCGCGAGCAGGCCGGGCCGGTCCCGGGCGACCACGGTGACCTCGTCCGCCCGGGCATCGAGGGCGAGGTCGCCCTGCGTTCCAACCTGCCCGTCTGGGGCGACGAGTGCCTCCTGCCAGGGGGCGAGCGGGGCCGGGGGTGCTGCCGGCGCACCGGCCAGCAACTCGCCGGTGCGCCGTACCAGCTCGCTGACCAGACCGGCCTTCCAGCTGCTCCACGCGGCCGGTCCGGTGGCGGCGGCATCGGCCTCGGTCAGCGCGTGCAGCAGCTCGAGCACCTCGCGGCTGCCGACGGCGTGGGCCACCGCGGCCGCGGTCGCGGGGTCGGCGAGGTCGCGTCGGGTCGCGACGTCGGGTAGCAACAGGTGGTGGCGGACCATCGCGACGAGAACGGCCGCATCGGCGGCGGACAGCCCGAGCCGCGGGCCGATACCGGCCACCAGCTCCACTCCGACATCGGTGTGGTCGCCGGGCAGTCCCTTGCCGATGTCGTGCAGCAGGGCGCCGAGCAGCAGCAGGTCGGGCCGGGCGACCCGCCGGGTGAGCGCCGCCGCGGCCGCCGCCGCCTCGACCAGGTGCCGGTCGACGGTGAAGCGGTGCACGGCGTTGCGCTGCGGGCGGCTGCGGACGTGCTCCCACTCCGGCAGCAGCGCGACGAGCAGCCCGGCCTGGTCGAGCGCCTCGAACACGGGCACGGCCGGCGGCCCGGTCGCCAGCAGCGCGACGAGCGCGTCGAGCGCCGGGCCCGGCCAGGGCGACGGCATCGCCGGGCAGGTCGTGAGCACCTCCAGCGTGGCCGGCGCGATCGGCAGCCCGGCACGGGCCGCGGCGGCCGCAACGCGCAGCGGCAGGGCAGGGTCGGCGTGCGGTCGGGCGCCCTTGGCGAGCACGACCTCGCCGTCCTGCTCTACGACGTCGTCGGCGAGCGGCCGGCGCGCGGCGGCCTGGCGGCGACCCAGCAGCCGGCGCCGCGAGCGGGCCGGCCGGGCCCGCCGCCAGGTGCTGTCGGAGGCGTACGCGATCGTGCGCGCCGCACCCGACACGGCGGCCATCAGCGCGTCCGCCCCGTCGAGGCCGAGCGCGCCGGCGACGGCGTCCTGCTCCTGCAGCAGCAACCGGTCCGCCGCCCGCCGGCCGGCCCGCGAGGTCAGCCGGTGCAGCTCACCGCGGACGTCCAGGAGCAGGCCGTGCGCCGCAAGCACCGCAGCGGACGGGACATCGGCGACCTGCGCTACCGCGAGGGCCTGCAGGGCGTGCACGTCGCGCAGCCCGCCGCGGGCCTGCTTGAGGTCGGGTTCGAGCAGGAAGGCCACCTCCCCCCACGTACGGGCCCGCTCGAGCCCGGCGTCGTGCAGCTCGGGCAGCCGGGAGCCGGCTCCGCGACGCCAGGCGGACCGGGTCGCCGCGACCAGCTCGGCGGTGAGCGCCGCGTCGCCCGCGATGTGCCGGGCGTCGACGAGGCCGAGCGCCGCCTTCAGGTCGCTGCTGGCGACGGCCACCGCCTCCGGGACGGTGCGGACCGCGTGGTCCAGGCCGACGCCGCTGTCCCACAGCGGGTACCACAGCGCGTCCGCAACTGCGGCGACGTCGGCGCGACCCGCGTGGACCAGCAGAAGGTCGAGGTCACTGCCGGCGGCCACCTCGCGCCGGCCGAGCCCGCCGACGGCCACCAGGGCGATCCCGGGGCCGGGCTCGCCAAGCAGCCCCGCGAGCTCGGTGTCGTACGCCTGCACGAACGCCGCGCGCAGGGCCGCCCCCACCAGGTCGGGACACGCGAGCAGCTCGGCCCGCCGCTCGCGCAGACTGCTCGCGCGCCGGTCCGCCACGCCGCCGACCGTCCGGCACGACTGTTCCACGACCGTCTCCGCAGTGTTTCGCAGACGTGAACGGCGGGTCGGGCAGCTGCCCGACCCGCCGACCTGACCGCTCACAGCGCCTCGGCGCCGCGCTCCCCCGTCCGGACCCGGACGACCTCGTCGACCGGCGTGGTCCAGACCTTGCCGTCACCGATCGAGCCGGTGCTCGCGGCCTGCACGACCACGTCGACCACCCGCCCGGCGTCGGCGTCGTCCACGAGCACCTCGATGCGCACCTTCGGCACGAACGCCACGGTGTACTCCGCGCCCCGGTACACCTCGGTGTGGCCGCGTTGGCGACCGAAGCCCTGCACCTCGCTGACGGTCATCCCCTGCACGCCGGCCACCTCCAGTGCGGTCTTGACGTCGTCGAGCTTGAACGGCTTGACGATGGCCGTGACGAGCCTCACAGGGCCTCGACGCCTCTCTCGCCGGTCCGTACCCGTACGACGTCGTCGACCGGCGTCGACCACACCTTGCCGTCGCCGATGCTGCCGGTCTGCGCCGACTTGGCGATGACCTCCAGCACGTCGGTGGCGTCGGCGTCGTCGACGAGCACCTCGACGCGCACCTTCGGGACGTAGGAGATGGCGTACTCGGCGCCGCGGTAGACCTCGGTGTGCCCGCGCTGGCGGCCGAAGCCCTGGACCTCGCTGACGGTCATCCCCTGGACCCCGAAGACCTCCAGGGCGGTCTTGACGTCGTCGAGCTTGAAGGGCTTGACGATGCCCGTGACGAGCCTCACGAGGACACCCGGGCGCTGCTGGCCAGGTCCGGCCGTGACGGCACGCCGCCGCCGCCCGAGCCGCTGCCGGCCAGCGCGCTGCCGAACTCGTACGCGGTCTCGGCGTGGACGGTCTGGTCGACGCCCGTGACCTCCTCCTCCTCGGTGACCCGCAGGCCGATCGTGACCTTCAGGACGTACGCGATGATCAGGGTGAGCACGAAGGAGTACGTGAGCACCGAGCCTGCGGCGATGGCCTGCTTGCCGAGCAGCGACAGGCCGCCGCCGTACAGCAGCCCCCGCAGGTCCACGTTGCCGGTGGAGGCGTCGCTGGCGACCAGGCCGATCATCAGCGTGCCGGCCAGCCCGCCGACGAGGTGCACGCCGACGACGTCGAGCGCGTCGTCGTAGCCCCCGCGCTGCTTGAAGGTCACCGCCAGGCAGCACAGGCCGCCGGCGACCAGGCCGACGGCGATGGCGCCGATCGGGGTGACCGCGCCGCACGCCGGGGTGATGGCGACCAGGCCGGCGACGGCGCCGGAGGCGGCGCCCAGCGTCGTGGCGTGACCGTCGCGGAGCCGCTCGGTGCCGATCCAGGCGATCAGCCCGGCGGCCGTGGCGACCTGGGTGTTGACGAAGGCGAGGCCGGCGGTGCCGTTGGCGAGCAGCGCGGAGCCGGCGTTGAAGCCGAACCAGCCAAACCACAGGATGCCGGTCCCGATCATCACCAGGGGCAGGTTGTGCGGCCGCATCGGGTCGCGGCCGAAGCCCTTGCGCTTGCCGAGCACGATCACCAGGGCCAGCGCGGCGGCGCCGGCGTTGATGTGCACCGCCGTGCCTCCGGCGAAGTCAAGGGCGCCGAGTTTGCTGACGATCCAGCCGCCGGTGCCCGCGGTGTAGGACGCCGCTGCGCCGGCGCCACCGGTCTGACCGTCCTGCAGCGGGGTGCCGAAGGCGAAGACCCAGTGCGCCACCGGGAAGTACACGATGGAGATCCACAGGATGGAGAAGGCGATCCAGGCACCGAACTTCATCCGGTCCGCGATCGCGCCGCTGATCAACGCCAGTGTGATGATGGCGAACATCATCTGAAAGGCGACGAAGACGTAGTCGTACAGGCCGTTGGTCAGGCTGGCCGTCGTGGTGGCCTTCAGGCCCAGGTTGTCCAGGTTGCCGATCAGGCCGCTCTTGGCGTCGACCCCGAAGGCGAGGGTGTAGCCGTACAGCACCCAGATGATGCTGACGATGCCGATGGCGCTGAAGCTCATCATCAACATGTTCAGGACGCTCTTGCTGCGGGTCATACCGCCGTAGAAGAAGGCCAGCCCAGGTGTCATGAACAACACCAGGGCGGCACTGGCCAGGACCCACGCGGTGGTGCCGGACGCACCGGCCGCATCGATAGCCTTCTGGACGTTCGGATCGATCGGTGGCATGCCGCTCCTCGGTTCGGGGACTCACGAGGAGCGTGTCGGCGAAGTGTTTCGCCCGCGGTGCAGTCCGTGTTTCGCGGGCGTGACGGTCCGTGGGACGTGTTTCGACGCCGTGAACGGTCGCCGCATCCCCTACCGGGTGGAGACTGTCGGTCATGACCCGGTGGCTGCAGGAGACGGGCGGTACCCGCGGGCCCGACTATGACGAGGCCTTTCGGGCGCTCGCGGCGACCGGCGGCGATGTGCACGGCGAGGCGGCGTACGTCGACGCATTGCTCGGGCAGCCCGGGCGGGTCCTCGACGCCGGTTGCGGTACGGGCCGGGTGGCGGTCGAGCTGGTTCGGCGCGGCCACGACGTCATCGGGGTCGACAGCGACAGCTCGATGCTCGACGTCGCCCGAGGCCAGGCCGGGCCGCGCTGGGTCCAGGGCGACCTGGCGTCGCTGGACCTGGCGTCGCGCTTCGACCTCGTGGTCGCCGCGGGCAACGTCCTGGTGTTCCTCGAGCCCGGCACCGAGCAGCAGGTCGTCGAACGGTTGGCGGCGCACCTGCGGCCCGGCGGGCTGCTGGTGAGCGGCTGGCGTACCGATCGGCTGGAGGTCACCACGTACGACGGCTGGCTGCGCGATGCCGGGCTCCTCCCGGTCGTCCGGCACGCCACCTGGGACGGTGCGCCGTGGGTGCCCGGCAGCGAATGGTGCGTCGCGGTGGACCGCGCGGGCCCCTGACACCGGTGGACCGCGCAGGCCCCTCCCCTTCGCGACGTCACTTCCCCTGCGTCAGGTCACCGAGAAGGCCCCTAAAAGTGCACTCCCGAAGGGGAGGCGCCGGCCAGTGATGTCACCGTGGGCCGCAGCCCGGTGATCCAGGGTGGCCGGATGTCGCTGGGGCAGCGCGGCACTTGCCTGGGTCGCCGGCCGGTCGGCCGAGCCGGCCCAGGTGCCGGTGGCTAGAGGGCGACCTCGTCGCCGAGCAGCGCGTCGGCGAAGGCCTCCGGCTCGAACGGCGCCAGGTCGTCGGGCCCCTCCCCCAGGCCGATCAATTTGACGGGGATGCCGAGCTCGCGCTGCACCGCGACGACGATGCCGCCCTTGGCGGTGCCGTCCAGCTTGGTGAGCACGATCCCGGTGACGTCGACGGCCTCGGTGAACACCCGGGCCTGCACGACGCCGTTCTGGCCGGTGGTCGCGTCGAGCACCAGCAGGGTCTCGTCGACGGGGCCGTGCTTCTCCACGACCCGCTTGACCTTGCCGAGCTCGTCCATGAGGCCGGTCTTGGTGTGCAGCCGCCCCGCGGTGTCGATCAGTACGGCATCCACCCGCGCCTCGATCCCGCGCTTGACCGCGTCGAAGGCCACGCTCGCGGGGTCGCCGCCCTCGGGCCCGCGGACGGTCTCGGCGCCGACCCGGTCCCCCCAGGTCTGCAGCTGGTCGGCAGCCGCCGCGCGGAACGTGTCGGCCGCCCCGAGCACGACGCTGCGCCCGTCAGCGACCAGCACCCGGGCAAGCTTGCCGCAGGTGGTGGTCTTGCCGGTGCCGTTGACGCCGACGACGAGCACGACGGCGGGCCGGCCGTCCTCGTGCGGTGCGGTACGCAGCGTCCGGTCGCCGTCGCCGATCGCGCGAACGAGCTCCTCGCGCAGCAGCGGACGCATCTCACCGGTCGTACGTACGCCGTCCACGCGCACCCGGGTGCGCAGCCGGCCCACCAGCTCGGTGGTGGCCGCGACGCCCATGTCGGCGGTGAGCAGGGTGTCCTCGACCTCCTCCCAGGTGTCCTCGTCGAGGACGTCCCGGGTGAGCAGCGCGAACAGCCCGCGCCCGAGGGTGTTCTGCGACCGCGACAGGCGCGTCCGCAGCCGCGCCAGGCGGCCCGCGGTCGGCTCCGGCACGTCGTAGCGGGGGATGACCGGGTCCACCGAGACGGTGTCGGGCGGCAACGCAACGGTGTCGATCGTGCGCGTGGCGGTGTCCCGGGGCACCTCGGCGTCGTCGCCCGTGCCGGGCCGGTAGTCCACCCCCGGCCTCGGGCGGGGCTGCGGGGCGCCCCGGCGGCCCTTCGCGGACATCAGGCCGACGACCGCGACCAGGCTGACGAGGAGGATGCCGGCGAGCAGCAGGAGGAGTTCGAGCACGCCACAGGTCTACCTCAGCCGCGCGTGTTGGACTGGCCAGGTGCGCCGCGTCGTCGTCTGCCTCGCCGCCGCCCTCGCGCTCGCTGCCTGCGGGCGGCAGACCCCCGCCGCCGCGCCCGGTCCGACGGTGACCCTCGAGCAGTCGAGGGACAACGAGAACCGTCACCTGCTGCAGGTCGTCGTCACGGCGGGTACGGCGCCGGTCATGGTGCGCGGGCTGCAGCTGCGCGGCGGCGGGTTCGTGCAGGTGCCGCCCACCCCGCGCGACGACGTCGTCGAGGCCGGCACCCGGACGGCCTTCCCGATCCCGTACGGCGAAGCGCTGTGCGAGGGCCGCCCCGCCCCGGTCGTGATGCTCGTCGACACCCCCGCCGGGCGGCTCGAGGTGGAGGTCGCCGACGACACGCTGCTGCCGAGGTTGCGCGCCCGCGAGTGCGCTCTGGGCACGTTGCAGCGCACCGCCTCCTTCGCGCTGGAGGGACTGCAGCGGTCCGGGCAGCAGGTCACCGGCGCCCTGCTGGTGCGGCGTACCGCGGGCGCCTCGACGGTGACCGTGAGCTCGGCCGAAGGCTCGGTCATCTTCACGCTGCGCCCCGGAGCGCTGCCGGCGATCCTGACGTCCACGCAGGTGGTCATTCCCGTCACCCTGTCGGCAGCGCGCTGCGACGCGCATGCGCTGACCGAGAGCAAGCGCACCTACAGCTTCCCGGTGTACGCCTCGCTCGACGGCGGCAAGCCGCTGTACCTGCTCGTCACGCCAGACGAAGCCGGTATCGCCCTGCTCGGCGGCCTGCTACGTGAGCAGTGCGGCGCGCTGTCCGGTGGCTGACGGGCCGCTACGCCGGCTCGCGTAGCCGCTGGCTGACCACGGCGGAGACACCGTCGCCTCGCATCGTCACTCCGTACAACGCGTCGGCGATCTCCATCGTCCGCTTCTGGTGGGTGACGACGATCAGCTGGCTGCTCTCGCGCAGCCCGGTCAGCAACTCGAGCAGCCGGCCGAGGTTGCGGTCGTCGAGAGCCGCCTCGACCTCGTCCAGCACGTAGAAGGGCGACGGCCGGGCCCGGAAGATGGCCACCAGCAGCGCGATCGCGGTCAGCGAGCGCTCGCCACCGGACAGCAGCGACAGACGTGAGACCTTCTTGCCGGCCGGCCGGGCCAGCACCTCGATGCCGGTGGCGAGCATGTCGTCCGGCTCGGTCAGCACCAGTCGGCCCTCGCCGCCGGGGAACAGCGCCGCGAAGACCTGTACGAACTCGCGGGCAGTGTCCTCGAACGCCGCCGCGAAGACGTCGTGGATACGGTCGTCGACCTGCTTGACGACGGTCAGCAGGTCCCTGCGGGTGTCCCGCAGGTCCTCCAGCTGGGTGCTGAGGAAGGCCGCGCGTTCCTCCAGGGAGGCGTACTCCTCGAGGGCGAGCGCGTTGACCCGCCCCAGCTGGGCGAGCGCACGCTCCGCCGTCGCTGCCCGGCGCTCCTGCACCGCCCGGTCGTACGGCGCGGGCTCGCCTTCCGTGGGCACCGGCACCGACGGGCCGTACTCGGCCAGCAGGCGGTCCAGTGGCACCGCCCACTCCTGTTCGGCGCGCTGCTCGAGCGTCTCGATGCGCAGGCGCTGCTCGGTGCGCGCAACCTCGTCGCGGTGCACCACGTCGGTGAGCTGGTCGAGGTCGGCGGCCGACTGCCGCGAACGGAGTCGCAGCGCGGCCAGCTCCGCGTCGGTGGACGCCCTGGCGGTGGCCGCCTCGTCGCGCTCGGTCGCTGCCAGGACCATCGACTGCTCGACGGCCGCAAGGGCGAGCTGTGCTGCTTCGACGACGCCGTTGGCCACGGCTGCACCACGCCCTCGCCGGGCTGTGACGTCGAGGAGCTGCTCGCGCGCCGCGCGTTCGGCCCGGGCGGCCCGTTCGAGCGACTCCGCGCGGCCGCTCAGCCCCCGGGCGCGCTCCTCACCGGTGCGTACGGCGAGCCGGGCCTCGACCTCGGCGGCGCGCGCGGCGCTCGCGTCGGCGGCCAGCCGGTCCCGTACCTGCGTCGGCGGGTCGGCCCCGACCCGGTCACGGTCGAGCGGGTCCCCGCCGACCGAGTCCCCGTCGAGCGAGTCCCTTCCGACCGGGGCCGCCTCGGCCGCCGCGAGCCGTTCCTCGAGCTCGGCCAGCCCGCCCAGGTCACGGTCGCGGGCCTGTTCGGCGGCCACCCGGGCCTGCTGCAGCCGGCCGGCCTCGGCCTGTCCGGCGCGGCCCTGCGAGGCCAGCAGGCCGAGCTGCTCGGCCAGCGCGGCCATCCGGGCGTCGCTGCTGTTGAGCTCGGTGAGCGCTGCGTCGACCTCGCTGCACGCAGCCGCGACGGTCGCCCTGACGCCCGCGACCTCGAAGCCGAGGCGCTCCTGCCGGCGCTGCGCCTCGTCCTGGCGGCCGGCGGCCTCGTCGAGGGCCGCCTGGGTCTCGAGCAGCGACGGCGCGCCGGCCGATCCGCCCGCAGCCCAGTCGGCGCCCAGCAGGTCGCCATCCGCCGTGACTGCCCGCAGCCCGCTCTCGGCGAGCTGCTGGGCCTGCCCGAGGTTTGGTACGACCGCGACGCGGCGCAGCAGCCGCGCGAGCGTCGGTCGGAGCGCCGCGGGAGCCTCCACGAGGTCGAGGGCCCAGCAGGCGCCCTCCGGCAGGCTCGGCAGGAGTTCGTCGGGGTCGTCCGCAGCACCGCCGATCAGCAGCCCGGCCCGGCCCGCGTCGTCGCGGCGCAACCGACCGAGGGCCTCGGCGGCGGTGGCGGGGGAGTCGACTGCCACAGCGTCGGCGACGGCGCCGAGCGCGGCGGCGATGGCGGCCTCGGCGCCCGGCTGGACGCGAAGCAACGCCGCGACGGTCCCGAGCACACCCTCGAGCCCACCCGCCAGCAGCGCGCCGCAGCCGTCCTTGCGCGCCAGCGACATGCCCAGCGCGTCCCGGCGCGCCGCCCAGGTGGAGCGATCGCGCTCGGCGTCGCGCTCATCGGCCTGCAGGGCGAGCAGTGCGCCCTGCGCCCGGTCGAGCGCCGTGGCAGCTGCCTCGTGCCGGGCATCGAGGCCGACCTCACCCTCGTCGAGGCCACCGGCCTGCTCCCGGAGCGCCGCCAGCTCCGCGTGCGCCCGCGCGGCGCGGCTGGTCGCCTCTCCCAACGCAGCGGCCAGCCGGCCAAGCTCGGCCTTCACCGCGGCGGACCGCGAGCGCAGCGCCCCGACCTGCCCACGCAGCCGGGCCAGGCCCTCGCGCCGGTCCGCGACGGCCCGGACGGCGGCGACCAGGGCGCGCTCCTGCGACGCGAGCGACGCCTCGACTTCGGTACGCCGGGCGACCGCGTCGCAGAGCAGCTCGGCGTCAGCGACGAGCCGGCGGCCGAGCTCGGCCTCCTGCTCACGGGCCACGACGGCCTCGCGGTCCAGCGCCTCCGGGTCCCGGCCCGGCCGGCCCGGCTCCGGCGGCGCCGCGGTCAGGTGCCGACGGCGCTCCGCGGCGAGCGTGGCCGTACCCCGCAACCGCTCCTGCTGCGCCGACAGGCGGTACCAGGTGTCCTGCGCGCCCGCGTGCCGCGGGGCCGCGACGGCGAGGGCGGCGTCGAGCTCGCTCTCCCGGGCCTGCAGCTGGGCGAGCGCGACCTCGGCGGTGGCCCGACGCTCACGCAGCGCGGTCTCGTCGCGGACCTCCGCCTCGAGCGCGCTGCGCGAGGTCACCAGGTCGTCGGCGAGCAGCCGCAGGCGGGCGTCGCGATGGTCGGCCTGCACCTGCTGGGCCCGCCGGGCCACCTCCGCCTGGCGACCCAGTGGCTTGAGCTGGCGGCGTAGCTCGACGGTCAGGTCGGTGAGCCGGGTCAGGTTGGCCTGCATCGCGTCCAGCTTGCGCAGGGCCTTTTCCTTGCGCTTCTTGTGCTTCAGGACCCCGGCGGCCTCCTCGATGAACGCCCGGCGCTCCTCCGGCCGCGCCGACAGCACAGCATCGAGCTGGCCCTGCCCGACCACGACGTGCAGCTCGCGGCCGATCCCGCTGTCGCTCATCAGCTCCTGGACGTCGACGAGTCGGCAGCGGTCGCCGTTGATGGCGTACTCCGACTCCCCCGAACGAAACATCAGCCGCCGGACGGACACCTCGGTGTACTCGATGGGCAGCGCCCCGTCGGCGTTGTCGATCGTCAACGTCACCTCGGCCCGCCCGAGCGGCGGCTTGCCGGGCGAACCCGCAAAGATGACGTCCTCCATCTTCCCACCGCGCAGCGCCTTCGCGCCCTGCTCCCCGAGCACCCACGCCATCGCGTCGACGACGTTGCTCTTGCCCGTGGCGTTGGGCCCGACGACGCAGGTGATGCCGGGCTCGAAGCGCAGCGTGGTCGGCGCCGCGAAGGACTTGAAGCCCTTCATCGTGAGGCTCTTGAGGTGCACGGGCGCAGGCTAGCGGCGCGGGGCGGCCTGTTCACGGACCTTCGCGACGCGCCGCGCCAGCACCGTGCGGCGTACGTCGCGCCGCTGGGTGCCGCTCACCGGCAGCGCGACCATCGCCAGGACCAGCGCGCTACGGCCCTCAGACCGCCATGCCTGCCTGCGCGCGACCCGCAGGGCGACTGCCCGGGAGCTCACGCGAGCGCCCGGGCCCCACCGGACATGACGAAGGGCGCCCCGGTCGGGGGACGCCCTCGTAGTTCGGGAAAAGGATCAGGTCAGCGCAGGTTCGCTGCCCTGCAGGTTGAGCGTACGCAGATCGTCCTCGACCGTCAGCGACGCGGCGAGCGCGTCGCTGGTCGCGTGGGCGAGCTCCAGCTCGGTCTCCAGCACCGCGATGCGTGCCCGCAGCCGGCGGACCTCCGCGGCGAGCCGGAGGTCGCTGCCTACACCGGTGTAACCGAACAGGGCCTTGGCCATGGCTGTCCTCCGCGTCGAGGGGGTGGTCCGGCAGCGAGCTCGTGGCCACCGCTACCAATGCCTCAGGATGGCACGCTGAGCCCCCCCTAGTCAAGGTCGCCGTCACCGCGCCGTGACCTTGCGTAGGCCCCCGTCAGCGCTCAAGGAAGCCCGTCAGACCACCCCTGGACTCGCCCCACCAGCTCCCCACCCGGGTCACCCGGCCGGGGGCACCGGGGCCGGTCAGCAGCGCAGCCAGCCGGGCGCAGGCATCCCGGCCCCCCTCCGCGACGACCTCCACGCGCCCATCAGCGAGATTGGTCGCCGAACCCACCAGTCCCAGCTCGAGGGCCCGGGCGCGGGTCCACCAGCGAAAGCCGACGCCCTGGACGTCCCCACCGACGCGGAGGGTGAGCCGTACCGGCTCGGGGGTCAACGAGGCAGCCGCGGCCGCGGTTGGCAGCGGGGGCAGCTGAACGACGAGCGGTTCATGAAGACCTCCCGCCGGATCGCGGTGCCGCAGCGCTCGCACGGCTCACCTCGGCGCCCGTAGGCGTTCAGCGACCGCTCGTACAGCCCGCTGACGCCCTCGGTCGAGACGTACAGCGCGTCGAAACTCGTCCCGCCCTGCTGCAAGGACTCGCCGAGCACCGCGCGGGCGTGTCCGAGCAGCTCGCGGGCCTGCGGCCGGGTCAGCCGCTCCGTCGGGCGGCCGCCGTGCAGCCGGGCCCGCCAGAGCGACTCGTCGGCGTAGATGTTGCCGATCCCTGACACCAGGGTCTGGTCGAGCAGCGCCCGTTTGACGCCGGTACGCCTCGCCCGGAGCCGGTTTACGAACTCCTCGTCGTCGAACAGCGGGTCCAGCGGGTCGCGCGCGATGTGCGCGACGGTCGACGGCAGGACGGCTCCGCCCGCCACCACGGCCAGACCGCCGAACGTCCGCTGGTCGACGAAGCGCAGCTCATGGCCGGCGTCGGTGAAGGCGAACCTCACCCGCAGGTGCACCTCGGTGGGCTCCTCGAGGGGCTTGACGAGCAGCTGGCCGCTCATCCCCAGGTGCCCGGTCAGCGCGTCGCCGGAGTCCAGCGGCAGCCACAGGTACTTGCCTCGCCGCAACGCCCCGGTGACGGTCCGGCCCGCCAGCAGCGCCGCGAAGTCCGCCGCCCCCGCCAGGTGCCGGCGCACAGCCCGCGGGTGGGCCACCTCGACACCGGCGATCGTCCGCCCGACGACGCCGCGGGCAAGGCCGCGCCGGACCACCTCGACCTCAGGCAGCTCCGGCACTAGCGGCTGGGCCCGAGCGCCATCGCCGCGAGCCGGGCCGCGATCTGCTCGGCCTCCTTCTTGCTGCCGCCCTCACCCTCGCCGAGCAGCCGGCCCCCCACCAGAGCGCGCGCGGTGAAGCGCTTGGCGTGGTCGGGCCCGGTCTCGGCCAGGGCGTACTCCGGGACGCCGTGGCCGCCGGCAGCGGTGAGCTCCTGCAGCGCGGTCTTCCAGTCGGTGGCCGAGTCGTCCTTCGCCACGGCGGCCATCAGCGGGCCGAACAGCCGGTGCACCACCCCGGCCGCGCCGGGCAGCCCGCGCTCCAGGTAGACCGCGCCGAGCACCGCCTCCATCGTGTCGGCCAGCAGCGAGTTCTTATCGCGCCCGCCAGTGGCCTGCTCGCCCTTGCCGAGGCGCAGCCACGCGCCCAGGCCGAGTGTGCGGGCGACGCCGGCCAGCGCCCGGGTGTTGACGATGCCGGCGCGCAGCTTGGCCAGCTGGCCCTCCGCCAGGTCGGGGTGCGTGCTGTAGAGGGCGTCGGTGACGACCAGCCCGAGCACCGCGTCGCCGAGGAACTCCAGCCGCTCATTGGTCGGCAGCCCGCCGTTCTCGTACGCGAACGAGCGGTGCGTCAGGGCCTGCTCGAGCAGACCGGGCGACAAGCCGGTGCCCAGCGCCGCCTCCAGCCGGGTGTACGCGGTGCGCGGACTCACCGCAGGCCGCTCACAGTCGGGCGCTCACAGTCGGGCGCTCACAGTCGACTGACCGCGAGGTCGACGGCCTCGCCCACGGTGGTGAGGCCGTCCAGTTCCTCGTCCTCGATGTGGAAGCCGGCGGGCACCTGCGGGGCGAGCGCCTCCTCGACGATCTCGACGATCTCCACCAGGGCGAGGGAGTCGGCCCGGAGGTCCTCGACGAACCGGGTCGCGCGCGTCACCGTCGCGGGGTCGAGCTCGAGCACCGTCGCGCAGGCCTGCTGCACGAGCGCCAGCACGTCCTCGCCGGTCAGGGATGCAGTCACGGGGCCACGCTCGCATGCCGGTCGACGAGTGCGCCGAGCGCCTCGCCGAGCCGCGGGACCAGCCCCTCCCGGACGGCCTGCGCCGCCACGGCGATACAGCTGGCCACAGCCCGCGGCGACGAGGCGCCGTGGCCGGCGACACAGACGCCCTTGACCCCGAGCAGGAAACCACCACCGAACGCGTCGGGCGACATCCGGTCGGTGACCTCGAACAGGGCCGGCAGCAGCTCCCCGGCGGCCGCCCGACGCTCGGGGGTCGAGGTGAAGGCCTCGCGCAGCACCTCGGTGAGCATGCTGGCCGCGCCTTCGAGGCCCTTGGCGAGCACGTTGCCGGTGAAGCCGTCGGTGACCACGACGTCCGCGACGCCGCCGTGCGGGACGTCACCGCCTTCGACGCTGCCGACGTAGCGCACGGGCAGTGCGGCGAGTAGCGCGTCGGTCTGCTTGCGCAGCAGGTCGCCCTTGCCGGACTCCTCGCCGATCGTCAGCAACCCGACCCGAGGGTCAGGCAGCCCGAGCCGGACCTGGGCGAGCGCGGCCCCGGCGAGCGCGAACTGCGCGAGCAGCGCAGGGGTCGCGTCGACGCTTGCGCCGGCGTCGAGGAACACCAGCGGACCTGCCCTGGCCGGGATGACGACCGCTAGCGCCGGTCGGGCGATGCCGCGCAGCCGGCCCACGGTGAACACGGCCGCAGCGAGCAGGGCGCCGGTCGAACCGATCGAGACGACGGCGTCGGCGGCGCCGTCGCGGACCAGTCGGGCGGCGACCCGCACGGTCGCGTCGCGCTTGCTGCGGACCGCCCGGGCGGGCTCCTCGTCCATGCCCACGACCTGACTGGCGGCGACCACCTCGAAGCGGCCGACGGCGTCACGTGCGGCGAGCAGCCGCGCGGCGACGTCGGGCGGCCCGACGAGCATGACCTGCACACCGGGCTGCTCGTCGGCGACCAGCAGCGCCCCGTCGACGACCGCGCCGGGGGCGCTGTCACCCCCGAGCAGGTCCAGGGCGACCCGGACCACAGGCAGCGCGGGACCATCCGGCGCGGAACCGCTCAGGGGAATGTCGCAGGGCCTGAATGTTGGTGCGTCAGACGGCGAGGACGACGCGCTTGTCGTAGCGCCCGCACTCGGGGCACACGGTGTGCGGACGCGTGGTGTGGCCGCGGTCGCAGGTGACCAGCACCGGCAGCGCGGTCTTCCACTGCGAGCGCCGCGAGCGGGTGTTGCTGCGCGACGTCTTGCGCTTCGGGACGGCCATCGCTACTTCTCCTCGGTCGGGTGGATCAGGTCCTGCAGGGCTGACCAGCGGGGGTCGGTCAACTCGTGGGCGTGGTCGGGGGGCAGGTCGTCGCGCCGCTCCCCGCAGTCCGGGCAGAGCCCGGAGCACAGCTCGTCGCACAGCGGCGTCGAGGGCAGTGCGAGCACGACCGCGTCGCGCAGCGCTGGCTCGAGGTCGAGCAGATCGCCCTCCATGCGGGAGATCTCCTCGTCGTCGGCGTCGTCGGGCGCGTACGCGTACAGCTCCTGTATGCGCACGGTCAGGGTGTCGGAGACCGGCTCCAGGCACCGGCCGCACTCCCCGGTGACCGGCGCCGTGACGGTGCCGCTCACCAGCACGCCCTCCATCACGCTCTCCAACCGCAGGTCCAGATTCAGACCGGCCGCGATCGGTACGCCGACCAGGCCTACCAGGCCGAGCCCGTCGGGCGCGGCGGCGAGGCACTGCAGGACGCGCATCGACCCCGGGCGTCGTCCCAGCTCGCGCGTGTCGAGCACGAGGGGCCTGCGGGGGTCGAGGCGGTGCTGCTTAGTCCTGTCCATGTCTTCGTCGGTCAACCAGAAGGGATGCAGAGGGTGTGTGCGCGAACGTGCAGACAAGGCTAGCGGATGTCGGCGACGGGCCTATCCGGGGAGCGGGGGGTCGTCCAGCCGCAGCGCGTCGAGCTCGTGCTGACCGGCGAGTGTGCGCCGGCCCCGCTCGACGGCCTCGAGCGTCTTGCCCAGCACGACCTCGAAGGTGGCCAGCTTGGCATCGACGTAGTCCTCCGCCTCGGCCCGCAGGGCCTGCGCGTGCTCGGTCGCCGCATCGATCACCCGGGCGGCCGCTGCCTGCGCCGCAGCCACGAGGTCGGTACCTGCAACCAGCTGCTCGCGCTCGACCTGGGCGGCAGCCACGACCCGTTCAGCCTCGCGCTCGCCCTCCTGGACGACCGCCGCGCGGTCGTCGAGGACCGCCTCGGCCTGGCCGAACGCCTCGGGCAGCCGGGCGCGCAGCTCGGCCAGTAGCTCGAGCAGGTCGGCGCGGTTCACGAGGCAGGACGCCGACATCGGCATCGAGCGGGCCTTCCGGACGCTCTCGGTCAAGGTCTCCAGCACGGCCTGGACCTCACCGAGTGCCGCCCCGGGCGACGCGACGTCAGTCATCCGGGCCACGCTCGGCGAGTCTGGCCAGCAGGCGGCGGTGCGCCGGTTCGGGAACCAGGTGGGCGACGTCGCCGCCGTACGTCGCGACTTCCTTGACCAGGCTGGAGGACAGGAAGCTGTACAGCGGGTTGGTTGTCATGAACAACGTCTCCACGCCGGCCAGGCCGTGGTTCATCTGGGCCATCTGCAGCTCGTAGTCGAAGTCGGAGATCGCCCGCAGGCCCTTGACGATGACCGGCACCTCATTGGCCCGGCACCAGTCCACCAGCAGCCCCTGGAAACTGTCGACGATGACGTTGCCGTAGGCCTTCGTCACCTCCCGCAGCATCTCGATCCGCTCACCGACCGTGAACAGCGAGGACTTCTTCTTGTTGACCAGGACCGCGACGGTGACCTGGTCGTAGACGGCCGCGGCACGCCCGACGATGTCCAGGTGGCCCAGCGTCACGGGATCGAACGACCCGGGGCAGACGGCCCTTCTCATGATCTTGAACCGTACCAGAGCGTGGCCTCCCCGTAGCGGCGGCTGCGGACCGGTTCGAGTCCGGCCGGCCAGGTCGGCTCCGGCCCACGGGTGCGGCGCTCGACGACCACCACGTCGGCCGCCCAGGGCACCAGCGCCACCAGCACCGGGTCGACCCCGAGCTCGTACGGTGGATCGAGCAGCACAAGGTCGTACGGCTCGGGCGTACCGGCCAGGAAACGCTCGACCTCGAGGCCGACGACGACCGCAGGCAGGCCCAGCGCCACAGCGTTGGCGCGCAGGACGGCGAGGGCGCGCTCGTCGGACTCGACGAGGGTGGCCGTGGCCGCGCCCCGGCTGAGCGCCTCGAGACCGAGCGCGCCGGAGCCGGCGTAGAGGTTGAGCACGGCCGCGCCCTCGAGGTCGACCAGGCTCTGCAGCGAGGAGAACATGCCTTCCCGGGCGCGGTCGGACGTCGGTCGGGTCACGGTGCCCGGTGGCACGGCCAGCGACCGGCCGCGGTGGGTACCGGCGACGATGCGTGTCACGCCTTCTCCAGGTACGCAGCGCGTTCCTCGTCCAGGATGGCGGCGACCGCGCCGGCCAGGGCCGGGTGGCGGGCCAGGTCGGGGTCGGCGTCGACGAGCTCGACGGCTGCCGCCCGGGCGGCGACGATCACGTCGGTGTCGCGTAGCAGCTGCAGCATCCGCAACGAGGACCGCCGGCCCGACTGCGAGGAGCCGAGAACGTCGCCCTCGCGGCGCTGCTCCAGGTCGAGCTCGGACAGCGCGAAGCCGTCGGTGGTCGCCGCGACCGCGTCGGTGCGCCGGCGCGCCGGGCTGCCTTCCTCGGCTCCGGTGACCAGCAGGCACAGGCCGGGGTGCCGGCCCCGGCCGATCCGGCCACGCAGCTGGTGCAGCTGGGACAGTCCGAAGCGGTCGGCGTCCATCACGACCATCACGGTCGCGTTGGGCACGTCGACGCCGACCTCGATGACGGTGGTCGCGACGAGCACGTCGACCTCACCCGCGACGACCCGCCGCATGACCTCATCCTTGGCCTCCGGAGCCAGCCGGCCGTGCAGCTGAGCGGTGCGCAGGCCAGCCAGCGGGCCCGCCGCGAGCAGCGGCTCGAGTTCCGCGACGGCAACGGCGGGGCGACGGCCCGCGTCGTCGTCGGGGGCGGCGGCGTCGTCGTCGGCGTCGTCACCGCCGATGCGTGGGCAGACGACGAACGCCTGGCGGCCCTGCTCGACCGCTTCGCGGACCCGCTGCCAGGCCCGGTCGAGCCAGCCCGGGTGCTCGGCAACCGCGACGACGGCGCTCCTGATCGGCGACCGGCCGACCGGCAGCTCGGTCAGGGTGGAGACCTCGAGGTCTCCGTACACGGTCATGGCGACGGTGCGCGGGATCGGCGTCGCGGTCATCACCAGCACGTGCGGCGCGGCGCCCTTGCCCCGCAGGGCGTCGCGCTGCTCGACCCCGAAGCGGTGCTGCTCGTCGACGACGACGAGCCCGAGGTCGGCGAACGCCACGTGTTCCCCGAGCAGGGCGTGCGTGCCGACGACCAGCCCCGCCTCGCCGGACGCCGCCTGGGCGAGCGCGGTACGCCGGGCGGCCGCCCCGAGCGAGCCGGTCAGCAGCGCGACCCGGGTCGCGTCGTCGGCGGCACCGAGCTCGCCGGCCTGCGCGAGCGGCCCGAGCAGCTGCCGCAGCGAGCGGTCGTGCTGCTGGGCGAGCACCTCGGTCGGCGCGAGCAGCGCCGCCTGTCCGCCCGCGTCGACAACGGCGAGCATCGCCCGCAGCGCGACCAGGGTCTTGCCGGAGCCGACCTCGCCCTGCAGCAGCCGGTGCATCGGCGCGCTGTCGGCCAGCTCGGCGAGCAGCACGCCACCGACCGCACGCTGCCCGGCCGTGAGGACGAACGGCAGCGACGCGTCAAAGCGCGTCAGCAGCCCGCCGGGGCGGGGCCTGCGCGCGGTGCCCGGGGTGGCCCGCAGCAACGCCCGGCGCTGCGCGAGGGTGACCTGCAGCACGAAGGCCTCGTCCCAGGTCAGCCGCTTCTTCGCGCGCGCGACCTCCGCCCAGCCGTCCGGGGCGTGGATCCCGCGCAGCGCCGACATCAGTCCGACCAGGCCGTGCGCCTCGAGCAGTTCCGGAGGCAACGGGTCGGCACCGACGTCGACACCGTCGAGCGCGACCCCGACGCACCTGGAGATCTGCAACGTCGAGATCTTGGCGCTGGCCGGATAAATGGGCACCAGGCCACCCGCGAACTCCGCTGCGACCTTCCCGTCGTCGTCGTCAACGAGCTGGTACTGCGGGTTGGCCAGCTGCACGGTCTGGTTGAACAGCTCGACCTTCCCGGCAAAGAACGCCCGGCGGCCGCTGCGCAGCTCCCTGCGGGCCTGGTGCCGGTTGAAGATCGCCATCGTCATCCGCCGGCCTGCGCCGTCGGTGACGGTGACGTCGGTCTTGTTCAGCTTCTCGCGGATCTGGCGGAAGTTGACCACCTGCACCTCGGCGAACACCGTGGCGTGCTCACCGATCACGAGCTCGTCAAAGCCGGTGAGCCGGCCGCGCTCGGCGTACCGCCGCGGGTAGTGGCGCAGCAGGTCGCCGACGGTGTGCAGGTCGAGCGTGGCCGCCAGGGGGGCGGCTTTCGGGGCGCCGAGCACGCGCTTGAGCGGGGTGCTGAGGTCCACCGGCTCACTCCGTCCCGACCATCAGCAGGGGGTGCCGCTGGCGGCCGTCGATGACGACGACCTCGACGGCCGGGTGCCCACCCGCGACGTGGGCGCGCAGCCGGTCGCCGACCCCCGCCGTGAGGTCCGTTCCGAGGATGAGCGTGACCAGTTCGGCGCCCTCGACGAGCCGGTCGAGCAGGTCGCGGGCCACCCCCTCGATCTCCGCCCCGACCAGCACGATCCGGCCGTCGAGCAGGCCCAGGGCGTCACCGGGCCGGCAGCCGCCGGCCGAGGTTGCGGCCACGCGTACCGCCCGGACGACCTCACCCGTACGGGTGGCCGCGGCCGCCTCGCGCATCGCCCGCAGGTCCGCGGCGAACTCGCGGGCCGGGTCGGCGACGGCGAGTGCCGCCAGCCCCTGCACGACCGCCCGGGTGGGCACCACGTGCACATCGACGCCGCCTGCTGCGGCCTCGGCGGCGGCCGCGCTGGCCACCGCGTGCACGTTCGGGTCGTTGGGCAGCAGGGCAATCTCGGCGGCGCCCGTCGCGCGGATTCCGGCGAGCAGCTCGGCGGTCGACGGCCCGGCGGTCGGGCCGCCCTGCACGACGACCGCGCCGGCCCGCCGGAACAGCCCGACGAGCCCCTCGCCGGTCGCCACGGCGATGACGGCGCGGTTCGGTCGCGGCGCCTCGTCGGCCGTGATCTGGTCGGCGAACCGGGTGACCGTGATCCGGGACGGCCGGCCGGCCCGGACGCCGGCCTCGACAGCGGCACCGACGTCGTTGACGTGTACGTGCACGTTGAACAGCCCGCCGCCACCCACCACGAGCAGGCTGTCGCCGAGTGCGCTGAGCCCCAGGCGCAGCGCAGCGACGGCGTCGTCCGCGGCGTCGTGCAGCAGGTACTGCACCTCATAGCCGTAGCGGTCGCTGCCTGCCTCGCGCGCGGCAGCCAGGCCCGAGCGGTCGCGCGGCACGTGCAGGCCTGGCATCGCGACCGCCGGCGCCCCTGTGACGACACCCTCGAGCGCCTCGAGCAGCACCACCCAGCCGCGGCCGCCCGCATCGACGACGCCGGCGTTGCGCAGGGCCGGCAGCTGCTCGGGGGTGCGGGCGAGCGCCTGCTCGGCACCCTCGCGGGCGCCGCGGACGACGGCGGCCAGATCCGAGCCACGCGCGGCAAGGCCGGCGGCCCGCGCAACCGTCAGCAGGGTGCCCTCGACCGGCTGCGCCACGGCGGCGTACGCCAGGTCGGCGGCCCGGACCAGGCCGCGGCCGAGTGCGGCCGGGCCGGCCGGGCCCTGGTCGAGCACCTCGGCGAGCCCGCGCAGGAGCTGGCTGAGGATCACGCCGGAGTTGCCACGCGCGCCCAGCAGCGCGCCGCGGGCCATCGCGCCGGCCACCGATGAGAGGTCGTCCGGTGCCGCGTGGACGGCCTCGACGGCGGCTTCTACGGTCAGCAGCAAGTTCGTGCCGGTGTCGCCGTCGGGCACGGGGAACACGTTGAGGTCGTCGATCTCCGTCCGGGCGGCCTCCAGGGCCGCGCGGCCGGCCTCGCACCACTGGCGCACGGCGGCGGCGTCGAGCACTCGCAGCACGCTGTTCGGTCTCCCCGCGGCTCCGTGGACGGACAGGACGCGCGACCCTAGCCCGGCCAGCAACCCCGGCTGGTAGCGTCCGATCCTGCCTGACCAGGGTCTGATCCCGCCGGCACCGCCCGTACCGATCCCCACATCCCGAACAGTAGGAGAACACCGTGGCTGCGACCTGCGACGTCTGTGGCAAGGGACCGGGTTTCGGCATGTCGGTCAGCCACTCCCACCGGCGCACCCGCCGCCGCTGGAACCCCAACATCCAGACGGTCCGCGCGCTGGCCGGCAAGAGCGGCAAGCAGCCGATGAAGCTCGGCGTCTGCACCTCCTGCCTGAAGGCCGGCAAGGTCGCCCGGGCCTGACGTCCGGCCCTCCGGGATTGATCCCAGCCGTTCAGTCCACCCGCCGCAGCAGCTCGCGGTAGCGGCGCCCGTTCTCCACGTACAGCTGGACACCTTTGGCGAACGCCCCGTCGGGCACCGCGTCCAGGCGCATCTTCGCGGGGATGCCGAGCGCCATCGCATGCGCCGGGACCTCGACCCGGTTGCCGACCACCGCGCCCGCGCCGACGATGGCGCCGCTACGCACGACCGCTTGGTGCAGAACGACGGAGCCCGACCCGACCAGGCAGCGGTCCTCGATGGTGCACCCCTCCAGGTGCGCCAGGTGCCCGACGATGCAGTCGTCGCCGATCGTCGTGGTGAGCTCGGCCGTGCAGTGCACCACCGTGCCGTCCTGCACCGAGGTACGGGCTCCGATGACGATGCGGCCGTAGTCGCCGCGCAGCACGGCCGCCGGCCAGACGGTGCTGCCGGCCCCGATCGTGACGGCGCCGATCACGCTCGCGTCCGGGTGCACCCACGCGTCCGGATGGATGTCAGGGACGCGGTCCCCCAGGGCGTAAATGGCCACGCGAACCTCCTGCTGCGGTGTCGGGGAGCGCATCCTCGCACCGGCTGGGGCGCACACTCGCGCCATGGCCTCCTGGTGGTACTGCCTCGTGCACGGTCGGGTCGAGGACGAGACGGGCTGCGCCCTGACCGACCGGCTCGGCCCGTACGCCTCGAAGGAGGAAGCCGGGCAGGCCCTCGTCACGGCCCGGCAGCGCACCGTCGACCAGGACGCCAGGGACCGCGCCGACGACGACTGGGGCACGCCGCCCGCGAAGGGGTGAGCGCCCGCGAGCTCGTGGTGCTCGGGACCGCGAGCCAGGCACCGACCCGCACCCGCAGCCACCTGTCAGCGTTTCTGCGACTGCCCGGTCTCGGGCTGCTGCTCGACTGCGGCGAAGGCGCCCAGCGCCAGCTGCTGCACGCCGGGGTCCCGTCCAGCGCCATCGACCGGATCTGCGTGACACATGCGCACGGCGACCACTGCTTGGGGCTGCCGGGCGTGCTCAACCGGATGGCGCTGGACGGCCGGCGGGAACCGGTGCCGGTGCACTGCCCGGCCAGCGCGGTGCCCAGGCTGTCGCTGCTGACCGACTTCGCCCAGCAGCCGCCGGTCGCGTGGTGCCCGGCGGACGAGGCCGCGGGAGCGACGGCGTACCGGATGGCGCCCTGGACGCTGTCAACGGCGCCGTTGGACCACCGGGTGCCGACGGTCGGCTACCGCGTCGTTGAGGACGACGGCGTCCGGCTGCTCCCGGAGCGGCTTGCCGCTGCCGGCATCGGCGGCCCGGAGGTCGCGGTGCTGCAGCGCGAGGGCTCGCTGCGCGGGGTGCGGCTCGCCGATGTCAGCGTCCCGCGGCCGGGCCAGCGGGTGGCCTTCGTCCTGGACACCCGGCTCTGCGACGGTGCGGAGGCGCTCGCGGAGGGCGCCGACCTGCTGGTCTGCGAGGCGACGTTCCTGCACCGCGAAGCGTCCCTGGCGGAGCAGTACAGGCACCTCACCGCCCGGCAGGCCGGTCGGCTGGCGCGCGACGCGGGCGTGCGGCGGCTGGTGCTCGTGCACTTCTCCCAGCGCTACGCCGACCTTGCGGAGTTCGCCGAGGAGGCCGGGCAAGAGCACGGCGACGTGGTCGTCGCGCGGGACCTGGACGTGGTTCCGATGCCGGACCGGTGACGTCAGCTGTCAGCCGAAAGTCGTTGCAACTCGAGGGCGACGACGTCCGCAACGGCGCAGGTCAGGCCGACATCACGCTCCGACCACGACCGCGCGGCCGGCTCCCACACGCACAGAGCGCCGAGCATGGTGCCGTCGGGCAGCGCCAACGGCGCCCCGAGATAGGCGCCGACCGTGCCGCTGCTGACCGGCAGCAGGTCGGCGAGCCAGGGGTGCCGGCGCGCATCGGCGGCGACCAGGACGTCACCTGACAGCGCGGTGATGCTGCACAGGCTGTCCTGCAGGTCCAACGTCCGCGGGACGACCAGCGCGCCCACGCACCGGACCGAGGTGGCGATCTGCTCGTCCGCGAGCAGCGACAGCTGCGCGGCGGGGGTGCCGGTGATCCGGGCGACCAGGTCGACCAGCCCGCCGAGCACCGCCGAGCCCTCGGCGGCCTCGACCAGCCGGCGAACCCGCTGCAGGCGGGCCGGGTCGCGCAGGGTGCCGACATCGGGCAGGCCGGACGCGTGCCGCGTGGCACGGGGGCTGACGGGGATATCCATCAGCCGCGATCGTACGGACGGGACGGCCGCCAGGAAAGGGCTACTCGAAGGACACCCCGACGGGGCTGTTGTCGTGCCGGACCCCGCCGGGGGTCCCAGCTGATCCTGGACGCGCCGTGGGGGGCGGTCAAGGCGGACTATCCGGTCGGCCAGTGCTGCCAGCCCTGCGGCAGCAGTGCCTCCCCCAGCAGGTCATGGAGTCCGGCGCCGCGCCGGACCCGGCCGACGGCAACGAGGCCGTCGAGCGCTTCGGCGGCGGCACGGGGGAGCGTGGCCAGCAGCGCGTGGTCCTCACCGCCGTGCAGCGCGTCGTGAACCGTGGCGCCGTCGGCCCGCGGCAGGGCGGCGACGTCGAGCAGGACGCCGACCCCGCTCGCGGTGCACAGCGACAGCAGGTCGACGACCAGGCCGTCGCTGACGTCGCACATCGCGGTCGCGCCGGCGTCGGCGAGCACCGGCCCGAGCGCGTACGGCGGCGCGGGCCGCAGATGCGCCTCGACCAGCCGGCCGGAACGCTGCCCGTCGAGCAGCCGGGCGAGTCCGGCCGACGACCCGCCCAGCGAGCCCGCCACCACAACGACGTCGCCCTCGCGGGCACCGCTGCGCAGCACGGGTCGCCGGCCCTGCAGATCGCCGAGCGCCGTCACCGACACGACAACCTGCTCGCCGCGGACCGTGTCGCCGCCGACGACCACCGCGCCGACCAGGGCGGCCTCGTCGCGCAGCCCGTCGGCAAGGCCGACTGCCCAGGCCACCGGGAGCCTTTTCGGTGCGACGAGCGCGACGAGCAGGGCCGTGCCGACCGCGCCCATCGCGGCGACGTCGGCGAGATTGGCAGCGGCGGCCTTGCGTCCGACGTCGTACGCCGTGGACCAGTCCCGCCGGAAATGCACACCCTCGACCAGCACGTCGGTCGTCGCCACCACCCGGCCGTCCGGCGTGAGCACCACCGCCGCGTCGTCACCCGGGCCCACCGGCACATGGGCGGCCCGCGGCAGCCGCGCGGTCACCGCTGCGATCAGCGCCGACTCGCCGACGTCTCCTGCGGTAGCGTCCGGCACCCCAGCAGCCTCGCAGAGGAGCCAAGCTCGTGGTTCAGGCCTACATCCTCATCCAGACCGAGGTGGGAAAGGCGGCCGCCGTAGCCGCCGCCATCCTGCTGATCGACGGCGTCGCTCAGGCCGAGGACGTGACGGGGCCGTACGACGTCATCGTCCGCGCCGAGGCCCGCAGCGTCGACGAACTCGGCAAGCTCGTCGTGGCCCGCATCCAGGCCGTCGACGGCATCACCCGCACGCTCACGTGCCCCGTCGTCCACCTCTGAGGGCGCTCGCGCTGGTGCCCCTGCTCGCGGGCTGCTCGTCCGCTGGCCCAGCTGTGGCGACCGGGCCGGTCGACGTCCCGGTGGCGGGAGTTTCCGCCCCGCAGTGCGGCCCGCTGGTCGCCGCATTGCCCGCGACGCTGGGCGCTCTTTCGCGTCGGTCCGTGACGGGTGAGGTGGGTCGTACGGCGGCCTGGGGCGACCCGGCGGTGACTCTCGTCTGTGCGAGCCCCGCGGCCAACCCGGCCGCCGAGCAGGTGCAGCTCGGCCCGAAGGAGGGTGGCATCGTCACCTTCGCCGTCGACGACGTGGGACCGGCGACCGCCTTCACCACGGTCGGCCTGCCGGTGCCGGTCACCGTGACGGTGCCCGACGCGTACGACAGCACGCTGCTGGTGCCGATCACCGGCGTGCTGCTCGCGGTGGACCGGTAGGGGGCGGTGAGCGCGTCGTGCTGCTGCCGGTCGTGGCCGGGGATGAGCCGGACCTGAGGCGGACCCTGCTGACGGACGTCGCGACGCCGTACGAACGCTGGCCCGGTATCTGATTCGCGACCGAGACCATCACCGCCTGGTGATCGCCCCGGCAGCGGACAACAAGCCGGCGATCCGGTGCTACCTGGCGGCCGGCTTCCGGCCGGTGGGAATTCTGCGCGATTATGAGCGAGACGCCGACGGCACCGGCTGCCACGACGGCCTGCTGATGGACATGCTCGCTGATGACTTCGGGCGGACAGTCTGACGACCGGTACAGCCTGCGTGCGGTGGCGGTCGGTCGCGGCGCGCGGGCTGAATGTCGGAATGCGCCGCGGCACAATTCTTCGTCTGCGCGCAAGCCGCGGCTGCGCCTGCTCGCTGGACCGTCTGGACCGTCTGGACCGTCTGGACCGTCTGGACCGGCTGCATCCCCGCCCATCTGCCGAAGCGGGTGACCTGGGCAGGTCCGCGGCGGAGCGCCCTGACCGTGCCGCGTCAAGAGCCGCTTCTCCTGCTGCGCAGCCGAGAATGTCGGACCCGGCCGATGGAATTTTCGGTATGGCAGTCGGGCAGGCACCTCTGGTGGGGGCGTTGGGCTCGGCTGCGTTGGGCGCGTGCGAGGGTCGCCTGGAGGTGTTGGAGAGGTCCCGGTCGGCCTTGCACGCCGATGCTCCGCGAGGCGCTCGTGCTGGACCGGCTGTGGGCTGCGGCCGGGATGGCGGTGTCGTCGGTCAGTGACCTGGCGCTGGCGTTGGGGTGCTGGCATGTACGACGCGGCCGATCACTTCGCTGTCTGCGGTCACCCTGCGACCGTGCCCCCAGCGCAGCGCTGGGCCCGCTGGCCCGGATGCGGCGCGCCGCCAGCCCGGCTTGTCACACCGGCAGGGGGGCAGTTCGGGGGGCATGCGCCGACATGGCGCGCCACCGGGCCGCAGGCGTGAGGCCCATGAAGTGCAGCGCACTCGGATCGGTGTCGTGCGAGCGCCCGACGTAGGACTCCGGCGTGCTGCTGAAGCAGTCCTCAGCTCGGCGCGGACCGAGGAAGGGCGAGTTCCAGCGGTCCGGAAGCCAGGTGGTGCGCCTGCAGAACGCCGAGGGAGCACCCGGACGGGCACCCCGGTAGCTCTGGTCGCCGCGTCGCCAACCGAGGGCTGCCAGTACGGCGCCCTGGTCGGCCCAGGGGCCGGGCTGCCGTCCAGCGGCCTGGACCGCCTGCAGGAACGCGAGTGCCTCCGGGCACGAGCGCAGGACCCACACGCCGGTGTTCGGGTTGACCCGGTCCTCAGCCGGTACGCGCTCGAGCACCAGTCCCTGGAAGGCCCGCGGATGCAGCAGCAAGGCGACGTCCTCGTCCTGGCGCAGCAGCAGGACGTCCGCGTCGAGCCAGACGACGACTGCGTTGTCCCGCAGCGCCTCCCGCAGCAGTGAGATCTTGGCCCACTTGGCGCGCTGAGCGTCCGGGTCGGCGCCCACCCCGTCGCTCGCGAGGTCCACCGCGTGCACCTCGTAGCCCCACGCCTGGGCGTACGACCGGAAGGTGGGCACCGCGAGCTCGTGCATGACCTCGCGCATCCCCGGCCCTGCCGCCGTCAGGAGCACGCCGCGCGATCCGCTGCCCAGACCCGAGCGACTCCTGCCGCTCCACGTCGCCGCCATGCCGACAGTGCATCCCAGTCGGCCGATGCCTGGGCGTCGCCGGGGTGAACGCCGTGTGGCGCACAGCGGAAGAGTCGAGGACCCGCGCGGGCGACGGTCCACGGGCCGCAACGGCGTGTGGCCCTACGACTGGAGCTGCCCGAGGTAGCAGCCGGTACCTTGGTCATCGACGCACTCGGCCTCCATTGCGTACGGCCTGTCCTGCACTCCGCTGCTGTTTCCACCCGCTGCCAGGACCCGGTCAACCGCTCGCGCGCTGTCCTCGACGCTCCACATCGGGAGCGTGGTGGCCTGCTGGTGGCCGCCATCCAGGCCGGCCATCGCCTTGCCACCGCGTCGCCCGCCGCCGGAGGCGTTCCGGGCGGCACCGCCCCGCGCCACGCGACGGTCTTCGGCATGACCGATGTCGTCGACGTCCTGCCAGCCGCCGGGGCGACCGATGTCGTGCAGTCCGCAGCGGTCGGCGACGTCACCCCCGATCTGCCAGTTGACGATCGGGTCTCGGCGCTCCGGATGGCCGCCGCTCACGGACACCTGGACGTGATCGACCAGCTGCTCGCCGCCCCCACGCCGGTGGATGGAGTCGATCGGGACGGATCGACGGCTCTGCACGAGGCAGCCTCCTGCGGAAGGGTGGGCAGCGCCCGACATCTGCTCGCTCACGGCGCCGATCCCGGGCTACGCGACACCAGGTTCGACAGCACCCCCGTGGGCTGGTGCCAGCACCAGCGCGAGGAGGTCGGGGCCGGGCGCGGCCATGACGGGGTCGGGAGGCTTCTAAAGCCGATCACCCCGCCATGACCTCGTGGCGGCAGGCACGAAGCCGGTCCGCCCGCGCGATCTTCGCCCTATCGCCACAACGATCTTTGAGGTGAGCCTGGCCCCGGTCAAGGAGGCGAAGATCGTCAGAGCGATGGCGAGGATGGTTCTCATCAGGGCGCCGGTACGCCAACGCCGGATAGGCCCGGCCTATGGGCGCGCCAGGGCGTCGCCTTGCGTGCCCAGCCGCAACAGCATGAGCAGCTCGTCACGGTCGCCATCCGGCAGTCGCAGCGCCGAGGGCCAGCGGCCGACGACCTGCCAGCCGAGTTTGCCGTAGAAGTCCTCCAGACCCAGGCCGCTGCGCACCTCGATGTGCAGCTGCTCAAGGCCCCGTGCACGCGCGGCCCGCGCCCCCTCGAGCACCAGCGCGGCGCCGATGCCTTGCCCTCGGAACGGCAGACCTGTCTGGACGCGCAGCAGCCGTGCCCAGTGCCGGGTCAGCGGTGCCGCGTTCTCCACCAGCACCAGCCAGCCCGCAAGAACGCCATCGACCTCGGCGACCAGCAGCCGCTGGCCGTCGTGCAGCGCAGCGACCAGGTCGCGCGTAGCGACGGCCACCTCGTCCGGCGGGACCGGCACGCACGGGAAGCCGACGGCCCCGCCGGCGTCGGACACCCGCGTCCAGCAGGCCGTGAGCGCTGCCAGCAAGGTCGCGTCGGCGTCCGCCGGCGAGCTCAGCCAGCGCAAGAAGGCCTACCGCAGCCCGGTGCCGCGGGTCAGCGCCGCCTGCAGCAGGCGGTCGACCAGCGCCGGGTAGTCGACCCCGGAGGCGGCCCACATCCGCGGGTACATCGAGCTCGGCGTGAAGCCCGGCATCGTGTTGACCTCGTTGACCGTCACCGCACCGTCGGCGGCGACGAAGAAGTCGACCCGGGCCAGGCCCTCGCAGCCGAGCGCGGCGAAGGCCCGCAGCGCCATGTGCTGCAGCCGGGCGGTCACGGGAGCGGGCAGGTCGGCGGGTACGTCGAGCTCGGTCGCGTCCTCGAGGTACTTGGCCTCGAAATCGTAGAAGTCGTGGCCGGCCGCGACCCGTACCTCGGCGGGCACGCTCGCCTCGGGACCGGCCGGCCCGGCGAGCACTCCGCACTCGACCTCCCGGCCGGCAAGGCAAGCCTCGACCAGCGCCTTCGGGTCGGCGGCGTGCGCGACGGCCAACGCGGTGTCCAGGTCGGCGAGATCGGTCACCCGGCTGATGCCGATGCTCGAGCCGCCGCGGGCCGGCTTGACGAACACCGGCAGCCCCAGCGCCACCACCGCCGCCCTGTCAACCGGCTCCCCGCGGCGAACGACGACCGCGTCGGCCACCCTCAGACCGGCGGCCCGCAGCAGCACCTTCGCGACGGCCTTGTCCATGGCTGCGGCGCTGGCCAGCACACCGCTGCCGACGTAGGGCACGCCGGCCATCTCGAGCAGCCCCTGCAAGGTGCCGTCCTCGCCCCACGGCCCGTGCAGCACCGGAAAGACGACGTCGATGGCGCCGAGCACCCCGGGCCCGTCCTCCAGCGGCACCAGGCCGCCGGCGGTCGGGTCACCGGGCAGGGCCACCGCCTGGCCGTCCTTGACCGACGGCAGCTCCCGGCCGGACAGCGCGAGCAGGGCCGGGTCGTCGGGCACCAGCACCCACCGCCCCTCGGGCGTGATGCCGACGGCGACGACGTCGTACGTCGAACGGTCCAGGGCGCCGAGCACGCTGCCGGCGGACACGCAGCTGATGGCGTGCTCGGTGCTGCGGCCCCCGAGGACGACGGCGACGCGGATGCGGGTCACGCGCGCAGCGTAGGGGCGGCAGGTGTCAGGCCAGTGACACCTGGGTCATCAGCGCGCAGTCCAGGACGTACGACGCCCCCGACGCGTACGCCGTACGCGGTCACCGGACCTTCTCGGCCAGCTCCCGCAGCGGTGGCTCGTACGCCTCACCGAAGGTCGGGAAGGCGTGGATGACCTCGGTGAGCACCGCGAGCGGGACCTCCGCGTGGATCGCCAGGGTCGCCTCGGACAGCCACTCGTCGGCCCGCGGGCCGATCGCCGCCGCGCCGACCAGCACGCCGCGCTCGCGGTCCGCGGTGAGGACCAGCCGGCCGCCGGCACCCTCGGTGGTGGCGCGCGCGACCTCACCCAGGTCCATCACGGCCGTGACCGCGTCGATGCCTGCCTCGCGAGCGCTCGCCTCGTCCATGCCGACGCTCGAGACCGCCGGCTCGGTGTAGATCGCCCGCGGGACCGCCCGGTAGTCGGCGGTCCGGTCCCCGCCGAGCAGGTTGTCGACGACGACCCGCGCCTGGTAGTTCGCCGTGTGCGTGTACGGCGCCTCCCGCGTCACGTCACCGGCGGCCCAGACATGCCGATGACCCAGTACCCGGCAGTGGTCGTCGACGACCAGCTCGCCCTGCGCTCCCGGCTCGACCCCGAGCACGTCCAGGCCGATCCCGTCCGTCGTCGGGGCGCGGCCGACCGCCACGAGCACCCGCTCGACCTCAACGGTGCCGCCTCCAGACAGGTGCACCAGCGCCAACCCGTCGGCGGTCAGCTCGAACCGCTCGGCGGACGTCCCGAGCCGCACGTCGACACCGTCGTCGCGCAGCACCTGCGTCAGCAGGGCAGCGATGCTCGGTTCCTCCTTGCCGGCGAGCTGCGGGCCGCTCTCGACCAGCGTCGTGCGCACCCCGAACCTCGCGTGCACCTGCGACAGCTCGCACCCGACGGCGCCGCCGCCGAGCACCAGCAGCGAGGCCGGCCGGTCCAGCGCCGACAGCGCCTGGTCCGACGTCCAGGTCGGCACCCTGGACAGCCCCGGCAGGTCGGGCACCAGCGGGTGCGAGCCGGTCGCCACCACCAGGTCGGTGTACGCCAGCCGTCGCCCCTCGACCTCGACGACGCCCGGCTGGACCACCTGCCCGCGCCCGCGCACGAGCGTGACTCCCGCCTCCACGAGCCCGTCCGCCGCACCGCTGTCGTCGCGGTGCTCGGCGATCTCGTCGCGCCGCGCGACGGCCGCGCGGAAGGCGTGCACGTCGTCGTCCAGCGTCGGGTCGGCCCCGGCGCCCCCGAGGTCACTGACGTGCCGAGCCTCCACCCGGGCCTGCGCGCTGCGCAGCATCGCCTTGCTGGGCATGCAGGCGACGTACGCGCACTCACCCCCCACCCGCAGCGTCTCGACCAGCGCGACGGTGCGACCGGCCCGGACGAGGGCCGCGGCCACGGACTCACCGGCCGAGCCCGCACCCAGCACCACGACGTCGTAGGACTCCAGATCGGGGGAGGTCATGGAACATAGGTAGCCCGTGCGGCGGTTTCCACACCCGGCTACTCGCTCCTGGCCTCCCGGCCCATCAGCGCTGAGATGACCCGCCGCGGCGACAGCCCCTCCTGGCAGACGGCGACGACCTGCTCGGTGATCGGCATCTCGATGTCGTGCTTGCGGGCCAGGTCCAGAATCGACCGGCAGCTCTTGACGCCCTCCGCGGTCTGCTGCTTCTGCGCCAGCAGAAGCTCCATCGTCTCGCCGCGACCCAGCCGCTCGCCGAAGGTGCGGTTGCGCGACAGCGGGCTGCTGCAGGTCGCGATGAGGTCGCCGAGCCCGGCCAGGCCGGCGAACGTCAACGGGTCGGCGCCGAGAGCCAGGCCGAGGCGGGCCGTCTCGGCCAGGCCACGGGTCATTAGCGATGCCTTGGTGTTGTCGCCGAAGCCCATCCCCTCGGCCATCCCGGTCGCCAGCGCGATGACGTTCTTGACGGCGCCGCCCAGCTCGCAACCGACGACGTCGCTGTTGGTGTACGGCCGGAAGTACGCGGTCGTGCAGGCCACCTGGAGCCGCGCGCCGGCGCCGGCGTCGGTGCAGGCGACGACGGTGGCGGCCGGCTGGCCCGCCGCGATCTCCTTGGCCAGGTTGGGGCCGGACACCACGGCTACCTGGCCGGGCGGCACCCCGGCGACCTCGCAGACGACCTCGCTCATCCGCTTGGTCGTACCGAGCTCGACACCCTTGATGAGGCTGACGAGCACGACCCCGGGCGTGAGCGCCCCGACGACCGCGGCGAGGTTGTCGCGCAGGCTCTGCGACGGCACCGCCAGCACCACGAAGTCGGCGCCGTCGACCGCCTCGAGCGCGTCGCTGGTGGCCGTCAGGTTGCCCGGGAGCAGTACGCCCGGCAGGTATTCGGTGTTCTCGTGCCTGTGGCGGACGGTGCCCGCCAGCTCCTCGCGGCGCGCCCACAGCACGACGTCGGTGCCGGCGTCGGCGAGCACCTTGCCGAACGCCGTCCCCCACGACCCGGTGCCCAGCACCGCTGCCCGCGTCACGTCGCCGGCCCGGTCATGGCGTCGGCCCGCCGGCCACCGGACCACCCGGCCAGACGTGCACGACAGCCGGTCGCGGCTGGCCACGGAGCTGCTCGAGCATGGTGGTGATCGCGTCCATCACCGCCGCCGTCGCGTCGTGCAGCACCTCGGCGGTCAGCGCGCGGCCCTGCCAGGCCGACAGGTCGACCGCCGGACCAGCCTGCAGGACGACGTCGTGCCGGGGCAGCAGGTGCAGGCCGGGCGTCCGGTAGCTGTCCAGGATCTGCTGCGCCCCCCACTGCGCGATCGGCACGACAGGGACGCCCGCCAGCAGCGCGAGCCGGGCCACCCCGGTCTTGGCCTGCATCGGCCACTTGTCTGGGTCGCGGCTGACGGTGCCCTCCGGGTAGATCACGATGCACTCCCCCGCCTGCAGAGCCGCCACGGCGTCGCTCAGCGCCGCGGAGGCGTCGCTGGCCTGCCGATGCACCGGGATCTGCGCGGCCCCGCGCATCACGCGCCCCACCAGGCCGTTGCCCAGGAAGAGGCTGCTCTTGGCCAGGAAGCGCCCGAGCCGGCCGGTGCCGTGTACGACGTACTCGGCGACGAAGACCGGGTCCGCATGCGAGATGTGGTTGACGGCGAGGATCACCCCACCAGTCGCGGGCACGTGCTGCATCCCGCGCCAGTCCCGGCGGGCGGTGAGGATGGCCAGCGGTTTCAGCAGCACGACCCCGAGGGCGTACCAGAAGCCCATCTGCCGGAGCCCGACCCGCCGCCGCACCCGCACTCCCGCCGCCCGCCGCCCGCCCGTGACGGCAGTGTCTCGTGCCCGCGCCGACCCTGTCGACCCACCCGGCCCCTGCTTGACTGGCGGGGTGACCGCAGCGTGGGGCGCCGTCGTCCCGGTGAAGCTCCTCGCGCTCGCGAAGTCGCGGCTCGGGGCCTACGGCGGTGTCGCGCGAGCCGAGCTGGCGCTGGCCTTCGCCGACGACGTGGTCTGCGCGGTGCTGCCCTGCGCCGACATCCTGCGCGTCGTGGTCGTCACCGACGACGTGCGCGCCGGCGACGTGCTGCGCCGGCCAGGTGTCTGCGTCGTGCGCGACCTGCCGGGCGCCGGGCTGAACGCCGCCCTGGCCCATGGCGCAGACCTGCTGCGCGCCGCCGAACCCGGGCTGGGAGTTGTCGCGCTCGCCTCTGACCTGCCGGCGTTGCGCACGGAAGACCTCGCCGACGCCCTGCTGCGCGTCGTCGGCCGGGGCTTCGTGACCGATACGCAGGGCGTGGGCACGACGCTGCTCGCGGCCTCCCCCGGTAGCACCTTGCTCCCTTCGTACGGGCCGGCGTCACGCCTGCGCCACCTCGACTCCGGGGCCATCGAGCTGACCGCCGCGCCCGGTCTTCGTCGAGACGTCGACACGCCGGAGGACCTGCGAGCGGCCCTGCTGCTGGGCGTGGGCGCCCGGACCGCGGCTGTGGCGGCCGGCCTGATTGCTGTGCTGCGCTGAACGTGGGGCTGCCCTGAACGTGGAGCTGCACGGGACCGTCGCGCAGCACGACGAGTCCGGCGGCGTGGTGCTGCTCGATGACGGCCGTCGGCTGACCTACCCCCTGTCGGCCCTGCAGGCGGAGATCCGCCTCCTGCGGTCGGGCCAGCGGGTCCGGCTGCGGGTCGACGGCGAGCCGCCCCACGTCCGGGCCATCACGCTGGTCAGCCTGCCGCTGCGTGAGGCACGCTGAGCCGGACCAGCTGTCAAGGGGGCCGGCGCAGGGCGCTCAGAGACGGTCGCCGGTGAGCGTGTCAAACAGGTGCAGCCCCTCCAGCCGGGGACGCAGGCGCACGGTGCTGCCGCGGGGCGGCGGCTGCCGGCCGTCCACCCGGACCACCAGCGGGGCGTCGTGGGTGCCGAGGGCGGCGGTTGTGTAGAGGTAGGCGTCGCTGCCGAGCTCCTCCACGACGTTCACCGTCGCCAATACGCCCTCGTCGTCGCCCACCAGGTCGAAGACTTCCGGCCGCAGCCCCACCGTCACCTCCTGCCGACCGCTCACCCCAGGTGCCGAGGCGGCCGCCCGCTGCGCGGGGGTGAGCGGCACCTGCACGCCGCCGATCGCCAGCCCGTCCGTGGTCAGCGGCAGGACCATCAGGTTCATCGCCGGCGAGCCGATGAAGCCGGCGACGAAGGTGTTGACGGGGTGGTCGAACAGCGCGCGGGGGGTGTCGACCTGCAGCAGCCGGCCGTCCTTGAGCACCGCGACCCGGTCGCCCATCGTCATCGCCTCGACCTGGTCGTGGGTGACGTAGACGGTCGTGGTGCCCAGCCGGCGCTGCAGTTCGGCGATCTGGGTGCGGGTCTGCACCCGGAGCTTGGCGTCGAGGTTCGACAGCGGCTCGTCCATCAGGAAGACGCTGGGCTCACGCACGATCGCGCGTCCCATCGCGACCCGCTGGCGCTGCCCGCCGGACAGCTTCGCGGGCTTGCGGCCCAGATACGGTTCGAGGTCGAGCACCCGCGCGGCCTCCTTCACCCGGCGGGCCCGCTCGCCCTTCTCGACGCCGGCGATCCGCAGTTGGAAGCCGATGTTGTCGGCGACGGTCATGTGCGGGTACAGGGCGTAGTTCTGGAACACCATGGCGATGTCCCGCGACTTCGGCGGCAGGTAGCTGACATCGCGGTCGCCGATGAAGATCCGGCCGCCGTTGACCTCCTCCAGGCCGGCGAGCATCCGCAGCGTCGTGGTCTTGCCGCAGCCGGACGGCCCGACCAGGACGAGGAACTCGCCGTCGGCCACGTCGAGGTCGAGGGCGTCGACGGCCGGCCGGTCCATACCCGGGAACAGTCTGGTGACCTTGCGGAACGCGACGTCAGCCATGGCTGCTCCTCGAAGCTTAACCGGGATCGGGACTGGCGGTACGGGCCGGGCTCTCCCGCAGCAGCTGCGCGGCCTGCTCGGGGGCGACGTCGTTGACGAAGACGTCCATCCCGGACTCCGAACCGGCGAGATACTTCAGCTTGGTGGGCGTACGCCGGCTGGTGAACAACTCCAGGTGCAGCGCGGCGTCCTCGCGCCCCTCGCGTACCGGCGCCTGGTGCCAGGCGGCCACGTACGGCATCCGCAGCCCGAACAATCCGTCCAGCCGCCGCAACACGTCCAGGTAGAGCGGCCCGAAGTCCGCGCGCTCCGGCTCGGTGAGCGACGGCAGGTCCGGGGTCCGGCGGCGCGGGTAGAGGTGCACCTCGAACGGCCAGCGGGCAGCCGCCGGCACGAAGGCCACCCAGTACGGGCTGGTGGCCACCACCCGGGTGGCCGCGGCCAGCTCGGCGGCCACCAGGTCGTCGTACAGGGACCGGCCGGTGCGCGACCGGTACCGGCCTGCTGCGGCCAGCCTGCGCCTTGCCCGCGGGGTGACGAAGGGGTAGGCGTACACCTGGCCGTGCGGATGGGCCAGCGTCACGCCGATCTCCTCGCCACGGTTCTCGAACGGGAACACCTGCTCGACGCCGGGCAGGGCCGCCAGGTCCTGGGTGCGGTCCACCCACACCTCGACGATCAGGCGGACCCGCTCCGGGGTCAGGTCGGCAAACGACTCGTCGTGTCTCGGCGTGAAGCAGACGACCTCGCAGCGCCCGGTGGCCGGCCGGCGCGCGACCAGGCCCGGCAGCACGTCCGTCTGAGCCGCGGCGCTGTCCATGGACAGCGACGGGAAGCGGTTCTCGAAGACCGCGACGTCGTAGTCGGCGGACGGCACCTCGGTGAGGTGCCCGTCGCGCGAGGGGCAGAGCGGGCACTCATCCGTCGGGGGCAGGAAGGTGCGGGCCTGCCGCTGGCTCGCCACCACGACCCACTCCTCGACCGTGGGGTCCCAGCGCGCCTCCGACGTCGACTCGACCGGCGCGAGCTGACGCCGGTCGTGCATCTGGTGGACCGCGGCGTCGTCCCGGTCGAAGTAGAGGATCTCGCGCCCGTCCGCGAGCCGGCCGGCCTCGCGCTTCACGTGGCCGTGCTCCGCAGCGCCGGGTCGACAGGTGCGACGACCAGGCGCCCGACGCCGGCCCCGAGCGCGTCGCGCGCGGCCTGGTCCAGCCCGTCGTCGGTGACCAGCACGTGGGCCTCGGACAGGGTGGCGAACGAGACCAGGCCGATGACGCCGAACTTGGTCGAGTCGGCCGTCAGGACCAGGGTGCGGGTGGCCTGCGCGAACGCCCGGTTGGTCTCGGACTCCCCGAGGTTGGGGGTCGTGAAGCCGGCCGAGGGGTCCATGCCGTGACAGCCCAGGAAGGCTACGTCGAAGTGCAGCGAGCGCAGCACGAGGTCGGCGACCGGGCCCACCAGCGCGTCGCTGGGCGTGCGCACCCCGCCGGTCAGCACGACGGTGTGCCGCTCGCGCAGTACATCGGCGATCTTGATGGAGTTGGTCGCGACCGTCAGACCGGGCACGTCGAGCAGGTGCTGGGCGAGCACGTACGTCGTGGTGCCGGCGCCGAGGGCGACGGCCTGACCCGGCTGGACCAGGGCGGCAGCGGCGGCGGCGATGGCGTACTTCTCCGCCGGCTCGCGCACCGACTTGGCCTCGAACCCCGGCTCCTCGCTGGCCCGCCCCGACGCGAGGGTCGCCCCGCCGTGCACCTTGCTGAGCAGGCCCAGGCGGGCCAGGGCATCGAGGTCGCGGCGCACCGTCATGTCCGACACCTGCAACGCCACAGTCAGGTCGGCCACCCGGGCCGCGCCCTCCCGGCGCACCTGCTCCAGGATGTGCGCCCGGCGCTGGTCGGCGAGCACTTCTCAGGCTCCCGCGTCGGGCAGCACCACGGCGCCGCCGGCTGCGACGCGGGTCCCCGCCACGACGGCGTCCTCCGCCGTGTGGTTGAGCACGAAGAGCCGGTCGCCACGACGCACGACCTCCACCCCGGGCGGGGCGTCCGCGACCGGAGCCAGGCCGGCCAGCGAGACCTCTTCGAGCAGCAGCGCACGTAGCGCAACCGGGTCGAGGTCGGTCGCCACGTACGTCGCCGTGCCGCTGCCGTAGCTGTGCCGCGTGACGGCCGGCACCCCGGCGAGCGGGCCGGCGGTGACCGTGGCCAGCGCGGTGGCTCCCGCGAGCGACAGCAGCTCGCTCCAGCGCGACCCGGTGGCGCCGTTGGACAGCTCCAGGCGCTGCTCCGGCAGCAGCGGGTAGAACTCCTCGACCCGAACGCCGAGCACGTCCCGCAGGGCGCCCGGGTAGCCACCCAGCCGCACGTGGTCGTCAGTGTTGACGATGCCGCTGAAGTAACTGGCCACCAGGGAGCCGCCGCCGGCGACAAACGCCGACAGCGCCGAGGCGCCGCGGTCGCTCAGCAGGTATAGGCTCGGGGCGAGCAGCAGCCGGTACATCGACAGGTCGGCCTCAGGGTGGACGAAGTCGACGGTCACGCCGGCCCGCCACAGCGCCTCGTACGTGCGCCGCACGGCGGGCAGGTAGGTGACGTCGGCGGACGGGTGGCTGTCGAGCTCGACGCCCCACCACGACTCGTAGTCCCAGAGCACAGCTATCTGAGTACGCACCGGGGTGCCGACCACGTCGGCGAGGCCGGCCAGCTCGCGCCCGAGATCGACGACCTCCCGCCACACCCGGCTGTCGGTGCCGGCGTGCGGCACCAGCGCGGAGTGGAACTTCTCGGCGCCGGCGCGGGACGCGCGCCACTGGAAGAACAGCACGCCGTCGGCGCCCCGCGCGACGTGCGCGAGGGCGTTGCGGCGCAGCTGACCCGGCGCCTTCGCCCGGTTGACCGGCTGCCAGTTCACCGCGCTGGTGGAGGTCTCCATCAGCAGCCACGGCCGGCCGGCCCCGAATGATCGCGAGAGGTCCGCCCCGAGTGCCAGGTCCACCTCCGGCGCCGGGTCGTGCCCGGGCAGGTAGTGGTCGTTGGCCACCAGGTCGACCTCGCGACCCCAGGCCACGTAGTCGGCCGCCTTGAAGCCCGGCGCCATGAAGTTGGTCGTGACCGGTAGGTCGGGGGTCAGGGCGTCCAGCACGTCGCGCTCCGCCCGGTACAGCTCGAGCAGCGCGGTCGAGCCGAAGCGCCACCAGTCCAGCTGCTGGGTCGGGTTGCGGTGCGTCGGCGACGCCCGCGGCGGGATCACCTGCTCCCAGGCGGAGTAGTGCTGACTCCAGAAGGCCGTACCCCAAGCCCGGTTGAGCGCATCGAGGTCGTCGTAGCGCTCCTGCAGCCAGGCCCGGAAGGCCCGCTCGCTGGTCTCGCAGAAGCAGTGCGCCACGTGGCAGCCGTACTCGTTGCCGACATGCCACATCCGCACCGCCGGGTGCCATCCGTAGCGCTCGGCGAGCGTGGTCACCAGGGCGAGCGCGGCCTGCCGGTAGTCCGGGGAGCTGGGGCAGTACGCCTGCCGACTGCCCCAGGACAGCCGTACGCCGTCAGCGGTGACCGGCCGGCTGTCCGGGTAGCGCAGCGACAACCACGGCGGGGGCGACGCGGTCGCGGTGGCGAGGTCCACCGCAATCCCCCCTCCGTGCAGCAGGTCCAGCACCCGGTCGAGCCAGTCGAGGTCGTAACGGCCCTGCTCCGGCTCGAGCAGCGCCCAGCTGAACACCCCGACCGTGACCATCGTGACGCCGGCCTCGCGCATCAGGCGGACGTCCTGCTGCCAGACATCGTCCGGCCACTGCTCGGGGTTGTAGTCACCCCCGTACAGGATCCCCTCGACCGCCGGCCACCGGTGCCCGACCATGCGCCTCCCCGTCCGGTCCCTGCGCCGCGGCGGGACCGTCGGCGAGCAGGACCCTTCTCCAGCGGTGCACACAAGTCAACAACAACCGACAACGTCGTCGGCGGGCCGGCGCGGTGTATCGCCGAACTGCAACCCGAATTGCCCTTGACAGCAGGCCACATGGCCGTTGTGATGCGCGTCACCCGGTGCGCGATGTCGTCGTGTTCTGAGCGATCTTGCGCAGTTGCCCGGTCGCTCACCGGCTGGCCCTTCAGGAGGCGTGGATGTCAGACGACAGCTCGAGCCGTTCGCTCAGGCTCACCGAGGCCGTACGCAGGGACCTCGACCGCCGGCAGCTGCTGCGCGGGGCTCTGCTGGGTGCGGGCGCGCTCGGCGGCAGCGCCCTGCTCGCGGCCTGCGGCGGCTCGAGCACTCCGGCAGCCGGCAGTTCCAGCTCAGGCAGCGCGGCGGCGACCAAGGCGAGCGGGACCGTCACCTTCGGTTCCAACCAGTCCGACGCCGTGCCGAAGGCTGCCTACCAGAAGACCCTCGACGCCTTCACCACGAGCTCGGCTGTCGCCGTCAAGGTCAACGTCGTCGACCACAACACGTTCCAGGAGAACATCAACAGCTACCTGCAAGGGCAGCCGGATGACGTCTACACCTGGTTCTCCGGCTTCCGCATGAAGTTCTTCGCCGACCAGAAGCTGGCCAGCCCCATCGACGACGTCTGGAGCTCGATCGGCCCGGGATACACCGACGCCCTGGCCAAGGCCTCGACGGCGTCGGACGGCAAGAAGTACTTCGTGCCGTTCTCCCAGTACCCCTGGGGGGTGTTCTACCGCAAGAGCCTGTTCGCGGAGCGCGGCTACCAGCCGGCCAAGACGCTCGACGAGTTCACAGCCCTGTGCAAGCAGATGCAGAAGGACGGGATCGCCGCCCCGGTCGCCTTCGCCGACAAGGACGGCTGGCCGGCGATGGGGACCTTCGACTACCTGAACATGCGCCAGAACGGCTACGACTTCCACATCAGCCTGATGTCCGGCAAGGAGTCCTGGACCGACCCGAAGGTCAAGGCCGTGTTCGACACCTGGAAGGGGCTGCTGCCCTACCACCAGCAGGGCTCACTGGGGCGCACCTGGCAGGAGGCGGCGCAGAGCCTGGGCAAGAAGCAGGCCGGCATGTACGTCCTGGGGATGTTCGTGGGGCAGCAGTTCACCGGCCCCGACCTGCTCGACCTCGACTTCTTCGCGTTCCCCGAGATCGACTCCGCCCACGGTCAGGATGCCGTGGAGGCACCGATCGACGGCTTCATGATGTCCGCCAAGCCCAAGAACCCGGCTGCGGCCAAGGCCCTGCTGACCTATCTCGGCAGCGCCGATGCGCAGCTCATCCCCAACGCCAACGACCCGACGACGATCCCGGCCAACAAGAACGCCAGCGACGCGGCGTACAGCCCGCTGCAGAAAAAGGCCAAGGCGATGATTGGATCGGCCAAGCAGGTGTCGCAGTTCCTCGACCGCGACACCCGGCCGGACTTCGCCACGACCGTGATGATCCCGTCGCTGCAGGCCTTCATCAAGTCTCCGAACGACATCGACGGGCTCACCAAGAGCATCGAGAGCCAGAAGAAGACGATCTTCACGAGCTGATGACCAGCTCCCCCGCCGTCACCGTGGCGCCCGCCGTCCCCGCCCGAGCGCGCCGGGGACGGCGGCGGCGGGAGCGGCTGCGCACCTTCAGCCGCCGAGACGTCGTTGTCCTGTCGGTCATGCTCGGCATCCCCACCCTGCTGCTGCTCGCCCTGGTGTGGGGCCCCGCGCTGGCCTCGATCGGGCTGTCGACGACGAGCTGGAATGGCATCGGCTCGCTGCACGGCAGCGACGTCGTCGGGGTCGAGAACTATCGCAACATCGTCAGCAACTACCCGTCGTTCGGACCGGCGCTGCGCCACAATGTCATCTGGCTGGCCTTCTTCGCCTTCATCTCGACGCCGATCGGCCTGCTGCTCGCGGTCCTTATCGACCGCAACCTGAAGGGCAGCCGGCTCTACCAGACGGCGATCTTCATGCCAGTGGTGCTGAGCCTGGCGCTGATCGGCTTCATCTGGCAGCTCATCTACAGCCAGGACCAGGGCCTGATCAACGGCCTGCTGGGCAGGACCGCCCCGGGGCAGGGCATCGACTTCCTCGGCACGTCCGGGCTCAACCTCGGCGCCATCATGGTGGCAGCCAGCTGGCGGCACGTGGGGTACGTGATGATCCTGTACCTGGCCGGGCTGAAGAGCCTGGACCCAGCCCTGCGCGAAGCCGCCGCACTGGACGGCGCGGGCGAGGTGGCCACCTTCCGCCTGGTCGTGTTCCCGGCGCTGCGCCCCATCAACATCGTGGTGCTGGTGATCACCGTCATCGAGTCGCTGCGCGCATTCGACATCGTGTACATCGTCAACAAGGGTACGAACGGGCTGGAGCTGCTGTCGGTCCTGGTGACCCGCAACATCCTCGGTGAGGCCAGCCGGATCGGCTTCGGGTCGGCTCTGGCGGTCATTTTGCTGTCGATCTCGCTGGTACCGATCACGGCCTTCCTCGTGCAGACCTTCCGAGGGGAGCAGCGGTGACGGCCACGGTGCCGCAGCCCGGCGGACTGGCCGACGTAGTTCGGCTCGGCTCGGCAGCGCTCGACCCCGACCCTGCGTCGGCCCCACGGATGCGGCCCGGCCGGGTCCTGGCGTACGCGATCCTGATCGGGACCTCGCTGCTGTGGCTCACCCCGCTGCTGTGGGCCGTCTACACCTCGCTGCGGCCGTACGCCGACACCCAGCGCAACGGCTATGTGTCGCTGGCGCACTCGCTGAGCCTGACCAACTACAGCGACGCCTGGACGCAGGCCAACTTCCCGCACTACTTCCGCAACAGCATGATCGTTACCTTGCCTGCGGTGCTGCTCACCCTGCTCCTGGCGTCGTTCGTGGCGTTCGTCGTCTCGCGCTTCCGGCTGCGCTGGAACATCGCGCTGCTGGTGATGTTCACCGCCGGCAACCTGCTGCCGCAGCAGGTCATCATCACGCCGGTCTACAAGTTGTTCCTGCTGGTGCCCGTCCCCACCTGGGTGAGCGACTCCGGCACGCTCTACGACTCGTATCTCGGCCTCATACTGATCAACGTCGCCTTCCAGGTGGGCTTCTGCGCCTTCATCCTTTCCAACTACATGAAGACGATCCCGCACGAGCTCACCGAGGCTGCGCTGGTCGACGGCGCCTCGGTGTGGCGGCAGTACTGGCAGGTCATCCTGCCGCTGTGCCGGCCGGCGCTCGCCGCACTGGCAACCCTTGAGTTTACCTTCATCTACAACGACTTCTTCTGGGCGACGGTGCTGCTGCGCACCGGCGACAAACGACCCATCACGTCCGCGATCGCCAACCTGTCCGGTCAGTACTTCACCAACAACAACCTGATCGCGGCCGCGGCGCTGATCACCGCCGTACCCACGCTGGCCATCTTCTTCGGCCTGCAGAAGCAGTTCGTCGCAGGGCTGACCCTGGGCTCCAACAAGTGAGCTCTACCGTCGTCGACCTGCTCGCCGATCCGCCGCCGGGCACCGACCGGCTGGTCAGCGCGCCGGGCCGGGCCAACCTGATCGGCGAGTACACCGACGTCAACGACGGCCACGTCCTGCCGGTCGCGCTGGACCTGCGCACAGTGGTGGCGAGCCGACCGTTGGCGGGGCGCACCCTCGCGCTGCGATCGCTGGACGTCCGCGGCCCGGACGCCGCCGTCGAGGTGTCGCTGGACGAGCCGGGGCCGCCGCCGGCGGGGTGGGGACGCTACGTCGCCGCCGTCGTGGACGTGCTGCGCGCCGAGGGCCTGGCCCTGCAGGGTCGCGCCGGCGTGCTGTCCTCGCAGGTGCCGGTCGGCGCGGGGCTGTCGTCCAGCGCCGCCCTGGAGGTGGCCGTCGCGCTGACCGTCCTCGCCGAGCCGTTGCCACCGGCCGTGCTGGCCCGGCTCTGCCAGCGGGCCGAGAACGAGGGGGTCGGTGTGCAGAGCGGCATCATGGACCAGCTCGCGAGCGTTGCCTCCCGACCGGGCACGGCGCTGTTCCTGGACTGCCGCTCGCTCGCCGTCGAGCACGTACCGCTGCCCGCCGACCTCGGCGTCCTGGTGGTCGACAGCGGTGGCCGCCGCGAGCTGTCCGACAGCGGCTACAACGACCGGCGCAGCGCGTGCGCCGAAGCCGCCCGGGACCTCGGAGTCGCCAGCCTGCGCGACGCCGACCCCGGCCAGCTGGCGGGGGCCAGGCGGCGGATGGAGCCTGTCGTGCACCGCCGGGCGAGGCACGTGCTGACCGAGGAGCTCCGGGTGCACGACACGGTCCGGGCGCTGCGCGCCGGGGACCGGCCAGCCCTGCGCGAGCTGTTCGCGGCCTCGCACGCCAGCCTGCGCGACGACTTCGAGGTCAGCACCCCCGAGCTCGACACCCTGGTTGCCCTCGCCGGCGACACCCCCGGCGTGGTCGCCAGCCGGCTGACCGGGGCAGGCTTCGGGGGGTGCACCGTCTCGCTGGTCGAGGCCGACCGCGGACCCGAAGCCGGTCAGGCGGTCGTCGACCGCTACTGCCAACTCACAGGTAGCCGGCCACGGTGGTGGCTGTCGGGGGCGGCGGGGGGCGCTGCACGGGAGCAGGTCGGCACGCGATGACTCCCGACAGCGTGCACCTGCGCAGCGGCGAGGTCAGCGTCCTGGTGGACCTGCGGTCGGGGCAGCCCGCAGTGCTGCACTGGGGGGCGCTGCTGCCCGAGACCGGGCTGGCCGACCTCCCGCTGGGCCTCGAGCCCGCCGTCGCGCACTCGGCGCTGGACGAGCCCGGAGTGCTGGCGCTGGTCGCGGACCGCGCGGCCGGTCACCGGGGCCGGCCGGGGCTGACCGGCAGCCGGGCCGGCGGGCAGGACTTCTCGCCGCGGCTGGTCCTCACCGACTGCCGGCTGGAGGGCCCGACGGCCGTGGTGCTGACCTGCGCCGACCCGGCAGCCGGGCTCGAGCTGCGCTCCGAGCTCCGGCTCGCCGAGGGTGGCCTGCTGCGCCTGCGGCACGAGCTGCGCAACACCGGCGAGGACGTGTACCGCCTCGGCGAGCTGACCTGCACGCTGCCGCTGCCCGCGCGGGCCACCGAGCTGCTGGACCTGACCGGGCGGCACTGCCGCGAGCGCATCCCGCAGCGCCACCCGCTGGCGCGCGGCGCCTGGGTGCGCGAGGCCAGGCACGGCCGGACCGGCCACGACGCGACCCTGCTGCTGACCGCGGGCACCCCCGGCTTCGCCAACCGGTCCGGGGACGTCTGGTCGGTGCACCTGGGGTGGAGCGGCGACAGCACGAGCTGGGCGGAGCGGCTCCCGGGCGGCCAGGGTGTGCTGGGCGCGTCCGAGCTGCTCGGACCCGGTGAGGTCGAGCTCGCCCCCGGTCAGTCGTACGCCACGCCCTGGCTGTACGCGGCGACCTCGCAGCGCGGGCTCGACGGGCTCGGTGACGCCCACCACCGCTGGCTGCGGAGCCGCCCTGGCCACCCTTCTGCACTGCGGCCGGTGGTGTTGAACACCTGGGAGGCCGTGTACTTCGACCACGACCTGGACCGGCTGCGCGAGCTCGCCGATGTCGCCGCCGGCGTCGGCGTGGAGCGCTTCGTGCTGGACGACGGCTGGTTCCTGCATCGGCGCGACGACACCGCCGGGCTCGGCGACTGGGTCGTCGACCCCGACGTCTGGCCGCTGGGGCTCGCGCCGCTGATCGACCACGTACGCGCCCTGGGCATGTCGTTCGGGCTGTGGGTCGAGCCAGAGATGGTCAACCTCGACTCCGAGCTCTACCGCGCGCACCCGGAGTGGGTGCTGCGCGCCGCCGAGCGCCTGCCGCCGCCCTGGCGCCACCAGCAGGTGCTGGACCTGGGTCACGACGGGGCGTTCGCGCATGTGCTGGGCCAGCTCGACGCCCTGCTGTGCGACCACCCGATCGACTACCTCAAGTGGGACCAGAACCGCGATCTGATCGACGCCGGGCACCACGGCGCACCGGCGGTACGGCAGCAGACGCTGGCGGTCTACCGGCTGCTGGACGAGCTGCGCGCCCGGCACCCCGGGGTCGAGATCGAGAGCTGCTCGTCCGGCGGCGCCCGGGTCGATTTCGGCATCCTCGAGCGCACCGACCGGGTGTGGGCCAGCGACACCAACGACGCGCTCGAGCGACAGGGCATCCAGCGGTGGACCGGGCTGCTGCTGCCGCCCGAGCTGGTCGGCGCGCACGTCGGCCCACCCCGCTCGCACACCACCGGCCGTACCCAGGCACTGCCGTTCCGCGTTGCCACCGCAATGTTCGGCCACCTCGGCGTCGAGTGGGACGTGTCACGGGCGAGCGCCGCAGAGCGCGAGGGTCTGGCCGAGGGCATCGCTACGTACAAGGCGCTGCGCGGGCTGCTGCACACCGGCGACGTGGTGCATGCCGACCACCCGGACCCGGCCGCCGCGCTGCACGGCGTGGTTGCCGCCGACGGTTCCGCCGCGGTGTTCGCCTTCGTGCAGCTGACGACGTCTGTCGGCGAGGTCCCCGACCCGGCCCGGCTGCCGGGCCTTTCCCCGGACCGCTCCTACCGGGTCGAGCCGCTGGCGGCCGGTGGGTCCCCATCGACGTCGCAGCGCAGCGGGCCGCCCTGGCTGCGAGCCGGGGGCGTGGTGCTGCCCGGCCGGGTCCTGGCAGAGGCCGGCCTGGCGATGCCGGCGCTGCATCCCGAGCAGGCGCTGCTGCTGCGCCTGCACCAGGTGTGACCGGCGATCGTCCGTTCACCTTGACGGTGCACGATGGGCCCGTGACAACCGAGCTGACGACGCCGACCCACCTCGAGCCGGAGAACGGGCACGCCGCCGGCGCGGAGTCGACGCTGGAGCCGGTCACGTCGACGGTCGCACGCGTTCGCGCCCCGGACAGCCTGCCGGAGGACCGCTTCCTCAACCGCGAGGTGAGCTGGCTGGACTTCAACGCCCGCGTCCTGGCCCTCGCCCGGGACCGATCCGCGCCGCTGCTCGAGCGGGTCAAGTTCCTCGCGATCTTCGCCAGCAACCTCGACGAGTTCTACATGGTCCGGGTCGCCGGGCTCAAGCGCCGTAGCAGCACCGGGCTCGGCACCCGCAGCGCCGACGGCCTGAGCACCCGCAAGCAGCTGGCGCTGATCAGCAGCCGGGCCCGCGAGCTCGCGGCCGCGCACGCCTGCTGCTTCCTGGAGGAGGTCCGTCCCGAGCTCGCCGCGGCCGGGGTCCGGATCGCGCTCTGGGACGACCTGGCACCCGAGCAGCAGTCACCGCTGCACGACTACTTCCGCGGCCAGCTGTTCCCGATCCTCACCCCGCTCGCCGTCGACCCGGCGCATCCGTTCCCGTACATCAGCGGCCTCTCGCTCAACCTTGCGGTCCTCGTACGCGAGCCGGAGACCGGCACCGAGCACTTCGCCCGAGTGAAGGTGCCCAACAACGTGCCGCGCTTCGTGCAGGTCGACGGCGCCGCCAGCGCGACGACGTACCTCCCGCTGGAGGAGCTGATCGGGGCGCACCTTCCGCAGCTGTTCCCGGGGCTCGAGGTGACCTCGCACCACGTGTTCCGGGTCACCCGCAACACCGACGTCGAGGTCGAGGAGGACCGCGACGAGGATCTGCTCCAGGCGCTGGAGCGCGAGCTGGCCCGCCGGCGGTTCGGCCCGGCGGTCCGGCTCGAGGTCGGCGAGCGGATGGACCCGCACGTGCTCGACCTGCTGGTCCGCGAGCTGGAGATCACCGACGACGACGTCGTGCGGGTACCCGGCCTGCTGGACCTGGCCTCGCTGTGGCAGCTGTACGGCGTGGACCGGCCCGAGCTCAAGGACGACGCGCACGTCCCGGCGACGCACCCGCGGCTCGCCGAGGGCGAGAAGGCCACCGACGTGTTCGCCGCCCTGCGCGAGGGCGATGTGCTGGTGCACCATCCGTACGACTCGTTCTCGACCTCCGTGCAGCGCTTCGTCGAGCAGGCCGCCGCCGACCCGCAGGTCCTGGCCATCAAGCAGACGCTCTATCGCACCTCGGGTGACTCACCGATCGTCGATGCGCTGATCGACGCCGCCGAGGCGGGCAAGCAGGTCGTGGTACTCGTCGAGATCACCGCCCGCTTCGACGAGCAGGCCAACATCCGGTGGGCGAGAGCGCTGGAAAAGGCCGGCTGCCACGTCGTGTACGGGCTGATGGGGCTCAAAACGCACTGCAAGACCTGCCTGGTCGTACGACAGGAGAAGGGCCAGCTCCGGCGCTATGCGCATATCGGCACCGGCAACTACAACCCCAAGACGGCCCGTATCTATGAGGACTTCGGGCTGCTCACAGCCGACCCCGAGATCGGCGCCGACCTCACCGACCTGTTCAACACCCTCACCGGCTACAGCCGACAGACCGAGTACCGCACCCTGATGGTCGCTCCGCACGGCGTCCGGGCCGGCCTCGTCGAGCGCATCGAGCGCGAGGCCGCACACGCTCGTGCCGGCCGGCCGTCTGGCGTGCTGGTCAAGGCCAACAGCGTGGTCGACGAACAGGTCATCGACGCGCTCTACCGGGCGAGCCGCGACCAGGTGCCGGTCCGGCTGCTGGTCCGCGGCATCTGCGCCTTGCGGCCCGGCGTCCCAGGGCTGTCCGACACGATCACCGTCCGCAGTATCGTCGGGCGGTTCCTCGAGCACTCCCGGGTGATGGTCTTCGGCACACCGGCCCGTACGCAGGACCCGCTCGAGCAGTGGCTCGGCAGCGCCGATCTCATGCACCGCAACCTCGACCGGCGGGTCGAGACCCTGGTTCGGGTCAAGGACCCGACGGTGCAGGCTGAGATCCAGCAGCTGCTCGAGCGGGCGATGGCCGACGACATCGTGCGCTGGGAGCTGCAGAGCGACGGTTGCTGGACGCGGCTGCCGGAGCCGGGCAGGCCCGCTCAGGATCTGCAGGCCGAGCTGGTGCGACGGGCCAGCGAACGGCCCCACGGCTAGGTGGCGGTTCCGGTCCTCGCCGCGGGCGGGGTGCTGTGGCGGCCGTCGGATGACGGGATCGAGGTAGCCGTCGTCCACCGACCGCGCTACGACGACTGGTCGCTCCCCAAGGGCAAGCTCGAGCCCGGTGAGGGCCAGCTGCAGGGCGCTCTGCGTGAGGTGCGGGAAGAGACCGGCTTCGACGCCGTCCCCGGCCGTACGCTCGGCAGCAGCGCCTATCGCGTGCTGCAGGACGGCGTCGAGCGGGACAAGGTCGTGCGCTGGTGGGCGATGCAGGCCAGGTCGGGGCGCTTTGTGGCTGGCCCGGAGGTGGACGAGCTGCGCTGGCTGGCGCCGGGTCCCGCCGAGGCACTGCTGACCGCCGGTCGTGACGTCTCGCCGCTGCGACTGCTGCTTGCCGAGGGGCTGCACACCAGCACGGTCCTGCTGGTGCGGCACAGCTCGGCCGGCGACCGTGCTGCGTGGCCCGGAGACGATCTGGACCGTCCGCTGGACGACCCCGGCCGCCGGCAGGCCGACGCCCTTGCGAGGCTCCTGGTTCGCTACGGGCCCGGGCGGGTCCTGAGCGCTCCGCCGCTGCGCTGCGTGGACACCGTGCGGCCGCTCGCCGAGGCGTGCGGGCTCACCGTCGAGGTCGAGCCGGCTATCGGCGAGCAGGGCTGGGCCGAGCAGCCCGCCGCCGCGGTCAGCCGCCTGCGGTCGCTCGGCGGCGATGCTGGCGCCTGCACGGTTGTCTGCACCCAGGGCGGCGCGCTACCCGGCCTGCTGCGCGCACTGGCCGCCGGCACCGCCGTGGACGTCGGTGCCGCGCCGGCCCGGAAAGGATCGGTCTGGGCGCTGAGCTTTCTGCACGGCGCCCTCGTCGACGCCGACCACCTTCCACCGGCCTGACGGGCCGTCGATCAGGATTCTGCGCGACCCGCCCGCCCCAGCCACCGCCCGCGACCCGCCCGCCTGCTTCGCGGCCCCGCGCGTCGTGGGGCGCGATCATGCAGAAGTTGTCGCGGCCCACGCTCAACCAACAACTATTTCCCCATGATCGCCCAATTCCTGCATGATCGCGGGCGGGAACGCGCGGCGAGCGGCCGCTCTGTCGCCACCGTCTTCGGGGTCGACTCGGCCGTTGCGGCCGAGCGTCGGGAGACGAGCAGCCGCAGGCCCATGGACCGGACGCCGCGTCCCTTTCACCCGTCACGCCCAGGCGGGGGAGGGGCAGAGATCGGCGACCAGCCATCACCGGGCGTGCAGCCTGACCTGGTCAGCGAGTTTTCGCGGGTCCCTTCGCGGCAGACGCAGCCTTCGCGGGTGCCTTCGCGGCAGACGCAGCCTTGGCGGGTGCCTTCGCGGCAGACGCAGCCTTCGCGGCCTTGGCGGGTGCCTTCGCCGCAGGCGCCTTTGCGGGTGCCTTCGCGGCGACCGCAGGCTTCGCGGGTGCCTTCGCCGCAGCCGCCTTCGCCGCAGGCGCAGCCTTCGCGGGTGCCTTCGCGGTCTTCCCCGCCGCCGCCCCGCCGGCGGCGCGGACAGCCTTGGCGGGAGGAGCCGCAACGAGGCCGGTCGCTTCCGCAACGGAGCGAAGTCCCTCACCCGCGGCCCTGGCGCCGGCCTTGGCGGCGCGGTCGAGCTTCTTCGCTCCGCTCACGACATCCTTGAAGCCTTGGCCCGCCCGGAACTTTGGCACGGAGGTCTCGCCCAGCTCGACCGGCGCCCCAGTCGCCGGGTTGCGGGCGGTGCGGGCCGCCCGGTCGATGCGCTCAAACACACCGAAGCCGGAGATGGCGACCCGCTCCCCTGCGGACACCGCCCGCTGCACCGTCTCGATGACCGCCTCGACCGCTGCGGCGGCGGTCTTCTTGTCACCGACCTTGTCGGTGATGGCGTCGATCAGCTCGGACTTGTTCACGTGGCCTCCCCGGAGTCGAGGCGGTGTGCCTCTTGTGATTCCGGAAGGTATGGCGATGGGGGCCCGTAGGACGGCACCTCGGCCCCGAGGCGGTGTGTCGCCGCTACAAATCTGTCGGCAGCCGCCCTGCATCGAGGTCGGACAGCAGAACGTCGAGCCTGGCCGATGCGCGCCCGACGTCGTGCTTGCTGGCGTCGGTCAGCGCAAGAAGCCGGCGGGTGACACGGGCTTTGGCCTCGCCGTTGACGTCGAGACGACGGACCCGGGCGTGCGCCGCCTTGAGCCGGACCGCGAGCTCGGCCGCCTGCTCCTGCTCACTCAAGACGGCAGGACGGCGACCGGCTTGTGGGCCGGCCGGCGGCCCTCGTACGCCGTGATGTCGGCGTCGTGCGTGAGCGTGAGGCCGATGTCGTCCAGCCCCTCGAGCAGCCGCCAGCGGGTGAAGTCGTCCATGGGGAACGCCGCCACGAGCGGGTCCGGCCCGGCGCCGGCGCGCAGCTCGCGGGCCTGCAGGTCCACGGTCACCAGGGTCGCCGGGTCGGCCTCGACCATGGTCATCAGCCGGTCGACGGCGTCAGCCGGCAGCTGGACCGGGAGCAGGCCACCCTTGAGCGCGTTGCCACGGAAGATGTCGGCGAACCGCGAGCTGACGACCGCCCGGAAGCCGAAGTCCTGCAGCGCCCAGACAGCGTGCTCGCGGGACGAGCCCGTCCCGAAGTTCTCCCCCGCCACGAGCACGCTCGCCCCCGGGTGCCGGTGCAGCACGAAGTCGGGGTCCTCGCGCCACTCGCTGAACAGGCCGGCACCGAAGCCCGTGCGCTCGACCCGCTTGAGCCAGTCGCTCGGGATGATCTGGTCGGTGTCGACGTCACTGCGGCGCAGTGGGGCCGCAGTCCCGGTGTGGGTGGTGAAGGCGTCCATGTCAGACCTCCTGCAGGTCGGCCGGCGCCGTCAGGCGGCCGGTGAGCGCTGTCGCGGCGGCGACCTCCGGGCTGACAAGGTGCGTACGGCCACCGCGGCCCTGCCGCCCCTCGAAATTGCGATTGGACGTCGAGGCGCTGCGCTCGCCCGGCGAGAGGGTGTCCGGGTTCATGCCCAGACACATCGAGCAGCCGGCGTTGCGCCAGTCGAACCCGGCGTCGCGGAAGACGACGTCGAGCCCCTCCTGCTCCGCCTGCCGCTTCACCAGCATCGAGCCCGGTACGACCATCGCGCGCACGCCTGCCGCGACGCGGTGGCCCTTGACGACCGCGGCCGCGGCGCGCAGGTCCTCCATCCGGCCGTTGGTACAGGAGCCGAGGAACACCGTGTCGACAGCGACGTCCCGCATCCGGGTCCCCGCCGTCAGCCCCATGTACGCCAGCGCCCGCTCGGCGGAGTCGCGCTCGTTGCCGGCCGGCAGGGCCTGCGGATCGGGCACCACGCCGCCGAGCGAGACACCCTGGCCCGGGTTGGTGCCCCAGGTGACGAACGGCGTGACGGCCGACGCGTCCAGGAAGACCTCGGCGTCGAACTCGGCACCGGGGTCGGTGCGCAGCGTGTCCCACTCCGCGACAGCGGCGTCCCAGTCGGCGCCCTGCGGAGCGTGCGGGCGGCCCTTCAGGTAGGCGTACGTCGTGGCGTCCGGGGTCACCATGCCGGCCCGCGCGCCCCACTCGATGCTCATGTTGCAAACCGTCATGCGGCCTTCCATCGACAGCGCCTCGACCGCCTCACCGCGGTACTCGACGAGGTAGCCCTGCCCCCCGCCGGTGCCGACCTGGGTGATCAGCGCCAGCACCAGGTCCTTGGCGGTGACGCCGGGCTGCAGGCGGCCCTGGACCGTGACGGCCATCGTCAGCGGGCGCGGCAGCGGGAGCGTCTGGGTGGCAAGCACGTGCTCGACCTCGCTGGTCCCGATCCCGAAGGCCAGCGCGCCGAACGCACCGTGCGTGCTCGTATGGCTGTCGCCACAGACGATCGTCATGCCGGGCTGTGTGACTCCCAGCTGCGGCCCGATGACGTGCACGATCCCCTGGCCCGCGTCGCCCATCGGCAGCAGCCGTACGCCGAACTCCGCGCAGTTGCGGCGCAGGGTCTCGACCTGGGTGCGGCTGACCGGATCGGTGATGACCAGCGCGGTGTCGGTGGGGACGTTGTGGTCCTCCGTGGCGAGGGTGAGGTCGGGGCGGCGCACGCCCCGCCCTGCCAGCCGCAGCCCGTCGAAGGCCTGCGGACTGGTCACCTCGTGCACGAGGTGCAGATCGATGTAGAGCAGGTCGGGCTCGCCCGGCGCCTGCCGGACGACGTGGCTGTCCCAGACCTTCTCCGCCAGCGTCCGAGTCATCGGCCGTCCTCCTTGCATCTCACCTGATGGGATGGCAATGTCATCCCGTGGAACAGACTAGCGGAGTTGGCGTCCTTGACAAGGCCCTGGCGGTCCTCGGCGCCGTCGAAGCGGGCGCAGACACCCTCGCCGCGCTCACCGAGCACACCGGGCTGTCCCGGGCGACCACCCATCGGCTGGCGGTGGCGCTGGAGGTCCACCGCCTGCTTGGTCGTGACATCTCGGGGCGCTGGCGCCTGGGACCGCGGCTCGGTGAACTCGTCGGCGCCGGGTCGGGCGACGTTCTCCTGGACCTGGCCCAGCCCGTGCTCGACCGGCTGCGCGACGCCACGGGCGAGAGCGCTCAGCTCTACCGCCGGCAAGGGTCATCGCGGCTGTGTGTGGCCGCGGCCGAGCGCCGCAGCGGGCTACGCGACACCGTGCCCGTCGGGACGCTGCTGCCGCTGACCGCCGGCTCTGCCGCGCAGGTGCTGCTCGCCTTCTCGCCCGACGACCCGCTGCTCGCCGGGGCGGCATTCGGGCCCCGGGTGTTGGCCGAGGTCCGCCGCCGCGGCTGGGCGCACTCGCTCGCCGAACGCGAGCAGGGGGTGGCTTCGGTCTCGGCGCCGGTGCCAGGAAACGGCTGCAGCGTGATCGCGGCGGTCAGCGTGTCCGGTCCGCTGGAGCGGCTCACCCGCTCCCCCGGGCGGCTCCACGCACCCGCCGTGCTGCAGGCCGCGGCGGAGCTTGGCCGGGCGGCGGCAGCTACCGGTCGGCCAAGCTCCGCCGTACCGGTCGGCCAGCGCAAGTGACAGGTCGACCAGAGCCAGCTACGGGACGACGAGAGCCAGCTAGGGGTCGAGCAGTGTCGTGAGCCCCGTTATCCGCAGGATGCGATGCACGCGCGGGCCCGCGGCGACCAC
>JBKJQN010000087.1:0-3538 GCA_046593925.1 Mycobacteriales bacterium
ACCGGATGGGCCGCGGAATCAAGGCAGGCCGGGTCTGGACGAACTGCTACCACCAGTACCCCGCCCACGCGGCGTTCGGCGGCTACAAGCAGTCCGGCATCGGCCGCGAGAACCACAAGATGATGCTCGACCACTACCAGCAGACCAAGAACCTGCTGGTGAGCTACAACCCGAACAAGCTGGGCTTCTTCTAGTCACGCCTGCGACGCGGCGCCGGAGGACTGACTCCCGGCGCCGCGTCGTACCGCCCGACGCCCGTCTCGCCTCCCGAAAGGACCACCGTGCCGCTCGAGCGCGTGACCGCCACCGCCCCCGCCCTGGAGCTGCTCGCCTCGCTCGCCGAGGAGCACGGACCGCTGATGTTCCACCAGAGCGGCGGCTGCTGCGACGGGTCGAGCCCGATGTGCTTTCCCCGCGGGGAGTTCCGGGTCGGCTCGCGCGACGTCCACCTCGGCTGGGTCGCGGGGGTGCCGTTCTACATGAGCGGTCCGCAGTTCGAGTACTGGAAGCACACCCACCTGACCGTGGACGTCGTGCCGGGCCGGGGGAGCGGCTTCTCGGTCGAGGCGCCGCGGGGGGTGCGCTTCCTGATCCGCTCGCGGCTGTTCGACGAGCGGGAGTCGGTGCTGCTGGAGGCCGAGGGGCCACCTCCCGTCGGAGAGGCGGTCGGTGAGCCCGTGGGCCGGTCCGTGGGGCACCCGGGCTAGATCCCGCGGATGTTCCCCTCGAGCACGGCGAGGACTGCATGCCCGACCTGATCCGCGCACTGGGCGCCGTCACCCGCTCGTTCCGCCCCGTGAGCCGGCCGTGCGGGCAGGATGGCGCGCCGGGCACGACGTTGCGGCAGGTCGCCGGTACCGGTGGTACCGGCGCGCTGGGCAGCACCCGCGGGCTGGGCAACACCGGCAGCGGGCTCGGCGGCGGGCAGGTCGTCGGCGGGCAAGTCGTCGGCGAGCAGCGCGCGGGCGGCACCGTCGTCACTGACGTTGCCCCGCGGTGACGGTCGTCGCGGTGATGATCTCGCTGTCCGGGTCGATCCCGACGTGGGCCTTGTAGCCGTCGAAGCCGTGCGCGGAGCTTGTGCGCCCGTGCCGGGCCCGCGGATCGACGGTGCTGATCACCCGTCCGGGGCAACCCGCCGGGCGATCAGGAACACCCCGTCGGCGGTCTCGGCCAGGTCCCGCCCGAGGACCGTCGCGAGCGGCTCCCCGGCCTGCGAGACCGCCCTGGCCAGCTGCCGTTCGGCAAGCACCCGCAGGCAGGCGTACCCGTCGACGGCGAGCGCGTCGACCTGTGCCAGCCGGGCCGCCGGGTCGTCGTCGTCGCAGTGTGATGCACCCGGGGGGCGAACTGAGACCGCCGGCGAGCCCGGTCGGGTGCACCCCGCTCCCTTGGCCTGAGGGCCCCTGGAGTCACTCGGACGGCGCTCCAGTCGCGGGGGTGCGCGGACGACGACCTGCAGGTGACCTACTCAGAGGGCCTGGCCGCAGCGGCGGCGCCCGACCCGGACACGCCGCCGATCGGCTCGCCGTCGGCGTGGGCCGGGCCGCCGTCCCGCGCCGGGCGCGGCTTCTGGGCGCGGTTGCTGGGGTGGCGCGGTGCCCAGCCCGACGAACGCCAGCGCGCGGCCGTGGCGCGCGACCGGCGCCCGCCCGGGCTGGAGCTGCTGCTCGTCCTGGCGGTCTTTCCGGGGGTGGCGACGCTGTCGGCGGTGGCGTCGCTGGTGACCGACGCCTTGGGCGACGGCGGCTCCCACGGCGGGTATGTCGCCGTCGAGCTGCCGGGGCACGCGGTCGTGTCAGCGCTGCTCGACGTGCCGTTCGTCGTGCTCGACGTCGTCGGCGCGGTGCTGGTGGCGTACCTGCTCATGGTCTCCGGCGGCGGGCTCGCGGCGCTCGGGCTCGACCGGCGCCGGGTGCGCCGCGACCTGGCGGTCGCCGGCAAGCTGTGGTTCCTGGCCTACCTCGTGCCGTTCCTGGTCGGGGGCGCCGTCCTGTCGGCCCTCGACATCGGCGGCGGGGGCGGCGTCACGACCCCGCCGGAGGCGGTGTACCTGCTGCCCCTGCTGGTGAGCGCGGTCGTGGCCGGAGTGGTCGAGGAGGTCGTCGTCCTGGGCTTCCTGGTCCACCGGCTCGAGCAGCGCGGCTGGACGCCCGGCGGCGTGCTGCTGCTGGCGGCCAGCGTACGGGTGTCCTACCACCTGTACTACGGCCTGGAGGTGCTGCCCCTCGTCGGCTGGGCCGTGGTGAGCGTCCTGCTCTACCGGCGTCGCCGCCGCCTGCTGCCCTTCATCGCCGTACATGCCCTCTGGGACCTGAGCAGCTTCGGCGCGCAGTACCTGTCCGACGGCGCCTCCGTCCTGCCGTACCTGCTGATGGGCAGCGTCCTGACGGTCCTGTGGGCCACCCGCCCGCGCGCGGTGGAGCAGGACCGGCCCCTCTACCGCCTGCGTTCGACCCCGTCCCCAGCCCCACCTGCTCCCAGAGCAAGACTGCGCCTTGACGCGGCTCCGGCGCCTGCGCGTCGAGCGGGGCACTGCCCCGACTCGTCGACGGAGCCGTGACGGGCAGGCCACTGGCGGTACCCGGCGCACCGACCAGCAAGGTCCACGAGTCACCGGGCGCAGGCAGACCTCACCACCACGTACCGGCGCGTCGTCCTCGGGCTGATGGCAGAACATCAGACGGCTACTGCAACAGCGGACAAACGCCTGGACCGGGTGCGGACGACGCCGTCGTACCTTTCCGGGCCAGTACGCGCTGTCTCCGGGGTGGCACAGGCAGTCATTCACCCGGTCCGTTGTCCACAGATCCGGCTGGTGGGGGTGCAGGCTCCCCTCCCGCTCCTATGGTCCGCACGGACGGCGGGTCGAGTCCGGGTTCGGGCGGCGAGGGGGTGGCGGGGTGGGGCTGGGCGCGGTCGACACCGTGGAGGCGGAGGTCCGCGAGCTGGTGCGGCGCCGCGGCCTTGACCCGGTGGCCGACCGGTCGGCGGTGCGCCGGCTCGTCGATGAGGTGGTCGCCGACTACGACGAACGGACCCTGACGTCGTCGCTGACGCCACTGTCGGACGTCGCGACGGCGGCGCGGTCGGTGTACGACGCGGTGGCCGGATACGGGCCCCTGCAGCGCCATCTCGACGATCCCTCGGTCGAGGAAATTTGGATCAACCAGCCGGGCCGGGTCTTCATCGCCCGGCAGGGCCGTTCGGAGCTCACCACCACGATCCTGTCCGAGGGTCAGGTCCGGGACCTGGTGGAGAAGATGCTCAAGACCACCGGCCGGCGGGTCGATCTGTCGACGCCGTTCGTCGACGCGATGCTCCCCGACGGCTCCCGGCTGCACGTCGTGATCCCCGACATCACCCGTCAGCACTGGTCGGTCAACATCCGCAAGTTCCTGCTGTCGGCTGGCACGCTCGAGGAGCTGGTAGGGCTCGGCACGCTGACGCCGCAGGCCCGTCGGTTCCTCGAGGCCGCGATCATTGCTGGGCTCAACATCATCGTTTCGGGCGGCACGCAGGCCGGCAAGACGACACT
>JBKJQN010000112.1:0-29996 GCA_046593925.1 Mycobacteriales bacterium
TGGCCCAGGGCGTGCATCTGCAGGTGATCGCGGACAGTTTGGGTCGCAGCGATATCCGGGTGACACCGGCCGTCTACGCGTACAACGGCGAAGCGACGCCGCCGAGCGCTCTCGCGGTCCAGTTGTTGCCCACAGCACAGGGGCGTTGTACCGGTTCCGGTGGCGACATCTCTGACCTGGACGTTCTCCGTCGGGCTGACAGGATTTGAACCTGCGGCCCCTTGACCCCCAGTCAAGTGCGCTACCAAGCTGCGCCACAGCCCGTGACGGTCCAACCCTAGCAGCGAAGCCCGGGCTTACTTGCCGCGCTTCTCGCGCACCTTGACGCTGACCTCGATCGGCGTACCGGCGAAGCCGAAGTCTTCGCGGAGCTTGCGCTCGATGAAGCGACGGTAGCCGGCCTCGAGGAACCCGCTGGTGAACAGCACGAACCGCGGTGGCCGGGTGCCGGCCTGGGTCGCGAACAGCACCTTGGGCTGCTTGCCGCTGCGTACCGGCGGCGGGGTCTCGGCGATGACGTCGGCGATCCAGCTGTTCAGCCGACCGGTCGAGATGCGGGTCTCCCAGCCGGCCAGGGCGGTACGCATCGCCGGCGCAAGCTTGTCGACCGCACGGCCGGTCAGGGCGCTCACGTTGACCCGCGGGGCCCATGCGATCCGCGCGAGGTCGCGGTCGATCTCCTTCGCCAGGACGTCGCGGCGGTCCTCGTCGACCAGGTCCCACTTGTTGAACGCCACGACCAGGGCGCGCCCGGCCTCCACCGCCATCGCGATGATGCGCTGGTCCTGCTCAGACAGGACCTCGTGCGCGTCGAGCAGGACGACCGCGACCTCGGCGGCCTCCAGCGCTGCATGCGTACGAAGGGAGGAGTAGTACTCCGAGCCGGACGCGTGCGAGACCCGCCGGCGAAGGCCCGCGGTGTCGACGAACTTCCAGACCTCGCCGTCCACCTCGACGAGCGAGTCGACCGGGTCGCGGGTGGTGCCGGCGACCGCGTCGACCAGGACGCGCTCCTCCCCGGACAACCGGTTGAGCAGGCTGGACTTCCCGACGTTGGGCCGGCCGAGCAGCGCCACCCGGCGCGGGCCGCCCTCGGCCGCGTCGGCGTCGGCCGGCGCCTCAGGCAGCGCGTCGAGGATCGCGTCGAGCAGGTCACCGCTCCCCCGGCCGTGCAGGGCGCTGACGACGTACGGCTCCCCCAGCCCAAGCGACCACAGCGCGGCCGCGTCGGACTCGGCCCGCTCGTCGTCGACCTTGTTGGCCGCGAGGACCACCGGCTTCTTCGAGCGCCGCAGCACCTTGACGACGGCCTCGTCGGCGTCGGTCGCGCCGACCACGGTGTCGACGACGAACAGCACGGCGTCGGCGGCGGCGATCGCGACCTCGGCCTGCGCGCTGACCGCGAGCGCGAGGCCCTGCGCGCCGGCGTCCCAGCCACCGGTGTCGACGACGGTGAAGCGGCGCCCACGCCACTGGGCGTCGTACATCACGCGGTCGCGGGTGACGCCGGGGATGTCCTCGACGACCGCCTCACGGCGACCGATGAGGCGGTTGACCAGCGTCGACTTGCCGACGTTGGGCCGACCGACCACGGCCAGGACGGGTTGCGGGGCCAGGCCCTCGCCCTCGCCCGGCTCCCCCTCGTTCACGACGCCTCCTCCTGGGTGGTCCGCAGATGGGCCACCAGCGCGACCCGCAGCTGCTCGGCCGCTGCAGCAACGGTACGTCGCGAGCGCGGGTCGCCCTGGGCCACGACCGTCACCGGCGCACCGAACACGACCCGGACGCGGGTACGGCTGCGCGGCACCTTCGGTCCGCGCGGCCAGGCGTGCGCGGTGCCCAGGACGGCGATCGGGACGACCCGCGCCCCCGACCGCAGCGCCAGGTAGGCCAGCCCGTCGTTGACCTGCTCCAACGCGCCGGTGCCGCGGGTGCCCTCCGGGAAGACCCCGAGCGCCCCGCCGGCCTGAAGCACGGCGAGCCCGGCCCGCAGCGCGTCGCGATCGGCTCGGCCGCGGTGCACCGGGATCAGACCGAGCCAGCCGAACAGTCGCGAGCCGGCGCCGACGAAGATCTCGGACTTGGCCAGCAGGGCCGCGCGGCGGGGTGCCACCAGGAACACCAGCGGCCCGTCGACGAAGCCGGTGTGGTTGCCAGCCAGCAGCACCGGGCCGGTCCGGGGCACGTGCCCGGCACCGGTGACCTCGAGCCGGAACAGCGCGCCCGCGACCCGTCGACCGAGCCAGCGGCAGGCCACGACGAGCGCCGGCTTGGGGGCGCCGGTCGCGCGGCGACGGGCCGTGGGCGCCCCGCGGGCGGGGCTGCCGGCATCGGGTCCGACCGAATCGGTCACGGCCCGGTCAGGCCGGCGTCGCGGGCCAGCGCGAGGACGCCGTCGACGACCTGCTGCACCGTGAGCGCACTGGCGTCCAGGTGCACCGCGTCGGGGGCAGCCGCGAGCGGGCTGGCGATGCGGCTGCTGTCGTAGGCATCGCGACGCGCCAGGTCGGCGGCGACCGCCGCAACAAGGTCCGGGCGCCCTTTGGCGACCCCGGCGTCGGCGTCGGCGGCCCGCCGGCTCGCGCGCACCGACGGGTCGGCGTCGAGGTAGACCTTCACCGCCGCTCGCGGGGCGACGACCGACCCGACGTCGCGGCCCTCGGCGACCGCGCCGCCGCTGCCCATCAGCGCGCGCTGCAGCGCGACGAGCGCACGGCGCACCTCGGGTACGGCGCTCACGGCACTGACCGCTGCGGTGACCTCGGGGGTCCGGATGGCGGCTGCGACGTCCTCGCCGTCCAGGGTGACGGCCGGGGCGCCCGGGTCGGTCGACATCGTCAGCCCGTCCCTCGCCACCAGGGCCCCGACCACCGCGACGACAGCCGACGGGTCGGCGAGGTCGGTGCCGGCGCGCAGGACAGCCAGGGTCGCCGCCCGGTAGGTCGCGCCGGTGTCGACGTACCGCCAGCCCAGGGCGGCCGCTACTCCCCTGGCGACGGTGCTCTTTCCGGACCCGGACGGCCCGTCGAGAGCGACGGTGCGGCGGCCCGGGTCGTCCATGCTCACTGGTCCCCCCACTGCCGGATCACGGACCGGGGAGCCTAGCCGCCACCGAGAACCTCCCAGCCGCCGGCACGCAGCGCCCGCACCAGGTCACCGCGGGCAGATCCGCGTACCGACAGCTCGATCACGCCGCGGGGGCTGCCGGGCACGTGGTCGACGCGGACGTCCTCCACGTTGACGCCGGCCGCGCCGGCCGTGACCAGCAGGTCGGCGAGCCGGCCGGGGGTGTCGGGGACGGACACGGCGACGGCGGTGAAGGCCGCGTCGCGCTCGCCGCGCTTGACCGGCACGAGCGCGCGGCCCTGTGCCCCGCGGGCCAGCAGGGCCAGTACCGGCCCGTCGTCGCCCGCGTCCAAGGCGTCCGCGACCGCGCCGAGGTCGTCGGACAGCGCCCGGACGAGCGGCGCCACATCGCTGCTGTTGAGCCGCAGCACCTCGCGCCACAGCTCGGGGTCGCTGGCGGCGATCCGGGTCGCGTCCTGCAGGCCGGGTCCGGCGAGCGAGGTGGCGTCCAGCGAGCCGCGCAGCAGCTGCGCGGCCAGCGCGCTCGCGGCGACCTGCGGCAGGTGGCTGACCAGTGCCACCGCGGCGTCGTGGCGCTCAGGGGACAGCCGTACCGGAGTCGCTCCGGTCATCGTCACCAGGGCTTCGACATCGGCGAGTGCGAGGGCGGAGGTCGCCGGGCCCGGGCACAGCACCCATGGGCGGCCGGCGAACAGGGTCGCGACCGCGGCGTCCGGGCCGCTGCGCTCGCGCCCGGCCATCGGGTGGCTGCCGCAGACGGCCTGCAGATCGCAGCCGGCCGCGGCGAGCGCTGCCTGCACCGGGGCCTGCACCGACGACACGTGGGTGGCCGTACGCACGACGCCCTGCAGCCGCAGCACCTGCCCGGCGACGGCGACCGGCGGCGTGCACACCACGGCGACCCGCGCGGCCCCTGCGCCGTCCCACGCGCGCCCGGCGCCGCGGGCGACGGCGGTGGCCAGGGCGGCCGGGTCGGTGTCGGTGAGCAGCACGTCGGCGCGCCCGTGCAGGGCCAGGCCGAGCGAGGTGCCGATCAGCCCGGTGCCGACGACGAGCAGATCCGCACGGCTCACTGCTTCAGGTCGGTACGCAGGGCCGCGGCTCCCCGCAGGTAGACGTGCCGTACCTCGCTGCGCGGCAGATCGGTGTCGACGTGCGCGAGCAGCCGCAGCACCCGCGGCATCGCCCCGGGCACGGCGATCTCGCTCGCGCACAGCAGCGGGACGTCGACGAGGCCCATCTGCCTGGCGGCGTACGCCGGAAACTCCGAGACCAGGTCCGGCGTCGCGGTGAAGAAGATGCTGACCAGGTCGTCGGTCGCGAGGGAGTTGCGCACCAAGACCTCGCGCACCAGCGCGCTGCAGGCCTCCAGGAGCAGCTCGCGCTCGTCACGGTCGACTGTGATGGCACCCCGCACCGCCCGCAGCGCCACCGGGTCAGAGCCCGACGAGCTCGTACAGCGCGCCGAGCTCCTGGCGGGTGAGCGGGCGCAGCCGGCCGGACTTCTGCGAGCCGAGCTGCACGGGCCCGACGGCGGTGCGTACCAGGCGCTGCACGGGGTGCCCGACCTGCTCGAGCATCCGGCGCACGATGTGCTTGCGGCCCTCGTGCAGGACGATCTCGACGAGCACCCGGTTGGCCGCGGAGTCGACCAGCTTGAAGGAGTCGACCCGTGCCATACCGTCCTCGAGCTCGACGCCGGCCCGCAGCTGCCGGCCGACGTCGCGCGGCAGCGGGCCGAGCAGCTCGGCCAGGTAGGTCTTCGGCACCTCGTACGACGGGTGCGTCAGGCGCTGCGCCAGCTCGCCGTCGTTGGTGAGCAGCAGCAGGCCCTCGGTGTCGGCGTCCAGCCGCCCGACGTGGAACAGCCGCTCCTTGCGACCCTGGACCAGGTCGCCGACGGTCGGGCGGCCCTCCGGGTCGCTCATCGCGCTGACCATGCCTTTGGGCTTGTTCAGCGCCAGGTAGACCGAGCTGCTGGAGGTGGTGATGCGCATGCCATCGACCTTGATGACCGCGGTCTCGGGGTCGACGCGCATGCCCTGCTCGCGAACCGGCTCGCCGTCGACCGACACCCGGCCCTCACCGATCAGCACCTCGCAGGCCCGCCGGGAGCCCAGCCCGGCACCGGCCAGCACCTTCTGCAGCCGGATGCCCTCGTCGGCAGGGTCGGTCATGGCAGTGGGCTCGCAGACGTCAGGAGGACGGCGAGTCGGTGTCGAGCTCGCCGAGGTCGGGCAGGAACGGAGCCAGCGACGGCAGTTCGTCGAGCGAGGCCAGGCCGAGCCGCTCGAGGAGCAGGCCGGTCGTACGGTACAGCGTGGCGGTGCTGTCATCGTCGGTACCGGCCTCCACGACCAGCCCGCGGGACATCAGCGTCCGCACGACTCCGTCGACGTTGACACCGCGTACGGCGCCGACCCGGGCCCGCGTCACAGGCTGGCGGTAGGCGATGACGGCGAGCGTCTCCAGGGCCGCCTGGGTGAGCCGGGCCGACTGGCCGTCCAGGACGAACCGCTCGACGAAGGGCGCGCAGTCGGCCCGGGTGTAGAGCCGCCAGCCACCGGCGACCTCGCGCAGCTCGAAGCCGCGCCCCTGCTCGGCGTAGTCCCGCGCCAGCGCCCGCAGCACGTCCAGGACCTCGACGGTCGGGCGCTCGGCGACCTGCGCCAGCACGACCGCCGACACCGGCTCGTCGGTGACCAGCAGCACCGACTCGACGACGGCCCGCAGCGGCGGACCCGGCTCGGCCCCGGTCATGTGTCCCCGCCGTCCCACTCGCCACCAGCTGCCCGCAGCGGGTCGCGGTGCCCGCCGGTCCAGCGCACCCGCAGCTCGCTGAGCGCCTCGGCCTGGTCGAACGCCACCAGCCCCTCCCGGTAGAGCTCGAGCAGTCCGAGGAAGCGGGCGACGACCTCCAGGGTGCCGTCGCAGTCTGCGGTCAGGCTCCGGAACGACCCGCCGCCGGTACGCCGGAGCCGCTCGATGAGCAGTCCGGTCTGCTCGCGCACGCTGACGGTGCCGCCGTGCGCGTGGTCGACGGACACGACCGGCTCGGCCCGTGGTGCCAGGGCCCGCGCAGCCAGTGCCGCGAACTCCCGCGGGCCGAGCCCGAGCAGCACCTCGGGCAGCAGCCCGGCGAAGCGCGGCTCGAGCTGCACCGAGCGCGGGAAGCGGGTGGCCTGGGTCGACATCAGCCCGGCGAGGTGCGCCGCCGCCTGCTTGTACGCGCGGTACTGCAGCAGCCGCGCGAACAGCAGGTCGCGGGCCTCGATGAGCGCGAGGTCCTCCTCGTCCGCCAGGTCCTCGCCCGGCAGCAGCCGGGCAACCTTGAGGTCGAGCAGGGTTGCGGCGACCACCAGGAACTCGGTCGCCTGCCCGAGGTCCCAGTCGGTGCCCGCCGCCCGGATGTGCGCGATGAACTCATCCGTGACCTGGCTCAGCGCGACCTCGGTGACGTCGAGCTGGTGCTTGGCGATCAGGCCGAGCAGCAGGTCGAACGGCCCCTCGAACACGCCGTCGAGGTGGACGGAGAACGCCGGCGTGATCACCCGCCCGACACGACCCGCACCAGCGGGTCGAGCACCCGGTCGAGCACCGTGGGCAGCAGCGCGGTCGGGCCGCCGAGCGGTATCAGCAGCAGCGCGAGCAGCACGGCCGTGCCGATGTTGCGTTCGACGAGCTGGTAGCGGGCGCGCCGCCAGCCGGAGCTCTGCGGGGCGACCGCGAACAGCGCGAAACCGCCGGGCAGCGGCGGCAGTGGCACGACCGACAGCGCACCGACGTACGTCGCCATCAACCCGCCGAGCAGCCACGCCTCCTCGCCGGGAGGCAGCATCCCGGCGCCGTTCTGCAGCAGCCGTGAGCTGGCCGGCACGACGCCGTACGTCACCCCGAAGGCGGCCAGCGCGCCGAGCCCGACGGCCAGGACGACGAGCGGGCCGGTGAGCAGCGCGAGCGCGACACCGGCGCCGCGGCGCCGCTCCGGCGCCTCCACCGGCCGGGCCCAGCCGATCCCGGCGACGGCCACGCCGACGGCGCCGAACGGGTCCAGCTGCCGACGCGGGTCGGGTCTGCCACGGCCCGGCTCGCGAAGCCCCACCCGGGCGCAGGCCAGAGCGCTCAACCAGCCGGCGAGGGTGACGCTGACCACGAACGCGACCAACAGCAGGACGAAGGACAGCGGGTCGCCCAGTGCGTACAGCACCTCAGCGGGCGGTGCTCATCGCGAGCACCTCGCGGGCCAGCTCGCGGTAGGCCGCGGCTCCCGACGAGGTCGTCGCGTAGGAGGTGATCGGCTCGCCGGCCACCGTCGTCTCGGGGAAGCGCACGGTGCGGTTGATGACGGTGTGGAACACCTTGTCGCCGAACGCCTCGACGACCCGGGCGAGCACCTCGCGACCGTGCAGCGTACGGGCGTCGTACATGGTCGCCAGGATGCCGTCGAGCTCGAGCTCCGGGTTGAGCCGCTCCTGCACCTTGCTGATGGTCTGCACGAGCAGGGCCATCCCGCGCAGCGCGAAGAACTCGCACTCCAGCGGCGCGATGACGCCGTCGGCGGCGGTGAGGGCGTTGACGGTCAGCAGGCCCAGGCTCGGCTGGCAGTCGACCAGGACGACGTCGTAGTGCGGCAGGACCGGCTTGAGCACCCTGCGCAGGGTCTGCTCGCGCGCGACCTCGTTGACCAGCTGCACCTCGGCGGCCGACAGGTCGATATTGCTCGGCAGCAGGTCCAGTCCCTCGACCCCGGTCTCGAGCAGGACGTCGTCGACGCCGACGCCGCCCTCCATCATCAGGTTGAACACAGTCTTGTCGAGGGCCAGCGGATTGACCCCGAGACCGACCGAGAGCGCGCCCTGCGGGTCGAGGTCGACGAGCAGCACCCGCCGGCCGCACTCCGCGAGCGCCGCGCCGAGGTTGATGGTCGTCGTGGTCTTGCCGACCCCGCCCTTCTGGTTGCACAGGGCGACGACGCGGGCCGGGCCGTGCCGCTCGAGCGGCTGCGGGTCAGGGAACACGCGGCGCGGACGACCGGTGGGTCCGACCCCGGCGGCGTCACCAGCCAGCAGGCTCGCGGGGATGCCGCCCTGCCCGAGGGCTCCGCTGGTCGACATGTTTGCGCTGCCCTCCCTGCCCCGGGCGCGGCGGCGGTTCCGCGTGGCGCTCCGGCGGCGACTCTAACGGGAGCCGGCGGCAGGCTGCGGCTCACCGGGCGCGCGGGTGTGCGGTCGCGTACACCTCGCGCAGCCGCTCGACGGTGACCAGCGTGTACACCTGTGTCGTGGTCACCGAGGCGTGTCCGAGCAGCTCCTGCACACCCCGGATGTCGGCGCCGCCGTCGAGCAGGTGCGTCGCGAAGGAGTGCCGCAGCGTGTGCGGGGAGACCTGCTGCCCGAGCCGGGCCCGCCCCGCGGCGGCGCGCAGCACCGCCCAGGCACTCTGCCGGGACAGCCGACGGCCGCGCTGGTTGAGGAACAGCGACGCGTCGCCGGGGCTGTGTGCGGCGAGCGCGGGCCGGCCGCCGACGAGATAGGCCTCGACGGCGCGCTGGGCGTACGACCCGACCGGGACCATCCGCTGCTTGCCACCCTTGCCGTCCAGCCGCAGCAGGCCGGCGCCGCGTTCGACATCGTCCACCGCGAGGCCGACCGCCTCGGAGATCCGCGCACCGGTCCCGTAGAGCAGCTCGAGCAAGGCCCGGTCGCGGAGCCCAGCGGGCGTGTCCAGCGGTCCGGCGGCGTCGAGCAGCCGCTCGACCTGGTCGACGGCGAGCGCCTTCGGCAGCCTGCGTACCGGGGTCGGCGGCTTGACCTGTCGTGCGGGATCCCCTGCGGTGAGCCCCTCCCGGTGGGCGAAGCGGTGCAGGCCGCGGACCGCGACGACCGCGCGTCCGGCGGAGGTCGCCGACAGGGGCGGGTGCCCGGTCGAGCCCTCCCGCAGCGCAGCGAGGAAGCCCGCGACGTCGGCCTCGCGGACAGTCGCCAGGTCGTCCACGTCCGCGAGGTGCTCGACGTAGCGGCGCAGGTCCCGCCGGTAGCTCAGCAGCGTGTTGGTGGCCAGCCCGCGCTCCACGACCAGGTGGTCGAGGTAGGCCTGAACCGTGCGAGCGACCGGCGCCCCGGCAGCCTCCACGGGCGCCAGCGTAGCGGCGCCGGCCGGACGGGGAACAGATCGCCTCGTGGAACACCTCGAGTGGCGCGCGGACGAGCCCCGCATGCGCAGCCGCAGCAGGCGCAGGATGTTGGCGTGCTGGCGTGGACGTAGGTGTTCCTGCGCCTTCGGGCAGTACGTCCACCGCTCCGTCCTGGCGCTGCAGGAGCCCGGCCGGCAACCGCAGGGTGTCGGTGACCGGCTGGCGGGCCGCATGATCGTGCAATGTCTGCATGATCGGTGGCGGCAGACCAGCCTGGTGGGTGGCGGGGCCTACGGCTCCTCGGGCTCCTTCGGGAGGTACGGGGTGGGGGTGCGGTTGGGGGGGCGTACCGGCTCGACACTGGCGTCCAGGGTGCGGCGCGGACCGGTCCAGGGGGCCGGCACCGCATCGGTGCGCAGCGCCAGGGCGAGGGCGACGGCTTCGTAGTTGGCCCGCCAGCCACGGAAGTCCGGGTAGGCCCGCTCGGCGCTGCGTTCCACCTTGAAACCGGCCGCGACCACGCGAGCCACGCCCTCGAGGTACTCGGCCTCGGTGAGCATGAGCGGCGCGTCGGGGTCGGGGTCGCTGTCGACCTCCAAGCCCACGGCCCGGCCGATCGCCTGCAGCGCGCTGAAGCCCATCCGCAGGCACAGCCGGCACTCGACCGCAGGGGAGCTGGAGGGGGCCAGGGCCATCCACAGCGCGGCGCTGTCGAGCACCGCGACCAGTCCGACGAGCCACGAGGAGAGCGCGTACGGGGAACGGAAGCGGGTGAGCACCGGGTAGTTGGTGTGGCTCTCGGCGACGTCGGCCGCCCAGCGCTCCCACTGCAGGTAGAACGCGTCCATGACCACGCCGTCGTCGTCCTCGCCGAACCCGTACCGGGTGCGCGCGAGGATCTCCGGACCCCAGGCGGGCACCCCTGCCCGCGACGTCAGCAACGTCACCTCGACCTCGCGGCGGTTGAAGGCGCCGTAGAGGGTGGGCAGGTAGCCGATCTGCAGGGCCACCACGACCAGGCCGGTGGCCGCCGCGACGTAGTCGACGATGGTCGTGCGGGTGCCCTGGGGGGCCGAGTAGCCCAGCGTGAACAGCGAGGAGCCGGCCTGCGTGGCTGCGTGGCCCAGCCCGACGCTGTCCAGCGGCCACAGCAGCAGTGCGTAGCCGATCTCGAAGCCGACCAGCCAGACCGCCAGCTGCAGCAGGATCAGGGCCGGGGCCTGGCCCGCGAGGCGCCGGTCGCGGTCCACGAAGCGGCGGGTGCGCCGCGTCGCGGCCCGGAACACGGCGTCGACCGCGCCGTCCAGCGCCCGGCCCAGCCGGTCGCGGCTGCGACGAGGCACGACCAGGGTGGCGACGACGCTGGTGCCGGTGGCCATCACCAGGCCCGCGCCGACGACACCGCCGACGAGTGAAGAGGGGCTCAGCACAGCGGGAGCCTCGCCGAGGTGGCCGGCCCGTGGTGGGAGGGCGCGCGCACCCGGCAGTAGGTCGGCGCAGGCCGCTCAGCCGCCTTCGGCGGGGCGGGCCCGCCACGGCGCGTCGGCCGGCCGCAGCCCCGCGAAGCCCCGCCGGCGGGCCTCGGCCGCTGCCAGCACGCCGAGGCAGGCCACCGCGTTCTCGACCTCGCCGGACAGCACCCGGTCGACGGCGTCGTCGAGCGGCACCCAGGTCGCCGTCATCTCGAGCTCCTCGTGCTGCTGTACATCGCGCTCGACCTGGTGCACGTCGCGGGCCAGGTACAGCCGGATCGACTCGTCGGTCATCCCGGGGCTGGTCAGCGCGTCGACGAGGACGTGCCAGGTGTCGGCGCCGGCGCCGGCCTCCTCACCGAGCTCCCGGCGGGCCGCGTCGAGGCCGGACTCGCCGTCGACGTCGAGCAGCCCCGCGGGTACCTCGACCAGGCGACGGCCGACCGGATGGCGGTACTGCTCGACGAGCAGCACCCGCCCCGCGTGGTCGAGCGCGACCACGCCGACGGCGCCGGGGTGCACGACGACGTCGCGTTGGCTGCTGGTCCCGCCGGGCATCGCGACCCGGTCCTTGCGCACCGAGATGACCCGGCCGGTGAAGACCGTCTCGCTCGCCGTGACGTCGTAGGCGTGGGGCTCTGTCACCGGGCCCAGAATAGGTGGGCCCGCCAGAGTCGGTCACGTGCCGGCGCCGGTGCCGCGCCACGACGAGCCGGACGCGCTGCCCGTGAGGAGCAGCGCGCCAGGCCCCGCCATCGGTCACCCGGTCAGCTGCGTGGCACGAACAGCGCGCCGTACGTCCAGCTGCCGTCGGTGCTCACCGCGACCGGTGTACCGGTCAGGCCGGCCGGGGTGAAGTCGACCGAGCGCAGCGTGCCGTCGGCGGCGGAGCCGTAAAGCACCTTGCCCCCGGCGTACGTCATGCCGCTGACCTGGCCCATGTCGGTGCCGCCGGTCGAGGCCTGGAAGGTCTGGGCGCCGACGACCTCGCTCTCCGGCGTGAAGTACCGGTAGTACAGGTTTCCGCTGCCGAACACCGTGTAGTAGATCCGGTGCGTCGCATCGTCGTAGAAGGCGCCGGTCAGGTCCGCGGTGTGGAACGGGATGCGACTGCCGTCGTCGGGGTCGTCGTGCAGGTCGACGTTGCGGTCCGGACCGACGGCGCCGGACGAGGCGGTGAAGCTACGGGCGTGCAGGCCGCCGTCGGCCATCCCGTAGTACAGCGTCGAACCGACCAGGAAGGCGCCGCGAACCTGGGCCCAGTCCAGCGAGCTGTTGGCCGTCGAGGCCGCAGCGCTCGGGCTTCCGGAGGCGTCGACCGGGCGGCGGATGAGGGCGCCCGGCGTGGGCGTGCTGGTGATGCTCGGGTCGATGACCTCCAGCGCGTTGACCAAGGGGTTCTCCACGACGGCGTCGAAGTCGACGTCGATGGTCCCGTCGCTGGTGACCGGGATCGACACCATCGTTCCGGTCCGGTTCCCGGCGGTCTTGACGATGTCGAAGTGGTCCAGCGCGAGGGCGCCGTCGACCCGTACGTCGAAGACCCGCTGGCCGGGCTGGGACGTGCCGTCGTACTGGTTGGCGAAGTACAGCCGCAGCGCGACGGCCTTGCCGGCCGGTACGTCGAAGGTCCAGTGCATCGCGCCGTACCGCTCGTCGGCGAACACTGCGTTGGGTGTGCTCGCAGGGACGGTGGCGTCGGTCGGCAGCGTGCTGCCCCAGGCGGCCGGCGACCCGCCCTGCACGTAGCCGGCGTCGGTCGTCCAGTCCGGCCCGCTGTCGGCGGAGCGCACGGCCGAACCGGCGGCGTGCACCCGGTACAGCACCCCGGTCGACGCTGCGCTCGGGCGCTGGGCGCCGAACACCGTGCCGGGCAGCGTCGGTGCGGGGTAGCTCGGCAGGGTCTTGCCGCCGGCCAGCGGCAGGAACGCGATGCGGTTGCGCACGACGCCGCCGATGCGGGTCGTGTCGCTGCCGACCCACAGACCGGTAGACGTCGGGTACATGGCCTGGGCGCCGACGCCGCGGGCGCGGCCCGGGTTCCACGACAGCGGCAGCCCGTTGACCGGGTCAAGGGCGGCGATGCCCTCGCGAGCCACCGCACCGGGCCCAGCCTGGTCGCCCTGGTAGGGATTGTTCTCCCAGCGCATGTGGCCGCCGACGTAGACCGCGGTGCCGGTCACAGCGACGCCGTACGTCGTGTCGCCGCCGGTGTAGTCGGTCCACGACGGGTCGTCACCGGTGCTCGCCGTCTCCCAGCGGGTGGTGGTGTCACACAGCGTGCCGCTGCCGGCGCCACCTGCGAACGCGCCGGTCGCCGACACCACGAAGTACGAGCCGTCGGGAGCGAAGTCCAGGTCGCGTGTGAAGGTGTCGAACACCTTGGCGCAGTACGGGTTGTGGGCGGCGTCGTAGCGGTCGGTGCTCCAGCTGGCGACGGTTGCCGGCGCTCCGGCCGGGATGTCGAGCATGACGATCTGCTGGTGCGCTGCGCCCCCGACGGTCGCGAAGTTGCCGATCGCCACCAGCTTCGTCCCGTCCGGAGAGATGTCGAAGCGCCGGATGTACGTCGACCCACCGTTGAACTGCCCGGCGAAGGGCACGTCGACCGTGCTCAGCAGAGCGCCGCTGGCCGTGTCGAAGGCGGCGAGCGCGCTGCGCGGGGCGCCGCCGATGGCGGTGAAGTTGCCGCCCGCGAACAGCCGGCCGCCGCGGGTGACGACCTCGGTGACGGCGCTGTTCGGGGCTTTGAGCCCCGGCACGAGCGTGCCCGTCGCGGTGAGCTTGGCGAGCCGCTTGGTCGTGGCCTGCCCGCTGACGCTGGTGAAGGTGCCGCCGACGTAGACGTAGCTGCCATCGGTGTCCAGGGAGTTGGCAGCTCCCCCGCCGAGGTTGGGGTCGAAGGTCGGGTCGATCGTGCCGGTCACCGCATCGAAGGCGAAGATGTGGTTGCGCGCGATGTCCGGGCTGGTGAGGGTCTGGCGGACCGTCGTGAAGGTCCCGGCAGCGATCATCCGGGAGCCCACCTGGACGATGGCGTTGACCGAGCCGTCCATCACCTGCGGCGTGCCCGCGGCCGGCTTCACGGAGACGACGCCCGGCTGGGCGGTGCCGACGGCCGAGGCCGGCGACCCACCCAGCGCGCCGGCGAGCATCAGCGAGGCGGCTCCCAGCACTGCGGCGGTCCGCCGGAGCGCGCCGGTCACGACGCGTCCAGCGGTCGTGGGTCGTGCAGGCACTGCGGCCACTGGTGCGTCTCCTTCGACGGCCCCCGGGGGCCGCGGTCGTTGGTGTCGTCGTGGATCGTCACTCATCGTGAGCCATGACGTGACACCGAGACGGCAGAGTCACCCTTTTGGGCTATCAAGCCGGGCCAACCAGGCCGCGCAGGTGGCTGAGAGTTACTACACCGGGTGAGTTAGCCGGTCCACGGACACCGTGAACCCGGCCTGCGTCAGCCGGTCGGCGAGTGGTCGGCCGATGCCGGTGGCGGGCGTCAGCACCCCCGCGGCCGTCGGCAGCCGGTCCGCGTCCAGCGCCAGTGCCAGCGCTGACTCGCCGAGCATGACGGCGGTCGCGGCGTACCCCGGGTCGCCCTTGGCGGCGATGGTCGTCCGGTAGCGGCCTGCGCCGCTGGTGCGCGCAGTCGTCTCGGTACGGAAGTGGCCGCTGTCCCGAGCCCGCTCCGCCGGCCCCTCGCCGGGCGCGGGCAGGACGCGGTCGAGCAGGAACCGGGTCGGGGGCAGCGCCAGCCCGGCGAGCAGCCCGGCGGTCCCGGCCGCGACCGCGGCCGCCAGCACCGGCGCGGCCGGGCTGGTGCCGACGCCCATCACCTCGCGGTAGCGGAAGGACCGGCCGTACGACCAGCCGCTCAGCGCGTTGCTGCGCCGGACGATGCGGGTGTTGAACGAGGCCATCACGAACGGCGCCGTCCACCGGCCGTCCTCGCGCCCGACCCCGAGACTGTCCCGTTCGCTGCCGAGCTGTGGCTCCGCCGCACGGTCCGGGCTGAGGGCGTACGGGTCGAGCACGATGGCGCGCCGGGCGCGGTCGCTACGGATCTCGTCGACCAGGCCGCGGACCGAGTCGACGGTGCCGCCGCTGACGCCACCGCGCGCCGACACCAGCACCAGCGTGGTGTCGGTGAGCTCGCCTGCCCCGTCCGCGGCGGCCCGCTCCGCTGCCAGCAGCACGCCCAGGTCGGAGGGGACGCTGTCGAAACCGCAGGCGTGCACGATGCGCGCGCCGCTGGCGACGGCCACGTCGTGGGCGGCGTCGATGCTGTCCCGCACGAACAGCACCTCGCCGGTCAGGTCGGCGTAGTGCGTGCCGGCCGCGGCGCAGGCCAGCACCAGCGGCATGCCGTACCGGGCGTACGGGCCGACCGTGGAGGCGACCACGGTGGCGCGGTCGGCGAGCCCTCGCAGCGCGACGGTGTCGCCGCTGTCCGCGACGAGCAGCGGCCAGCCTGAGGCGCGGTCACCGAGGGACGCCCGGACGGCCTCGAGCCGCTCGCGGGACCGGCCGGCCAGCCCGATCCGGGCCCCCGGCGGCGCCGCACGGGCGAGATACTGCGCGGTGAGCCGGCCGACGAAGCCGGTCGCCCCGAACACCACGACATCCAGCTCACGGTCCACGTGCCCGACGCTAGTCGAGCGGTTCAGCTCGTCAGCGGCAGCATCCGGCCCTCGGCCTGCGCGACGGCGGCGGCCACGAAGGCCCGGAACAGCGGGTGGGCGCGGGTCGGGCGGGAGCGGAACTCCGGGTGGGCCTGGGTGCCGACGAAGAACGGGTGGACCTCGCGGGGCAGCTCGGCGATCTCGACGAGGGTGCCGTCGGGGGAGGTACCGGAGAAGACCAGCCCGGCTGCCTCCAGAGCCGGCCGGTAGGCGTTGTTGACCTCGTAGCGGTGCCGGTGCCGTTCGGTGGCGGGCTCCTCGCCGTACGCCCGGGCGGCGACCGAGCCCTTGACCAGGGCGGTCTCCCACAGGCCAAGGCGCATCGTGCCGCCCATGTCGCGGTCGCCGGCGACGACGTCGTGCTGGTCGGCCATCGTGGCGATGACCGGGTCGGGGGTGGCAGGGTCGAACTCGGCGCTGTCGGCCTTGCCGATGCCAGCCAGGTTGCGGGCCACCTCGATCACCATGCACTGCAGGCCCAGGCACAACCCGAGCACCGGGATCCGCTGCGTACGGGCGTAGGTGATCGCACCGACCTTGCCCTCGATGCCTCGCACCCCGAACCCGCCGGGGACCAGCACGCCGTCGACCCCCTCGAGCGCGGCGCGGGCCCCGGCCGGCGTCTCGCAGTCGTCGCTGGGCACCCAGCGGATCGTCACCTTCGCGTCGTTGGCGAAGCCGCCGGCGCGCAACGCCTCGCCGACCGACAGGTAGGCGTCCGGCAGGTCGACGTACTTGCCGACCAGTGCGACGGTGACCTGCTTGGCAGGCCGGTGTACGCGCTGCAGCAGCCGGTCCCAATCGGTCCAGTCGACGTCCCGGAACGGCAGCCCGAGGGTGCGTACGACATAGGCGTCCAGCCCCTCGCTGTGCAGCACCTTCGGGATGTCGTAGATCGACGGGGCATCCACGGCGCTGACGACTGCCGCCTCGTCGACATCGCACATGTTCGCAATCTTGCGCTTGATGCCGTCGGTGAGCGGCCGGTCGGACCGGCAGACGATCGCGTCGGGGGTGATCCCGATGGCCCGCAGTGACTGCACCGAGTGCTGCGTCGGCTTGGTCTTGAGCTCCCCGCTCGGACCGATGTACGGGATCAGGCTGACGTGCAGGAAGAAGCACCGGTCCCGGCCGACCTCCTGGCGTACCTGCCGGGCAGCCTCCAGGAACGGCAGCGACTCGATGTCGCCGACCGTCCCGCCGACCTCGGTGATCACCACGTCGGTGCTGGCGCCGCCCAGGCCCAGGATCCGGGCCTTGATCTCGTCGGTGATGTGCGGGATCACCTGCACGGTGTCGCCGAGGTACTCCCCGCGGCGCTCCTTGGCGATGACCGCCGAGTAGACCTGGCCGGTCGTGACGTTGTTGCCGGCGCCGAAGTCCTCGTCGAGGAAGCGCTCGTAATGGCCGATGTCGAGGTCGGTCTCCGCGCCGTCACCGGTCACGAACACCTCGCCGTGCTGGAACGGGTTCATCGTGCCGGGGTCGACGTTGAGGTAGGGGTCCAGCTTCTGCATCGTCACCCGCAGGCCGCGGGCCTTGAGCAGCCGGCCGAGGCTGCTCGCGGTCAGGCCCTTGCCGAGTGAGCTGGCGACGCCGCCGGTGACGAACAGGTGGCAGGTCGCGCGGGCTGACGAGCTGGTACGCGCCACTGGGGCTCCCCGTGTCGGAGCGGGAACGGGCACCCGCTGCACGGAAGTCCACTCTAAGGGGAAGCGGGCCCCCCTCGTCCAGCCGCCACGCGCCGGCCGCGGCTCAGAAGTAGTCGAGCAGGCAGGGTGTGCGGCCGCCGAGCAGGTCGAGGCCGGGCACGTCCTGCTCGAGCAGCCCGACGCGCTGCAGCATTCCGGTGCCGGCAACCCCCGACCACAGCAGCGCCAACCCGCGTACGTGCAGCCGGGGCGGTCCCGGATCGGTCCGGTCCAACCTGCCGACCCCGTCCGCGACGCTCAGCCGCCACGGCCCCTCGTGCCCGGGGATGTCGGGGTCGACCAGCGTGAAGGCCGCGTCCAGCCGCAGCTGCGACGGCCAGCCGCGGGCCGCGACGGCGCCGGGGGCATCGGTCACCCGCAGCATCCAGGGCTGCGACCGCTCGGGTGGCGGCAGCGTCGCCTTCAGCAGCAGCCCGACCTCCTCGACCGGGCCCCGCCACAGCACCGTCCCCGCAACGGCGTCCCAGGCACCCAGCGATCGCAGCAGCGCAGACGACGAAGCAGCGTCCGAGCCGACGAGGTGAGCGACCTTGACCTGCGACTGCGGGCCGTAGCCGCGGCCACGGTCGTAGGCCAGGTAGCCGACCTCGCGGCCGTCGCGCTCGGCCAGGGCGACCACGTCGTGGCGGAGTACGTCCAGGGCGCCCCGCGGGAAGCTCGGGCCCACCCGGGTGAGCTGGCCGTCGGTCCCCCGACCGTGCGCTGCCCACAGCGCAGCCAGCGCCGGTACGTCGGCGTGCTCAGCAGCGCGGACGACAACCGGGCCCGGCTCCCCGGCGTCCCGCAGCGCGGAGGTAGGCAGCACCGTTTCGTCCAGGGACCCGACGAGCTCCCAGCCGAGCGGCCGGTAGATACCGGGTGCGGTCGGAAACAGCACGCTGATCGGGCCGACGCTGCGCATGTGGTCGAGCAGCGAGCGGACCAGCCGGGTGGCCAGCCCACGGCCGCGGGCGAGCGGGTGGACCGCGACGCCAGCGACCCCCGCCATCGGGACCCTTCGACCTCCCCACCACTGGTCGTACGTCCGCAGCGAGGCCTTCGCGAGCAGCCGGTCGCCCTCGAGCACGCCCCAGGCCCGTGAGCCGGCTGGCGGCGGCTGGGCCACTGCTCCGGGGTCCCCACCGAAAGCCAGCGTCCCGAGGGCCCAGGCCTGCTCGCGGTCGTCAGGTCCGAGCTCGCGCAGGACTTCGCTCACGGCGCGCGGCCGGCGTTCTGAGCCACGAGCCTGCCGCCGGCGTCCTGCGCCCCCGCGTCCTGCACGCCGGCGTCCTGCGCGACCAGCGCGCCCGCGTTCGCCAGTAGCTCCTCCGCGTGCCCACGGGCCAGCCCGCTGTCGAGGCCCGCGAGCATCCGGGACAGTTCTGCCACCCGGCCGGGGCCATCCAGCCGAGCGACCCCGCTGCGCGTCACGCTGCCGTCGTCGCTCTTGACCACGAGCAGGTGGCTGTCGGCGAACGCGGCGACCTGCGGCAGGTGGGTGACGACCAGCACCTGGTGGTCGCGGGCGAGCCGCGCGAGCCGGCGACCGACCTCCACGGCGGCCCGTCCGCCGACCCCGGCATCGACCTCGTCGAAGACCATCACCGGCACCGGGTCGGCGCCGGCGAAGACCACCTCGACGGCCAACATGACCCGGGACAGCTCGCCGCCGGACGCACCCCGGTGCAGCGCCCGGTCCGGCGCCCCCGGGTGGGGGGCGAGCAGCAGCTCGACGTCATCGACGCCGTCCGGCCCAGCGGCCAGGACCCGGTCGCCGACGGGCAGACCCGCGGGGTCGTCGCGGCAGGAGACGGCCGCAGTGACCCGCGCGTGCGGCATGGCGAGGTCGGCGAGCTCACCGGTCACGGCGGCTCCGAACCTGGTGGCCGCCGCCGTACGCGCCGCCGTGAGCTCGGCGGCGAGTGCGCCGAGCGACGCGGCGACGGCGGCGTCCTGCTCGGTGAGAGCGGCCCGCCGGTCGTCCGTACCGTCGAGCTCGAGCAGCCGGCCCGACGCCGTGGCGGCCCAGACGAGGACGGCGTCCACGTCGCCGCCGTGCCGGCGGACCAGCGCGGTCAGCACTGCGAGCCGGTCCTGAGCGGCCGCCAGCTGGCCCGGGTCGACGTCAACGGAGGCCGCGTAGGACGCGATGTCGCCGGCGACGTCGGCCGCGAGGTAGGCGGCCTCCGCCACCCGGGCCGCTAGGGCGCCGAGCTCCGGGTCGGCGGGGGCGGCCTGCTCCAGGGCCCGTCGCGCCGCGGTCAGCAGGCCAAGTGCGTCGCCGGCCGCCGGGTCGTCGGTGCCGGTCAGCGCCTGCGACGCCGCGGAAGCGGCCGACAGCAGCTCGTCGGCGGCGTCCAGACGTCGGATCTGCGCACGTACCCCATCGTCCTCACCGGGCTGCGGCGCCGCCGCCTCGACCTCGGCCAGCCCGAGCCGCAGGAGCTCGGCCTCGCGCCGGCGTTCCGTGGCCTCGGCGGTCAGCCGGTCCAGCTCGGCCCGGACCTCCCGCCAGCGCACCCACTGCCCCCGGAACCGCTCGCGCAGCAGCAGGACCGGGTCGCCGCCGAACCGGTCGAGCGACGCCCGCTGCCTGGCCGGCTGCAGCAGGCGCTGCTGGTCGCTCTGGCCGTGCACCGCGACGAGGGTCTCGGACAGCTCAGCCAGCATGCCGACAGGCACGCCGTGACCGCCCAGGTGCGCACGGGAGCGCCCGTCGGCCGAGACCGCCCTGGAGACCAGCAGGACGCCGTCGTCGAGCTCGCCGCCCGCGTCGAGGGCCCGGGTCACCGCGGGGTGGTCGGCAGGCAGCGCCAGCCGCCCCTCGACGACGGCGCGGGCGGCGCCCGGGCGCACCCGGCCCGCGTCGGCGCGGCCCCCGAACAGCAGACTCAGGCCCTGTACGACCATCGTCTTGCCGGCGCCGGTCTCGCCGGTGACGACCGTCAGGCCGGGGGCGAGCTCGAGCAGGGCGTCGTCGATGACGCCGAGGCCGCGGATGCGCATCTCCTCCAGCACACGGCGACAGTACGGCGGGCCCCGGGCAGGATCGGGGACGCGGTCAGCCGGTGCGCCGCTCCGCAACCCCGCGCCAGCCCTCTACCGGCAGCCCGAACTTGCGCACCAGGGTGTCGGTGAATGGTGTCGCGTGGGTACGGGCAAGCAGCACCGGTACCCGGCCGCGCCGGACCTCCACCCGGGTGCCGTGCGCCAGCGGCATGGTCCGCCGGCCATCGCTGGACAGCACCGCCTCGGCGCCGCTCGCCAGCACCTCGACCGCGATCACCGAGGTTGGCGCCACCACCAGCGGCCGGGCGAACAGCGCATGCGCGCTGATCGGCACCAGCGTGAGCGCCTCGACGGTCGGCCAGACGACCGGTCCGCCGCCCGAGAAGGCGTAGGCCGTCGAGCCGGTGGGTGTCGCGGCCACGACGCCGTCGCAGCCCCATCTGGACAGCGGGCGGTCGTCGACCTCGACGACGATCTCGAGCATCCGCTCGCGGGCCGCCTTCTCGACCGAGACCTCGTTCAGCGCCCAGCCGTGCCGCTCCGGACTGCCCTCGAGGAGCACCCGGACGTCCAGGGTCATCCGCTCCTCGACCTCGAACCCGCCGTCCAGCACCAGTTCGACGGTCGCGTCGAGGTCTTCGTACTCGGCGGCGGCCAGGAACCCGACCCGGCCCAGGTTGACCCCGAGCAGCGGCACCTCGGCCTCACGCGCCAGCTCGGCGGAGCGCAGGATCGAGCCGTCGCCGCCGAGTACCAGCACCACCTCGGCGCCGGCGGCCGCCCGACTGTCCAGCGCGCAGACCTTCACTCCGGTCAGCCCGATGTCCTGCGCCTCCTCGGCCAGCACCCGCACCTCGACGCCGGCCTCCTGCAGGCGGCGTACGACGCGGCGCGCGGCCTGCGCGGTCTCGTCGCGGCCGGTGTGGGCGACGAGCAGCACCGAGCGGGTCACCGGCTCACCCTCTCATCGCGGTCCGTCAGCGAGCGCGCGCATCAGGTCGGCCTCGACGAGCGGCGGTGCGCCCGCCCGCAGCCACAGGAAGTACTCGACGTTGCCGCTCGGTCCGGGCAGCGGGCTCGCCACGACGCCGCGCACCCCGAGTCCAAGCGCCGCCGCCTGGCCGGCGACCGTGCGTACGGCGTCGGCACGCAGCGCCGGGGCGCGCACCACACCGCCCGAGGGCAGCCGCTCGCGGCCGACCTCGAACTGCGGCTTGACCATCGGCAGCAGGTCGCCGCCCGGCCCGGCGCAGCGCGTCAGGGCGGGCAGCACCAGGCCCAGCGGGATGAACGACAGGTCGGCCACCACCAGGTCGACCGGCCCGACCTGCTCGGGCTCGAGCGCCCGGACGTTCGTCCGGTCCAGCACCGTCACCCGGCTGTCACTCTGCAGAGACCAGGCGAGCTGGCCGTACCCGACGTCGACCGCGACGACGTGCGTGGCGCCCCGGCGCAGCAACAGGTCGGTGAAGCCGCCGGTCGACGCGCCTGCGTCCAGGACCCGTTTGCCGGCAGGGTCGTAGGAAAAGGCGTCGAGCGCACCGGCGAGCTTGTGCGCGCCGCGGGACACGTAGGCCTCCCCGGCCGGTTCGTCGACCAGCAGCGGCGTGCCGGCCTCCACAGCCGTCGCAGGCTTGCTGGCCACCGCGCCTGCGACCCGCACCAGCCCGCCCATGATCAGCGTGGAGGCGTGCTCACGGCTGCGCGCCAGGCCACGGCGGACGAGCTCGGCGTCCAGTCGGGCCCGTCGGGGCAGCGCTCAGCCCTCGTCGAGCCGGGCGAGCTCGGCCTGCAATGCACGATCGACCTGCTCGTACGCCGCGATGTGGTCGCCGACCGGTCGGTCCTTGAGGGCAGCGAGCCGCTGCCCGACCGCGGCGACAATGCCCGGGGCGGCCTCGTCAGCCACCGGCAGGACCCGGTCCGGACGGTGTCGCGCCCAATGAGCCTGCCGACCGGGGCCCGGTCGTGGCGTGAGGTGGTGGCGCGAGGATTCCGGCGTCCTTCGTGGCGGCTGCCCCCGCGGCCGGAGCCTTCGCGGGCGCCTTCGCCGGTATCTTCGTGGGCGCTGTCGCCGCCGGCGCGTTCACGGCTGGCGCCTTCTTCGCCGGCGCGTTCACGGCCGGCGCCTTCTTCGCCGGCGCGTCCACGGCCGGCGCCTTCTTCGCCGGCGCCTTGACGACCGGCGCCTTCTTCGCCGGTGCGTTCACGGCTGGCGCCTTCACGACCGGTGCGTTCACGGCCGGCGCCTTCACGACCGGCGCGCTCTTCGCCGGTGCGTTCACGACCGGTGCCGTCGCCGCCGCCGCCTTCTTCGCGGGCGTGTTCACGGCCGGCGCCTTCACGACCGGCACCTTCTTGGCTGGCGCGTTCACGACCGGCGCGCTCTTCGCGGGTGCGTTCACGACCGGCAAGGGTGGCCGTCCCGGAAGCGCCTCCTTCGCGGGCGCCTTCTTCGCGGGCGGCAAGGGTGGCTTCCCCGCGGACCCGGCCGTGCCGGGTGCCCCCGCGGCCTTGCCCGGTGCGCGGGCGGCGGCTGACCGCACGTCGCGCAGTTCGGTCTCCAGGACCCGAAGCCGCGCGGCGAGCTCCCCGACCTCGTCGGCGGACGCCAGCCCCACCAGTCCCAGCGCCCGGTCCACCTCGAACTTCACCAGCGCGTTGACGGCCTCGCGGTTGGCGCGGCTCTGGGCGACGACGTCTTCGGCGAGCGTCGTGACTTGCTCGGCTGTCGCTTCACCCTGGGCCACCAGCGCCTTCGCGGCGGCGACCGCCCGCTGGCGGGTGACCTCGCTCAGACTGGCCGCCAGGGACAGGTAGGCCTTCAGGGCGTCGCGCACGTCGTCCTCCTCGGGCACCCTCACGGTGCGTGCCGGACCGTACCGCCTGTCGGGTACCGTCCGCGCCGTCCGGAGCGAGCAGGAGGGGGTGTCGTGGCGACGCCCCGCGAGGTGGAGGCCGCCGTGCGGTCCCTGGTCGAGCGTCTCGCCGAGGTCGAGTTCGATGTACGCCGGAGGTACTGCGTCGACCGGACGGTCTCCTGCCGGGTGAGCGACCTCGATGTCGTGTGGTCCGGCCGGCTGTGCGACGACGGGCTACGGGACCTAACCAGTGCTGGCGCCGACCGCGCGCAAGTCCGCCTGGCCGTCAACAGCGACGATCTCGTTGCGCTCAGTGACGGCCGGCTCGCCGTCCCCTCGGCCTGGGCAACCGGCCGCCTGCGCGTGCAGGCCAACCCGATGGACCTGCTCCGGCTCCGCTCGCTGCTCTGACCGTACTCATGCGCTGGCCTTCCCCTTGAGCGGAGGTGGCGCGGTGATGGCAGTGCTGACCGGTCTGGCCGAAGATGGGCGGGACCGACATCGCGTGGCGTGGGATGTGCATCGGTCGGCGCGATCCAGCCGCGTGCCCTGCTGGCTTGCGGGCGGTCATCCGGCGTAGCTGGGGCCGCGCCCCCCAGCTTGTGTGTTCTGGCCATCTGGCCAGCACACAAAGGCCGTCCGCGGCCGGCTCCACACACCCACGCAGCCGCCGAGGCCCCGGACATTGTGTGCTTGACCGTATGAGTAAGCACACAATCTCCGGCTGACCGGCCAGAAGGCCGGCTAGAGGGCCGAGGCGTTGGCGGACCGAGGCGACGCGGGACGGACCGGGGCGAGGCGAGGCGGACCGGGGCGAGGCGGACCGGGGCGAGGCGGGTCGGACCGAGGCGACGCGGGACGGACCGGGGCGAGGCGAGGCGGGTCGGACCGGGGCGAGGCGGACCGGGGCGAGGCGGGTCGGACCGGGGCGAGGCGGGTCGGACCGGGGCGAGGCGGACCGGGCAGTTGCCTTGCGTACTGGATGGCTGCGCTTTACCGGCGCTGAAGACCCTCGCCGAGCTCCTCGACAGCTGGAGTTCTCAGTTCGGACTCGTCGGGTCCCGCCACAGAGTGCTGACAGCACCGCGCCACCGAGCGTCGGGGGTCATGATCTGTCGCGGTGCGGGCGGGACCCCAAGCTCATGTCGGCGCGACGCCACGAGAGCGTGCAGGCCGCGCGGAGGGCGTCGTCGCCGGTGCCTTCGACCACCACGCGCCCGTCCCGGATGCCAGCCCGCGAGACCCCGCAGGTGGCCATCGACAGAGCGGCGTTGACAGTCACCGGGGTCTGCGGTCTCAGCAGGCCGCGCAGGTCGGCGGACACGTAGCTGGGCCGGCTCCCGAGCGGGCCGGCCAGCAACTCGTCAAGACCCGTCACGCCGGTGAGCACGAGCAGGCTGTCGGACCCGCCGCGTACCGCGCCCAGCACGTCGGTGTCCAGCCGGTCACCCACCACCAGAGGTCGATGAGCGCCGACCCGGTCGACCGACTCACGGTGCAGCTCGGGCTCGGGCTTGCCGACCACGACCGGCCGCTGCCCGGTTGCTGCGACGAGGGCAGCGACCATTGCGCCGTTGCCCGGCAGTAGCCCGCGGGGGCTGGGGTAGGTGGTGTCGGCGTTGCCCGCGACCCACAGCGCCCCGCGGCGCAGGGCAACGGCCGCCTCGCACAGCTCGCGCCACCCGGTGTCGGGCGACAGGCCCTGGAGAACGGCCACCGGGCCCTGGTCCGCCGAGCGGACGGGTCGCAGCCCGCCGGCTCGCGCCTCGTCGCACAGGTCGTCGGTGCCGAGGACGAGCACCGCGCTACCCGCAGGCAGCCGCTCAACGAGCCAGCGAACCGCAGCTTGCGCGCTGGTGACGACGTCAGCGGCCGTTGCCGGGATGCCGAGCTCGGTCAGGTGTTTGGCGACCTTGGCGGGGCGCCGCGAGGCATTGTTGGTCACGAACGCGGCGCGGAGCCCGGCGGCCCGGGCCGCCGCAACGCTGTCGGCAGCATGCGGTATTGGGGCGCCAGCGACGTACAGAACGCCGTCCAGGTCGTACAGCGCCGCGTCGTACGCCGAGGCCAGCGGCTGTGCGCAGCTGCCGAGGCTGTCGCCCCGGCTCAGCGCCGGGACGCGGTCAGGGCCGCCCTGGCGCCACGCAGCGCAGTGCCGTAGTAGTTGATGTCGGGCCGCATCGCTGCCGCCAGCGCCAGGTGCTCCACAGCCGCCGCGAGGTCTCCGAGCTTCGTCGCGGCCAGGCCGAGGCCGAACTGCGAGTAGTCGTCGGCCGGGTCGATCGCCACGATCCACTCGAAGTTGGCCCTGGCCTGGTCGTACATCCCGGTGTCGAACTGCGCGCGAGCGAGCGCCTCACGCACCATCCGCGACTCGGGCTCCGCGCCCGAGGTGTGCGTGAGCAGCTGCACCGCGGCATTGGCGTCACCGCTCGCCAGCAGGTCGAGCCCGCGCACGTACCAGTCGTAAAGCTCCCCGCCGGGGGTGACATCGGGCGGCGGCGGCGGCAGGTCGGAGAAGGGCCGCGGCTTCTCCTGTTCGGGCGCACGCGGGTCGTACCGGGGGTCATAGCGGCTGTCTGCCACGCGCACTCCTCCTGCTCGTCGTCGGTCGGGGCCGGCCCGCTCGGTCGCCTAGCATGCGTGGATGCCTGCCGGAGCCTCGCCTGACCTCGATCCCGTCGCGCCGGTCTCTCGACCGGCGGTCACTCCTCCCGCTCCTGCCCGTCCGACGAGCCTGCTGCTGTCGCCGTTCCGGGCCCTGCGCTACGCCGCCGCCGACCTGTCCACGCTGACCTCCCCGCCGTACGACGTCATCGACGCCGACGGGGTGGCAGCGCTCGAGGCGGCGAACGAGCACAACGTTGTCCGTCTCATCCTCCCACGTACCGGAACGGCCGAGGGCCAGGACCGCTACGCACGCGCGGCAGCCACCCTGCAGGCCTGGCGCCGCGAGCGGGTCCTGGTCCCGGACGACGACCCGGCGCTGTACGTGTACGAGCAGTCCGCGCCGGACGGCCACGTGCAGCGCGGCCTGCTCGGCGCGCTGACGCTCAGTCCGCCGGATGACGGAATCGTCCAGCCGCACGAGAACACGATGGCCGGGCCGGTGAGCGACCGCCTCGCGCTTTATACCGCCGTCGACGCCGATCTCGAGCCGATCTTTCTGCTGTACGACGGCGGTGGCGCCGCCAGCCGAGCGGTGGCGGACGCCGACCAAGTCGTGCCGCTGGTGGACCAGCAGCTGCCTGATGGGCTGCGGCACCGGCTGTGGGCCCTGACCGACCCAGCGCTACTGGCCGACATCGCCGCCGATCTCGCGCCGCGCCGCGCCGTCATCGCCGACGGGCACCACCGGTATGCGACCTACCTCCAGCGACAGGCGCTCCGGCACGCGGCCGGTGCCGGCCCGGGGCCCTGGGACACCGGTCTCACCTTCCTCGTCGACGCCCAGGCCTTCGGACCGCAGGTACACGCCATCCACCGCGTGATCCCTGGGCACGACGCAGAGGAGCTGTCCTCCCGCGCAGCCCGCGGCGCGGTGGTCCACGAGTTGGACGGTGACGACCTCGTGAACGCCCTGGCGGCGCTCGCGAAAGCCGGCGCCACCGGACCCGCGTTCCTGCTGGTCAGCGGCGACGGCGGCACGCTGCGCCTGCTCAGCGACCTTGATACCGAGCAGATTGCCCGCGCGCTGCCTGCGGAGCGTTCGGCAGCCTGGCGCCGGCTGGACGTCAGTGTCCTGCACGGCTACGTCGTGGCAGCCCTGTGGGAGCTCGAGGACGACGTCGACACCGTCGCCTACGAGCACGACGCGGCGTCCGCGATCGAGGCCGCCGCCCGCACCTGCGGCACCGCCGTACTGCTCAACCCCACCCCCGTGGACGGCGTCGTACAGGTCGCGGCAGGCGGCGAGCGGATGCCCCGCAAGTCGACACTGTTCACCCCCAAGCCGAGGACCGGCCTGGTGCTGCGCGACCACCGCGACGCCTGACCCGACCCGGCGAGCCCCGACCCGGCACGCCTCGACCCGGCACGCCTCAGAGCGGCGCCCGGCGGAGCCGTTTGACGGTAGAGACCTCGACTTCGCAGCGGCTGACTGCCACGGAACCCGCCCGCCAGAACCGGCGGCGCAGGGCCCCCGCGACGGAGACGACGTCGCCGGCTGCCAGCCCCCGTGCGGCACGGCGCGGACCTGCGGCCCAGGCCGCGCAGTTCAGGGTGTCAACGGTGGCAGCCCGGGCTCCCTGCGGTATCGGCCGCCGCGCGGCAGGTCGGTCGACGACCAGGCGCCAGGTTGTCAGGAGGTCTCCACTCGGCAGGGTGCGCTCCTCCGCCGGAGCGGCCATCCGACCGACCAACACCACCTCATTTCGCATCTCATGCTCCGGCTCCCCGCCTAGACGAGGCCCGTCCTCCCGCTTGCTTGCGCCCACGGCGTCCTCCTCGTCGACCCCGCCCACCGCGGGGTACGACGTGCAGCGTCGAGCCCGCACCTACGCGACGCCAGCGACGAGCACCGCGCTGTGGACGGCAGCGGCGGGTGTGGACGAGCCGACCGCTGACCGGGCGAGGCCAGGTGCGCAACGCCGTCCGCGTGCGGGGCGGCTTCGCCCGGTAGGGCGGTCCAGCACGGTTCAGGTGCCCGCCGGGTGCCCGCCTTCGTCCTCGAGGGTCGGCGGCGGCGCGAAGGACACGTCTGGCACCTTCGCACTGGGCAGTTCGGCGGGTCGTACCTGCTCCTCGTCCGAGAACAGTCCGCCAGCCGACGTTGTCGGGGTTCCCCCGCCCCCATCGGCATCCACAGTCCCGGCGCCATCCGCGGCCACCGGATCGAGACCCGCATCGTCCCGGGGCGCAACCGTCAGCACGGATACGGCAGCCGAAGGACCAGCGACCGGCGACCGGAGCAGGGCCTCGAGATCGATAGCTTTGTCGTCATCCTCGACACCCTCCTCGTCGGCGTTGTCCGCATCCGCCTGCAGGTCCTCGAGGACAACGCCGTCGATGTGGAGCAAGCGGTCCATGGCGTCCGTCTCGCCCTGGCCGTCCTGCTCGGCAGCCTTGGCGAACCATTCGCGGGCCTCGTCCTCCCGCCCCGCAGCCAGCAGTGCATCGGCGAAGGCGTACCAGAGCCGGGTGGCCCATGGCCGGCGGGCCGTCGTGGCCCGGGCCGGGCCCTGCAGGAGAAGCACGGCCGCGCCCTGCTGCCCCAGGTCCCGTCGGGCGCCCGCGACGACGATGACGAGTTCGACACGTGCAGCCTGCTCGAGCTTGGGCACCTCGGGATCGTCGAGAACGGCGAGCGCACGTTCTGGTCTGCCCAACGCGCGCTCGCAGTCAGCCAGGACAGCGAGGTGCTCCACCCGGCCGGTGATCCGGCGGGCAGCGCGCAGCTCGGAGAGCGCCTCCGCCCACTCCTGCGCTGCGTACGCCGCAAGCCCCACGGCCTCACGGACGGCCCCGATCCGGCCGGCGAGCGCGCCGGCCGCCCGCGCGTGGGCGAGCGCAGCAGCAGGGTCTTGGTCGAGCAGGCGTCCGGTCATCACCAGGTGCTGCGCCGTCAGGTCGGCCGTGTCCTTGGACAGCGAGCGCAGGTCCTGCCTCACCTCCTGGTCGAGGTCGCGGGGGTCGGTGTCCGCTGGCACAGCAACGCGCACGAGCTGGCGCCGGGCCTCCCGGCGCGGGTCGAACGTCCGTGCTTCGAGCTCGGGGCGGGGGGGCGCCGCTCGGCGATTGCCGTGCGCTGCCGAATCAGTCGAACCACGGTGACCACGGTCATCGGACCTCGGACGGGACTTGGCCGGTGGCCGTCCGGCCGTCCCTGTGCGATCACCGCCGGTACCCGCGGCCCGCCCCGGATGCGGACCAGCAGCACCAGTGCGCGCATCATAAACACCCGGTGCGTCGGCACGGGGCCGGTTCGCACGGCTGAGATCCACGGTCGCCGCTCCGTCGGCCCTCGGACGGTCGCCCGGCCGAGCGGCTGCCCTCGGCCGGTCCGCCCGCCCGCCGGCAGCCTGTGGGGCGGCTGTCCTCGGCCGGTCCACACGCCCGCCGGCAGCCTGTGGAGCCGCTCCCCTCGGCCCGTCCCGGCGCCCGGCAGCCTGTGGAGCCGCTCCCCTCGGCCGGTCCGGGCGCCCGGCAGCCTGTGGGGCGGCTGTCCTCGGCCCGTCCGGGCGGCCCGAACCGACACGCGGCCGATCAGTGGCCTTACGTCCTGCTGCAACCGGCCGCGTGGACCGGCCATCAAGGTCTGGACTACGAGAACCCGGACCGGGTCGGTCGGGCAATCCCGGACCGCGGCCCGTGGCACCCTCCCCTCGGCCCGTTCCGCCGTTCGCCACCGGACGGCGGTTGGTCGGCCGTTCCGGTGTCCACGCTCCCCGCGAAGCCCGTGCAGTGGCGGCATCACGGATCTCCCAGCCGCGCTGGTGCCGGTCCGACGCCTGGGCCGGCGCCGTCCGCGGTTGCCGGGTCCCCCACGGGCGCCCAGTCCGATCATCAGCAGCGCGGGTTGCACGTGCTGTCGCAGCGGCGCGAGCGGAAACATCTACCGCGGACGGTTGGTCAGCGACATCAGGGCGCCCCTTGACCGGACTCGGCTGGCTCCTGCCGCCGTCCCTATCGTCGACACGCTGCCCGTTCCGAGGGCCTGACCCGGAGGGGGCCTGCCCTGTGGACGACCTGACCCCTTTCCGGTCACCTGCCCGTGCGGCGCCGTCAGCCCGTCGAGGTGCCGGCGACGATGCGGTGCGACCCGGCAGGCCCACATCGCGCCCCGGAGACTTCGGCTTACCTGCAGCGCCGCCACGCACGACGTCGGGTTGTTGTGCACCACCCCGGTTGCTCGCACGTCCCGTGCGGTCTGGCCCATACGCAGCGCGGTTCTGCTTCGCGATCCCGGAGTCGTCGGCCATGGTGCTGCTCCTCAAACAATGGTCACCACGCACCAAGAGGGTCATCCGGTTGCCGGATGACCCTCGTGGTGTGAACGGTGTGTCCGGCGGTGTCCTACTCTCCCACACAGTCTCCCGTGCAGTACCATCGGCGCTGAAAGGCTT
>JBKJQN010000003.1:0-28037 GCA_046593925.1 Mycobacteriales bacterium
GTCATCGCCCTGGACCGCACCGACCGCCTGCCGCTGCGCGGCGCCTCCTCCTGGGAGTCCGTCACGCTCCACGAGCTGTCGCACGCGATGGGCCTCGCGCACGTCGCCGACGGCACCCAGCTGATGGCCAGCGTCCTGCCGCGCAGCCTGTCCGCCCTGCAGGCCGGGGACCGTGCGGGCCTGACCCGTGTCGGCCGCACCGCCGGCTGCGTCACGATCCCGTGGGTCCGCCACCGCGGGGCCGTCAGAACGGCGCCGTCAGAACGGCGGCCAGGGGATGGCCGGCCAGTCCTCGCTCGGGTGCGGGTAGCGCCCGGTCGTCAGGAGCCGGTCCACCCGGTCCCTGGTGGCGGCCACCTCGCGCCGGGTGAGGTGCTCGTGGAGCGCCTCCCCCAGCTGGCCCTCCAGCTCGGCGCGGACGCGGGACAGCACCTCGACCGCCTCCTCGGGCAGGCGCTTCCCGCGCCACTGCCACAGCAGGGTCCGCAGCTTGTCCTCCGCGGAGAAGCAGATGCCGTGGTCGACGCCCTGCACCCGTCCGTCGGACCGTGGCAGCAGGTGACCGCCCTTGCGGTCGGCGTTGTTGACGATCGCATCGAACACCGCCATCCGCCGCAGGTCGGCATGGTCGCTGCGGGCCAGCTCCGTCAGGTCGACCGTTTCGTCGACATCGACCCACAGCTGGCACATCCCGCTGCCGTACGGCCCGTCGCGCAGCACCGTCGGCGGTACGACGTCCCAGCCCGAGGCCTCGCTGACCAGGTACGCCGACACCTCACGGCCGGCCAGCGTGCCGTCGGGGAAGTCCCACAGCGGGCGCTCACCGCGCACCGGCTTGTAGACGCAGGCCGCCGTGACGCCGTCGAGCTGCGCCGCGCAGTACAGCGTGGCGTTCGAGGCGTCCAGCAGGCGACCCTCGACCGACAGCTCACCCTCGCGCAGCAGGCGAAGGGCGTTCTCGAGGTCCAGCGTGGCCGCCACGCCCCCAGTGTCGGGCACGTCGCCCGGCTGCGCTCCCCCGCTCAGCGGCGGTGGCCGTTCTGGCGCGGGCAGATGTGTCCCTCGGCATCCAGCGGCAGCCCGCACAGCGGGCAGGGTGGCCTGCCGGCCGCCACGACGCGCTGAGCGCGCACGACAAAGGCCAGGGCGCTGCGGGCGGTGAGGTGGACCCGCAGCGCGTCGGGCCCCTCGTCGGCGTCACTGAGCGGCTCGACCTCCTCGCCCTGCTCGACGGCGGGCGCCTGCGCCAGCGCCTCCACCAGGACCCGCTCGCTCTCGCCGTCCCAGGCCAGGCCCATCGTGCCGACTCGGAACTCCTCCTCGACGGGCGCATCGAGGGCGGCGGTGTCCTCCAGCTCGCGGCCGGCACCGGCGGGCACGTCGGCGCCGCCGCGCCGGGCGGTCTCAAGCAACTCCTCGAGCCGCTCGGCGAGCACCTGCACCTGGGTCTTCTCCAACGCGACGGAGACGGTGCGGCCACCGCCGCTCGCCTGCAGGTAGAACGTGCGGTCACCGGGTTGGCCGACCGTACCGGCGACGAAGCGCTCAGGCGGGTCGAAGTCAAAGATCGTCCTGGCCACGCTTTGACCCTACGTGGCCGCGCCGGAGCCACCGCCCACGACGGCGTCCGAGCTGGCCTTCCTGCGGCGGCCCTTCTTCGGAGGCAGCAGGTCGGCCACGCCACCACCCGTGTCGTTGACGCGTACGACGAACGGGCGCAGCTCGGTGTAGCGGATCACGGTCACCGAGCACGGGTCGATGGCGATGCGCTGGAAGGAGTCCAGGTGCAGACCCATCGCGTCGGCGACGATCGCCTTGATGACGTCGCCGTGCGAGCAGGCCAGCCAGGTCGCGTCGGGGCCGAGCCGGGTGTTCCAGGCCCGTACGGCGGCGACCGCCCTGTTCTGTGTCTCCCGCAGCGGCTCGCCCTCGGGCCCCGGGAAGACGACAGCGGACGGATGGTTCTGCACGACCTTCCAGAGCGGGTCCTTGGCCAGCTCCTTGAGCGGCCGGCCCGTCCAGTCGCCGTATCGGCACTCCCCCAACCGGTCATCGACCTGGACGGCCGCGTCGCGGCCCGCGGCGATGGCGGCCGCCGTGTCGAGGCACCGGTCGAGCGGGCTGCTGACGAGTGCGTCGAACGGGACGGGTAGCAGCCGTTCCGCGACTGCGGCTGCCTGCTTCTGCCCGCGCTCGTCCAGGTGCAGACCAGGCGTCCAGCCGGCCAACACCGGGCCGGTCAGGTGCGTCAGGCCGTGGCGTACGAGCACGACGGTGGTCACCTCGAGACCTTAGCGGGGGGGCGTCGGGTCGCCACGCCGCTCAGAGGTAGCCCTTGCGCTTGAACAGCGCGTAGAGCCCGACCACGGACCCGACGAGCAGCACCGCCGAGGACACGAACCCGGAGGTCTGCGAGAAGCCCGGGTAGGGCACGTTCTGGCCGTAGAAGCCGGTGATCGCGGTGGTGACGGCGAGGATCGCGGCGTATGCCGTGAGCTTGCCGATCGAGATGTCCAGGCGGTTGCTCTGCAGCGTCAGGTTGGTCTCGAGGATCGTGCCGACCAGGTCGCGCAGCCCCTCGGTCCACTCCGAGGCCCGCAGCACGTGGTCGTAGACGTCCTGGAAGTACGGCAGCGAGTCGGGCGTGACGACTCCGACCTCGCGCCGCATCAGGGTGTTGACGACCTCGCGCATCGGCAGGACCACCCGGCGCAGCATCACCAGCGACTTGCGTACGTCGAAGCTGCGGCGCTGCAGTTCGCGCGAGCGTGGCTTGGTGTCGAACAGCACGTCCTCGAGCGTCTCGATCTCGTCGTCGAGCACCTGCACGGCCTCGAAGTAGCCGTCGACGAGCAGGTCGAGCAGCCCGTGCACCAGGAAGCCGACGCCGTGCGTCGACAGTTCGGGAGGCGCCTCGTCCCAGCGCGCAAGCAGCGGCTCGACCTGCAGGCCGGCGCCCTTGCGCACGGTGACCAGCGCCCGCGGGGTCAGGAAGGCGGCGACCTCGGTGATCTCGGTCTGCGCCGTGTCGCCGCCGAGTGCCACGACGTACGAGGCCATGAACAGGTGGTCGGCGTAGCGGTCGACCTTGGGCCGCTGGTGCTCGCTGACGGCGTCTTCGACCGCGAGCGGGTGCAGGCCGAGCTCGTCGGTGATGGTCGCGAGGTCCTCGGTGTCGGGCTGGTCCAGGTCGAGCCAGACGACGACGCCGTCCTGCTCGAGGAACTCACTGATCCGGCCGACGGCGAAACCCTCCTCGATGACCTTGCCGTCGCGGTAGGCGCGGGTGTGGGCGCGGCAGGCCGTGCCGCCGCTGGCCCGGCAGGCGGCGGCCGCGTCCACGCCGGCGGTCTCCTCGACTGCGGTCACGGCTGGCTCCTCGCTCGGGACGGTCGCGGACCGGTCAGGTCGCTGCCTGGAACCCCACCACGGCGAGCACGACTACGCCGAGGGCGACGCGGTAGGGCACGAAGGCCGTGATCGGGTGCCGCGCGACGAAGCGCAGCAGGAAGGCGATGACGGCGTACGCCACCCCGAAGGCGACCACGGTGGCCAGCAGGATCGGGCCCGTGCCGGTGCTGCCGGCGCTGGCGTCCTTGAGCTCGTACGCCCCGGCGGCGAGCAGCGCGGGGATGCCGAGCAGGAACGAGAGCCGGGTGGCCGACACGCGGTCCAGGCCGAGCAGCAGGCCGGCGGAGATGGTCGCCCCCGACCGGCTGACGCCGGGGACCAGGGCGATGCACTGCGCCAGGCCGATCAGCAGGCCGTCCAGGACGGTGAGGGAGCGCTCGGCGCGGTCCTGGGTGGCACGGCGCTCCGCGACGACGAAGACCGCGCTGAAGATGATCAGCCCGAAGGCGATCGTGACGAGCTGCTTGTCGATGCTCTTGATGACGTTGCGCAGCGCGAACCCGACCACCGCGATCGGCAGTGAGCCGACCACGACGGCCAGCGCGAACCGGAACTCCGGGTCCCGGCGCCCCGAACCGCTGGCCAGGCCCCCGAAGAACGCCTTGAGAAGCGCCCGGATGTCCTTGGCGAAGAACACGACGGCGGCCAGGATGGCGCCGACCTGTACGACGGCGGTGAAGCCGATCAGATCGTCACCCTGCTCCAGCCCCAGCAGCTTCTCGGTGATGAGCAGGTGGCCCGTGCTGGAGACGGGGAGGAACTCCGTGACCCCCTCGACGACGCCGAGCACGACGGCCTGCACGATGTTCACGAGTCCTCCTGAGGCGGGGTGGCGCGCAGGCGGACGACCACACCGGTGATCACTGCGAGGGCCAGACGGTAGAGGCAGAACCTCGTCAGGGCCTGGTCGGCGCGCCGGGACGCCAGGCGCGAAGCGGCCCAGCCGGTCAGCGCGGCCGCGGGGACACCGGCGGCCAGCGGGCCCGCGAGCCCCCGCAGGGCGGTCCGGTCGGCGCGCAGCAGGGTGAGTGCGGCAGCGCCCGCGGTCACCGGCAACGACATCAGCAGCGCGAAGCGCTCCGCCTCGGCGCGGCCGACCCGCGCTGCCCGCAGCGCGGTCAACGCGGCCCCGGAGCGGGAGAAGCCGGGGGCCAGCGCGGCGACCTGCGCGAGCGCGGCGAGCGCGGCCTCCCGGTGGCCGACCGTACGGTCCTGAGCTCTTTGGTCGGCGGCGGCGAGTGCCACACCACCGACGGCGAGGAGGCCGGCGAGCTGTGCGGGCCGGCCGAGCCGTCGTTCGACGGTGTCGGCCGCGAGCCGCCCCGCGACCGCAGCGGGTAGGCAGGTCGACGCGGCGAGGGCCAGCGTGCGCACCGGTGGGCGGTCGGCCAGCAGCGCCACCGCGATGCCGGCGCAGGACCCGGCATGCAGGCCCGCCGCGAACGTCGTACGCGGGGTGGGCAGCGGCCAGCCGAGCAGCCAGGGCACCAACGTGAGGTGGGCCGAGCTCGAGACCGGGACGACCTCGGTGACGCCCTGCACCGCGCCGAGCAGCAGGGCCCGCGCGGTCCTCAGCCGCCGACGCCGGAGAGCTCCAGCGCCTCGACGGCGGTCTGGAGCGTCGCGAGCTTCTGCTCGATCGTGTCGGCGAAGGGCGACACCGTCAGCGTCGTGACCCCACTCTCGGACAGCTGCACCATCTTGTCCGCGATCCGCTCCCGGCTGCCCAGCAGCGAGGTGGCGTCCAGGAACTCGAAGGGCACCGCTTTCCCGGCGCCGTCATAGTCACGCGCGAGGTAGAGGTCCTGGATCTGCTTGGCGGCCTCCTCGAAACCCATCCGGGAAGCCAGCTGGTTGTAGAAGTTCTTCTCCCGGCTGCCCATCCCGCCGACGTACAGGGCGGCGTACCAGCGGATCGGGTCGGCGCAGGCGTGCGGGTCGTCGCCCACGAAGATCGGCATGGTGGGTACGACGTCGAACCCATCCAGTGTCTTGCCGACCTTCGCGCGACCGGCGGCGATCGAGGCCAGCTGGTCCTTGGCCAAGTCCGGCGAGTAGAAGATCGCCAGCCAACCGTCGAACAGCTCCCCCGACAGCTCCAGGTTCTTCGGGCCGACCGCGGCGAGGTACATCGGGATGTGCTCGCGGACCGGGTGCACCGTCAGCTGCAGCGCCTTGCCGGGGCCGTCCGGCAGCGGCAGGACGTAGTGCTGGCCGTTGTAACGCACCTTCTGCCGGGACAGCGCGAGCTTGACGATGTCGCTGTACTCCCGGGTGCGCGCCAGCGGCTTGTCGAAACGCACACCGTGCCAGCCCTCGCTGACCTGCGGGCCCGAGACGCCGAGCCCGAGCCGGAATCGCCCGCAGGACAGCGTGTCCAGGGTCGCCGCGGTCATCGCGCAGTTGGCCGGGGTGCGGCCGTGGATCTGGAAGATCGCCGAGCCGATGCCGATCCGCTCGGTCTGCGCGGCGACGAAGGCCAGCACGGTCGGTGCGTCCGAGCCGTACGCCTCAGCCACCCAGGCGACGGCGTAACCCAGCCGGTCGGCCTCCTTGGCGAGTGCGAGGTTGTCGGCGTCGTTGCCACCGCCCCAGTACCCCAGGTTCAGTCCCAGCTCCACTGCCACTCCTGTCTGCCAACGGGTTCGCAACCTATCGCGCCCCTCCCGCTACGGTCTGTCCCGTGAAGCAGCGACACCTCGGGCGCAGCGGGCTGGTGGTCTCGCGGCTGGCGCTCGGCACGATGACCTGGGGCCGCGACACCGACGAGGACGACGCGGCCGCGCAGCTCACGGCGTTCCGGGAGGCGGGCGGCACGCTCGTCGACACCGCCAACACCTACGGCGACGGCGAGAGCGAGCGGATGCTCGGCCGGCTGCTCGACGACGTCGTACCGCGCGAGGAGCTGCTGGTCGCGACCAAGGCGTACGGCGCCACCGGCCCGACGGTCATGCAGCGCGGCACCAGCCGTGGCAGCCTGCTCGCTGCGCTCGACGCGTCGCTGCGCAGGCTGCAGGTCGACCACGTGGACCTCTGGCAGCTGCACGCCTGGGACCCGGTCACCCCCTGGGAGGAAGCGATGGCGGCGCTGGACGCGGCCGTCACCTCCGGCAAGGTCCGCTACGTCGGGGTCTCGAACTACAGCGGCTGGCAGCTCGGTGCGGCGGCCGCCCACCAGCGGGCCTGGCCGGGTCGCGCGCCGCTGGTGGCGGACCAGGTGGAGTACTCGCTGCTGCAGCGCGGTGTCGAGCGCGAGGTCGTCCCCGCCGCACTCGCCCTCGGCGTCGGGCTGCTGCCCTGGTCCCCGCTGGGCCGGGGGGTGCTGACCGGGAAGTACCGCGGCGGCCCCCCCGCCGACAGCCGCGGCGCCAACGACACGTGGCGCGGCTTCGTCGGGCCGTACCTCGACGCCGACGCGCGCTCGGTCGTCGACGCGGTCGTCACTGCGGCCGACGGGCTCGGCGTCTCCCCCGTCGCCGTCGCGCTGGCCTGGGTGCGCGACCGGCCGGGCGTCGTCGCACCGGTGGTCGGCGCCCGTACGGCCGCGCAGCTGAAGGGCTCGCTCGACGCGGAGGCGGTCGAGCTGCCACCGGAGATCCGCAGCGCGCTGGACGACGTCTCCGAGCCGTCGGTCGGCTACCCCGAACGGATGGCCCGCTGGTCCAGCGACGTCCTGGAGGACTGAGCTGGACCTGTTCGGCCGGGAGGCCCCCCGGCGCTGACAGCGCAGCGGTGTCGCCGTTGACCCGTTTCTGACGGATTTCCCCACGCCTGCCGCCGAGCAGGTCACCCTGGCGGCGCACGGCGATGCGGTCACCCGCGACCCTCGATGACGAGCCGCCGCTAACCTCAGGGGGTGGCCGAGTACGAGTACCGCGCGCTGAGTATCCCGCCTACCGCAGACCGCCGGCAGACCAGGGAGCTGCTGAGCATCCACGCCGAGTACGGCGACTGGGAGCTTGCGCAGCACACCCTGTGGGCCGACGGGCGCCGACAGGTCACGGTGCGGCGCCGGGTAGCGCCGCAGCTACCGCCGCTACCCAGCTGACGACCGCCCGTGCGCTCGGGCACGACCGCGCCCGGTGGCCAGCGCGCTGCCGCGGTGGGGCACGGTCAACCCCCGTAACGGTTTGTGTGCCGGCGCCGCGGGCGAGGCACACGAACCCGGTCCCGACTGTTCGCCCGCGCGCTCAGGACGTGCCCGTGGCACACCACATCGCGTGCTTCATCGCCTGAGCAAGCACACGATGTCGGATCAGCAGTCGTCGAGGAACCGGTCCAGGACCCGCACCCCGAAGCGCAGCGCGTCCAGCGGGACCCGCTCGTCGACGCCATGGAACATCCCGGAGAAGTCCAGATCGGCCGGCAGCCGCAGCGGGGCGAAGCCGAACCCGCGGATGCCGAGCCGGCTGAAGCTCTTGGCGTCGGTGCCGCCCGACAGCGCGTACGGCACCGGGCGCGCGCCCGGGTCCTCGGCCTTGAGCGCAGCGACCATCGCGTTGACCAGCGCCCCCTCGAACTCCGTCTCGAGCGCGATGTCGTAGTGCGTGTACTCGCGGCTGATCCGCGGCCCGAGCACCTCGTCCAGCTCGCGCTCGAACTCCTTCTCGAAACCCGGCAGGAAGCGCCCGTCGACCATGGCGTGGGCCCGCGCGGGGATGACGTTGTGCTTGTAGCCGGCGTCGAGCATCGTCGGGTTGGCGGTGTTGCGCAGCGTCGCGCCGACGATGCGGGCCATCGGCCCGAGCACGCTGTAGACCTGGTCCAGGTCGTCGGGGTCCAGCTCGACGCCGTACGCGTCGCTGACCTCAGCCAGGAACCGCTTGACCGTCTTGGTCAGGTGCACCGGGAAGCGGTGCCGGCCGAGCCGGGCGACGGCCTCGCACAGCTCGGTGACCGCGTTGTCGGCCGACAGCATCGAGCCGTGCCCGGCGGTGCCCTCGGCGGTCAGCCGGATCCAGCCCATCCCCTTCTCGGCCGTCTCGATCAGGTACAACCGGACGTCGTCGTTCACGGACAGGCTGAAGCCACCGACCTCGCTGATGCCCTCGGTGCACCCTTCGAACAGCTGCGGCTGGTGGTCGACCAGCCAGCTCGCACCGTACGTCCCGCCGGCCTCCTCGTCGGCCACGAAGGCGAGCACGACATCGCGCGGCGGCTTGCGCCCGGTGCGCAGCCGGTCGCGGACAACGGCGAGCACCATGGCGTCCATATCGAGCATGTCGACCGCGCCGCGCCCCCACACGCAGCCGTCGGCGATCTCGGCCGCGAACGGGTCGTACGTCCAGGCTTTCGGCTCGGCGGGCACCACGTCGAGATGGCCGTGCAGGAGCAGCGCGTCGCGGCTGCTGTCCTCGCCCTCGATGCGTGCCACGACGCTGGCCCGGCCAGGCGCCGACTCGAACAGCTGCGGCTCGAGGCCAACCTCGGCGAGCTTGCCGGCGACGTACTCCGCCGCCTCCCGCTCCCCCTTGCCTCTGCCGGTGCCGTCGTTGACGCTCTCGAAGCGGATGAGGTCGCGGCAGAACTCGACAACCTCTTCCTGGGCGTCCGGCACGGCAGGCCTCCTTGGCAGTGGCTCGACGCGCGAACGCTAGCCCGCCGTCGGCTCTGTATGCTCATGCGGCGTCGCTCGAACGGCGCGACTCACCGGTCCGGGTGGCGGAATTGGCAGACGCGCTAGCTTGAGGTGCTAGTTCCCTTTACGGGGAATGGGGGTTCAAGTCCCCCCTCGGACACCGAGTGGCAGGTCCGTGACCTGCGACAACGAGCGGTCAGACTCTCGGAAACGGGCCCGTGATGCAGTTCGTGATGCTTATGCCTCGCGAACGTCGACTGGTTCGGACCCTGCGGCACCAGGAGTCCGACGTTGGCACCAGGCAGCACGAACCGGTACGGCAGCGCTTTCGAGACGGCGTCGCCGGCGCCCCCGGACCGCGGCGCGCGGTCGCGCCAACGCCCCCCGGCCGCGCTCGAGGCGGCTCCGGACGACGATCTGCAGGTCCTGCCGTCGCACCGACGATCTGCTCCTAGCACCAAGGGCCGGCAGCGCCGCGACCGCGGCGGCGGCTCGATCGTGGTGCGCAGTAAGGCCGACGGCACCAGGGTCTACGACGCGTTCTTCACCTTCAGCGACCCGCTGACAGGGGCCGCGCGACGCAGCTGCAAGCGCGGCTTCCCCACCAGCGCTGCGGCAGGCGCATACCTCCGAGCCCAGACGGCACAGGTCGACGCGGGCAGCTTTGTCCCGCCCACCAGGCTGACGCTGGCGCAGTACCTCGATCAGTGGCTGGACACGCTGCGCCTCGCGCCGCAGACGGTCGGCAACTACCGGGTGTGGGTGCAGACCCACCTCGTCCCGCACCTGGGTCACCTGGCGCTGTCGGAGATCACTCCGGTGCACCTGAACGCGATGTACAACACCCTCGAGCGCACCGGTAGCCACCTCGTCTGCTGCCATATAAGCCCGTGCGGCCGCCGGGACGGCACCGGTCCGCTGTCGCGCAGCAGCGTCCGGCACGTGCACAACACGCTGTCCGCGGCTCTGCGCGACGCGGTCGACGCCGGGCTGCTGGCGTCCTCCCCCACCGCGCGCGCGAAGCCACCGACGCTGCGGCAGGCCAAGGCGCAGCGCTCACCGTTCGCCACCTGGACCGCCCAGCAGCTATCAGCGTTCCTGACCCGGTGGCAGGACCACCGCTACTCCCCGCTGTGGCACCTGCTGGCGGCCACCGGGCTGCGCCGGGGCGAGGCGCTCGGCCTGCGCTGGCAGGACGTCGACCTCGAACGCGGCACCGCCGCCGTCCGGCAGACCGTGGGGCTCGAGCGCACACGCGGCGGGACCCGCGAGACGTTCATCCAGCCCACTGTCAAGAACGGGCGGCCGCACATGATCGCTCTGGACCCGGGGACGGTCGGGGTTCTGCGGCGGCACCGCGCCGACCAGGACGAGCAGCGCCGCCAGCTCGGCGAGCGCTGGACGGACCTGGACCTGGTGTTTTGCCGGGACGCGGGCTGGCTCGCGGTCGACAGCCGTCCGGGCCAGCCCCTGCGGGGGGAGCGGGTCAGCGCGCTGTGGCGCGAGCTGGCCGAGCGCACCCCCGAGGTGCCCCGGATTCGGCTGCACGACCTTCGCCACACCTGGGCGACCCTGGCCCTGGCCCAGGGCGTCCTGGCCCGTACGTCCTGCGGCACCGGCGCCTCCGCCGGCCTGCCCGAAGCCTTGTTGTGGTCGGCGAGCCGGTCCGAGAGGTGCCGACGGAACGGGGACACCTCGGCGCTGACCCGGTACGGGGCACCGAGGCGAGTGGCTTCTCGTACGGCGGTCTCGTCCGTCCCGCCAGCGCACAGGCCGGCCGCGATCTGGTCAGCATCCGGGTGCAGGCCCCGGCCGAACAGCGCGCGCATCTGCGCCTCGCTGACCGGCCCGCCCTCGAACTCTGACAGCCTGACCAGGCCGCGCCCCAACCAGACGCCCGGGGACTCGCCGTGCTCGGCGTAGTACTCCCCCAGGCCGTCATGCCCGCGGTGAGTCGCGTCCTGCGCAGCCATCTGCCGGGTCAGGTAGGTGTACCCGTCCCCGGCCGTCAGCTTGTGCAGCGACATCACCCCCGCACCGTGCGTCAGGGGGGCGACACCACCCGCCCGCACGCCGGGATGCAAGCGGTGTGTGGCTCGCGTTCTCGTTCTAAGCGATCTTTCTCGTGAGGGTGAGGTTCCGTCCTCGGCTCGACTCGGTTCAGGACGCTGTCCGGGACCGTCTGAGTTCCCTGCTGACCGACGAGGGCGCGGCCTTGGTCAGCAAGCCGTGACCAAGCGGACTAAACACGATGACCCCGATCGCGAGCAGCTATAGGACGCGGGAGATCAACGGTCCGGCCGGGGCTTGCCACGAGAGCTCGTAAAATTATGTACTTCATAGCGTGCGTCGTCTCGTCAGGCGGGTCGAGGTTCCGTGACAGTTGCTGAGGTGTCGGGGGACCTCACGGCTCTCCTGAAGCACCGGTCGCCATCCACCGGCGTCTCATACCTCGTCACACCTCGCCGAAGCACGCCCCCGACGAGCCGCCTGCCGCCTACGGCTCTCCCCGACCCGGCCGGTCGCGCGCCGCGCGACACAGTCACGAGCGTCCGACCGACAACTGGCCGTAGTCCCCAGGTCCAGGACGCTTGACGCCTACTTACGTCAGATGTATGAACTAGGTCTAGCCTGCGGAGGTAGTCCCATGCCCGATCGCTTCATCATCGACGGCGTGTGCCACCCGTACAACTTCTCGCCGGAGAACCAGCGGGGCCGGTTCGGCAAGCTGTTCACCGACGTCATGTACAGCTATTACCCGCTGGTGAATCCGCCCGAGATCCAGTTCTCGCGAGATCAGTGGGAGCGCGAGTGGGGCACCGAGGAGTTCATCGACACGATGCTCCTTGAGTCAGACACCGATATCTGCACGGTGCACACCTTGCCCATCTACGATCTACGATGCGTACGTGGACGGACTGACCGCCACTGACAAGGGTTTCGCCCTCAAGGCGGCCTACCCAGACCGAGTTCTGCTCTACGTAGGTCTCGACATGTTTGCAGAGCCAGAGCAGCTGCTGGTGGACGCTCAGGCCGCCATCGACGCGGGAGCCGACGGGTTGAAGTTCTACCCCTCCCGCTATATGGAGGGCCGCACCGAGACGTGGCCCGTCGAGCGCATGTTCCCCGCCCTACAGCTGGCGCAAGACGCCGGTATCCGCAACATCGGCTGGCACAAAGTGCTGCCTATCGGGCCGGTCTCGACCGAGGGCATGGGCGTCGACGACGTGTCCGTGGCGGCCAACACCTTCCTCGACCTCAACTTCCAGGTTATCCACGCCGGCTTCATGTTCGTCGACGAGACTACCTTTCTCATCGCGAACCACCCGAACGTCTACGTGACCATGGAGGCCTCCTGCCTGTTCGCGATCCTCAACCCGCCACAGCTGCAGGCCATCCTTGGCTCCTTCATGGGCTTCGGTGGTCCGCACAAGGTCATCTACGCCTCGGCGGCAGTGAACCCACACCCGCAGCCGGTTATCGAGGCCCTGAACAATTTCCAGATGCCCGCTGGTTCGCCACTGCAGCTGACGGAGGAGATCCGCGACATGTTTATGGGGGGCAACCTCGCTCGCCTCCACGGCATCGATATAGACGCTCGCCAGGCCGTTCTCGACGAGGACCGATTTTCGCGCCACAAGGCAGATCACGGGCGCCGAGCGCCCTGGACCGCGGTGCGCGGCGAAGCCGCCCTCGCATGACGGTAGGGCCGGATGCCGTCGCACTCAAGGCAGCAGTCAAGAACGCCTTAGCCGATATCGCCGATCCGTGTCTCGCCGCCGCTGGCATCCCCGGCTGCATCATCGATCTCGGACTCGTGCAAGACCTGAGGGTAGACGTGGACGGCCGCGTGCAGATCGACTTATCCCTGACCGAGATGGGCTGCGCCTTTACCCACCACCTGCTGGACGCCGTCACCCGTCAGGTCACGGCCGTCGATGGCGTTATCGACGTCACCGTCATTCCGACTTGGACCTGGCGCCCCGGGCACATGAGCGCATCGTTGGGCGCGACGCTTCGCTCGAGCACACGCGCGCTTTCAGGGCTCTTGGAGCGATGACGGGTCTGCCTCGACGAGCATCATCGCGGTAGCCGCGACGAGCAACGTGTCCTCGGTATCGACTGCCTCCCAGCGCATCTCGCGGACCCGACGGCCGCCTCGGGTGATGGCGTGACCGACGACTGTCACGCGTACCGAGAGCACGGTCCCGGCCACTGCCGGGCGTCGAAAACTCACGTCCCGTAGGCCGAGCAGCGCTACGGCGTCGGAGAGACGCTCAGATTGCTCGACGAGGCCGCCCATGAGCAGCAGAACGGCTTGGCCGGGCAAAGGCGACCCTCCCGGCAGCGACACCTCGTGAGGTCGACTGAAAAGCGGGTGCGTGTAACCGCCGAGCGCTACGAGCGAAGCCCGCATCGACTCGGTGACTGCGACCGAGGGGGTGGTGAAGCGGTCGCCGTCATTGAGCTCAGTCACACCAGGCCGGCCTTGTTCGCCCACGTGTGGAAGCCGTCCGCGGCCGTCGGCTCGCTGCGGTGGTAATCGACGAACTCCGCCAGCTCGAGGGACAGCCCCTCCTCGAGCGGAATGTCGGCGCAAGCGTTGACCAGACGCTTCATCCGAGCGAGGCATGGTCGCGAAAGCGGCCGGACGCGTGCAAGTAGCGTCTCTGTTGCCTGCTCGAGATCGGCCGGCTCCACGACCCGGAGGGCGATCCCGGCCTCGGCGATCTCGGCGCCGGACAGCCAGCGACCCGTCAGGAGCATCTCGCGTGCACGCATGTCGCCCAACTTGCGTACGGCTCGAGGAACGGCCCCGGCCCCCGGGATCATGCCGAACCGAATGTGGTCATCAGCGATCTTGGCCGCCGTCGTTGCGAGCACGAGGTCGCAGGCTAAGAGAAGCTCGAATCCGCCAGCCCGCGCGAGGCCGTCAACAACCGCCACGAACAGCACAGGCGCGGCCTCCATACGTCGCAGCAGCGCGTGGTATCGCTCGCAGAAGGGCGTGAAGACGCCGGGCACGTCGGCGAAGCAGTCCCGCAAGAACGCGTGGTCCATGCCGATGCAGAAGGCTCGACCTGTGGCGCCGATGACGACCGCCCGCAGGTCGTCATCGGCCTCGACGCGATCGAGCATCGTCTCCAGGTCGTCCAGCACGCCCGGCGTGAGACTGTTCATTTCCGCCGGACGGCATAGCGTCACGTTGAGAACTCCGGACGAGTCGTCCAATGTCAGGGTCGTCATGCGGTGTCCCACCGCATAAGCACTCCGGCTGATCCGGCGTGGATCTTCTGATTATGCGCTAACCGGGCCCAAACGTAGCTTGCCAGGTCGAGCACCTCGCCGGCTCCAATCATTTCTTCCCCGGCTGAGATGACAGCGCTACGGCCGGGGCCCGAATCGTCTCTGCCGTCGCGCAGCACCAGCTTTCCGCCGGCGTTTGCGAGCGGGTGCGAGCGGATCCGCGAGCGCGTCGGCGTCCGCTCGCTCGGGGCCGGCACGAAGTCGTTGCGTCCGGAGAACCATGCATACGTAATGGCTCCACGCGTACTGCCAAAGCCGGTGCGCAGTGCGTCCGCCGGAACCCAGCACCAGTCGCCGGCTTTGATGGTCCGCCCGTCCAGCTCGAGTGCTCCGGACAGGACGAACAACTCCTCACCAACCGTGTAGCGACCGGCCTCCAGCCGCCGAAACCCGGGAGGAAACTCCACCACCAGCGACCGGGCCCTAGTGATCTCGTCAAGGTGCAGCAGCAAACTCACGATCTCGCCGGTGCTGAAAGGCATCGGGACGGGGCGGCCGCTAGCTGCCAAGCGCTCGGGTAGTGGTAGGTCCAAAGCTGACGTCATCTGTCCCCTTGGTCCTCTGTCTGCGTTGGAGACGAGTCGGAGGTGGGGCGGGCAGGCACCACTGGCCGTAGACGGCCGTTGGATACCGCGACGCCGGCATCAAACTGTGTGTACGTCGTCCGGAGCCGCGCGAGATGGGCCCTCATTGCCTCAGTGGCGCCCGCGGCGTCGCCCTCCTCGATGCGCCCGAGCAGGTCCTCGTGATCGTGGTCGACATCGCTCCAGAACGGACGGCTCTGGTCGTGCAGAAATCGAGCCCGGATCACCCGGAAGATCGGGACAGTCATCAGGTGGATGAGCCGGTTGCCAGCTGCGTCGAGCAGCGCCGAGTGGAACATGTGGTGCTGCACGAACTGACGTTCACGTTCGCTCTCTCGCCGTTCGGCCTTGATGGCCGCGCGCATGGCATCTAGGTGCTCGTCCGTACGGCGGGTGGCTGCGAGGGCGGCGGCCGGCAGCTCGAGCAGTTCACGCGCCTCGAGCAGCTCGTCGGCCGTGACTGCGTCGGTGCCACTGAGCAGGCCGAGCTTGAGTTCGAGCAGATCGGCGATCGAGGCGGCGTCCACCTCGATGACAAAACTGCCGCCCGTGGTGCCGCGCAGAGTGTGAATCAGGCCCTGCGAGTTCAGCACACGCAGCGCCTCTCGCACGGTGCTGCGACTCACCCCGAAGGCGGCGCCCAGCTCAGCCTCGACGGGCAGGCGGTCACCCGGGGCAAGTTGACCTGAGAACACAAGGTCGCGTACTTGGTCGGCCACCTGTTGATACGCAGGCTTGATGCGGTTGACCGAAAGATCGCCGCTTTTGGTTGCCATCTGGTGAAGAAGCCCTTCTGCTGCCGAGGTGCTAGCCGTGGGGTGATGTACCCAGGTAGCCCTGGTTCTCGATCTGCTCCCTGATGACGTCTGCGCGGCCCTGAGACAAGACTCTGCCGCGCGCCATGAGCACCGCTCGGTCGGCGACGCGTAACACTGCCCGGGCGTTTTGCTCGGCCACGACGACGGTGAGCCCCTGGTCGCGCAGAGTGAAGACGGCATTCAGGATAGCTGTGACGACCAGGGGGGCCAGACCCATAGAGGGCTCGTCGAGCACGAGGACTCTGGGGTCTGCCACGAGCGCACGGGCGATCGAGAGCATCTGTTGCTCGCCGCCCGACATGGTGCCCGCCGTTTGATCCTTGCGCCGCTCCAGGACCGGGAAGAGCGTGAAGACCCGGTCCAGTCGGCTCTGACGTACGTCTCCCTTGGAATCTGCCAAGCCGACCGCGAGGTTTTCGTCGACCGTCATCTCTGGGAACAGTGCCCGCGACTCGGGGACCAGGCGCAGGCCCAGTCGCGAGACCCGGTGCGCGGGCAGCCCGGTGATGTCCTTCCCGGCCAGGCGGATGACGCCCGACCGGGGCCGCAGCAGCCCGGCCATGGCCCCTAGCAGCGTTGTTTTGCCGGCTCCGTTGGGCCCCAGCAGCGCGATCAGGCTGCGCTCGGGGACCTGCAAGGACACGCCCGCCACTGCCTCGACGTTGCCGTAGGCAACCGATAGGTCGTCGACCTCAAGGACGGCTGGTGCGGTGGGCGTCGGCAGGCTCATTGGTCCGACCCCGGCCCGATGTAGGCCGCCTGGACGGCACGGTCTCGGCGGACCTCTTCGGGCGTGCCGCAGAAGATCATGCGTCCGAAGTCCAGGACGTAGACCGCGTCGGCAACCTCGAGCGCGAGCTCGAGGTGGTGCTCGATCAGCACGATCGCGAGTCCGCCGTCGTCGGCCAGCGTGCGTAGCAACCGAGCGAGCGCTGCCGCCTCGTCCTCGCCGAGCCCGGCGACCGGCTCGTCCAGCAGAAGGACGCGAGGCTCGGCGGCCAGGCAGCGCGCGATCTCCAGTCTTCGCTCGTCAGCGAGCGGCATGTCTTCGGGACGCCCACCGCCCCGCCCCGCGAGGCCCACCCGCTCGAGCATCAGATCGGCCGTCTCGCGCAGCTGACGCTCTTCGCGCTGGGCGCCGGGGGTGCGCAGCGTGCCACGCAGGACGCCGGCACGGGTGCGGCCGTGCCCTCCGACCATGACGTTTTCACGGACCGTCAGGCCTGAGAAGGCACGTGCGTGCTGGAAGGTGCGTAGCACTCCGGCTCTGGCGAAGTGGTCTGAGCGTTGACCGACCATGTCCTTGTCGTCGACGAGCACCTGTCCTTCGGTGGGCGCATCGACACCGCTGAGCATGTTGACCAGCGTGCTCTTGCCAGCGCCGTTGGGTCCGAGCAGCACGGTGACGGCCCCGGCTCTGGCTTGAACGTCGACGGCATCCACGGCGGTCATGCCGCCGAAGCACCGGGTCAGGCTCTGTCCTGCAAGGATCGGGGGGCTCATGGGCCGGCCCGCCGCAGCCGGAGCATCGTCGGCTCGAGACGGCGACCGAGGCTTCCGAGCGAGGCCAGGCCACCGGGGATGAGGCCGAGCACCAGGATCAGCACGAGTCCGTAGCCGAGCAGGCGGTACTGCTCGTACTCCCGTCCGAACTCTGGCACCAGCACCAGGAAGACGGCTCCGAGGACGGCCCCCAGCGGTGAGCCGAGACCACCAATCACCACCATGATCATCAGGTTGAAGCTCAGTCCGAACGAGAACGGCGTCTCGGTCACGGAACCCTGGTAGACGGCGAATAGCGCGCCGGAGAGTCCCCCGAGTCCGGACGCGATCGCGAAAATGACAACCTTGGCCCGGGCGATGTCGACACCGCACGAGGCCGCCGCGAGGGGGTCGTCGCGCACCGCCGCAAGCGAGCGTCCGAAGCGGGAGCGGACCATCAGGGACGCGAGCACCAGCGAGATCACCACCGTCGTCCAGGTAAACAGGAGAAAGCGCCGCGGCTGAGTCAGGTCGTAGCCGACCAGGCTCAGCGTCGGGACGCCGTACCACCCGTCCGGGTAGAGGGTGCGCATGGCTTCGGTGAACATCAACCCCAGCGCGAGGGTGGACAGCGCGAGGTAGTGACCGGTTAGGCGCAGCGCCGACCAACCGACCAGGACGCCTATCCCCGTGGCCAGGACAACGCCAAGTGGACCGGCGAGCCACGGCGACAACCCGTGATCGACGCTGAGTCCGGCGGTGACAAAGGCCCCAACGCCCATGAAGGCGGCCTGCCCGAGGGAGATCTGCCCGGCGCCGCCGAACAGCAGCGTCAGCCCTATCGCGGCTAGCGCATAAATGGCGGCTAGCGTGCCTAGCTGGATCCGGTAAGCCGAATCCTGGGTCACGGCGAACAGGAGCACGACCGCTACGACCAGTGCCGGCGTGAGGAGCGGCCGGAGGGTCCTCATGCCCGCACCACGGCCTCGCGGCCCAGGATGCCTCTCGGTCGCACCAGCAGAGCTCCGATCAGTAGGCCGTACAGGATGACGTCAGACCACTGAGCCGAAAACGCGGCCACCAGGTAGGCATCGAGCAGTCCGACGAGCAGGCCGCCGAGAAGGACACCTGTCGTGGAGGTGAAGCCGCCGATGATGGCGGCCGCGAAGCCGCGAACCGCGAAGTCAAGGGCGTAAAAGCCCCCTGCAAGCACGATCGGTGCGATGGCCACGCCGACGAGCGTGACCAGCCCGGATGTCATAGCGACCGCGCCGAGGCCGACCCGCGAGGGATCTACACCGGACAGGCGGGCGCCGAGCGGGTTCTGCGCCGTCGCCCGCCACTCGCGGCCCCAGCGCGTCCTGCGGAGAAAGATCATGAGCAGGAGTGTGCTGATCAGCACGAGCCCCAGGACCCAGAAGGCCTGCAGCGGCCATTGGCCCCCAAGAAAGGACACCGACTGGTTGGGCCGGCCGGTGAAGGGTGCGAATGACCGGGGGTTCGGGCCCCAGATGAGCACCCGTCCCTGCGCGATGACGATCGAGACGCCCACGCTCGCGATGAGGGGTCCAACGGGGCCCATTCGGGCCGCCGGACGGAGCGCGACCCGCTCGTAGAAGGCGCCGAACAGCGCGCCGACTGTGACGGCGAAGGCGATGGCGAGCCCCAGCGGCAGCCCCCAAGCCATCGCTGACAGCACCACCAGACCGGACACCGCCAGTTGCTCGCCGAGCGCGAAGTTCAGCACCCCCGACGAGACGAAGATCAGGTGGTAGCCAAGTGCCAGCGCGGCGTAGATCGCGCCGAAGGTCAAACCGGTGGACAGAACCTGCCCGAAGTCGACGTTGGTGAGCACGCGCCGCGGCTACTTCTTGCGCGTGTCGTAGACGACCTGGAACTGTCCGTCCTTGACCTGGACGATGTAGAACAGGGGCTTGTTCGGGATACCGTTGTGGTTGTCCTTGGTGAAGTCGTAGGTGGCGACGACGCCTTGGTAGGGATCCATGTCGATCAGCCCTTGGGCGATTGCCTTGCCGTCGGTGCTCCCGGCCTTCTGGATGGCCGCCTTCAGCACGAAGGCCGCATCGTAGGCGAACGCCGCGAACTGGGTGGGTGGGCTCTTGAAGCGCTTCTGGAACTCGTCGAGGAACGCCTTCTGATTCTGAGGCGGGTTGGTGTAGTCCAGGGTTGCGTCGGAGTAAACGCCCTGACCTGCGGGGCCCGCCAGACCGGGGAACCGCGGCCCGGCGATGGCTGACGAGCCTATGACTGGGATCGTGACGCCGGCCTGCTGGATGGCTTTGACCACGGAGCTCGCGGCCGGGTCGCCGACCCACATGATGACCGCGTCGGCTCCGCCGGTCTTGACCTTGTTGACCTGGGCGTCGGCGTTGGTTTCGTCGTTGCCGATTGCCTCCTCGGCGACGATGTCGATCCCGAAGTCGGGGGCAAACTTCTTGATGAACGCGAGGTTGCCGGTGCCATATGGTTGACGATCGTAGATCACGGCCACCTTGGTCTTCTTCAACTTGTCCTGGATGAAGGACAGGACCGATTTGACCTCAATCTCTTCGCGTGGCGTCGTCTGGAAGACGTACTGCGCGTTGCCCTGTTCCCAGATCGCTTTCGAGGTGAGCGTGATGTTGGGAATTCCGGCTCGCTCGACCACGGGTTGCATGGCAAGCGCCGGCACGGTGATCGACGGTCCGATGATGGCCACCACCTTGTCTTCCGAGATCAGGCGGTTTGCCAGGGGGACGGTCTTAGTCTCGTCGACCTCGTCGTCGTAGATCTTGAACTCGACCTTCCGCCCATCGATGCCGCCGTCGGCGTTTATCTGGTCCTGTGCCAGCATCAGCGCCTGCTGCTGAGGTCCCCCGACGAAGGCGAAGCGCCCCGAGACGCCGAGCACGGCACCGATGCGCACGGGCCCGACATCCTTGCTCGCCGCCGTCGAGGGGCTCGATCCCGTCGAAGTTGTCCCTGAGCTGCCGCCGCAGGCGGCGAGCGCCGCGAGAGCGGTCAGGGTCAGCACAGCGACGGCTGAACGGCTACGCGAACGTGTCATGGCGTGGCTCCTCATGAGGGGGCCAGTCCCCCGTGGAACGTACATTTGCCGACCTTGCCTGCCTCGTCAAGTGTATCGTCAGACCTTTACACGACCGAGATCATCCGGAGCGCGATATGAGCCATGCCCAGCATCCGGCCCGATCCGCGGAAGCGGCCTTGGGCCCGGCCGGTCACTTGCCGCGGACGGTCGTCGACGTGGTGGCCGATGCGGTCGTCGAGCAGGGCGTGGAGGTTGTTTTCGCCGTTCTCGGGGACGGCAACCTTCATCTCGCCGCCGCCCTGGTCGATCGCGGGGTGCGCTGGGTCTCGGCTCGGCACGAGGCCGGTGCCGTCGCGATGGCCGACGGCTGGGCGCGACGGACGGGACGAATCGGTGTCGCCAGTGTCACGCATGGGCCTGGTCTGACCAATGCCGCCACCTCTCTTTCGGCGGCGCGGCTCGGCCGCACACCGCTCGTGTTACTCGCCGGCGACACCCCTCGCACAAGCCGTCACCACGGCCAGGACATCGATCAGGCGCCGGTGGCTGTCGCGACCGCCGGCAATTTCGTCCCGCTTCGGCTACCGGCGACGGCCGCCGAGGACGTAGGTCTGGCGTTCCGTCGGGCGCGCTCAGCGCCCGGTCCGGTCGTGCTGAACATTCCGACAGACCTGCAGAGCGCCCCCGCAGTCACGGCGCACCGTCCCCCCTGGAGCACCCCAGCTCCCACCCAGCTGGCGCCGTCCAGCCAGGCCGTCGCTATGATCGCCGAGCTGCTTGCCGGTGCTACGAACCCATTGCTGCTGGTTGGCCGAGGTGGTCTGGATGCTGCCGACGAGTTTTCCGGCCTGGCCGCGTCCTCGTCGGCGTGGGTCGGCACCACCCTGCTCGCGCGTGGCCTGTTCCGTGGACATCAGAACGACCTCGACGTCGTCGGCGGCTTTTCCTCGCCGGCTGTGCGTGAGGTACTGGCCGAGGTCGATGTCGTGGTCGCCTTTGGAGCCTCGCTCAACCGCTACACCACGGCAGGCGGGCGGGTCTGCCCGCTCGCTCGCTGGGTGCAGGTCGATACCAACCCGCAGGCGTTCGGTGACGTCCTCGCCGTCGAGGCCGTGCAGGCGGACGCGGGCCTTACTGCCGTTGCCGTCCACGAGCGTCTGATCGCCAACCCGAACCGCCTGACGAGTCGGCGGGCGCCTCAGGGGCAGCCGCCCCCCGGTAAGCCCACCGGACGCCCGTCGACGGGCATCGATCCGCGATTGGCGCTGCAGGCGGTTCGTGCTGCCGTGCACGCAGACAACCTGGTCGTCGGCATCGGGCACTACAGCGGCTTCGGCGCCCTGATGATCGACATCGACGACCCGCGTGGCCTGGTGCTGCCGTGGCACCTCGGCAGCGTCGGTCAGGCGCTCGGCGTCGCCGCCGGAGTTGCCGTCGCCACACCGGACGAGCTGACGGTGCTTGTCGAAGGCGATGGGGGCGTGCTGATGAATCCTGCCGAGCTCGACACCCTGGCCCGGGAGCGCCTGCCCGTGCTTGTGGTTGTCCTCGACGATGCTGGCTACGGTGCTGAGGTTCACCTGCTGCGTCGGTTCGGGCTGTCTGACGAGATGGCCACCTTTCCCCGCCGCGACCTGGCAGCGGTAGCCCGAGGGCTCGGGCTGCAAGCGGCCACGGCCGTCAGCGCCGAGGACCTAGCGCCCGCCCTGGCGTCGCTGCAGCCCTTCGACGGGCCGTGCCTGCTGCACGTGCACAGCGACCGCGAGATCGTTCATGAGGAGATCTTCTCTGCGCTGCAGCCCTGAGCCCGTCAGACGTCCTGAGACGTTTCGCCAGCATGCTGGTCGCGCAGAACCCGCTTCAGCATCTTGCCGTTGGCGTTGTGCGGTAGTTCATCAACCAGCAGCCACTGCTTGGGCAACTTGTAGGCGGCGACGGTGCCTCGCAGTCGTTGCTCCAGCGTCGACAGGTCGACCGAACGGCCGCGCCTAGGCACCACGAAGGCCGCGACGCGTTCGCCCCACTGCGGGTCCGGGAGGCCGACGACAGCCACCTGACCGACCTCGTCGAAGTCGAGCAGGGCGTTCTCTACCTCGCGCGGGTAGATGTTCGCCCCGCCGGAGATGATCATGTCCTTCTTTCGGTCGACGATGGTGAGGAACCCCTCCTCGTCCTGGACGGCGACGTCGCCTGCGCTAAGGAAACCGTCCTCGGTGATGGCCTCGGCGGTGGCAGCCGGGTCGTCGAGGTAGCCGTTCATCACGTACGGCGAGCGGCTGAACAGCTCGCCCGGCACGCCCGGCGGCACCGGCTGTCGGTCGTCGTCGAGCAGGGCGACCTCGGTCAGGAACCACGGGTGGCCGACGCTTCCGGCTTTGCGCAGCTCATCGGGCGGGCGAAGGTTCGTCACCACGCTTCCCTCTGTCGAGCCGTAGATCTCGTGCACGGCAACACCAGGGAAGGCGTCAACGACCCAGCGCTTGAGCGGGACCGGCAGCGCCGCGGCGTTGAAATAGAGGACCTGCAGGCTCGACAGGTCCCAGCGCCGCGGGGAGTCGGCCATGACCTGCTGAAGACCCAGGGCATGCGTGGGCACCAGGAAGACGGTGTGCAAACGCTCCCGCTCGATCGTGACGAGCAGCTCCTCTGCGTCCCACTGCCGCATCATCGCCGTGAGGCCACCCATGTAGGCGCCGCCGTAGCCGAAGGCGAAGCCAGCACCGAGCGCCATCGGGGCAACGGCGGCCGTACGGCGCCCCGGTCCGAGACCAAAGTCGACGGCGCAGCCGAACAGCGTGAGCACCCGCGAGCGGTGGCTGAGCAGAGCGCCTTTCGGGGCTCCCGTGGTGCCGGAGGTGTATTGGACGGCGTACGGCAGCAGTTCGCTGTAGCGGGCTCGCGGATCGCTGTTGCGTGACGCCGCGAGAGCCTGCTCATAGGACGGTGCAGCGCCTCCGTCGCCCAGCTCGAGTATGAGGTCGAGTCCCTGCGCCGCGTCGGGCACGCTCTCCGCGAGCGCGTCGTCAAAGACCAGACCGCGGGCGGAGGAGTGCCCGAGAAGGGCGGCGTGCTCGGTGGCCGTGCCGCGCGGGTTGAGCGGCACCATAGTGACGCCGCACTTGGCGGCTCCGGCCGCGATTTCAACGTATTCCAGCCGGTTGCGGCTCAGCACCCCTAGCCGATCGCCGATCGAAAGTCCGCGTTCGAGCATGAGGCAGGCCAACCGGCTCGATCGCTCGTCGACCTCAGCGAAACTCAGGCGACGGTCGCCGTCCGAGACTGCCACCGCCGACGGGCTGCTGAGCGCGAACTCGCGGATGCCGCTGGCCAGGTTCATCTCGGCAGTGCTCATGGCGGCTCCCTCTGGGTCTGCCGCACCCTGATGATGCGGCGGCACATCGCTGTCAGCTTGCGGTGGGGGTGGCCGACCAGGCACCGAGAACGTCATCAACGGTGTCGACCCACCCGAAGGCAAAGCCGATCGTGCCCAGGGCATGCTCGTGCTTGGCCGGGTCGAACTCGGCGGTCGCATCCGCAGCGACGTGTACGTGGTAGTCGCGTTGTCCGGCATCTCGGGCCGTGGTCTCGATGCAGATGTTGGTCGTCACGCCGCAGAGAACGAGGTTCCTGGCCCCCAGCGAAGTGAGCACCGGCTCGAGCCGGGTGCCGTAGAAAGCGCTCGGACGCGACTTGTCGATGACGATCTCGCCCGGCCCCGGGGTCAGCTGCTCGACCAGTTCGGCGTCCCAGGAGCCCGCGGCCAGCGAGCCGACGTCCTTCATCGCCGGCACGAGCACCGTGGGCAGCAGCCCCGCGTCGGCGTAGTCGGCTTGGTAGACGTAGCGGGTGTAGACCACGGCCACGTTGGCCTCGCGCGCCGCCTCGACCAGGCGTACGCACCCAGCAAGGGCGGGCCGCAGCGCTTCATTGTCCATGCCGATCTTGGCCATCGAGCCACCTGGCTCGAGGAAGCCGTTCTGCATGTCGATGACGAGCAGCACCGTGTCCTGCGTGGTAAGCACCGCAACCTCCTCTGAATACGTCCGGCTTTTCACGAAGCTACGTGGGTCCCGGCCTGGCGGCAAGCGCACGATCGGATCACCCCGGTGTGGCCAGCACGCGTCGCGCGGAGCGTACGACCGCCTCGTCGATCATGCGGCCGTCCTCGTCGGTCGCTACGGCCCGACCCGTAGACAGGGCAGCATCAAAGCGATCGACGACGTCACGAGCGCGGGCGACCTGCTGCGCGCTGGGGGTGAAGACCTCGTGCGTGACTGCCAGCTGAGCCGGGTGGATGCACACCCGTCCGACGAAGCCGAGGCGGCGCAGCGCATCGGTGTCGTCGCGAAATCGCTGCAGGTCGCGGAACTCCCGAGACACTGCAGCCGGCGGCGGCAGGGCGCCGGCCGCCGCCGACGCCACGATGACCACGCTGCGAGCGTGCAGCAGTTGCAGCCCTGAGTCGGCCACCTCGAGCCCGAGGTCAGCCGCGAGGTCGACCTCGCCCAGCTGCAGCTGGTCTACCCGGGGGGCACGCAGCAGGTCGTGCACAGCGAGCAGGCCCTGGGCAGACTCCACGAGCGGCATCACCCGCACCCTGCCGACAGTAATCTGGGCCGATCGCTCGGCGGCAGCGAGACGCACGTCGAGGAGCTCGAGCTCGGTCCGGCTCGCGACCTTCGGCACGCACACGCCCGTGAGGCCTGCCGCGACCACAGCGTCGACGTCGAGCAGGCCGGCCTCACCCGCGTGCACGCGCACCCACAGCTGCACACCCGACGGCGAGCCGCCGCGCACCCACGCGGCCACGGCCTCGCGCGCGTCGTCCTTCGCCGACGCGGCGACGGCGTCTTCGAGGTCGGCAATGACCGCGTCGGCGCCCCGACCAATTGCCTTGTCGAGTCGTTCGCCCCCGTCTCCCGGCACGTACAGCCAGGACCGCACGGTCACCGGATGGCGCCCTTGCCGTCGACCAGGGCCTTGGCGATGATCGTGCGCATGATGTCGTTGGTGCCTTCGCCGATCGACATGAGGATCGCGTCGCGGTAGAGCCGCTCGACGATGAACTCCTGCGAGTACCCGTAGCCGCCGTGAATCATCATGGCGTCGCGGGAGGCAGTGATCGCGGTCTCGGACGCGAACGTCTTGGCCATCCCTGCCTGAAGGTCGACCCGCTCGCCGGCGTCGGCGGCCGACGCGGCCCAGTAGGTGAGCAGGCGTGACGCCTGCACGCTGATGGCCATGTTGGCGAGTTTCAGCTGGATCGCCTGGAACTCGCTGATGGGGTGGCCGAACGCCTCGCGTTGCCGTGAGTAGTCCAGTGCGGCGTCGTAAGCAGCCTGTGCGATGCCGACGCTGCGTGCGGCAATGTTGATGCGTCCGATCTCGAGGCTGGAGAGCACCTGTTGCAGCCCCTTGCCTTCTTCGCCGCTGAGCAGGTCGGTAGCGGGCACCTGCACGTTGTCGAGAACCACCTCGCAGCTCTCGGTGCCCTTGTAGCCGAGCTTGGGAAGATCTCGGCTGACCGTGAAGCCGGGGCTCGTCGTGTCGATGAGCAGCACGCTCATTCCGCGGTGCGCCGGCGTGGCGGTCGTATCGGTCTTGACCAGGACCGGGAGCGGGTTGGCGTACCGGGCGTTGGTGATCCAGGTCTTGGTGCCGTTGACGACGTAGGTGTCGCCCTCCCGCCGCGCGGTGGTCCGGATGCCCTGCAGGTCGGTGCCCGCGCCGGGTTCGGTCAGGCCCACCCCCGTGCGCCGCTGGCCGCTGGCCAGCTCGGGCAGGAAACGCTGCTTCTGCTCCTCAGTGCCATGTCGGGCGATCATCCAGCAGGACAGCGAGTGGCTGCCGAGAATCCCGGCGATGCCCATCCAGCCGCGCGAGATCTCCTCGAAGACCAACGCGAAAGAGACCTTGTCCACGTCGAGGCCGCCATACTGCTCGGGCACCGTGATGCCGAACAGGCCCATCTTCTTCATCGACTCGACGATCTCCGTCGGGTAGCGGCCTTCGTGCTCCCACTCGGAGGCCACCGGAACGATCTCCTTCTCGACGAAGGATCGCAGCACGTCGCGAAACATGCGCTGCTCATCGTTTAGCTGAAAGTCCATGTCACGCTCTCTCTGAGTCGGGGACGTCTGAGTCAGGGTCGGGTCGGAACACGGGCAGCTGGCGACCGTCGGGAAGAGGTTCCCAGGCAAGAACCACGGGTCGTCCGGTCTGCCTCGCCGTCTCGTTGCAGTCGACGAGGCGGGTGAGCAGGAGCGGACCTTCGGCAAGGCGCACGCGCCCGATGACATACGGCACCTGGAGATCCGCCCGCGGGGCTCGGCGCACCTCGGTCGCCACATCGACAGTGCCTCGTCCGCTGGCTGCGGCGTACTCGAGGTCGACCCCACCGCAGTGCGTGCACAGGGCACGCGGGTAGTGCTGCCACTGCGTGCAGGAGCGGCAGCGCTGCAGCACGAATCGACTCTCACGCGTTGCGTCCCACCAAGGGGCGGTGACCTCGTCGACCGGGATGTCCTCGATGGCGCTCACCGGTCACGTCCCAGGAGCACCGTGGCGTGCGTCGACAGGATGCCGCCGGTCCCGTGCGCGAGCGCGACCTCCGCGCCCGGGACCTGCCGGTCCCCCGCTTCGTGCCGCAGCTGACGGGCGGCCTCGACCAGCAGCAGCAGGCCGTACATGCCCGGGTGGCAGTAGGCAAGCCCACCGCCAGACGTGTCCAGCGGGAACGCGCCGCCGGGACGGATGCGTCCGTCGGCAATGAAGGACGCGGCCTCGCCGGGACCGCAGAAACCGAGCGCCTCCAGGCTGAGGAGCACCGTGATGGTGAACGAGTCGTAGATCTCGGCGACGTCGACGTCCGCCGTCGTGAGCCCTGCACGGGCGAAGGCGGCCCGGCCCGACTCGACCGCGCCGATGCCTAGGATGTCGTCGGCCGAGGCCATCGAGGTGTGCGTCGTCGCCTCGCCGTAGCCGAGCACGACGACTGGGTGCTGCCGCAGGTCGCGTGCACGCTCCAGCGAGGTCAGCACGACGGCGCCACCGCCGTCGGTGACCAGGCAGCAGTCGAGCGTTCCTAGCGGGGTGCTCAGCAGCGGGGCGGCGAGCACGTCCTCGACGCTGAGCGGTCCCTTGCCGTAGGTCCACGCTTTTGGGTTGAGCTGTGCCCACTCCCGGGCCGCCACGGCCACTTCGGCGAGCTGCTCCCTGCTCGCGCCGAACCGGTCGAAGTAGGCCTGTGCAGCCATGGCGTAGTACGACAGCGGAAACAGTGGGGCGTACGGGGCCTCGAACTGTGACTCGGGCACTGCCGGGTCGGAGGCCGGCGCCAGCGAGCGGGAGCGGGCCGAGCGCTGGTTGGAGCCGTAGGAGATGAGCACGGTGGAGCATTGACCGGCTTCGATGGCCTGCACCGCGCGGGCGACGTACATCTCGAAGGCTGAGCCGCCGGCGTACGTGGAGTCGGTCCAGGCCGGCTGCAGCCCGAGGTAGTCGGCGAGCTGGGTGGCTGCGAAGCGCCCGACGCCGACGGTGGCGAGGCCGTCGACGTCAGTCAGCGCCAGCCCGGCGTCAGCGAGCGCGCCGGTGATCGCCTGCGCTTGCAGCCCAAGGGCCGAGCGTCCCGCCTGGCCGAGGTCGGACTCCGCGACGCCCACCACGGCGACGGTCATGACCGCACCTCAACCTTTGCGCTGGCAGTCTCGATCGCAGCCCGCGCCTGGTCGCCGACGACGAGCACGCGTAGCGCGACCGAGACGACCCCGTCGTCGACCTTGGTGATCTCACCCTCGCAGCGCACC
>JBKJQN010000033.1:0-60725 GCA_046593925.1 Mycobacteriales bacterium
AGCTTGGTGACCTTGCCCGGCACGACCTGCGCGATGGCGTGGGTGCGGGCGAACTGCTGCCACGGGTCCTCCTGGGTCGCCTTCAGCGACAGCGAGACGCGCTCGCGGTCGAGGTCGACGTCCAGGACCTCGACGGTGACCTCCTGGCCGACCTCGACAACCTCGCTGGGGTGGTCGATGTGCTTCCAGGACAGCTCGGAGACGTGCACCAGCCCGTCCACACCACCGAGGTCGACGAAGGCGCCGAAGTTGACGATCGACGAGACGACACCGGAACGGACCTGGCCCTTCTGCAGGGTCGCCAGGAAGGTGCTCCGCACCTCGCTCTGGGTCTGCTCGAGCCACTGCCGACGCGACAGGACGACGTTGTTCCGGTTCTTGTCCAGCTCGATGATCTTCGCCTCGAGCTCCTTGCCGACGTACGGCTGGAGGTCACGCACGCGGCGCATCTCGACCAGTGACGCGGGCAGGAAGCCGCGCAGCCCGATGTCAAGGATCAGGCCACCCTTCACGACCTCGATCACCGTGCCGGTGACGATGCCGTCCTCTTCCTTGATCTTCTCGATCGTGCCCCAGGCGCGCTCGTACTGAGCCCGCTTCTTAGACAGGATCAGGCGCCCTTCCTTGTCCTCCTTCTGCAGGACCAGGGCCTCGACGACATCGCCGACGGACACGACCTCGTTGGGGTCCACGTCGTGCTTGATGCTCAGCTCGCGCGAGGGGATGACGCCCTCGGTCTTGTAGCCGATGTCGAGCAGGACCTCATCGCGGTCGACCTTGACGATGGTGCCTTCGACGATGTCGCCGTCGTTGAAGTACTTGATCGTCTCGTCGATGGCGGCGAGGAAATCCTCCATGGACCCGATGTCATTGATCGCGACCTGCGGGGTGGAGGGGGTGTCGAGAGTGGACGTCAAGGCAGAGGCTCCGGAGCGGGTGGGTTCGGGGCGCCCCGCCGCGGGTTGCGGACGGCACGCCGGGAAGGCAGATGGGGAGGTGCGAGCGGGCAGGCAGGGTCGGGCACGCGCGCATGCACGCGTGGTCCAGAGTACCCGTATGACGATCCCACCGTCGAACGTGGCGGCCGTCGTCGCCCGCTCCGTCGGCCCGCTCGAGAGCGCCCGCGCCAACCGCTCCTGGTGGGACGCCTCGGCGCCCACCTATCAGGACGAGCACGGTGAGTTCCTCGGTGACGCCGACCTGCTCTGGTGCCCGGAGGGGCTTCGCGAGTCGGACGCCCGGCTGCTCGGCGAGGTTGCGGGCAGCGACGTGCTCGAGGTCGGCTGCGGCGCTGCCCAGGGCGCCCGCTGGCTGGTACGGGCGGGGGCCCGCGTCACCGCCTTCGACGTGTCCTACGGCCAGCTGCAGCAGGCCCGGGTACTCGACTCCCGCACCGGCACGGCGGTCCGCAGACTGGTCCAGGCGGACGCGCAGGCGTTGCCCTTCGCCGGCGCGGCGTTCGACGTGGTGCTGAGCGCGTTCGGCGCCATCCCGTTCGTCGCCGACAGCGCGGGCACGATGCGCGAGCTCGCCAGGGTGCTGCGACCGGGCGGTCGGCTGGTCTTCTCGGTCACCCACCCGACCCGCTGGGCGTTCCCGGACGACCCGGGCCCGGCCGGCCTGACGGTCGCTCAGAGTTACTTCGACCGTACGCCGTACGTCGAGCAGGACGAGGACGGCCGCGCGGTGTACGTCGAGCACCACCGCACACTGGGGGACCGGGTCCGCGAGCTGGTCGCCGCCGGGCTGGTCCTCACCGACCTCATCGAGCCGGAGTGGCCGCCCGGGCACGAACGCGAGTGGGGCCAGTGGTCGCCACTGCGCGGCCGCCTGATGCCGGGCACCGCGATCTTCAGCGCGACCAGACGGGGGGCGCTCCATTAGCGGGCACGAGCGGGAAGGACGCGTGATCGCCCAGGTCCGTCGGGCGCGCACCCAGGACGTGCCGCAGATCCGCGACCTGGTCGACTCCTGGACCGCGGACCGTCGGCTGCTGGGCAAGGCCACCGTCACGCTGTACGAGGATGTGCAGGAGTTCTTCGTCGCTGTCGACGGCGACCGCGTCGTCGGGTGCGGCGCGCTGCACGTGCTCTGGGCGGACCTCGCGGAGGTCCGGACGCTCGCCGTCGGCGCCGACGTGCGTGGGCTCGGCGTAGGCCATGCGCTGCTGGACCGGCTGCTCGAGCAGGCCGCCGAGCTGGGCCTGGAACGGGTCTTCTGCCTGACCTTCGAGACGGTCTTCTTCGGCAGCCACGGGTTCGACGCCGTCACCCAGGTGCCGATCGCCGCCGGCGCTCTCGAGGAGCTGCTGCAGTCGCCCGACGAGGGCGTGGCGGAGTTCCTGGACCTCGCCCGGGTCCGCCCGAACACGTTGGGCAACACCCGGATGCTCCGGGTCCTGCGCCCGGCCTGACCCTGCGCCCATGCCGTCGGACCGGCGGGGTGGTGGGACGACGCAAGGGTCGACGTCAAGGTCAGGTCGAGAACGAGACCGAGCTCCAGCTCGAGGTCTTGTGGGGAGTCGTCGAAGCTGGAACGCCCAGGAAGACTGGTGTCGGCACCGCGCCGAGATCCACCACCGGCACAGGCGGGCGCGCCGCAGAGTCGCGACCGTTCCTCGACCGGAGGTCAGGCACGGGGTCAGTGGCCGGCGTCGTCCCAGGTGCGGCCGACACCGACGCTCACGTCGAGGGCGACGTCGAGCGGATAGGCGCCTCCCATCTCGCGACGGACGAGCTCCTCGAGCGGCTCACGCTCACCCTCGGCGACCTCGAGGACCAGCTCGTCGTGGACCTGCAGGAGCAGCCGCGACGCCAGGCCCTGCTCGCGCAGGGCCCGGGAGACGCCGAGCATGGCGAGCTTGATGACGTCCGCTGCGCTGCCCTGGATGGGCGCGTTCAGCGCCATCCGCTCGGCCATCGAGCGGCGCTGGCCGTTGTCGCTGAGTAGGTCGGGCAGGTAGCGGCGGCGGTCCAGAATGGTGGAGGTGTAGCCGTCCCTGCGGGCCTGCGCAACGACGTCACGCAGGTAGTCGCGGATGCCGCCGAACCGCTCGAAGTAGGCCGTCATCTGCTCCTTGGCTTCCTCCGTAGAGATCCTGAGCTGGGTCGCGAGACCGTACGCCGACAGGCCGTACGCCAGCCCGTAGCTCATCGCCTTCACCCGGCGACGCAGCTCCGGGTCGACCTGCTCGACCGGGACGCCGAATGCCCGGGACGCGACGAAGGTGTGCAGGTCCTCCCCCGTCGAGAAAGCCTCCTTCAAGCCGTCGTCGTGGGAGAGGTGCGCCATGATCCGCATCTCGATCTGCGAGTAGTCGGCGGTCATCAGCGCCTCGAAGCCAGGGCCCGCGACGAAGCCCTGCCGGATCTCGCGGCCCTGGGCGGTGCGGATCGGCACGTTCTGCAGGTTCGGGTTGTCACTGGACAGCCGGCCGGTAGCCGCGACCATCTGCTTGAAGGTGGTGTGTATCCGGCCGTCATCGGCCACGGTCGGAAGCAGCTGCTTCTCCACGACCATCAGCAGCCGGGTCATCTCGCGGTGGTGCAGCAGCCGCTCGATCACCGGGTGGGTGCCCAGCAGGCTGTTCTGCAGGGCGTCGGCATCCGTGGTCCAGCCGGTCTTGATCTTCTTGGTCTTCGGCAGGCCGAGCTCGACGAACAGCAGCTCCTGCAACTGCTTGGGCGAGCCCAGGTGGAACTCGTGACCGACGCTCGCGTACGCCGACTCGGCCGCCTCCTTCACCAGGTCGCGGAGCTTGGTCTCGAGCCCGACGAGGTAGTCGACATCGGCGGCGATGCCGGTGCGCTCACAGTCCGCGAGCACCCGCACCAGCGGCAGCTCGAGATCGCGCAGCAGGGCCGTGCCGCCGCGGCGCTCCAGGTCCTCGTCGAGCGCGACCGCCAGGTCGGCGACAGCGCGGGCGTGCAGGACGGTGACCGCTGCGGCCGCTTCGTCCTCGGCGTCGGCGCCGCCGTCCAGGGTGAGCTGGCCGTCCAGGCTGAGCTGGGCGCCGTCCGGGCCCGCAGACTCTGCGCGCAGCTCGCGGCGCAGGTAGCGCAGCGCCAGGTCGCCCAGGTCGAAGCTGCCCTGACCGGGTAGCGCCAGGTAGGCCGCGAGCGCGGTGTCGCTGGTCAGCCCGTCGACCAGCCAGCCGCGGGCCTGCAGTGCGAGCAGCGGACCCTTCGCGTCGTGCATCGCCTTGGTCACGGCCGGATCGGCGAGCCAGCCGCCGAGCGCCGCCTCGTCGTCGGGCGTCAGCTGCACCAGGTCGATGTACGCGGCGTCGTCCGGCCGCTGGTCGCCAACCGGCGCCCGGTCCGCGGCGGCCCCCTGGTCCGCGTCCGGCGACGTCGACGTCGACTGCGTCGCGAGCCCGATCCCGCCCGCGTCCCCGGTGCCGCGGCCCCACGTGCCGCGCACGTGCACACCGGTGCGCACGCCGGCGGGCAGCCCGGCCAGGAAGGCCCGGACCTCACCGGGGGCCAGCACCCTGGCGTCGACGTCGAAGCCCTGTTCGGCTTCGGGCTCGACAGCGGACAGCGTGGCGTACAGCCGCTCCCGGAGAACCCGGAACTGTAGGGCGTCGAAGACCTTGTGCACCTCGTCGCGGTCCCACTGGCCCAGTCGCAGGTCGTGCGGACCGACCTCGAGCGGCACCTCGCGGTCGAGCTCGGTGAGCTGGCGGTTACGCAGCACGCTCGCCGCATTGGCCCGCAGGCTGTCGCCGATCTTGCCCTTGACCTCGTCCACGGAGTCGATGAGGGAACCGACGTCGCCGTACTGCTGGATGAGCCTGGTGGCGGTCTTCTCGCCGAGACCGGGCACGTTGGGCAGGTTGTCGCTGGGGTCGCCGCGCAGCGCCGCGAACTCCGGGTACTGCTCGGGGCTCAGGCCGTACTTGTCCAACACGGCGTCCGGGGTCATCCGGCGCATGTCGGAGACGCCGCGGCTGTTGTAGAGCACCGTGACCCGGTCGCTGACCAGCTGGAAGGCATCGCGGTCGCCGGTGACGATCAGGACGTCCATGCCCTCGGCGGCGGCCTGGGTCGCGAGCGTGGCGATGACGTCGTCGGCCTCGTAGCCGGGCTTGCTCACGCGCGGTACGCGCAGCGCGTCCAGGACCTCCTTGACCAGGCTGACCTGGCCGCGGAAGTCGGTAGGCGTCTCGGCCCGGCCCGCCTTGTACTGCGCGTACGCCACGTGCCGAAAGGTCGGCTCGCTCTCATCGAAGGCGACGGCCAGGTGCGTCGGCTGCTCGTCCCGCAGCACGTTGATGAGCATCGCGGTGAAGCCGTATACCGCGTTGGTGGGCTGCCCGTCGGTAGTGGAGAAGTTCTCGACCGGCAGCGCGAAAAAGGCCCGGTAGGCCAGCGAGTGCCCGTCCAGCAGGAGCAGCCGCGGACGGGGGGGCTCGACGTCGCGCTTGGCTGCCACCCCGGCAGTCTAGGAGTCAGTCCTGGTCCCGGGACGGCCCCAGCGGCAGGGCGCCACGCACGGTGCGGACCGGCCTGCGGCGCCGCACCAGATGCTCGGCGGGGTGCACCTCCCCGGCGGCCAGCCGGCGGAGCACACCACCGACCGGGGCCGACCGGCGCACCGCGATCGGCGCGAAGCCCAGCCGGGCAAAGAAGCGGTTGGCCTCGCGTGAACCCGGCGGCACCGACACCACGAGCTGGTCGACACCGCGCTCGTCGGCGAAGGCGGCGGACGCGGCCACCAGCGCCCGGCCGGCCCCCCGCCGCCGGTGCCGGTCGGCGACCACGGAATGGCTCATGTGCACGGCCAGGTGGTCCAGCAGGGCGTTGGCCGGCCCGACTGTCAGCAGCGCCATGCCCAGGACCTCCTCCAGGGCGCCAGGCGCCCCGTCGACCACCACGACCAGGTGCCTGTGCGGGTCGGCCATAGCGTCGCAGTAGCGCGCCTCCAGGGCATGCTGCGCACCGAACACCGAGCCGCGCAGCCGGACGGTCTCGGTCGACACCAGCTGCTCCCGCAGCTCGCTGCCCAGCGACAGGAGGGCCGGCAGGTCGGCCTCGGTCGCGGGCCGCACCCGAAGTGAGGGCCGTGCCACGAGCGGCTCCCGAGGTCGAGGGGATGGGCGCCCGGGGCAACCTCCTAGGCTTCCCGGGGCGCTCCTGACCGTAACGCCCACCAGGCCGGGCGACGAGTCGGAGGCTGCCGGGTGGTCCGAGGAACGGGGACGCTGCTCAACATCGCCACCATCCTGCTCGGGGCCGGCGTCGGGGTAGCACTGCGCGGCCGGCTCCCGGAGCGGACCCGCAGCACCGTCACCGACGCCCTGGGCCTGGTCACCCTGGTCATCGCGGGCCTGAACGTCGCGGAGGGGCTGGGTTCGAGCGCCTACCGCGCCGCGGTCGGCCCGTCCGCGGGGCTGCTGGTTGTGCTCGGCGCCCTGCTGGTCGGTGGCATCACCGGCAGCCTGCTCCGCCTCGAGGACCGGCTCGAAGGCAGCGGCCGATGGCTGCAACGCCGGCTCGCATCGCGCGCCGGCGAGGGTCGGGCGCGCTTCGTGGAGGGGTACGTCACGGCGTCGCTGCTGTTCTGCGTGGGCCCGCTGGCGGTGCTCGGCGCGCTGTCCGACGGGCTGGGCCGGGGGATCGAGCAGCTCGCCTTGAAGAGCACGCTCGACGGCTTCGCCGCCGTGGCGTTCGCTGCTTCGCTGGGCTGGGGGGTCGCTGCCGCCGCGGTCTCCGTCGCCGTCATCCAGGGCTCGCTGACCGTCGTGGGCGCGCTGCTCGGCAACCTCCTGCCGGCCGCCGAGGTCGCGGCCCTCACCGCCACCGGCGGCGTGCTCCTGCTCGGTGTCGGCCTGCGGCTGCTGGCCGTCAAAGCGATTCCGGTCGCGGACCTGCTGCCCGCGCTGGCAGTCGCCCCCGCGCTTGCAGCGCTGGTCTCGGCGCTGCGCTGAGGCACCGCGGCCGCCCAGACCGGCGGCGCCGCACCCGAGCTGTCAGCCGTCCCGGTGGACCGCCCGTACGGCGTCAGCTCGTTCGCGCTGCCGGTCAGCACGATGCGGCCGGTCTCGAGCACGACCCCGCGGTCCCCGGTCCGAAGCGCAGGGCTGCTCGCCACCCGACCGGGTCCCGGCGAGCTGACCGGCGCGCTCCGGCAGCACCGGCAAGAAGGCGTGGACCCGCTCCAGGGCGCCCCCTGAGCCGGCGTGCAGCGGGGTGGTCCGGCCGGACCCCTTGGCGCCCAGCAGTGCGGGCACCTCTCCAGCCGCGATCTGCAGGTCCACGTCGACGACCGTCGGCACCGGCCCGTAGGACACGGACACGGCGGACAGTCGGAGCAGCCCAGCGACACGCCCGGTCCGGAAGGCCATCCGCTGGCCGCAGGCTGTGGATATGCTCCCGCACCGGTCCCCACGTGGGGCCCCGCTCGACGACCGTGGAGGACGAGTGCGCAAGACCGTGCTGGCGGTCCTGACCGGGATCCTCGCCCTGCTGGCGCTGCTGCTGGTCACGCCGGCCGCGTCCGCCGCCGGTGAGACCATCCAGGGGCGGTTGCGTAACGGCACCGAACCGGTTGTCGGCGCGACCATCAGCGTGAAGGGGCCCGACGGCGCTGAGGTCGGCAAGGGGAACAGCGGGCCCGACGGGGTCTTCTCCATCCCGGTGCCCGGCCCCGGCAGCTACACCGTGAACCTGGACGAGAAGAGCCTGCCGGACGGCGTCCGCATCAGTCAGGGAGCCAATTCCCAGGTCACCCTCATCGTCAACCCAGCTCAGCAGCGCAACGTGCTCTTCCCGCTCGGCAAGGGCCGCACCGTGGCGACGTCCAGCCAGCTCGGCCGCATCGTGCAGCTGGCCGTCGAGGGCCTGAACTTCGGGCTCATCATTGCGCTTGCGGCCGTCGGCCTCTCGCTCATCTACGGCACGACGGGGCTGGTCAACTTCGCCCACGGCGAGCTGATCACCCTCGGGGGCCTGCTTGGCTACCTGTTCAACGTCCGGCTGGGGCTGCCCTTTCTGTTGGCGGCTCCGCTCGCGGTCGTGCTGGCCGCCCTGCTCGGCGGGCTACAGGACCGCGGCCTCTGGAGACCGCTGCGTCGACGCAGCACCGGGCTGATCGCCATGCTGGTCGTGACGATCGGCCTGGCGCTGTTCGCCCGCGGCCTGTTCCTCTACGTGTTCGGCGGATCGTCGCGGCCGTACGCCGACTACCAGGGTCAGGTGGCCAAGAGCTACGGGCCGTTCGCGCTCGCCGACAAGGACATCGCCAGCATGGCGATCTGCACGCTGGTGCTCCTGGTCTTCGGCTTCATGCTGCTGCGCACCAGGATCGGCAAGGCGACCCGCGCGGTCGCCGACAACCCCGCGCTCGCCGCGTCGTCCGGCATCGACGTCGAGCGGGTCATCGCCACCGTGTGGGTGGCCGGCGCCGGCCTCGCCGGGCTCGCCGGCGTCATGCTCGGGCTCTCGCAACAGGTCAGCTTCCAGATGGGCTTCCAGATCCTGCTGCTGGTCTTCGCCGGGGTGACACTGGGCGGCCTGGGTACGGCGTTCGGAGCGCTGCTCGGCAGCGTCGTGGTCGGCGTCTTCACCCAGGTGTCCACCGTCGTCGTGCCGCCGGAGCTGAAGAACGCCGGTGCACTCGTCATCCTCATTCTCATCCTGCTCGTGCGGCCCCAGGGCATCCTGGGCCGGCGCGAGCGGGTGGGCTGACCGGCACCCGGAAGGCGGCACCATGGACTGGGGCCTGATCCTCACCAACGCCCTACGGGCAGCGGTCGGCCTGGACACGGTGATCTTCGCGTTGGCCGCGATCGGTCTGAACGTGCACTTCGGGTACACGGGGCTGCTGAACTTCGGGCAGGCCGCGTTTCTCGGCGTCGCGGCGTACGGGCTGGCGATCACCGTGGCGACGTTCAACCTGCCGACCGCGCTCGGGATCGCGATCGGGCTGGCGGGGGCGGTGGTGCTCGCGCTGCTGCTCGGCGCGCCCGCCCTGCGCCTGCGGGCGGACTACCTGGCAATCGTCACGCTGGCCGCCGCGGAGATCGTCCGGCTACTGGTGCGCTCGGTGACCTTCGCGAAGTACACCCGGGGCTCGGACGGACTTGGCCAGTTCTCCCAGGGCTTCTACTCCCTCAACCCGTTCCCGGATGGGCGGTACGGCCTCGGCCGGATCTCCTTCGACGAGCGACAGACCTGGGTGCTCACCGTCGGCTGGACCCTGGTGGCGCTGTCCTGCCTGCTGGTGTTCTCCCTGATGCGCAGCCCCTGGGGCCGAGTGCTCAAGGCGATCCGGGAGGACGAGGACGCGGTGCGCAGCCTGGGCAAGAATGTCTACTCCTACAAGCTTCAGAGCCTGGTACTCGGCGGGGTCCTGGGATCACTCGGCGGCTTCATGACGGCCTTCGGCAACGCCGTCGTCCAGCCCGACTCGTTCGGCACCGAGACCACCAACTACGCGCTGACCATCGTCATCCTGGGCGGCGCTGCCCGGGTGCTCGGCCCGGTCATCGGTTCCATCATCTTCTGGACGCTGCTGTCGCTGACCGACAACATCCTGAACCAGGCCCGCGACGCGGGCTACGTGTCGGCCTCGATCCTGTCGACCAGCCAGGTCGGCGTGGTGCGCCTGATGCTGGTCGGGCTGGGGCTGATGGCGCTCGCGGTGTTCCGACCACAGGGACTGTTCGGTGACCGGAGGGAGATCGCGCTCGATGCCCGCTGACCAGGACGGTCCGGCCGTCTCACTGGACAAGGACGCGCCCGCCGCGCTCGGCGAGGTCGGCGTGCCCGACACGACGGTGCCGGGCGGGACCCGCACCGCGATGCGCGACAAGGCGGTGGCCGCGCTGGCCGGCGCCGCCGCCGTCCCCGGGGGTACCAAGCCCGACCCGGTCCTGGTCGCCGCGGGGGTGACCCGGCGCTTCGGTGGCCTGACCGCCGTCAACGTCGAGCACTTCGAGGTCCAGCGCGGGTCGATCACGGCGCTGATCGGACCTAACGGGGCGGGCAAGAGCACCTTCTTCAACCTGCTGACGGGCTTCGACAAGCCCGACGACGGGACCTGGACGTTCAACGGCGGGTCGCTCGGGGGTGTGCCGTCCTACAAGGTCGCGCGCCGCGGCATGGTGCGGACCTTCCAGCTGACCAAGGCACTCTCGCGCCTCACGGTGCTGCAGAACATGCTGCTCGGCGCGACCGGCCAGCGCGGTGAGAACTTCCTGCGGGCCATCATCCCGGGCACCTGGCGGGCCCAGGAGAACGCCAACACCGAGCGCGCCGACGACCTGCTGAGGCGCTTCAAGCTCGACGCCATGCGGGACGAGTTCGCCGGCAACCTGTCCGGCGGACAGCGCAAGCTGCTGGAGATGGCCAGGGCGCTGATGGTGGCGCCGGAGATGGTGATGCTCGACGAGCCGATGGCCGGCGTGAACCCGGCGCTCACGCAGTCCCTGCTCGGGCACGTCAAGAGCCTGCGTGAGGACGGCATGACCGTACTGTTCGTCGAGCACGACATGGACATGGTCCGCGACATCAGCGACTGGGTGGTGGTGATGGCGCAGGGCAGGATCATCGCCGAGGGCACGCCGGACGAGATCATGGCCAACCCGGCCGTCATCGACGCCTACCTCGGCTCCCACCACGACGCGCCGATCTCCGAGGACGACGAGCAGCAGCGGCTCGCCGAGGACGAGGCCGAACTGCTGGCCGAGACTCAGCAGGAGGCCCCGTGAGCGGCAGTGCGCGCATCCAGCAGCCGGCCGACCGGTCCGCGCACGTCGACGCTGCGGCCGGCGCCCTGCTGGTCGCCGACGACCTGAACGCCGGCTACGTCCCCGGCGTCAACATCTTGAACGGCTGCGACCTGTACGTGCAGGAGGGCGAGTTGGTCGGCATCATCGGGCCAAACGGGGCCGGCAAGTCCACCGCACTCAAGGCGCTGTTCGGGCTCGTCCACGTGCGCTCCGGGAAGGTCACCCTGCGCGGCGAGGACATCACCGGCCTGAAGGCGCACACCCTGGTGCGCAAGGGCGTCGGCTTCGTCCCGCAGACCGAGAACGTCTTTCCCAGCCTGACCATCGAGGAGAATCTGCAGATGGGGGTCTTCCAGACCCCCAAGCTGTTCGCCGAGCGGTTCGCGTTCGTCGCAGACCTGTTCCCGGCGCTGGGCAAGCGCCGCAAGCAGCGTGCCGGGTCGTTGTCCGGGGGCGAGCGTCAGATGGTCGCAATGGGGCGTGCGCTCATGATGGAGCCCTCCGTGCTGCTGCTCGACGAGCCGTCAGCGGGACTCTCACCGGCACTGCAGGACGAGGTCTTCATCCGGGTACGCCAGATCAACCGGGCCGGCGTCTCGGTGGTCATGGTGGAGCAGAACGCCCGGCGATGCCTGCAGATCTGCGATCGCGGCTACGTACTCGACCAGGGGCGCACCGCGTACACGGCGAGCGGCAAGGATCTTATCAACGACCCCAAGGTCATCGAGCTGTACCTCGGCACACTCGCCCGGGCCTGAGCCGGCTCAACGCCCGTTCGGTGCCTCGAGCCGGTTGCGCTCGACCTGGATGCCTTCGGGCAGCGGGGGCTGCGACACGCCGCTCTTGGTGGTGCCGCCCTGCGTGCGCTCGGCGCCGGCGGCGACCGCGCCGAAGACAACCATGCTGAAGACAGCGATGCCGGCGGCCATCAGCCCGAGGTCCTTCATGGCTGTGACCCTACCGTCCGGCCGGCCGGCCGGACCGGAGACGACGCAGGGCCCGGTCGCCGAAGCGACCGGGCCCTGCGTCGTGCGGGCGGATCAGCCGTCGAGCTTGCCGCTCTTGTAGACGACGGTCGGCAGGATCTTGTTTGCCGCGTCATAGGTGCTGATGTTGATGGTGGCCTCGAGTGGGTCACCCTTCGGACTGAACTCGATCGGACCACTGATGCCGTCGTAGTCGATGTCCTTCTTGTCCTTCAGCAGGTCGGCGCACTGCTTGAAGGACGTGCACTTGGTGCCCTGCCGGCTCACGTCGACCAGGTGCTTGGCGATGTCGACGCCGGCGTCACTGTTGGCCTCGATCGCCGCCAGCGCCGTGAGGACCGTCGCGTCGTAGGACTCGCCGGCGTAGTTGAAGTCCTGCAGCGCCGGGTTGACGGTGAGGAGCTTCTGCCGGAAGTCACCAGGAGCCTCGGCGCCCGGCTGGGTGCCCTTCACGCCGGCGAGGGTGCCGGCCGGGAGCTTCTCGCCGAGCGCGTTGCCGATGTTGCCGTCAACCAGGTAGAGCTTCTTGCCCTGCTGCGGGCCGATGCCCTGCTTGACGAGCTCCTGGATGATCTTGGCGGACTCGTCGAAACCGACCACCACGATCGCCTCAGGGTCGGCCGCCTTGATCTTGCTGACCTCGGCGGAGAACTCCGCGGCCTTCGGGTCGTAGATGACCGGGTCCGGCGTGACCTTGCCCTGGCTGCCCTTGACGGCCTCAGCGATGTTCTTGGACAGCCCCGTGCCGTAGGCGTCCTGCAGCGCGAGGATGCCGACGGTCTGATTGCCGTCCTCGACGATGAGGTTGCCGAGCACGCGGCCCTGCAGCACGTCCGACGGCGCGGTGCGGAAGTACAGGCCCTTGTCCGGGTAGTCGGTGAAGTCCGGCGAGGTGTTGGCCGGCGAGAACTCCACGACGCCGGCGCCGACGATCTTGTCGATCACGGTCTTGGAGACGCCGGAGCTGGCGGCGCCGATGATGACATCAGCCTTCTGGCTCAACAGCCGGTCGACCGACGACGAGGCGATGTTGGTCGAGGTGTCACCTGAGTCCGAGTCAATCTTGGTAATGGGCTTGCCGAGGACCCCACCGGCCGCATTGATCTCCTTGACGGCCAGATCGACACCGGCGAACTCTGGTGGCCCGAGGAAGGCCAGCGAGCCGGTTTGCGGGAGCAGCGTGCCGATGGTGAGGACGCCGTTGGCACCGTTCTGCCCGGCAGCCGCCGTCGAGCCACCGGACGATGACGACGGAGCCGCGGCAGTCCCGCTGTTGTTGCTGCCGCAGGCGGCGAGGGACAGGGCGCCCGCACCGATCACTGCCAGCGTGCGCCACGTGCGCAAAGGCTGAGCCATCCACCATCTCCTAAGCCGAGGGCCGGCCGCACGTGTGCGCGGCTGGTCGTGGACGGGACCGTACGGCAGCCGGTTGCTCCAGGTGGGCCTACAACGCGCCCCGTTGCGGTGTCGTGACCTTTCTGGTGAGTGCTCTGTCGGGAGCGTCCAGGAACGTCCCTAAAAGGCCACTCGCCGTCTGTCACACATTGTGTTCAAACGTCGGGTCGAGCCGTCAGACGGGGTCGGTCGCCGGCGCCGAACGGCCGTCGAGGACGTCGTGGGCGACGGAGCGCATCGTGCGCCGCTCGGACATCGAGGTGCGCTGCACCCAGCGGAAGGCCTCGGCCTCGGTCAGCCCGTGCTCGGCTTGCAGCTTGGCTTTCGCGCGGTCGACGACCTTGCGGGCCTCGAGCCGGCCGTGCAGGTCCGACACCTCGCCCTCCAAGGCGAGGACCTCGGCGAAGCGAGCCATCGCCATCTCCACCGCCGGCATGACGTCGTGCTTCTGGAACGGCTTGACCAGGTAGGCCATCACGCCGGCCTCCCGGGCCCGCTCGACGAGGTCGCGCTGGCTGAAGGCGGTCAGCAGCACCACCGGGGCGATCCGGGCTGCCACGATCTGCTCGGCCGCGGCCATGCCGTCGAGCACCGGCATCTTCACGTCCAGAATCACCACGTCGGGGCGCAGCTCGGTCGCCAGCCGCACGGCGGTGGCGCCATCCCCGGCCTGGCCGACGACGTCGTACCCCTCCTCGCCGAGCATCTCGACGAGGTCCAGCCTGATGAGCCCCTCGTCCTCGGCGACGAGCACACGCCGGGGGCGCGGGTCTGCAGTCGGCACGGTCCCTCCCGGGGTTCGGCGAGCGGTCAGGGTACCGGCCCGGTGCAGCCGCTCGCCGTACGATCGTAGGGCGCCCCCGTCGCGCAACCGGCAGACGCACGGTGCTCAAACCACCGACAGTGTGGGTTCGAATCCCACCGGGGGCACTCGTGCCCCGCGACCGTTCAGGCAGGCGGGGTCGGCGAGCCACCGACGAAGCCACCGAGCCGGTGCACCCGCAGTGCGTTCGTCGAGCCGGCGGTCGACGGCGGGCTGCCGGCGACGATCGTCACGAGCTCACCCGCCTGCATCCGGCCCAGGCCGAGCATCGCACGCTCGACCTGGCGGACCATCTCGTCGGTGTGTGTGACGCTCGGCACCAGAAAGGTCTCGACACCCCACACCAGGGTGAGCTGACTGCGAACCTCCGGGGTGGGGGTAAAGGCCAGCAGCGGGATCGGCGAACGGTGCTCAGCCAGCAGCCGGGCGGTGTCACCGGACTGCGTGAACGCCACGATCGCACTGGCCCCCACAGTGCCGGCGACCCGCGCCGCGGCCCGGGCGATGGCTGCGCTGATGGTCGTCGGCTCCGACAGCACGGCCGGCACCTTGCCGAGCTCCTCCTCGGCGGCCACGACGATGCGGGCCATCGTGGCGACGGCCTCCACCGGGTAGGAGCCGACACTGGTCTCCCCCGACAGCATCACGGCGTCGGCGCCGTCCAGCACGGCGTTCGCGACATCACTGGCCTCGGCCCGGGTCGGTCGCGGCGCAGTGATCATGGAATCGAGCATCTGGGTGGCGACGATGACCGGCTTGGCCCGCTCCCGGGCGACCTGCACGGCGCGCTTCTGCACCAGCGGCACCCGCTCGAGCGGCATCTCCACGCCAAGGTCACCGCGGGCCACCATCAGGCCGTCGAAGGCCTCAGTGATCGCCTCCAGGGCAGCCACGGCCTGCGGCTTCTCGATCTTTGCCAGGATCGGCAGCCGCGCGCCGAGCTCGTCCATGATCCGGTGTACGTCGAGCACATCGTCGGGCGACCGTACGAAGGACAGCGCGATCATATCGACCCGGAGCCCGAGCGCGAACCGTAGGTCGGCCTCGTCCTTGTCCGACATCGCCGGGACGCTCACGCCGACGCCGGGCAGCGACAGCCCCTTGTTGTTCGACACCGGGCCGCCCTCGGTCACCAGCAGGCGCACCCGGGGCCCCTCGACGCCGACGACCCGGAGCCCCACCCGGCCGTCGTCGACGAGCAGCCGGTCGCCCGCGGTGACGTCGCCGGCCAGCCCGGCGTACGTCGTCGACACCAGGTCGTGGGTGCCGGGGGTGGCCTCGGTGGTGATGGTGACGGTCTCCCCGGTCGCCCAGACCACCGGCCCGTCGGCGAAGGTGCCCAGCCGGATCTTGGGCCCCTGCAGGTCGGCGAGCACCCCCACCCCACGGCCGGACTCGTCGCTGGCCTGGCGTACCCACTCGTAGTTCTGCTTGTGGTCGGCGTGGCTACCGTGCGAGAAGTTCAGCCGAGCCACGTCCATCCCGGCGTAGACCAGCGCACGGATGGCCTCGTACGAGCCGACGGCCGGTCCGAGCGTGCAGACGATTTTCGCGCGGCGCTTCACCGGTCCAGCCTAGGGTGCGGTGCGCCGAAGGGGACGCCGACCCGCGGTACGGGTGGCGCCCCCTCCGGGCGGTGCGGGCGGCTACCTCACCGCTGCGATCGCGCTGACGATCCCGGCTCCGTAGAAGCCGTTGGACTCCTTGCCGCCCTGGCAGGTGGCGAATTCGTCGGCAACCGTGCCATCGCTACGGATCCGGTGGTAGTGGAACGTCCTGGGCGTCGGGCAGGCGTGGTCGCGGGCCGTGTCACGCAGGATCTGCTCGGTGCGCGCGGGGTCGAGCGTGAGACCCGGCTTGTGACCGGCAACCGTGTCCTGCTGGCCGTACTTCGACACAATCAGCGCCGCGACGCCGACGGCGTGCGGCGACGCCATCGAGGTGCCCTGCAGGTACTGGTAGTAGGCGCACTCGCCGCTGGAGCAGTCCCGGACCACGAACGGGGTGGTCGGGACACCGTTGGCGTCGATGGCGCCGGTCAGCTTCGCCAGGTGCCGGGGGTAGGCGGCGAGCACCAGGTTGCGGACGTCCCCGGTGCCGGCCTGCGTGTCGTAGTAGTCGCCACCGGGGGCGGAGACGTCGGACTGCTCGGTGCCGTAGTTGCTGTAGTAGGACTTGCGACCGCTCGGGCCAGTCGCGTTGACCGCCACGACCCCGGTGGTCTCGCCCGGCACACTCAGGCAGTCGTTGGTGACGTTGCGGTGCTTGGCGGTGCCGAGCGGGAAGTCCGGGCTGGTGTCGTCGGTCGTCGGGTGGCCGAGGTCGGTGGCCTCGTTGCCGGAAGCTGCCACCGGCAGCACGCCCTTGCCGCGGGCATAGTCGACGGCCCGCTGCACGCTCTGCCGGATCGTCTTCTGCTCCTGCTGCTCCGCCGGTGTGTCGGCCGGGTTGGCCACGCAGTTGAACAGCCACGGGTCGACGTAGAAGCTCATGTTGACGACGTCGACGCCGAGGTCACCGGCGTAGGTCAGCGCGTCCAGGGTGGGCTGCAGGAAGAAGAAGCCGCTGTCCTGGCCGGCCCGGATGTTGACCAGGGTGACGCCCGGGGCGACGCCCGCGATCCCCTTGCCGTTGATCGGCGAGCCGATCGTGCTGGCGACGTGGGTGCCGTGCTCGTTGTCGTCGACATTGGCCGGGTCGACGCAGCTCGCGACCTCGCAGGGCCCGTCGATGGAAGGAATGTCGGTAGTGAAGTTACGGCTGTCGACGGCGTCGAAGTTGGGTCGGATGTCGGGGTGGCTGCCGTCGATGCCGGTGTCGATGATGCCGACCAGCACGCGCGGGGAGCCCTGGCGTACGGCGTACGAGCCGGCCGGGGTCGCGCCGATCTGGCGCATGTCCCACTGCCGGCCGGAGAGCGGCTCGCTGCGTACGCCGCTGGAGGCATCGGCCGGGCCGGCCGAGGCCACCGCCAGCGCCCGCTCCGCGGTCAGCTTCTCGACGGCGTCACGGGACGGGCGGGCGTCCTTCGGGATCGAGCCGATGCTGCGGTTGCGCGCGGCACCGACCAGCGCGGGCGACGCCGACGCGCGCAGGCCGAAGTCGGAGACCCGGCTGTCGGCGACGGCGTAGCCAACCTTGTCGTTGCTGCTGCGCACGGTGCCGCCGGCGGCGGTGATGGCGGCGCGGGCGGCGGCGTCGCCCACCCCCGGCTGGTAGAGCACGACGTAGGACTGCGACGCACCGGTCTGGGAAGCTGCGGTGCTCGCGGCGCCGGCAGTGGTCGCCGGTCCCGCGACGAGCGTGGCGGCGGCGAGGGCGGCGGTAGCCGCGGCGCCGACGAAAGCACGTGTGTACAAGGGATCCTCCTCCTGGATGACACCATTGCCATCGCAGGAGCCGAACCCTAGGCCGGTGGCCGGGAACCCACCACCCTTTCGGGCTATCTGCTGGTGGGCAGAACGGGCGCGGGGAGCAACGTCTCCCCCGACAGCGCCCGGTCGACGGCCGCCGCTGCCGACCGGCCCTCGGCGATCGCCCAGACGATCAGCGACTGGCCACGCCCCATGTCGCCGGCGACGTAGACGCCGGGGACGCTGGTCGCCCAGCCGCTGTCGCGGGCGACGTTGCCGCGCCCGTCCAGGTCGACGCCGAGGGCCTCGAGCAGGCCGGTGCGCTGCGGGCCGGTGAAGCCCATCGCCAGCAGCACCAGATCTGCGGGCAGGGTGCGCCCGGTGCCCTCGACCGGCACGAAGCGTCCGTCGACCGGCTCCACGTCGATCAGCTCGATGCCGGTCACGCGGCCGTCGGCGTCGCCGATGAACTGCTGGGTGTTGACGCTGAACAGCCGCTCGCCGCCCTCCTCGTGCGCGCTCGAGGTCCGGTACTGCAGCGGCCAGGTCGGCCAGGGCGTGGCGTCGGAACGGTGCTCGGGCGGCCGGGGCATGATCTCCAGCTGCGTGACGCTGGCGGCGCCCTGCCGGTGGACGGTGCCCAGGCAGTCAGCCCCCGTGTCGCCGCCGCCAATGATCACGACGTGCTTGCCCTCGGCGGTGATCGGCGGTCGCTGCAGGTCGCCCTCCTGCACGCGGTTGGCCGGTACGAGGTACTCCATCGCCAGGTGGATGCCCGCGAGGTCGCGTCCGGGGGCGGGCAGGTCGCGGCCCAGCGTCGAGCCGCCGGCGAGCACGACCGCGTCGTACTGCTCACGCAGCTGCTCGACCGTGACGTCGACCCCGACGTCGACGCCGGTGCGAAACTCCGTCCCCTCGGCGCGCATCTGCTCAAGCCGGCGCTCGAGCACCCGCTTCTCCATCTTGAACTCCGGGATGCCGTAGCGCAGCAGGCCGCCGGTACGGTCGGCCCGCTCCAGCACGACGACCTCGTGGCCGGCCCGGGTGAGCTGCTGCGCGGCGGCCAGCCCCGCGGGGCCGGAGCCGACGACCGCGACCCGGCGGCCGGTGCGCTCGCGGGCCGGCTGTGGCGACACCCAGCCCTCGGCGAAGGCCCGGTCGACGATCTCGACCTCGATCTGCTTGATGGTGACCGAGTCCTCGTTGATCCCGAGCACGCAGGCCGACTCGCACGGCGCCGGGCACAGCCGGCCGGTGAACTCCGGGAAGTTGTTGGTGGCGTGCAGCCGCTCGATCGCCTCCTGCCAGTCGTCGGTGCGCACCAGGTCGTTCCACTCCGGGATCAGGTTGCCCAGCGGGCAGCCGTTGTGGCAGAACGGGATGCCGCAATCCATGCAGCGCGCCGCCTGGTCGTGCACGGCCGCCGCGGGGAACGGCTCGTACACCTCGCGCCAGTCCCTGATGCGGACGTCGACGGGGCGCCGGGTGGGCGTGTGGCGGTCGTTCTTCAGGAAACCGGTGGGGTCGGCCATGCTGTGCTCCCTCAGACCTTGGCCGCGGCCATCACGGCCGCGTCGACATCGGTGCCGCTCTCGCGGGCCTGCTCCATGGCCGCCAGCACCCGCTTGTAGTCACGGGGCATGACCTTGGTGAACCGCGCCGCCCACTCGTCGGTGAGCCCGGCGCTGTCGACCAGCGCCTGCGCCAGTGGCGAGCCGGTCTCGGTGGCGTGTTCGGCGAGCATCTGGCGCAGCGTCTCGCGGTCGCCCTCGTCAAGCGGCTCGAGGTCGACCATGTCGGGGTTGACCTTCTCGACGTCCAGGTCCAGCACGTACGCCGTGCCGCCGCTCATCCCGGCCGCGACGTTGCGCCCGGTCGGGCCGAGGATGGCGACCCGACCGCCGGTCATGTACTCCAGGGCGTGGTCGCCGACGCCCTCTACGACGGCGGTGGCGCCGGAGTTGCGTACGCAGAACCGCTCCCCCACCACCCCGCGGACGAACAGCTTGCCACCGGTGGCGCCGTACGCCAGGACGTTGCCGGCGATGACGTCGTCGGTGTTGACGACCTTCGCGTTGCGCGGCGGGCGGACGGTGACCGTGCCGCCGGACAGGCCCTTGCCGACGTAGTCGTTGGCGTCACCCTCCAGGTGCAGCGTGATCCCGCGCGGCAGGAACGCCCCGAAGGACTGCCCGGCACTGCCGTGGAACGTCAGGTCGATGGTGCCCTCCGGCAGCCCGCGACCGCCGTGCCGGCGGGTCAGCTCCGCGCCGAGCATCGTGCCGACGGTGCGGTTGACGTTGCGCACCGGCAGCTCGAGCCGCACCGGTGTGCCGTCCGCGAGCGCCCCCTCGCACAGCTGCAGCAGCGTGTTGTCCAGCGCGTGCTGCAGGCCGTGGTCCTGGGCCTGCGTACGGGTCAGCGACGTGCCGACCGGCAGGTCGGGTACGTGCAGGACAGGTGTCAGGTCCAGACCAGCAGCCTTCCAGTGCTCGACGGCGGTCCGGGTGTCCAGCACCTCGGCATGGCCGATCGCCTCCTCCAGGGTACGAAAGCCCAGCCGGGCCAGGTGCTCGCGAACCTCCTGCGCGATGTACTGGAAGAAGGTGACGAGGTACTCGGCCTTGCCGGAGAAGTTCTTGCGCAGCTCCGGGCGCTGGGTGGCGACGCCGACCGGGCAGGTGTCCAGATGGCAGACCCGCATCATGATGCAGCCGCTGACCACGAGTGGGGCGGTCGCGAAGCCGTACTCCTCGGCACCGAGCAGCGCGGCGATGACGACGTCCCGACCGGTTTTGAGCTGGCCGTCGACCTGGACGGTGATCCGGTCGCGCAGCCCGTTCAGCAGCAGCGTCTGCTGCGTCTCGGCCAGCCCGAGCTCCCACGGGCTGCCGGCGTGCTTGAGCGAGGTCAGCGGCGAGGCGCCGGTGCCGCCGTCGTGGCCGGAGACCAGCACGACGTCGGCGTGCGCCTTGGACACCCCGGCCGCGACCGTCCCGATGCCGACCTCGGCGACGAGCTTGACGTGCACCCGAGCCCCGGAGTTGGCGTTCTTCAGGTCATGGATGAGCTGGGCCAGGTCCTCGATGGAGTAGATGTCGTGGTGCGGCGGCGGGCTGATCAGCCCGACGCCCGGCGTGGAGTAGCGGGTACGGGCGATGTACGGGTTGACCTTCTGCCCCGGCAGCTGGCCGCCCTCGCCGGGCTTCGCACCCTGCGCCATCTTGATCTGGAGGTCGGTCGCGTTGACCAGGTACTCACTCGTCACCCCGAAGCGACCGCTGGCGACCTGCTTGATGGCGCTGCGCCGGGCCGGGTCGTAGAGCCGCTCAGGGTCCTCGCCGCCCTCGCCGGTGTTGGACCGCGCGCCGAGCTGGTTCATCGCCACCGCGAGCGTCTCGTGGGCCTCGGGCGAGATGGAGCCCAGCGACATCGCGCCGGTGTTGAAGCGCTTCACGATCTCAGCGACCGGCTCGACCTCGTCGATCGCGATGGCCGGGCGCAGACCCGCACGCAGCGTGAACAGCCCGCGCAGCGTGCCCGCCCGCGCCGACAGCGCGTCGACCTTGGCCGTGTAGTCCTGGAACAGGTCGTACTTCTGGGTGCGGGTCGAGTGCTGCAGGGCAAAGACCGTCTCGGGGTTGAACAGGTGCACCTCGCCCTCGCGGCGCCACTGGTACTCCCCACCGATCTCCAGGCCGCGGTGGGCGCGCTCGGTGGCGTTGACCGGGTAGGCGCGCCGGTGCCGCGCGGCGGTCTCCTCGGCGACGACCTCCAGCCCGATGCCGCCGAGCCGGCTCGTCGTGCCGGTGAAGTACTCGTCCACGAGCGCCTGGGACAGGCCGAGCGCCTCGAAGACCTGCGCGCCGGTGTAGGAGGCGATCGTGCTGATGCCCATCTTGCTCATCACCTTGAGCACGCCCTTACCGAGCGCCTTGACGTAGTGCCGCAGCGCGGTGTCCAGCGCGACGCCCGGCAGCTCACCGCGGACGACCAGGTCCTCGATCGTCTCGAAGGCCAGGTAGGGGTTGACGGCCGCGGCGCCGTAACCGACGAGCAGCGCGACATGGTGGACCTCGCGGGCGTCGCCGGCCTCGACGACCAGCCCGACCCGGGTGCGGGCCTTCTCGCGGATCAGGTGGTGGTGCACCGCCGAGGTGAGCAGCAGCGACGGGATCGGCGCCATGTGCCCGGTCGAGTCACGGTCGGACAGCACGATGACCCGGGCCCCGGCGGCGATGGCGGTGGACACCTCGCGGCGGACCCGGTCGAGGGCGTCGCGCAGCGCCTCGCCACCGCCGTTGACGGGGTACAGGCCGTGCACCTTGACCGCGGCCAGCCCCGGCCGGTCGCCGTCGGCGTTGATGTGCACGATCTTGGCGAGCTCGTCGTTGTCGAGTACCGGGAACGGCAGGACGACCTGCCGGCAGCTGGCGGCACCAGGCTCCAGCAGGTTCTGCTCCGGCCCGATCGTCCCCGACAGGCTGGTGACCAGCTCCTCGCGGATGGCGTCCAGCGGCGGGTTGGTGACCTGCGCGAACAGCTGGCTGAAGTAGTCGAACAGCATCCGCGGGCGCTCCGAGAGCACCGCGACAGGGGTGTCGGTGCCCATCGAGCCGATCGGCTCCAGGCCGGTGCCGGCCATCGGGCGTAGCAGGACGCGGATCTCTTCCTCGGTGTAGCCGAAGGTCTGCTGCCGGCGCAGCACGCTCTCGTGCGAGGGCCGGTGGTGCTCGCGCGCGGGCAGGTCGGCCAGCCGGGTGATGCCGGCGTGCAGCCAGGCGGCGTACGGCTGCTCGGCGGCGAGGGAGGCCTTGACCTCCTCGTCGTCGACCACGCGCCCCGCGGCGGTGTCGACCAGGAACATCTTGCCAGGCTGCAGCCGGCCCTTCCTGACGATCTCATCGGCCGGGATGTCCAGAACGCCGACCTCGCTGGCGAGCACGATCCGGCCGTCGGCGGTTTCCCACCAGCGTGCCGGGCGCAGCCCGTTGCGGTCCAGGACGGCGCCGATCAGCGAGCCGTCGGTGAAGGTGACGCAGGCCGGGCCGTCCCACGGCTCCATCAGCGCCGAGTGGAACTCATAGAACGCCCGCTTGGCCGGATCCATCGAGGTGGCGTTCTCCCAAGCCTCCGGGACCATCATCAGCACGGCGTGCGGGAGCGAGCGGCCGGCCATGTGCAGCAGCTCGAGCACCTCGTCGAAGCTCGCGCTGTCCGAGGCGCCAGGGGTGCAGATCGGGAACAGCCGCTGCAGGTCGCCGGGCAGGTCGGCCGGCCCGCGCAGCAGCGCCTCGCGGGCCCGCATCCAGTTGCGGTTGCCGCGCACGGTGTTGATCTCCCCGTTGTGCGCGATGTAGCGGTAGGGGTGGGCCAGCGGCCAGCTCGGGAACGTGTTGGTGGAGAACCGGCTGTGCACGAGCGCCAGCGCGCTGACCAGGCGCGGGTCGGACAGGTCGGGGAAGAACGGCTGCAGCTGGCCGGTGGTCAGCATCCCCTTGTAGACGACGGTGCGGGCCGACAGTGAGGGGAAGTACAGCCCGGCCTCGTGCTCGGCGCGCTTGCGTACGACGTACGCCCGGCGCTCCAGCGCGGATGGCGTGAGCGGGGTGTCACCGGCGACCAGGAACACCTGGCGGAAGACCGGCATCACGGAGGCGGCCGTGACCCCGACGCCCGCCCCCACCGGGTCGACCGGCAGGTCGCGCCAGCAGCGGACCGCCAGGCCCTCCTCGACGGCGATCCGCTCGAAGTCCACCTGCGCGTCGACCGCTGCCCGCGGACTCGTCGGGAGGAAGGCCGTCCCGACGGCGTAGTGGCCGGGCTCGGGCAGGGGGGCGGGCGCGACCGCGCGGTAGAACGCATCGGGGACCTGCACCAGGATGCCCGCGCCGTCGCCGCTGTCGGGCTCCTGCCCGGACGCGCCACGGTGCTCCATGTTGCGCAGCGCGGTGAGGCCCTGCTCGACGATGTCGTGACTGGCCCGACCCGCGATGTCGACGACGAACGCGACGCCGCACGCGTCATGCTCCTGGGCAGGGTCGTACAGGCCCTGTGCGGGGGTGGGGACGGCGGGGTACGCACTCATTCGCGCTGGCCTTCCGATCGGGTGGTGTGCGGTCGTGCTGGCTGCTCACCCGGGACGTCACTGGCCCTGCCGCAGATGTCGGTAAGGTTACACACAGCCCCGCGACGCCGCCTGCGATACGCACGGCGTGGGCCGGGCAGCTCCCCCTGGATCATCGGACCGAGCGGCGGCGGGAGCGGATGGCACCAACGGGCCATGGTGCCGGCGAGACAGGTGCCGCAGGCTGATGCGGTGCTGACGGTGCCCCCTACCCCGAGCCCCGCGCAGCGGACCACCAGGTCCGCCGACGCCGGCCGATGGCGGTTGCCCGCGGGACGCGAGCTCGCGCCCAGCGAGTTCGCCTGGCGGCACCGGTTCGTCGTGCTGCTGGTCGCCGCCCACCTGCCTGCGATCGTGCTCGTCTCCCTGGTACGCGGCCACGGCCTGCTGGCGCCGCTGCTCCAGTCGCTGCCGATCCTCGGCCTGCTGGGGATCGCGATACTGCCGGTCGACCGCCGGCTGCGCTCGTGCGCAGCGACCTTGGCGCTGCTGGTGTGCTCCTCGGCGCTGGTCGAGGCGTTCGACGGGGCCGTCGAGCTGCAGTTCCACTACTTCGTGGTCGTCACGGTGATCGCGCTGTACCAGGACTGGACGGCGTACGCGCTGGCGGTGGTCTTCGTGGCCGTGCAGTACGGCGCGGTGGGGGTCGGCGAGGGCAACTGGGGCCTGGGGCTGCTGCACGCCGGCTTCGTGCTTGCCGAGTCGGCGGTGCTGGTGGTGTTCTGGCACGCCAGCGAGGCGTCCCGCGCCGACCAGGACCACCTGCGCGACGCCCTGCTGACCGGTCAGACCAGCGTGCAGGCCCGGCTCGCCGAGACCGACCAGATCCGCAACGACCTGATCGGCACGGTCAGCCACGAGTTCCGGACGCCGCTGACCGGCATCCGCGGCGCGGCGCTGACCCTGCTCAAGCGCGGCGAGCGGCTCGACGCCGCCGGCCGGGCGCAGCTGCTGCACGCGGTGCTGGACCAGCAGGAACGGCTGTCCCGGCTGCTCGAGAACATGCTCACCGCGGCGCAGGCCACCGCCACCGACCCGACCGCCAGCGCGGAGGTCGACGGCGTGGCGGCAGAGGTCGCCATGCTCGCCGGCGCAGCCCGTCCGCACTGCCCTGCCGTCTCGCTGCTCGTCGAGGCGGGCACCGTCGCACGCATCGACCGGCAGGCGCTGCATCAGGTGCTCGCCAACCTGATCGACAACGCCCAGCAGCACGGGGCGGACGGGGCGGTGCCGCTGGTCGCCGGCGGCAGCGACGAACGAGGCGTCTGGCTGACCGTCAGCAACGAGGGCACCACGCTGGACAGCGATACCGCACGGCGGCTCTTCGAGCCCTTCACGCAGGCCGAGAGCGGGCCGACCCGGACCCGCGAGGGCCTGGGCATGGGCCTGTACGTCGTACGCCGGCTCATCGAGGTCTACGGCGGGGAGATCGTGCTGCGCAGCGAGGCCGGCTGGACGACCGTCGAGCTGCGGCTGCCCCGCGCGGGCAGCAGCACGCCGCAGCGCCGCAAGACCGACATCCTGCCGGTCGTGGGTCAGAGGCCGGACGCGCCGACCAGGCTCCCGACGCCGTAGGTGAGCAGGGCGGCGACGGCGCCGAGCAGCAGCTGCCGCCCACCGCTGTACAACGCGCTGCGGTCGGTGAAGCGGCTGACCAGTGCCCCGGCCCCGAACAGCGCCAGCAACGCCAGCACCACCGTGAGCAACAGCGTCGTGGCGCCCAGCAGGTAGGGAAGAAGGGGCACCAGCGCCCCGAAGGTGAAGGCGGCGAACGACGAGCCGGCGGCCACCCAGGGCGACGGCAGGTCGTCCGGGTCGACCCCGAGCTCCTCGCGGGCGTGCACCCGCCAGGCCTGCTCCGGGTCCAGTGACAGCTGGCGGGCCACCTCCCGCGCGGTGTCGGCGTCGACACCGCGGCTGCGGAAGGTCCCGGCCAGCTCGGCCTGCTCGGCGGCCGGCGCGCGGAGCAGCTCGGCCTTCTCGATCTCGATCTCGGCGCGGGTGAGCTCGGTCTGCGAGGCCACCGAGACGTACTCGCCGGTCGCCATCGAGAACGCCCCGGCGGCCAGCCCCGCGAGCCCGGCCAGCAGGACTGTCCGCGGCGCCGCGCCACCGCCCGCCACCCCCGCGATCAGCGCAGTGTTGCTCACCAGGCCGTCCATGACGCCGAAGACGGCGGGCCGCAGCCAGCCACCGGTCACGTCGCGGTGGTCCTGGTGGTGCTCGGGCCGCGTCCGTGAAGTCTCTGCCGACGTGGTCACGGGGTCGATGCTACGTCGGTCGGCGCCACCGGCGCCTCCTGGACGACGTCCTCGCGCCGGTGCCGCCGGCGCGCCACGAGATAGCCGACCGAGCCGGCTAAGACCACGGCCATCACGTAGTCGTTGAGGCGCAGCCCGAACAGCGTCGAGGCGTCGTCGACCCGCAGGGCCTCGATCCAGGCCCGGCCGACGGCGTACAGCGCGAGGTACAGCGCGAAGGCGCGGCCACCGGACAACCGCCAGCGCCGGTCGGCCCACAGCACCACCAGCGCGACCCCGACATCCCAGAGCGACTCGTACAGAAAGGTGGGGTGGAACGTCTCGACGTCGGCGTAGCGGGCCGGCCGGTGGGCCGGGTCGATCTCGAGCCCCCACGGCAGCGTCGTCGGGCGGCCGAACAGCTCCTGGTTGAACCAGTTGCCGAACCGCCCGATCGCCTGCGCCAGCGCGACACCCGGGGCGATCGCGTCCGCCAGCGCCCCGGGCCGGATGCCACGCCGACGACAGACGACCAGGCCGGCCAGCACGCCGCCGAGGACCCCGCCCGGGATGCCGAGGCCGCCCTGCCAGACGTAGAGCGCCCGGATCGGGTCGTCAAGGTAGGGCGCCGGGGAGGTGACGACGTGGTAGATCCGGGCGCCGAGCAGACCGAATGGCACCGCGATCGTCGCGACGTCGGCAACCGCACCGGGCTGGCCACCGCGGGCGACGAACCGGCGGTTGCCCAACACCACCGCCACGACGATGCCGGCGATGATGCAGAAGGCATAGGCCCGCAGCGGCAGCGGTCCCAGGTACAGCACCCCCCTCGAAGGGCTCGGAAGGAAGGCCAGCACCGGGTCAGCCTACGTAGCCGCGGACGCCGTCGGCGAGCTCGGCGGTCAGCGCCAGGACCGCTCCGGGACCGTGGTCGCGCAGTGCGCTGACCAGCGCAGAGCCGACGACCACGCCGTCGGCGAACGTCGCCACCTGCGCGGCCTGCGCCCCGGTGCTGACGCCCAGCCCGACGGCGACCGGCAGCTCGGTCTGCGCCCGGACCCGCGCGACCAGCTCCTGGGCCCGGCTGCCGACCTCGGCCCGCGCGCCGGTGACACCCATCACGGCGGCGGCGTAGACGAACCCGCGGTTGGTGCGTCCCACGACGGCGATCCGCTCGTCGGTCGAGCTCGGTGCGACCAGGAAGACCGGGTCGATGTCGTGCTCGCGGGTGGCGGCGAGCCAGTCCGGCGCCTCCTCCGGGATCAGGTCCGGCGTGATCGCACCGCAGCCGCCGGCGGCTTTGAGGTCCGCGGCCCAGCGGGCGAAGCCGTAGGCGTGCACCGGGTTCCAGTACCCCATCACCAGGGTCGGTGTGCCGGTCGCCGCGACGGCGGCGACCGTCCGCAGCACGTCGGCGGTGCGGGTGCCGGCCAGCAGGGACGCCTGGTGGGCGGCCTGGATCACCGGGCCCTCCATCAGCGGGTCGCTGTAGGGCATCCCGACCTCGATCGCGTCCACGCCGCCCTCGACCATCGCGAGCAGGCCCTCGACGGCGCCGTCGTAGGACGGGAAGCCTGCCGGCAGGTAGCCCACCAGGGCGGCCCGCTGCTGGCTGCGGCAGCGCGTGAACAGCTCGTCGAGCTGGCTCACGACGTCGGCTGCTCCCCCTCGTGCGCCCGCACCGGGTCGGACTGCGCGACCTTCTCGCCGGTCACCAGGCCGAACCAGCGGGCCGCGGTGTCGACGTCCTTGTCGCCGCGCCCCGACGTGTTGATGATGATGACCAGGTCACGGGCATCGCGGCCGGCGGCGACCTGGCCGCGGCCCCAGTCGCACGCGCCCGCGAAGGCATGCGCGGTCTCGATCGCGCACAGGATGCCCTCGCTCTTGGCGAGCTTGTCCAGGGCCTGCATCGCCCAGGCGTCGGAGATCCCGGAGTAGGTCGCCCGGCCGGTGTCGCGCAGCCAGGAGTGCTCCGGCCCGACACCGGGGTAGTCCAGGCCGGCGCTGATCGAGGTGGTGTCCATCGTCTGGCCGTCGTCGTCCTGCATCAGGTAGCTGCGTGAGCCGTGCAGGACGCCGGGGCGTCCGGCGGTCAGCGGGGCGGCGTGCCGGCCGGTCTCGACACCGTCGCCGCCGGCCTCGCAGCCGACCAGCGCCACGGCGGTGTCGGGGATGAAGGCGTGGAACAGGCCCATCGCATTGCTGCCGCCGCCGACGCAAGCGACCAGCGCATCGGGCAGCCGGCCGACCAGGTCCAGGCACTGCTGGCGGGCCTCGACGCCGATGGCGCGCTGGAAGTCGCGCACCATCGCCGGGAACGGGTGCGGGCCGGCCACCGAGCCGATGACGTAGTGCGTCGTGTCGACGTTGGTCACCCAGTCGCGCATCGCCTCGTTCATGGCGTCCTTGAGCGTGCGGGTGCCGCTGGTGACCGGGACGACCTCCGCGCCGAGCAGCCGCATCCGGGCCACGTTCAGGGCTTGCCGCCGGGTGTCGGCCGCACCCATGTAGACGGTGCAGTCGAAGCCGAACAGCGCACAGGCCGTCGCCGTGGCGACACCGTGCTGGCCGGCGCCGGTCTCCGCGATGACCCGCCGCTTGCCCATCCGCTGGGTGAGCATCGCCTGGCCGAGCACATTGTTGATCTTGTGGCTGCCAGTGTGCGCGAGGTCCTCCCGCTTGAGCAGGATCCGGGCTCCGCCGGCGTGCTCGGACAGCCGGCGGGCGTCGCTGAGCGGGGTCGGCCGCCCGGCGTACGTGGTGAGCAGCCGGTCCAGCTCGGCCTGGAAGACCGGGTCGTTACCCGCCGCCAGGTGGGCGGCGGCGAGCTCGTCGAGCGCCGCGATCAGCGCCTCGGGGACGTAGCGGCCGCCGTACGGGCCGAAGTGGCCGGCAGTGTCCGGCAGCTCGCCGATGGGGGTCTGCAGGACGGTCATCAGGGCTCTCCGCTCTCGGGGCACGTCGAGGGGTGGACGCCGGCGGTCACCAGCTCAGCGACGGCGTGCCGGGGATCGCCCCCGACAACCACACCTTCGCCGACCAGCACGGCGTCCGCACCCGCGGCGGCGTACGCCAGCAGGTCGTGCGGGCCGCGGACGCCCGACTCGGCGATCTTCAGGACGCCGTCGGGGATCAACGGCGCGAGCCGGGCGAAGACCGACCGGTCGACCTGCAGGGTGCGCAGATCACGGGCGTTGACGCCGACGACCCGGGCGCCGGCGGCCAGTGCCCGGTCCAGCTCGGCCTCGTCGTGGACCTCGACCAGCGGGGTCATCCCGAGCGACTCGGTGCGTTCGAGCAGCGAGACCAGCGCCTCCTGCTCCAACGCCGCCACGATCAGCAGCACCAGGTCGGCGCCGTGCGCCCGTGCCTCCCACACCTGGAAGCTCGAGACAACGAAGTCCTTGCGCAGCAAGGGAACCGAGACACGGGCACGTACCAGGTCCAGGTCACCGAGGCTGCCACCGAACCGCCGCCCCTCGGTCAGGACGCTGATGACGCTCGCGCCGCCCGCCTCGTAGTCGGCGGCCAGGCCGGCCGGGTCGGCAATCAAAGCCAGGGCGCCCTTGCTGGGGCTGCTGCGCTTGACCTCGGCGATGACAGCGACGCCCGGCCCGCGCAGCGCCGCGGCGCCGTCCAGGGCAGCGGGCTGCCCGGCCGCCCGCCGCTTGAGCGCGTCGAGCGTGGTGTGGGCCTGGCGTACGGCGAGGTCTTCGCGGACCCCGGCGAGGATCTCCTCGAGCACGGTCGCGGTCACCGGCTGAGCCTAGGCGGGCCCTCCGGACGACCCGTCGCCGGTCGGGTCCTCGCCGCGGTCCAGCGCCTCCCAGGCCTCCACCTCCGGGCGGGCGGACGGTCGCTGGGCCCGAGCGGCGGGCGCCTCGTACCGGGCCGACAGCGCCGCCCACCGGCGGCCGCGGACCGCCACCACGAGGCCGCCGAGCGCCAGCAGGACGCCCGCAGCCAGCGTCACGGCCGGCCAGGGCGTGAAGCCCAGCGCGTCGTTGGTGACGACCTGCACCCCGGGCCGCCGCACCCCCCGGGCGAGCGCGGCGGCCGCGCCCTCGGACAGCGCCCCGGCGGTCGCCACGACCACGGCCAGGCCGGCCGCAGCCAGCAGCGCCCCGACGACGACCCGCCCGACCCCGCGGGTGGCGGCGAGGGCCGCGACACCTGCCAGGCCGACCAGGGCCAGTGGCGGCAGGGCCGACTCAAGGTCGCTGCCGGTCACCACGAGCGACCGGGCCGGCAGTGGCGGGGCCTGCGGGAGGCTGACGTCGACCCAGGCCCGGCCCGCGGCCAGCAGCACCAGGGCGGCGCCGATCAGCACCAGCAGCAGGGCGAGCCGCAGCTCGCGGTTCTTCACCGGCGTCAGACGCCGCGCAGCGTCGCGGCGACCGCGACGGCCCGCAGCACGGCGGCCGCCTTGTTGCAGCACTCCTCGTGCTCGGCCTGCGGGTCGCTGTCGGCGACCAGCCCGGCACCCGCCTGGACATACGCCTTGCCGCCGTGCAGCACCGCGGTGCGGATCGCGATCGCCATGTCCATGTCGCCCGCAGCGTCGAGATAGCCGACGGTCCCGGCGTACACCGCCCGCCGGGTGGGCTCGAGGGACTCGATGATCTCCATCGCGCGAGGCTTCGGGGCGCCGCTGACGGTGCCGGCCGGGAACGTCGCGGTGAGCACGTCGAGCGCGTCGCGGCCCTGCTGGACCTCGCCGAACACCGTCGACACCAGGTGCATGACGTGGCTGTAGCGCTCGACCCGCATCAGGTCGTCGACGTCGACGGTGCCGGGCCGGCAGACCCGCCCGAGGTCGTTGCGGGCCAGGTCGACGAGCATCACGTGCTCGCTGCGCTCCTTCGGATCGGCACGCAGCTCGGCGGCCAGCCGGGCGTCCTGCTCCGGGGTCGCGCCACGCGGGCGGGTGCCGGCCGGCGGGTGAACGACCGCGCGGCTGCCGGTCACCGTGACCAGCGCTTCGGGCGAGGAGCCGACGACGTCGTACGGGCTCTGCCGCCCCGCGAAGCGCAGCAGGTACATGTACGGCGAGGGGTTGGTGGCCCGCAGCACCCGGTAGACGTCGAGCGCGTCGACGTCGGTGGTGGTCTCGAAGCGCTGGCTGAGCACCACCTGGAAGGCGTCACCCGCGCGGATGTGCTGTCGCACCCGCTCGACACCGGCCAGGTACGCCTCGGGGCTGGTGCCACTACGGACCTCCGCGACCGCCGCCAGGTCCAGCGTCGCGACGCTGGGCTCGCTGGCCTTCGCGAGGTCGGCGGCCATCGCGTCGAGCCGCGCGACGGCGTCGTCGTAGCCGCCGGTGGTGACACCCCGTACCACGTTCGCGATCAGCAGGACGGTGCCATCGGCGTGGTCCAGGACGGCCAGGTCGGTGACCAGCAGCATCGCCAGCTCGGGCATCCCGAGGTCGTCGACGCTGGTTTCGGGGAGCCGCTCCAGTCTTCGCACAACGTCGTAGGAGAGGTAGCCGACCAGCCCGCCGGTGAGCGGCGGCAGGCCCTCCCGGCGGGGGCTGCGCAGCCTGCGCGACAGCGCGATGACCGCCTGCAGCGGGTCGTCGGGTAGATCGGGCGGTGCGGTCGCGGGGTCGCCGAGCCACTGCGTACGGCCGTTCCGCTCCGTCAAGGTGCCCGCGCACCGGACCCCGACGAAGGACCACCGCGACCACTGCCGGCCCTGCTCGGCGGACTCCAGCAGGAAGGTCCCGGGGCGGTTGCCGGCGAGCTTGCGGTAGATGCCGACGGGGGTCTCGCCGTCGGCCAGCAGCCGCCGGGTGACCGCCACGACGGGGGCGTCGTCGGCCGCGAACTGCTCGCGGGTCGGGCTGGTCGCGCCGGCCGCGAGCGAGGCCGCGCTCACATCCGGCCCGCCGCCACGACGGCCGGGAGGTGGTCGGCGTCGAAGCAGGTCCGGTCACCGGTGTGGCAGGCGCCGCTGCCAGCCTGGTCGACCTTGACCAGCAGCGTGTCGCCGTCGCAGTCCAGTGCGACCGACCGGACCCACTGCTGGGAGCCGGACGTATCGCCCTTGACCCAGTACTCCTGCCGGCTGCGCGACCAGTAGGTGCAGCGACCGGTGGTGAGCGTGCGGTGCAGCGCCTCGTCGTCCATCCAGCCCACCATCAGCACCTCGCCGGTGTCGTGCTGCTGGGCGACCGCGACGACCAGGCCGTGGGCGTCGCGCTTGAGGCGGGCAGCGACAGCGGGGTCGAGGTCGGACGGGCGCACGGCACTGGCGGTCATCCGCCCATCCTGCCAGCGGCGACGCAACTCGTTCGCACCGTCGGCCCCGGCGGGCGAGACTGCAGCGGTGCCGTCGGACCCCGCCCCGACAGCCGCGGCGCCGTCGACGGCGCTGCCGGCCGCGGTGCGGCGGCTGATCGCCGGGGTGACCGTGTCGTCGTTCGGCACCGGTCTGACGCTGCCGTTCACGCTGGTCCTGCTGACCGAGGTCCGCGGCATCCCGCTGTCGACCGTCGGGCTGCTGCTGGCCGCGCCGGGCGCTGTCGGGCTGGCGGCCGTCCCGGTCAGCGGCGTGCTGATCGACCGGCTCGGGCCGGCCGCGGTCCTGCGTACCTGCGTCGTGCTGCAGGCCGCCGGGAGCCTGCTGCTGGGCCTGGCCCGCACCCCCGGGCAGGCCCTGCCCGCGCTGCTGCTGGTCGGGCTCGGGCTAGGGCCGTCGTTCCCCGCGGGCAGCGCCCTGCTCAGCGGGATGGTCGGCGCCGCCGAGCAGGCCCGCGCCTTCGGCATCCAGTTCACCCTGCTCAATGCCTCCATCGGGGTGGGCGGCACGGTCGGCGCGCTGGTCGTCGACGTGCACCGGCCGGCCACCTTCGTGGTGCTGTACGCGGCGAACGCCGCTGCCTGCCTGGTGTACGCCGCCCTGGTGCCGCCCGGGCGTGGCCCGCTGCCGGACTTCGCCGCCGAAGCGGACCCGCCGTCCTACCGCGAGGTCCTCGGCGACCCGGTCTTCCGGCGGGTCTGCCTGCTGTCGCTGCTCCTGGCCATGACCGGGTACGCCGCGCTGGACGGCGGACTGCCGGCGTACTCCCGGGTGGTGGGGCAGGTGCCGCCCTCGACCCTGGGACTGGTGTTCGCGGTCAACACCGCGGTCATCGTGGCGGGTCAGCTCGCGGTGCTGAGGCTGATCGGCCACTGGCGCCGCACCCGCGCCCTCGCCACGGCCGCCGGCGTCTGGGCCCTGTCGTGGGCGCTGCTGCTCCTGCTGCCCGGGCTGCACGGGGCGACGGGGACGGCGCTCGTGCTCACCTTCGGTGGCGCCTTCGGCGTCGGCGAGATCTTCCTGGCACCGGCCCTGCAGCCGCTGGTCAACGCGGTCGCCACCGACCGCCTGAGGGGCCGATACAACGCGCTGTCGCAGTCGACGTTCTCGATCGCCTTCGTGGTCTCCCCCGCGCTCTCCGCGGGGCTGATCGCCAGCGGGTACGGCCGCGGCTGGCTCCTGCTGCTGGTCGCCGGCTCGACCGGCGTGGTGGTCGTGGCGCTGCGGCTGCGACGCCGGCTCACCGACGTGCAGGACGGTGTGGGGTCAACCGTCGGCCCTGGTCGTGGCTGACCACGCGGCGCGGTGAGCTTTCCGCGTTCAGCGGGGTGGCTCTGCCCGGTATGCCAGGGCACCATGGAGATCTCCGCACCGCCCGCCGGTGGCCAGCAACCGGCCCCACCGGCGCGCGGTCAGCGCGGCGGCTGGCCGCCCTTGCGCTGCACCTTGGCCACCAGCGAGTTGATCTTCGCGCGGTTCTTGGGGTCGCCCGCGGCTTCCTTGGCCTTGTTGATCGCCCGCTGTCCCTGCGGGGAGCTCACGAGTTTCGCCATCTTACTGAACAACCCTGCCATGATCAGCCCCGTCCGTCGGTGCCGACGCGACGCCGGCCTCATCAGCCTGCCCCAGCGCGACGGCCTGACGCGGATGCACCGGCAGGGACGGGCGTCCTGAGCAGCGACGGGCCAACGACCGCGACGACGGCCGCGAGCACCGCGAGCAGGCCGAGCGCGGTCGGTAGCGACAGCGCTGCGCTCAGCAGCCCCACCAGCAGCGGTCCGACCACGAACCCGGTGTAGCCGCACGCCGTCACCAGCGCCAGGTCGGCGCCCTGGCGACCGGGCAGGCTGCGGGCGCCGACCGCCGACAGCAGGGTCGGGGCGAGCACCGAGACGCCGGCGCCGGCGAGGACGTCACCCGCCAGCGCGACGCCGGGCGAGGGGGCCAGGCCGAGCACCAGGACACCGGCGGCCGTCAGCAGGCCGCCCGTCCCGACCACCGCAGCCTCGTGCCCGGCCCGGACCAGCAGGTGGGCACCGAAGCGGCCGGCGGCCATGGCCCCGGCGAACAGCCCCGGCCCGAGCCCGCCCACCCAGGGCGGCGCGCCGAGGGTGCGCTCCAGGTGCAAGGCGCTCCAGGACTGCACGGCGTCCTCGATCAGGAACGACACGGCGACGACACCACCCAGCCCGAGCAGCACGGGTAGCAGCCGCCGTCGGCCGCCGGCTGACGCCTCCACGGCGGGGGCGCGCCGGTACGGCGGCTGCACCAGGGCGGCACCCGCCACGACCACGGCCGTGACACCTAGTACCAGCGGCGGCCGGGCACCGAGCTCGCGGGCCCACCCGGTGAGGGCGGCGCCGAGCAGCACACCGACCGAGAAGCAGCCGTGCGCGGCCGCCATCAGCCGGTCGCCCTCCATCCGCTCCCAGGCCGCTGTGGCGGTGTTGATGACGACGTCGAGCACGCCGGTGGTGGCCCCGAGCAGCAGCAGGCCGCCGACCAGGGCCAGCGGCGGCCCGGCGACCCCGAGCAGCGCCCCGACCGCCGCGAACGCGAGCAGCGCCCGCGGCAGCAGGTCGCGGGGGCCCGAGCGGTCCACGAGTCGACCCGCGAGCGGCATGGCCGGCAGGGCGGCGACAGCCACCGCGCCGAGCGCGAGCCCGAGGGCGCCGTCGCCGAAACCGGACCGCTCGCGCACGTCGGGGAGCACCGCCGACCAGCTGCCCCAGAACAGGCCGAAGACGGTGAACGCCAGCAGCAGGCCGCGCCGCTCCAGCCGGGCCGACGAGGCGCCGGGACCGCGCGGGACCGGGCTCACCGGGACTGGGCGCACCAGGACGCGTGCAGGAGGGCATACACGCCGGGGACAGCGACCAGATCGGCGTGCGAGCCGCGCTGCACCACGACGCCGCGGTCGACGACCAGCACCTCGTCGGCGGCCTCGGCGGTCGAGAGCCGGTGGGCGATCGCAATGCTCGTACGACCCCGGCTGAGCGAGTCGAGCGCGCGCTGCAGCCGCACCTCGGTGGCCGGGTCGACGGCGCTGGTTGCCTCGTCCAGCACCAGCAGGTCGGGGTCGGCGACGTAGGCCCTGGCGACCGCGACCAGCTGCCGCTCGCCCACCGACAGGGACTCGCCGCGCTCACCGACCGGCGACGCGACGCCGAGCGGCAGACCAGCCAGCCAGTCACCGAGGCCGAGCTCGGCAAACGCCAGCTCGACACGGGCGTCGGACAGCCCCGGCCGGCCGTAGCGGACGTTGTCGGCGACGGTGCCATCGAACAGGAAGCCGTCCTGCGGGACCATCACGACCCGGCTGCGCAGCGAGTCGAACGCGATCTCCTCCAGCGGGACGCCCGACAGCAGCACCTGCCCGCGGCTCGGGTCCATCAGCCGGGTCAGCAGCTTGGCGAACGTCGTCTTGCCGCTCCCGGTCTCCCCCACGACGGCGACGCGGGTCTGTGGAGCGATCTGCAGGTCCACGTCGCGCAGCACCTCCGGACCACCGGGATAGGCGTACGAAACCCGCGAGAAGGCCACCGAGACCGGACCGGGCGGCAGCGGCCGGCCGGGCTGCGGGTCCCCCACATCGGTCGGGGTGTCGAGGATGCCGAGCACCCGGCGCATCCCGGCGACCGCGTTCTGGGCTTCGTTGAGCACCTCGGTGGCGACCTGGACGGGCTGCACGAACAGCGTCACGAGGAACAGGAAGCCCACCAGCCGGCCCGGCGTGATGTGTCCACCTACCCCCAGCAGCACCCCGACGACGACGACCGCCCCGTTGGCCAGCGCTGCGGTGAGCTCTCCCGCTGAGTACGTCACCGCGGCGAGGGTCTGCGCCCGTACCTGGGCGGTCTTCGCGCGGTCGACGGCCTCGTCGACCCGGGCCGCGGTGCGCGCCTCGACGGCGTGCGCCCGGATCACTGGCGCACCGACGACCGACTCGGCAACCGCGCCGAGCATCGCGCCGACCCGCTCGCGGACCACCCGGTAGGCCGCCTGCAGACGCTGCTGCAGGTGCCGGACGGCCAGGAACAGCGGCAGGAAGCACACGTACACCAGCAACGTCAGCTGCCAGGACCAGAACAGCATCAGCGCCGTCGCGAGCAGCATCTGCGCCAACGACACGACGATCAGCAGACCGCCCCACTGCATGAAGGTGCTGATGGTATCGACGTCGCTGGTCACCCGCGAGACCAACGACCCACGCCGTTCGGCGGCCTGGTGCAGCACCGACAGGTCGTGCACCCGGCGGAACGCGTGTACCCGCAGGGCCGCCAGGCCGTTCTCGGTGGTGCGGTACAGGCGGACGTTCATCCGGTAGCTGGCGAAGGCCGTGACCAGCACGGCGAGACCAGCGAGCAGAACGGCACGGCGTACCAGCGCGGTGTCCGGCGTCGATCTGGACAGCCCCTGGTCGATGGTCTGCTGCACCGCGACGGGTACGACGACCCGCCCGGCGGTGGCCAGCAGCGCCAGCAGCAGCGTGCCGACGAGCCCCTCCCGGAACTCGGGGGCCAGCCGCAGGCCGTGCAGCAGCGTCGCGCCGGCACCGCGCTGCTGAGCGCCGGTGTCCACCCCGGACACCTCCTCGGTTGTCGTCGCACTCATGCCGGCACCTCGGCGTCGTCCGACGTCGCTGCCAGCGCCTCGCGTTCGGCCTCCGCCCGCGCGTACGCCGTCACCAGGTCGCGGTAGCCCGGCGAGCGGTCGGCGAGCTCGGCGTGGGTGCCGCAGTCGCTGACCCGGCCCTGCTCGATGAAGACGACTTCGTCGGCCAGCGCGATGGTCGCGCGCCGGTAGGCGACCACCACGACGGTGCTGGCGCTGCCGCGCAGGCCGTCCAGGATCCGCTGCTCCACCTGCGGGTCGACGGCGCTGGTGGCGTCGTCGAGCACGAGCAGGCGCGGCCGGCGTACGACGGCCCGGGCGAGCGCGAGCCGCTGGCGCTGCCCACCGGACAGGGTGGTGCCCCGCTCCCCGACGACGGTGTCGAGGCCGATCGGCAGGGCGGCGACGAAGCCGTCGGCCTGCGCGGTGCGCAGCGCCTCCCACACCCGCTCGTCAGGCAGGTCGGCGCCGAGCGTGACGTTGCCGCGCACGGTGTCGTCGAACAGGAACGCCGTCTGCGGTACCAGCGCCGCGACCTGCGCGACGGCCCCCGGCTCGAGCTCGCGCAGGTCGACGCCCTCGTAGGCGACGGTCCCCTCCCCCGGGTCGACGAGCCGGACCAGCAGCGTGGCCAGCGTCGACTTGCCCGAGCCGGTGGCGCCGACGACAGCGACCGTCCGGCCGGGCTCGACGTCGAACGAGACGTCGTGCAGCACCGGCACGCGACCGTAGGTGAACCCCACACCCTGGACGGTCAGCCCCACCGGGCCTGCGCCGTCAGGCAGCTGCCGCGAGCCGTGCTGCTGCCGGCCCTGCGCGGTGAGCACCCGCTGCAGGCGGTCCCAGCCGACGACGCTGCGCGGCAGCTCGTTGAGCACCCAGCCGATCGCGCGGACCGGGAAGGCCAGCAGCGTGAACAGGTACGCGACCCGCACCAGCTGACCCGCATCGATGTCACCGCTACCGACCCGGGCGGTCCCAACCAGCAGCACGACCAGCACGCCGATCGTCGGCAGCGCCTCCATCACCGGGTCGAACAGGCCACGTACCCGGCCGACGGCCACGTTCGTCTCGCGAAGCTCGTGGGCAGCCCGCGCGAAGCGCTCGGTCTCGTCGGCCTCGCGCCCGAGCGTCTTGACCACCAGGGCGCCGTCGAAGCTCTCGTGCGCGATCGCGCTGACCTCGCCGCGCAGCTGCTGAGCCCGTGTCATCAACGGCGACATCCGGCGGCTGTAGAGGACGGTCAGCGCCGCGATCGTCGGAAACACGACAGAGCCGACCGCGGCGAGCACCGGGTCCGTCACGAACAGCAACCCCAAGGTGACGACGAGCATCAACACGACGCCGACGGCGAACGGGAAGGGGGCGATCGGCGCCCAGGTCGCCTCTACATCGGAGCCGGCCGTCGAGAGCAGCTCCCCGGTGGGGTGCTGCTGGTGCCAGGAGAAGGGCAGCTCCAGGTATCGCCGGGTGACCCGTCGGCGGTAGCCGGCCTGCAGTCTGTACTGCATGAGGCCGGCCCCGAGCCGCCGGGCGACGATGCCCACGACCTTGAGCACGGCCGTCACCAGGACGGCGACGAAGGCGATCGCGAGCGCTGCCGTAGAGGCCCGTCCCTCGCGCAGGGACGGCACGATGACGCGGTTGGTGATCGCGCCGAACACGTACGCCTGACCGATCGTGGTGAGCGCGAACAGGCCGCTGCCCACGGCCGAGGCGGCGAAGATCCGGGGTTCCTCCCGGACAGCGACCCCGAGCACTGCGAACCCGCGCCGGAGCACCCCCCGGTTCGCGGGTGGGGCCGGCGTGCGGGTCACGGTCCTCCTCGGGTACGGGAACGCGGATACGGCCCTCAGGATCCGACAACGGCGGACGACCCGCTGTTCCCCCGCCGCGACGCGGGGCCCCTCAGCGCACCGGGTGGCCGGCCGACCGCAGGGCGGCCTTGACCTGCCCGATCCGCAGCCGGCCGAAGTGGAAGACGCTCGCCGCGAGCACGGCGTCCGCACCGGCATCGGCCGCGGGGGCGAAGTGCTCCAGCGCGCCAGCGCCACCGCTGGCCACCACCGGCACGGTCACGGCGGCGCGCACCGCCAGCAGCATCTCGAGGTCGTAGCCACGCCGGGTGCCGTCGGCGTCCATCGAGTTGAGCAGCACCTCGCCGATGCCGAGCTGCTCGCCACGTGCGGCCCACTCGACCGCGTCGAGGCCGGTCCCGGTGCGCCCGCCGTGTGTGGTCACCTCGTAGCCGCTGTCCGTGCCCGGGGCCCGGCGGGCATCGACGGACAGCACCAGCACCTGGCTGCCGAACCGCTCGGCGATCTCGCCCAGCAACGCCGGCCGGGCGATCCCGGCGGTGTTGACGCCGACCTTGTCGGCCCCGGCCCGCAGCAGCCGGTCGACGTCCTGGACGGTTCGGACCCCGCCGCCGACGGTCAGCGGGATGAAGACCTGCTCGGCGGTCCGGCGGACGACGTCGTAGGTCGTCTCCCGGCTGGCGCTGCTGGCGGTGATGTCGAGGAAGACCAGCTCGTCGGCGCCCTCGGCGTCGTAGACGCGGGCCATCTCGACCGGGTCACCGGCGTCGACCAGACCGGTGAAGTTGACCCCCTTGACGACGCGACCGGCGTCGACATCCAGACAGGGGATCACGCGGACGGCTCGGGTCACGGCTCTCGACGCTACCGGCCGGGGGCCGGTCCGTGCGGCGCGGCGCTATCGGAACAGCCCCAGGTGTGCAAACGTTGAGACCTCCACCAGACGACGACATGCCCGGCGAGCGCCGGGACGAGGGCGCCCGCATGAGAAACAGCGCATGAACATCTGCCGCCACCAACCGGTCTGCCCCACTGCCGACGCCACCGACGCCGCCGCCGCAAAGATCGTTGCCGAGCACCTCCAGGAGTGCGGCTACGCGCTGCTCTGCAACGGGCGCGTCCTGATGGAGCACGGCGGCCTGCTGCCGGTGCCGGGCCGGCAGGCCGCTCCCGTCGGCTAACGCACGGCGGCGAGTGCCTCGGGCAGCGTGAACTGCCCCGCGTACAGCGCCTTGCCGACGATGACGCCCTCCACGCCGGCCACCGACGCGATCGCCTGCAGGTCGGCCAGCGACGAGACACCGCCGCTGGCAACCACCGGCCGCGACGTCCGGGCGCACACCTGGGCCAGCAGCTCGAGGTTGGGCCCGGCCAGGGGCCCGACCCGACGTACGCCGGTGGCGACGTAGCGGGCGCAGCCCTCCGCGTCGAGCCTGTCGAGCACCTGCCACAGGTCACCACCGTCCCGTGTCCAGCCGCGCGCCGACAGCGTCGTGCCGCGGACGTCCAGGCCGACCGCGATGCGGTCGCCGTGCTCGGCGATGGCCCGGGCGCACCACTGCGGCTGCTCCAACGCAGCGGTGCCGAGGTTGATCCGCGAGCAGCCGGTCCCCAGAGCCGCCGCGAGTGACGCGTCGTCGCGGATGCCGCCGCTGAGCTCGACCTGCACGTCCAGCGCCCCGACGACGGCGGCCAACAGCTCCCGGTTGGACCCGCGGCCGAACGCGGCGTCGAGGTCGACCAGGTGCACCCACTGCGCGCCACCGGACTGCCAGTCCAGCGCGGCCTGCAGCGGGTCCCCGTAGGACGTCTGGCTGTCGGATTCGCCCTGGACCAGCCGGACGGCCTGGCCGCCCGCGACATCGACGGCGGGCAGCAGGACCAGGCTCATCGGGACGATCTCCTTCTTGACGGATCCCGTCGGGACAACTTCGCTCGGCCGCGGCGGGGGGCGCCGCCGAGCAGGACGAGGGCGGGGGGCAGGGCGGCGATGCTGAGGACGGCCAGTCCGATCCGGGTCCGGCCGCCGAGGTGCAGCTGCCACCCGACGACCTGCACGACGAGCCAGCCGGCGGCCAGCGTCAGCAGGGTGCGGGGCGGCGGCCACCTGCGGCGGCCCGGGGGCTGCCGCCCGCGTGCTGCGCTCACAGCCACACCAGGGCCGACCCGCTGACAGGGCCGCCTTGGAACATTGTGTGCTTCACGTTGGGATCTAGCACACAAAGTACCGGCATAGCGCGCTCGACCACGCTCGGCAGAGCGACATCAGGGTGGACATTGTGTGTCGCTCGTCGGCGATCAAGCACACAAGGTCCGGGTGGCACGCCCATGACCGCATCGGGCAGCGTGACGATCGGCCTGAGCGGGACCGAGGGCGTCGTGCGCGTGACGGACGACGCGATCGGTCCGCTGAGCCAATGCTTTCCGCTCAAGCACAGCATCACCGGGCCGCTGCCCCGGCTGGTTGCGCCGAGCCCACCTCGAGTCCGACGTTGCGGTCCACCGAGCCGGCACCTGCGGTGACACCAGGACGAACCGTCGGAGCCACCCTGCAGTTCACCGGGGAAACGAACCGACAACGCGTGCACCGAGGTCAACGCTGACGAGGTTGCCGCAGGGCAACTCACAGGGTTCCGAGCCAGTTGGCCAGCAGCCGGCCGCCGGCGTCGCCGCTCTTCTCCGGGTGGAACTGGGTCGCGGACAGCGGCCCGCACTCCACAGCAGCGGCGAACCGCTCGCCGTGCTCAGCGGTGGTGGCGCCCGGAACGTCGTGGGCGGCGTAGGAGTGCACGAAGTAGAAGTGCTCGCCGGTCAGACCCTCGAACAGCACCGACCCGGCGGCCACCTCGACGGTGTTCCAGCCCATGTGTGGTACGACAGGCGCCTGCAGGCGCGTGACCTCGCCCGGCAGCATGCCCAGGCCGTCGGTCGTAATGCCGTGCTCGGTGCCGCGCTCGAACAGCACCTGCATACCGACGCAGATCCCGAGCACCGGGCGGTCGGCTGCGAGCCGGTCACGCACCACAGTGTCGCCACCGACCGCGACCAGCGCCTGCATGCACGCGGCGTACGCACCGACCCCTGGTACGACCAGCCCGGGCGCCTCGCGCGCCTCGTCGAGGTCGGCGGTGACATTCACCTGCGCACCGACGCGGGCAAGCGCGCGCTCGACGCTGCGCAGGTTGCCCGAGCCGTGGTCAAGGACGACCACCTTCACAGGCTGCCCTTGGTGCTGGGCACCCCGACCACCGTCGGGTCGAGGGCGGTCGCGTCACGCAGGGCCCGCGCAACAGCCTTGAACTGCGCCTCGACGACGTGGTGGGCGTTGCGGCCGGACAACACCCGGATGTGCAGGGCGATCTGCGAGGTCGCGACGAAGGACTCCCAGATGTGCTTGACCAGCGTGGTGTCGAAGCTGCCGATCAGCTCCACCATCGGCGGCTCGTCGTGGACCAGGTAGGGCCGGCCGGACAGGTCGACGGCCGCCTGCACGAGACACTCGTCGAGCGGGACGAGCGCGTCACCGAAACGGCGCAGCCCGGCCTTGTCGCCGAGCGCCTCGCGCAGTGCCTGACCGAGCGCGAGGCTGGTGTCCTCGACGGTGTGGTGGGCGTCGACCTCGAGGTCGCCACGGGTGCGCACCGTCAGGTCGAACCCGCCGTGCCTGCCGAGCTGGGCGACCATGTGGTCGAAGAACGGCACCCCGGTGTCGCTGCTGGCCTGCCCGGTGCCGTCCAGGTCGAGCTCGACGCGGACGTCGCTCTCCTTGGTGCGCCGCTCGACCAGGGCGGTGCGGCTCATGGCAGGGTCCGTCGTACGGCGTCGAGGAACAGCGTCGTCTCGCTCTCGGTGCCGGCGCAGACCCGCAGCCAGCCGGCCAGGCCCTGGCCGCCGGACACGTCCCGGACGAGCACGCCCGCCGCCAGCAGCCGCTGCCACACCGCGGGCGGGTCGGCGAACGGCCCGAACAGCAGGAAGTTGGCGTCGGTCGGCACGACCGTCAACCCGGCCGCCCGCAGCCCGTCGACCATCCGGTCGCGCTGGGCGACCACCTGCTCGACGGTGCCGAGCAGCTCGGCGGAGTGCGCCAGCGCCGTACGCGCGGCGACCTGGGTCAGCGCGGACAGGTGGTACGGCAGGCGCACCAGGCGCAGCGCGTCGACGACGGCGGGGCCGGCCGCGAGGTAGCCCAGCCGGGTACCTGCCATCGAGAACGCCTTGCTCATCGTGCGGCTGACCAGCAGCCTCGGGTGCCGACCGAGCAGGGTCACCGCACTGGGCGCGCAGCCGAACTCCGCGTACGCCTCGTCGACGACCACCATCCCGGGGCTGGCCGCGCAGACGGCGTCCACGACCTCGAGGGTCGTGGTCGTACCCGTCGGGTTGTTCGGGGTCGTGATGAACACGACGTCGGGGCGGTGCGTGGTGACGGCGGCCACGGCGGCGCCCGCGCCGATTGTGAAGTCCGCGGCGCGAGGCACGCCGACCCAGCCGGTGCCGGTGCCGGCCGCCAGCAGCGGGTGCATGGAGTACGACGGCTCGAAGCCCAGCGCGGTGCGGCCCGGCCCCCCGAAGGCCTGCAGGACGTGCTGCAGCACCTCGTTCGACCCGTTCGCCGCCCACAGCTGCTCCAGCGCGAGCGGGACACCGGTGCGCTCCGACAGGTACGCCGCGAGGTCGGTACGCAGGGCGACCGCCTCCCGGTCGGGGTAGCGGTGCAACGCGTGGCCGGCCTCCCCGACGGCGCGCTGCAGGTCGTCCACGAGTGCCGACGACGGGGCGTACGGGTTCTCGTTGACGTTGAGCTGGACGACGCCGGTGATCTGCGGTGCGCCGTAGGGCTTCTTGCCACGCAGGTCGTCGCGGACCGGCAGCTCGTCGACGGCGTTCAGGCCCGGGGTCACGACGGCGAATCCGCGCGGAGCCGTACCTGGACGGCCTCGACGTGCGCAAGCAGGTCCTCCGCGCCGCCGAGCGCGACGACCAGCGGGGCAACGGTCGCCAGCGCCTCGCGGGAGTACTCCACGAGCGACATCCGCTTGAGGAAGCTCTGCGCCGACAGGCCGGCAGCGAACCGGGCGGTGCCACCGGTCGGCAGCACGTGGTTCGAGCCGGCCAGGTAGTCGCCCAGGCTGACCGGCGTCCAGCCGCCGACGAAGACCGCGCCGGCACTGCGTACCCGTCGGGCACGTTCCGGGGCGTCGACGGTAAGCACCTCGAGGTGCTCGGGCGCCCAGGCGTCCACCACCGCGAGACCGTGGTCGAGGTCCTCGACGAGCACGTGTGCGCCCTGGTCGGCCAGGGCGGTCTCGACCCGCTCGCGGTGCCGGGTCGCCGGCACCTGCTTGCCGAGCTCGACGTCGACGGCGTCGAGCAGCTCCGGACTGTCGGTGACGAGTAGGCAGGCGGCCTGCGGGTCGTGCTCGGCCTGCGCCACCAGGTCGGCGGCGACGTGCGCCGGAACCGCCTGGCCGTCGGCGAGGATCCCGATCTCGGTCGGCCCGGCCTCGCTGTCGATCGCGCACCGCCCCTGCACGAGGCGCTTGGCCGCGGCGACGTAGATGTTGCCCGGGCCGGTGATGACGTCGACGGGCCGGCAGCCCCCGGGGCAGGCCGGGTGCCCCGGCGGCAGCCCGTGGGCGAGCATCGCGACGGCCTGGGCGCCCCCGACCGCCCACACCTCGTCGACGCCGAGCAGCGCGCAGGCCGCCAGGACGACCGGGTGCGGGAGCCCGTCGGCCTGCGGCGGGCTCGCGACCGCCAGGCTGCGCACGCCCGCGACCTGCGCGGGAACGACGTTCATGACCACGCTGCTCGGGTAGGCCACGCGGCCGCCAGGGACGTACAGGCCGACCCGGTCGACGGGTACCCAGCGCTCGGTGACGGTGGCGCCGTCGACGACCTGCACGACCTCGTCGCCGCGCAGCTGGGCGGTGCTGACGGTGCGGCAACGCCTGGCAGCCTCCTCCAGCGCCGCCCGGACAGCCGGGTCGAGCGCGTCGAGGGCTGCGCTCAGCGCCGCGGCGGGCACCCGCAGTGCGGCCAGTCGTACGCCGTCGAAGCGCTCGGTGGCGTCCAGCACGGCCGACGTCCCGCGGTCCCGGACGTCCTCGACCACGGGCCGGACCAGCTCCACGGCGTCGCCGACCGCGACGGCGGCACGCGGCAGGACGCTCAGCGGGTCGACGTCGCGACGCCCGCGCAGGTCGATGCGGGTGAGCACGGCGACACTCCTCGTCTCGGTAGGGGTTGTCAGGCTACCGGGGGCTTCCCGCCACGCGGAGGCGGCCGCGGGAGCCCAGCCGTACGCTCCCGGCGTGTCCCACCGACTGCCGCTGTTCCCGCTGGGGTCGGTGCTGTTCCCCGGGCTGGTGCTGCCGCTGCACGTGTTCGAGCAGCGCTACCGCGACCTGGTCGGCGACCTGCTGGCGCTGCCCGAGGAGGAGCGGCGCTTCGGCGTCGTCGCCATCCGCGAGGGCCGGGAGGTCGGCGCGGATGGCGTCACCGCACTGCACGAGGTGGGCTGCGCCGCGCAGCTGCGGCACGTACAGGGCTCCCCGGACGGTACGTACGACGTGGTCACGGTCGGCGTGCAGCGTTTCGCCCTCGACGGCTTGGTGCACGACAGCTCCTACCTGGTGGGCGAGGTCACCTGGCTGCCGGACGAGCTCGGCGACGCGGCGGAGGCCGCTGTGCTGGCTCCGCCGGTGCGGGCGGCTTTCGCGACGTACGTCAGGGCGCTGACCGCGGCCGGGGCGGGCGAGGTCGACGCGCCGGAGTTGCCCGACGACCCGCTGGTGCTCGGCCACCTGGTCGCCGCCACCGTCATGCTGGACCTGGCCGAACGGCAGGCGCTGCTGGCCGAGCCCGACGGCCGGGCCCGCCTGCGGGCCGAGCTGCGGCTGCTGCGCCGCGAGGCGGTACTGCTGAAGGTCCTGCGCGCGATCCCCTCGCCGATGCTGACCCGCGGGCCTGTCAGTCCGAACTGACTAGCGCGGCGGGGGCGGGAGTGCGAGGGGGAGGGGAACGCCACAGGATCAGGGCCACCCAGGTCAGCGCGGCGGCGGCCGGCCAGGCCAGCAGCACCGGGCGGGCCCGCAGCTGCAGCGGCAGGTCCACGCGCCCCGTGACGCGGCCGGCCCGGACGCCGGAGAGCAGGGCCTGCCGGTCCTGTCCGAGCAGGCCGATGCGCCCGGCCAGGTAGGCGGCGAGGGCGGCGCCGACAACCAGCCCGAGCAGCGCCCCGACGCCGCGGTCGCGAGCGAGCCACCAGGCCGCCGCCGCGGCGAGCACGCCAGCGGCCAGGCTCAGCAGGAACAACGTGCCGTCCGCGGCGATGAACGCCTTGGTCTCGGAGTTGACGAGATCGACGCTCCCGTTGCTCACGAGTGCGACGGCTCGTGGCGCGAGCGCCCGCCACAGCAACCCGACGGGCACGCCGAGGACCGCCACACCGGCCAGGACGACCAGCGCGGTCAGCGCCTCGACGCGCAGGCCGGGACCTGCCTGGACGACCCTCGGCCCCGGCGTGCCCTCCATCGGGGACGGCCCGCCGGGCGCCGGATCGACCGTTACCCCCGTCGTCGGGAGGCACGGTTCGCCCGGCGCCGGGCCGCCGGTCAGTGCCACGCCTCGGCGGTACGCCAGACCAGCACGTCCAGGATCCGCAGCCGGCTCAGCGACGCGCCCGCGCCGTCTGCCACCGCGACGAGCGTGTCGAACGCGACGGCCTCGGCCTGCAGGTCGGCCCGCATCTGCTGCAGCAACAAGGTCATCGAGTCGCGCCAGCTCCGGTGCACCGACCGCTCGATCGCCCCCGGCGCGGTGTAGCTCTCGAAGATCCTGGAGTCGTAGAGCGGGACCAGGTCGGGGCGCTTGCGGTGCAGCACCTTGGACAGGATCGAGCCGCGCACCCCGCGGCCGGCGTACGGCGCGTCGTCCAGGACCGCGAACAGCGCAGCGACCTCGTCCAGCACGTCGTCGCCAGCCGCCTGCAGGCCGACCGGCGGGAGGTCCGCGATGCCGGCGAGCCGGGGAACGAGCTCGCGCAGCAGCAGGAACCGGCCGCGGTCGACCTCCGCGCCGATCAGGTTGGGGGCGAGCAGGTCACCGTCGACGAGCACGGCGGCACCGTTGGTGACCAGCCGGTCGTACGCGGTGACGGCGTAGCCGTTGCGCGGGTCGAGGTGGTCCAGGAGCAGCTGGTCGGCATGCTCGACCTCGAGTGTGCCGGCGCACAGCCGGACTGCCGCCATGCCCACGCCCGCCATCAGCCGCTCACCGGCAGGCAGCCCGCCCCGAGCAGCGCTTTGAGGTCGGCGAACAGCGAGGACCCGGCGCTGACCCGCAGCCGGTCGTCGAGCCGGACGACCGTGGTGCGGCCGCCGTTCACCAGCTGCAGGTGCACCTCGGTGGTGCCCGGGTGCGAGCCGAGCACCTCCTTGAACAGCTCGACCACCGGCGGCGTGCAGCGTGCGGTGGGGATGCTCACGACGACCGGGCCGCGGGGGCCGGTCGACAGGTCGGGCACGATGACCTCACTGGCGACGATCTTCGGGGCGTCGTCACGCTTGTCCACCCGACCGCGCACCAGCACGACGGCGTCCTCCACGAGCTGCACCGCGGCGGCCTGGTAGCTCTGCGGGAAGAACATCACCTCCACCGCCCCCTCGAGGTCCTCCAGGGTGACCAGCGCCCAGGCGTCACCCTTCTTGGTCACCTTGCGCACCACGCCCGACAGGATCCCGCCGATCATGATCTGCGAGCCGTCCTCGCGGTCGGCGATCGCCGAGACCGGGCAGTCGACGGCAGCGGCGATGATGTGCTCGACCCCGAGCAGCGGGTGGTCGGAGACGTACAGCCCGAGCATCTCGCGCTCGAACGCGAGTAGCAGTGCCTTGTCCCACTCCCCTGGCGGAATCCGTACGTCGAACACGCCCGGACCGTCGTCGGCGCCGGGCTCGCCCATCGAGCCGAACAGGTCGAACTGCCCGTTCGCCTCGGCTCGCTTGGTGTCCATCACGGCGTCGATGGCCTCGACGTGCACCCCGTGCAGGCCCTTGCGGGTGTGCCCCAGGGAGTCGAAGGCGCCGGCCTTGACCAGCGACTCGACCGTCTTCTTGCCGCAGCAGGGCGCCGGCACCTTGCGCAGGAAGTCCGCGAAGTCGCCGTAGCGGCCCTTCTCCCTGCGGGCACGGACGATGCCCGCGACCACGGCAGCCCCGACGTTGCGGATGGCCTCCAAGCCGAACCGGATGTCGGAGCCGCGCGGAGTGAAGTCGCCGTCGGAGTCGTTGACGTCGGGCGGCAGCACCTTGATACCCATCCGCCGGCACTCGGCAAGATAGAGCGCGCTCTTGTCCTTGTCGTCGCGCACGCTGGTCAGCAGGGCGGCCATGTACTCCGCCGGGTAGTTGGCCTTCAGGTAGGCCGTCCAGAAGCTGACCAGCCCGTACCCGGCGGTGTGCGCGCGGTTGAACGCATAGTCGGAGAACGGGACCAGGATCTCCCAGAGCGTCTTGATGGCCCCGGGCGAGTAGCCGTTGGCCTTCATCCCGTCGGAGAACGGGACGTACTCCTGGTCCAGGATCTCCTTCTTCTTCTTGCCCATCGCCCGGCGCAGCAGGTCCGCGGCGCCCAGGGTGTATCCCGCCAGCTGCTGGGCGATCGCCATCACCTGCTCCTGGTACACGATCAGCCCGTACGTGTCGCCGAGGATGTCCTGGAGCGGCTCCTCGAGCTCCGGGTGGATCGCCACGATCGGCTTGCGCCCGGTCTTGCGGTCGGCGTAGTCGTTGTGCGCGTTGGCGCCCATCGGGCCGGGCCGGTAGAGCGCGAGCACCGCGGAGATGGTCTCGAAGGAGTCCGGCTGCATGGAGCGCAGCAGGGCCCGCATCGGGCCGCCGTCGAGCTGGAACACCCCGAGCGTGTCGCCGCGGGCCAGCAGCTCGTACGTCGGGCCGTCGGGGCTCATCACGTCGAGGTCTTCCAGCACGACGGTCTCGCCGCGGTTGCCGGCGATGTGCTTGAGGCAGTCGTCCAGGACCGTGAGGTTGCGCAGGCCCAGGAAGTCCATCTTCAGCAGGCCGAGCGTCTCGCAGGCCCCCATGTCGAACTGGGTGATGATCGCGCCGTCCTGCTCGCGGCGCTGGATCGGGATGACGTCGAGCAGCGGCTCGCGGCACAGGATGACCCCGGCGGCGTGCACGCCCCACTGACGCTTGAGCCCCTCCAGGCCCAGCGCGGTGTCGACGACGGCCTTGGTGTCGGCGTCGGAGTCGTACAGCGCCCGGAACTCCCCGGCCTCGCCGTAGCGCTTGTGCGTCGGATCGAAGATCCCCTTGAGCGGGACGTCCTTGCCCATCACCGCCGGCGGCATCGCCTTGGTGATCTTGTCGCCGGTCGAGAACGGGTAGCCGAGCACCCGCGCGGAGTCCTTGACCGCCTGCTTGGCCTTGATCGTGCCGTACGTGATGATCTGCGAGACGCGCTCCTCGCCGTACTTCTCCGTCGCGTACCGGATCATGTCGCCGCGTCGGCGCTCGTCGAAGTCGAGGTCGATGTCGGGCATCGAGATGCGCTCTGGGTTGAGGAAGCGCTCGAACAGCAGCTTGTGTTCGATCGGGTCGAGCTCGGTGATCCGCAGCGCGTACGCCACCAGCGAGCCGGCGGCCGAGCCCCTACCCGGCCCCACCCGGATACCGCTCTCCTTCGCGTGCCGGCACAGGTCGGCGGTGACCAGGAAGTAGCCGGGGAAGCCCATCGCGAGGATGACGTCGACCTCGTAGTCGGCCTGCGCCGTGTGCCCCGCCGGCACGCCGCCCGGGTGCCGTTCGAGCGGAAAGCGCTCCCGGAGCCCGGCGTGCACCAGGCTGCGCAGCCAGGTGTCCTCGGTATGCCCGTCGGGGACCGGCACCCGCGGCATCAGGTCGGCGCCCTCGTGGAAGGTGACCTCGCAGCGTTCAGCGAGGCGCAACGTGTTGTCGCAGGCGTCCGGGAACTCCTTCCACAGCCGGCGCATCTCCTGCGCCGACTTGAGGTAGAAGTCCTGGGCGTCGAACTTGAACCGGCCCGGGTCGGCCATCGTCTTGCCGGACTGCACGCACAGCAGCACCTCGTGCGCCTTGGCGTCCTCGGCGTGGGTGTAGTGCAGGTCGTTGGTCGCCAGGAACGGCAGGCCCATCTCCCTGGCCAGCCGGATCAGGTCCTGCTGGGCGCGGCGCTCGATCTCGATGCCGTGGTCCATCAGCTCGCAGTAGAAGTTCTCCGGGCCGAAGATGTCCCGGAACTCCCCCGCCGCGCGCTTGGCCTTGGCGTACTCACCCATCCGCAGGTAGGTCTGGATCTCCCCCGACGGGCAGCCGGTCGTGCCGACGATGTCCTTGGCGTGCTCGGCGAGCAGCTCCTTGTCCATCCGCGGCTTGTAGTAGTAGCCCTCCAGGCTGGCCAGCGACGACATCCGGAACAGCCGCTGCATGCCGTCAGTGGAGGTCGCCAGCATGGTCATGTGCGTGTAGGCGCCGCCGCCGGAGATGTCGTCCTCGCCGCCAGCGCCCCAGCGGTGCCGGGTCTTGTCGAACCGGCTACCGGGGGCGAGGTAGGCCTCGGTACCGATGATCGGCTTGATGCCGTGCGCCTTGGCCTTCTTCCAGAAATCGAAGGCCCCGAAGACGTTGCCGTGGTCGGTCATCGCCAACGCCGGCATCTCGAGTTCGACCGCCTTGGCGAACAGGTCGTCCAGGCGGGCGGCGCCGTCGAGCATCGAGTACTCGGTGTGCACGTGCAGGTGCACGAAAGAGTCGCTCGGGACGGTCATGGGCCGGGCTCTCCTCGGGGGTACGCGGTGGAGCAGCGTCGGCCGGAGGGGAAGGCGGGCCGTGCTGGGCGGGTGCAACCCGGCCAGTCTCCCACGCAGCACCGACCGGACCGTTCCGACACGCCTCCTGCGCCGTACGCAGGACGCTGCACGCGGACCGGCCCGGACCCCTCGCGGGGTCCGGGCCGGTCGTCGCACAGGCGCGCGGCGGGTCAGCCGTTCGGGAACGCCGGGCTGGTGTAGTTCAGCGGCTTGAGCAGCGCCGGGTTGCTGATCGGCACCTGCCAGACGCCCTTGGTGCCGTCCGGGTCGATGGTGGCCCCGGCGAGCAGGAACGTCGCCTCCTGCAGCTGGCCCTGCGCCAGCGCAGTCGGGAAGTTGAGCCCGTCCAGCAGGAAGCCGTGCGGGTTGATGCCCCGCTGCGGGGTCCGGTCGTTGCGGTAGAGCGCCGCCCGGGTGAACAGGCCGCCCGCGTCGAGCAGCGTGTACGCCGTCGGGTTGGGCACCGTCTGGTCACCGAAGGCGACCTGGAACAGCACGTCGGGCTTGCGCACCAGCGGGGCGAAGGTCTCGGGGCTGCCCGAGCGGTTCAGCCAGGTGGTGTCCGCCAGGTAGTCCTGGATGGCCAGCGCCCCGGGGACCGGTGAGAGCACCGGGGGCTGACCGCGCAGCGGCAGCGACTCGTCGAAGAAGGCCTTGTCCGCCGACGTGCTGTTGAGCAGGCCCGCGAACTGCAGGGCCTGGGTGGTCAGCAGCCGGAAGGACGGCGAGAGCCGGACGACCTCGCTGATCGGCCCGCCGGCGACGTTGAGCACCGAGCGGAACACCATCGGGTCGGCACCGGTGAGCATGGTGCCGTAGATGCCGCCGAAGCTCTGGCCGAAGTAGCTGACAGCGGTGGGCCGCAGCGCGCTGCCGGAGCTGCCGGACAGTGGCACGCCGAGCCCGACGGCCCGGATCAGGGTCATGTTGTCGACTGCCGTCTGACGAAGGGCGTCACGACTGCCGACCGCCGCGGCCGGGCCGGCCGGAGACGTCGAGCTGCCCTCGAAGTTGGTGATGCTGCCGTTACCGTCCTGGTCGACGCCGCGGGCGTACGCCGGGACCTTGGAGATCTTGCCGTTGTGGTTGATGCTCCAGGTGCTGCGCGGTCCGAAGCCGTGGCCGACGACGTCGGTGGCGAGCGTCGCGACGCCCGCGGCGCTGTTGGTGGACGCCGCGACCAGCACGTCGGCGTCGGAGCGGGTGAAGCCGTGCCCGAACACGCTTGTCGGCCAGCCCCCTGCCGGCGGGGTGCCCGGCGGCACCACGAGCACGAAGGGCAGCCGCTGCGACCCGACGGCGGTGGGCCCACCCTGCGCGGTGGGGACCTGCGCGATCGTGCCGTCGGCCCGCAGCCAGCTCGGGGCGAGGTAGGAGCCGAACACGACAGTTCCCTGTACGCCCAGGGGTATGGCGACCGACGAGATGCCGCCCTTGGTACCCAGGTCGGCGTTGTAGGTGAACCCGGAGCCGGCGACCGGCACCGACGCGTCGATCCGCAGGCCGCGCGCGGCGGCGGGGATGCCGGCGGCGGTGTAGGCGCTGCCGTCGTCGAGCTGCTTGCGCAGGTCGACCAGGCCGTCGGTCGCCGACTCGGTGGTGAACAGGGTCTGCTTGACCCCGAGCCCGCGCTCGCGGCCCACCTTGAGCTGGTAGGTCGTCCCCGGCTGCAGCTGGTGGGTCGGGTGCGCGTAGACGGTGTTCGTCGCGGCGTCGTAGACCGCCCGCTCCAGCGTGAAGACGGGCTGCTGCGCCGTCGGGTTCGACATCGGCCGCACCGTCGTCGAGGCGATCACGTCATCGACGCTGACCGGCCCGGAGAAGGTCAGCGCGATCCGCGGGTCGAGGTCGAAGCCGTCCAGCTCGTTGAGCGAGGCGGCCAGGCCGCAGACCGTCACCGTCGTGCAGCCGGTCGTGGGGATCGAGATCCGACGGCCGGTCAGCTGCGAGGCGTCCGGGACGGTGAGCGCGTCGCTCGGGAACAGGGACGCGATCGTCGGGCCGGCGGCCGAGGCTGCCGGCGCGGCCAGCCCGGCGCCGGTGAGCGCCGCGGCGGTCAGGACCGCCGTGAGCGCGGCCGGCGCGATCCGGCGTGCGGACGGCGGGCGGCCGTCGGGTGCTGTCGTGCTGCCTGCAGGGATCGTGCGCGCAGCGGTGCGTCGTTGCACAGGGGTCCTCCGGGTCGTGGTGGGCCCTGTTGATACCGCCTCTCTGCGATGCGCGTCGCCCAGACGTAGGTTCGTCCCGATTCGACCCACCGCCGACGACGCTACGGACGCCCGCTGCGGGCTCTAGGAGCCGGCCGGGTCCAGCTCCGGGACGGACCGCGACACGGTCTCGACGACCGTGCGGGCGACGTCCTGGGCGGTGAGCCCGATCTGGGCCATGAGCTGCGCGATCGAGCCCTGCTCGAGGAATCGAGGCGGGATGCCGACGTCGCGCGTGGGGACGTCGACGCCGACGTCGCGCAGCGCCTGGGAGACCCTGGCGCCGACCCCACCGACCCGGCTGTTGTCCTCGACGGTCACGACCAGGTCGTAGGAGGCGGCCAGCGCGACGAGCTCGGCCGGCACCGGGCTCACCCAGCGCGGGTCGACCACGGTCACCCCGATCCCCTGCGCGCTGCAGCGGTCGGCCACCTCGAGGCCGAGCCGGGCCGTGGTACCCACCGCGACCAGCAGCACCGCGTCGCCCGGTGCCCGCCGCAGCACATCGACGGCGCCACGGCGTTCGGTCGCCGGGATGTCCTCGCCGACCGCCGCTTTGGGGAAGCGCACGACCGTCGGGCCGTCGCTGACAGCCACCGCCTCGCGCAGTTCCTCGCGCAGGGTGGCGGCGTCGCGCGGCGCGGCGATCCGGATTCCAGGCACGACCTGCAGGATCGACATGTCCCACATGCCGTTGTGGCTGGGGCCGTCCTCACCGGTGACGCCGGCCCGGTCCAGCACCAAGGTCACCGGGAGCCGGTGCAGCGCGACGTCCATCAGGGCCTGGTCGAAGGCCCGGTTGAGGAACGTGGCGTACAGGCACACCACGGGGTGCAGGCCGCCGATCGCCAGGCCCGCCGCCGACGTCACGGCGTGCTGCTCGGCGATGCCGACGTCGAAGGTCCGGTCGGGGAACTGCAGCGCGAAGTCCTGCAGGCCCACCGGCTGCAGCATCGCGGCGGTGATGGCGACCAGGTCGGGCCGCTCCGCGCCGAGCCGCGCGATCTCCTCGGCGAAGACGCTGGTGAACCCCAGCGCCTTCGTCCCGGTCGGCTTGCCGGTGACCGGGTCGATGATCCCGACGCTGTGCAGCCGGTCCGCCTCGTCGTCGACGGCCGGCTGGTAGCCGTAGCCCTTGACGGTCACGGCGTGCACGATGACCGGCCCACCGAAGGCCTTGGCGCGACGCAGCGCAGCCTCCATCGCCACCATGTCGTGCCCGTCGATCGGCCCGACGTACTTGAGGCCGAGATCCTCGAAAAGCACCTGCGGCTGCAGAAAGTCCTTGATCCCGCGCTTGAGCCCGTGCAGCGCCTCGTAGACCGGCGGCCCGATGACGGGCGTGCGCTCCAACGTGGTGCGTACGGCGTCGAGCGCCTTCTCATACCCCTGGGTCATCCGCAGGCTGGCCAGGTGCTCGGCCAGCCCACCGACGGTTCGGTCGTACGACCGGCCGTTGTCGTTGACGACGATGACGATCGGCAGGTCGTCCGCGGCGATGTTGTTGAGCGCCTCCCAGCACATCCCGCCGGTGAGCGCCCCGTCGCCGACGACCGCCACGACATGGCGGTCCTCGCCGCGGATCCGGTAGGCCTTGGCGAGCCCGTCGGCGTAGGACAGCGCGGTGGAGGCGTGGCTGTTCTCGATGACGTCGTGCGGGGACTCCGCGGGACTCGGGTATCCCGACAGGCCGCCCCGCTGGCGCAGCGTGCCGAAGGCGCCCTGCCGGCCGGTGAGCATCTTGTGGACGTACGCCTGGTGCCCGGTGTCCCAGACGATCTTGTCGCGGGGCGAGTCGAAGACGCGGTGCAGCGCGACGGTGATCTCGACGACCCCCAGGCTGGGGCCGAGGTGGCCGCCGGTGCGCGACACGGCGTCGATGAGGAAATCGCGGATCTCGGCGGCCAGCACCGGCAGCTGCGAGCTGTCGAGCCGCTTGAGGTCGCCGGGACCCTGGACGGTGGCAAGCAGGCTCACGTCATCTCCTCCGACATCGTCCCGAGGGTACTTCGCAGAGCAGAACCCCACCGGATGGCACGCGTGGGTCACAGCCGGGGCACGTGCCGCTCGCCGCGCAGCGCCGCGTCGACCAGGGCCACCTGGCGGCCGACCGTCACGAGCCGGCGTCCCTCGCGATCGTACGCCGCTACGGCGGCCTCGATCACGTCGGGGCCGACGACGTCGCGCAGGTCGCGTCGCACCGTACGCAGACCCACCCGGGCCGCCTCCACGGCGGACTCGACGTGCCCCGTTGCGAACCGGGCGAGCACCACCGGGTGTCGGCGCAGCACCTCGTGGGCGCGGTAGTCCGGCGGGCACAGGTCGAACAGCCAGCCGATGGCGCTGCGCTCCCAGTCCGGCGCGTGCGGGGGCAGCACCTCGTCCGGCCAGCCCGGCGGCGTCAGGCGGTCCCGCACGCGTCCCCCATCCCCGTTGCCGACAGCTGATCCTGCCCTGCCGGTGCGACGATCGCGCACCACCTGACACGAACCGCAGGAGAGCCGTGCCTCGCCGCCTCGCGCTGGTCGTCAACCCCGCCGCGGGCGGCGGCCGGGCCCGGCGGCTGCTGCCGGCGGTACAGGCCCGGCTCGGGCGCGACGGGCATGACGTGCTGACCACGCTGACGACGTCGCTCGCGCACTGCGACGACCTGGTGGCGGCGGCGGTCGCCGACGGGCGGGTCGTCGCGGCGATGGGCGGCGACGGCCTGGTCGGGCGCGCCGCCGGCGGCGTCGCCGCTGCCGGGGGGCTGCTGGCGGTGCTGCCCGGCGGTCGCGGCAACGACTTCGCCCGGGCCGTCGGAGTGGGTCGTGACCCGGTGGCGGCGGGTGCGCTGCTGCTGTCCGGCGCCGAGCACCGCGTCGACCTCGGTGACGTCGACGGCACGGCGTTCCTGGGCATCGCATCGGTCGGGTTCGACAGCGACGTGCAGGAGCGCGTCCTGGCTGGTGGTCCCGCGCTGGGTCGGCTCCCGCTGGGCCAGGCCGTCTACCTCTGGGCCAGCCTGCTCGCGGTCGCCTCGTGGCAGCCCGCTCGCTTCACCGGCACGGTCGACGGCGCACCGTTCGCGCTGACCGGCTGGTCGGTCGCGGTCGCCAACTCCGGGACGTACGGCGGCGGCATGCGGCTGGCCCCGGACGCCTCGCTGACGGATGGCCTGCTCGACGTCGTCACGACCACACAGACCTCACGGGCGCGCTTCCTGCGGGGCCTGCCGCGGGTTTTCCGCGGCACCCACGTCCAGCTGCCCAATGTGCACGTGCAGCGCGCCCACCACGTCGAGCTGACCGCCGACCGGCCGTTCCGGGTCTTCGCCGACGGCGACCCGGTGGGCTCGCTGCCCTGCACGGTCACGGTGCGCCCCGGCGTGCTGCGGGTGTTGTTGCCTGACCGCAGCCCGGTCGAGCGCCCGCGCAGCAGGGGGTGACCCGGTCAGGTTCGGACCAGGGCCCCCCGGGCTGAAGGCGACGAGGTTGACCCCGTCGTCGTAACGGTGGGCGAGCGGCGCCGAGCCGACGCGGTTGTGCCAGCCGACCATCCCGGCCGCACTTCGGAACCGGTTCGTGCAGGTCGGCCCGTCCTTGTCGGAAAGGGTCGAGCGGTGGCGCGCAGATGTAGCCGGATCACCGCTCGAGATTCCCGGCGGAGCCCGCAGGGCCCGGCGACAGGGCCGTGCGCAGCCATTCGCCGGCCGCCGCCCACGACCGGCTCGCCGGGTCGATCGGGTCGCTGTGCCGCTCTCCCGTGGGGGTGACGAGCTCGGTGGCGCCGCCACGCGCGCGGCAGCGCGCCACGTACTCCCGCGAGCGGGCCGGAGGGACCGTGGCGTCGTTCTCGGGATGGACAACCAGCGCGGGCACCGGGGGTGGCGCGGCCGCCAGCGGGTCGGCCTGCGCCCAGCGGTCGGGAAGCACGTCGGGCGGGCCGCCGAGCAGCTCCACCGCGTGCGTACCGGCCCGCCGCAGCGCCGTCACCGGCGCGAGCGCGACGACGCAGGTCGCGACGACGCGGGGGGCCGATCCGACGGTGCCGGCCGGCAGCCGCGCCCTGGACGCGCCCCACAGTGCGAGCTGGCCACCCGAGGAGTGGCCGACCAGGGCGAGCCGCGACAGGTCCAGGCGTGGGTGCGCGAGGTCGGCGAGCGCGTCGATGCCCGCGGCGACGTCGTCGAACGTCGCGGGCCAGCCACCGCCGGCACCGAGCCTGCGGTACTCCAGGTTCCAGGCCGCGATCCCGCGCGCGGCGAGGTCGCGGGCCAGCGGCCGGCACACCAGCCGGCCGTACCGCTGCTGCCAGTAGCCGCCGTGCAGGACGACCGCGACCGGATGCGGGCCGGGGCCGCTCGGCAGGTGCAGGTCGGCGACCTGCGCGCGGTCCGGCCCGTACGACGTACGCGCGGGGCGGGTCAGGGCGCAGAGGGCGATGGCCAGGGGCAGCGACACAGCGTCGAGGCTGCCCTCCCGGCCGCCCGGCCGCGTCGGCGCCGCCACTTCTGCCTCGTCGAACCGTGCCCGCCAGGCTGCCTGCCGAACGGCAGCCGGGTCAGCGGCGCCGGGCCACCAGGTCGTACGCGGTGCGACCGGCGTCCTCGCCCAGCCGCTCGAACCTGGTCGGGGGGCGGGCCAGGCGGTCGGTGGAGACCAGCTCCAGGCCGTCCGCAGCGGCCAGGTCCGCGCTGACCTGTGCGGCGTACGGCGCCCAGTCGGTCGCGACATGCAGCAGCCCGCCGGGGCGCAGCCGGTCGGCGACCAGGGCCAGGAAGTCCGGGGTGACAAGCCGGCGCTTGGCGTGCCGGGCCTTCGGCCACGGGTCAGGGAACCAGACCCGCACCTCGTCGAGGGCTCTGGATTCGAGCATCCCGCCGAGCAGCAGCTGGGCGTCACCGTCGGCGACCCGCAGGTTCCCCAGCCCGGCGGCCTCGACCAGCCTGAGCAGGTTGCCGTGCCCCGGGGTGTGTACGTCGACCGCCAGCAGCCCCCGGCCCGGGTCGGCCGCCGCCGCCGCGGCCGTCGCTTCCCCCATCCCGCTGCCGACCTCGAGAACCACCGGGACACCGGGCCCGAACAGGCCCGCCAGGTCCAGCGGCCGGCCGTCGACGTCCATCCCCCAGCGCCCCCACAGCCGGTCGATCGCGGCCGACTGAGCCGGGGTCACGCGGCCTCGACGCAGCCGGAACGACTGCAGCGCCGCATGCGGGAGGACCCGCTGCGGCACCGGCTGGCGCGGCACGCCGCTCAGCCGCCGGCCGGCGGCTCGGACACGTCCGTCGTCTCGAACACAGCCGGCGGTTCGAACACGGCCACGAGCTCGACGTGCTCGGTCATCGGGTACAGGTCGAAGGCGCGCAGGGTCGGCATCGTCCAGCCGGCGTCGAGCAGCACCTTGGCGTCGCGCGCGAACGACGCCGGCTCGCAGGACACGTACGCCATCCGGCGCGGTCTCAGCGCGGCGAGCGCAGTCGTGACGGCGAGCCCCGCACCCGCACGCGGCGGGTCCAGGACGACCAGGTCGGGCGGTGCCTGCCCGGCGGGACCGGGGCTTGCCAGCCGGTGCAGCAGGCCGGGCTCGACCTCGGCGGTACGGATCCGCACCTGTGGGAGGTCGGCGGTGTTGCGGGCGGCGTCGGCGCAGGCTCGGCCGTCGGCCTCCACGGCGAGCACCGACCCGGTCTCGCCGACCGCCTCGGCGAGCAGCGCCGCGAACAGCCCGACCCCGGCGTACAGGTCGACGACGGCCTCACCGGGCTCGGGGGCCAGCGCGCCGAGGACAGCCTCGGCCAGCGCGGTCGCCGCCCCGACGTGCACCTGCCAGAAGCCGCCGGCCGCGACCTCGAAATGTCGGCCCAGCACCTGGTGCCGCAGCCCGTGCGGTGCGACGTGCGGACGGCCGTCGACGACCACGCCGGCGTCGACCGCCGGCACCCGCGGTCGACCACGACCGCCGCGGACCACGTCGACGACCCGCTGCGACCCGTCGGCGGTGCTCGCGACCTCCACCGTGGCCGCGGCGTACCAGCGCAGCCGTTCGGCTCCGACCTGCTGCACGCCGGGGGCGGCGATCAGGCAGCGCTCGACCGGTTGCAGGTCGTGCGAGCGGTGCCGGCGCAGCCCCGGGCGCCCGTCGGGCGACACCGCGAACGTCACACGGGTACGCCAACCCAAGCCGTCGGGCGCTCCGGGGACCTGCTCGACGACGACGTCACGCTCGACCTTGGCGGTGCGACGCAGCTGCTCGGCGACCAGCCCGGCCTTCAGCTCGCGCTGCCGCCGGAGGGCGACGTGCTGCCAGTCGCAGCCACCGCACCGCCCCGGGCCGGCGTACGGGCACGGCGGCTCGACGCGGTCCGCCGACGCGCTCAGCACCTGCACGGCGTCGGCGCGCAGGAACGACGTCGTCGCCGAGGTCACCCGGGCCAGGACCCGCTCGCCGGGCAGCGCGTGCCGGACGAACACGACCCGGCCGTCGGGTGCCCGCGCGACGCAGGCCCCGCCGGCGGCGGCGGCGCCGGTCACCAGCTCGAGCTGGTCCCCGACGACCGGGTCAGCCGTCACGACCCGCCGGCGGCGCGCGCCGCGGCCGCGTTGCGGCGCGCATCGGGCGGGCTGAGGTCCATCGTCACGTCCACGCGTCGGTCCGAGGACTGCAGCCGGTTGATGGCCCGCGAGCGCACCCTCGAGATGGACACCCCGACGATGCAGAGCTGGATCAGGTTCCCCAGCGTGATGATGCCTATGAGCATCATGCCGGCGATGATGCCCATCAGCAGCAGTGTCGTCGCGGCGTTGCTGCTCTCGGGCTTGCGGAAAGCGGGAACGCCGTTGCTGACCGCCCCGACGCCGGTCAGCGCCGCACACCCGTAGGAGAATGTGCGCGGCAGCAGGGAGCCGGCGGCCAGGCCGGTGAAGGCGCCCTGCGCGGTGTCCTCCGCCACGAGGTCGAACGGGTAGGCGTGCAGGTCCTGGCGGTAGCTCGCGACCACCGTCAGCATGACCGGGACGACAGCGGGGTCGACCTGCCAGGAGCCGAGCCGCTCGCTGCGCAGGGCACGACCGAGCAGCAGCCGTGTGAGGAGGTCACCTGCCGCAGGCACGCCGGGAGCGTACGGGTCCGGCCGGGCCGTGCGTGCGACCTGCGCGTGTAGCGTTCGGGCGAGCCGGGCGGCGGTCCGGGTAGCACCGGGAGGGCAGCACGTGCATGTCGTGATCATGGGCTGCGGGCGGGTCGGTTCGGCCCTGGCCAAGGCCCTGGGGCGCTACGACCACTCCGTGGCCGTCATCGACCGCGACGCCGCGGCGTTCCGGCGGCTGCACCCGGAGTTCGACGGCCAGCGGGTCACCGGAATCGGCTTCGACCGCGACACCCTGATCGAGGCCGGCATCGAGCACGCCAATGCGTTCGCCGCCGTGAGCAGCGGAGACAACAGCAACATCATCTCCGCGAGGGTGGCCCGTGAGACCTTCGGCGTCGAGAACGTCGTCGCCCGCATCTACGATGCCCGACGCGCCGAGGTCTACCAGAAGCTCGGCATCCCGTCGGTCGCGACGGTGCGCTGGACCGCCGACCAGGTGATCCGCCGGATGCTGCCAGAAGGCCTGCTGTCGCAGTGGCGCGACCCGAGCGGCCAGGTGCTGCTGGCAGAGGTGGCGTACGCCCCGGAATGGGTGGGCCACCGGCTCAGCGCGCTCGAGACCGAGGCGGGCGTCCGGGTCGCTCTGATCACCCGGCTCGGTGAGGGCCGGCTGCCGCAGGCGCAGACCGTCGTGCAGGAGGGGGACCTGGTGCACGTCATGATGACCGACGAGCAGCGCGATCACGTGATCCGCGTGTTCGCCACCGCGCCCCGGGAGGGCCCGTGAGGGTCGCCATCGCCGGCGCCGGCAACGTCGGGCGCTCGATCGCGCTCGAGCTGCTGGGCAACGGCCACCACGTGCTGCTGATCGAACGCGAGTCGCGGGCGATCAAGGTATCCACGGTGCCCGAGGCCGAGTGGCTGCACGCCGACGCCTGCGAGCTCGACAGCCTGGTGCAGGCCGCGCTGCAGGACTGCGACGTCGTGGTCGCAGCGACCGGCGACGACAAGGTCAACCTGGTCGTCTCGCTGCTGGCCAAGACCGAGTTCGGCGTCGACCGGGTCGTGGCCCGGGTCAACCACCCGAAGAACGAGTGGCTGTTCAACGAGTCGTGGGGCGTCGACGTGTCGGTGTCCTCCCCCCGCCTGCTGGCCGCTGTGGTCGAGGAGGCCGTCTCGGTCGGTGACCTGGT
>JBKJQN010000040.1:0-5940 GCA_046593925.1 Mycobacteriales bacterium
CCTTGCAGGCCGCCGAACAGGCCCGGCAGGGCGCCGCCGGGCTCACGGTCGAGCACCACGCCGAGGTGTTCAGCCGCAGTACCCAGCACCTCGGCCTGCTGGTCGCGGCCGTGGCCACCGGCATAGCCCTGGGCGTGCTGTTCGGGGTCCTGCACGCGGTGCTGCACCGCGACGGCAATGATCACAGCCCCTGGCGCTCCTCGCTGTGGCTCGCTGCCGGCGCGTTCTTCGCGGTCTACCTGGTGCCGTTCGTGCGCTACCCGGCCAACCCACCCGGCGTCGGGGACCCGAACACCATCGACACCCGCACCCGCGCGTATCTCGCGGCCCTGGCCATCGGGATCCTCGGTGTCGTCGCAGCCGCCCGGCTCGCCCGCGACCTGCGCGGACGGCTCACCGAGCCGCTGCGACACCTGGCAGTGACCGGCGTCCTGCTGGTGACGGTCGCGGTGCCGTTCGTGCTGCCCGCGAACACCGACCCGCTGGACGTCCCGGCCGGGCTGCTGTGGGAGTTCCGGCTCCTGGCATTCGCGAGCTCGTTGCTGCTGTGGGGGGCCCTCGGGGCTGCGTACGGGCTGCTCGGTGGGTCAGGCACCGGGTCGCCGGCGCGCGGCCACGACACCTCGAGCCTGGCGGTCTGAGCAGCCTGCCCGCGTACGCTGCGTCGGTGGCCCATATGAACAGCACTACAGATGACGACGTCGTACGGCACCTCGACGGCTGCTCGCTGCGCGTCGTCGACGCCGACCGGGTCGATGCCGTCCGGCAGGCGATGCCCGACGAGCGCGACGTCACCCAGCTCGCGGACGTGTTCGGGCTGCTGGCCGACCCGGGCCGGCTCCGGCTGCTGGTGGCGCTGCTGGAAGGCGAGATGTGCGTGTGCGACATCGCCGCGTCGTGCGGGCAGTCGGAGAGTGCGGTGTCGCACGCGCTGCGGCTGCTGCGCGCCCACCGGGTCGTCCAGGTCCGCCGGGCCGGCCGGATGGCGTACTACAAGCTCGCCGACGGGCATGTCCGGCTGTTGCTCGACGTCGCATTGACCCACGTCGGCCACACCGGCGCCGTTCATCCCGCGCGGGGATGAGCGCCGACGCCGCTTGGCTGCATCCCGACGACGTCGCGGGCCACCCGCACACCCACGACCGCGTCGGGCACGCCGGGCACTCGCCCGGCGTGAACGCCGACGCGGACCGGCGGCTGCTGGCGATCGCGCTCGCGCTGATCGTCGGGTTCATGCTCGCCGAGGTCACGGCCGGGGTGTTCGCGCACTCCCTCGCCCTGATCGCCGACGCCGGCCACATGCTCACCGACGCCGCGGCCATCGCGCTGGCGCTGATCGCGATGCGCCTCGCGGCGCGGCCGGCGCGGGGCTCGTACACCTACGGGCTGAAGCGGGTCGAGATCCTGTCGGCCCAGGCCAACGGGGTCACCCTCCTGCTGCTCGCAGTGTTCTTCACCGTCGAGGGCGCCCGGCGGCTGGTCGACCCGCCCGACGTCCGCGGCGGGCTGGTGCTCGCGGTGGCGCTGGCCGGCATCGTGGTGAACCTGCTCGCCGCGTGGGTGCTGTCCAAAGCGAACCGGCAGAGCCTGAACGTCGAGGGCTCCTTCCAGCACATCCTCACCGACCTGTATGCCTTCATCGGCACCGCCATCGCCGCCGCGGTCATCCTGGTGACCGGGTGGCAGCGTGCCGACCCCCTCGCGACGCTGCTCGTGGCCGGGCTGATGGTCAAGGCCGGTTACGCCCTGGTGCGCGAGTCCGGCCGGGTGTTCCTGGAGGCCGCGCCGCGGGGGCTCGACCCGGCGGGGATCGAGGGCGCCATCCTCGCCAGCAGCGGCGTGCTCGAGGTCCACGAGCTGCACGTCTGGGAGGTCACCAGTGGCTTCCCGGCGCTGTCCGCGCACGTCCTGGTCGACACAGCGTGCGACTGCCACGCCGGCCGCCAGGAGTTGGAGGTCATGCTCGCGCGTCGGTTCGGGATCGAGCACACGACGCTGCAGGTCGACCACCGCGAGGACCTACTCCCGTTCGCCGGACCCGACCGTCCGCACGGCGGGCACGCCGAGGCGCTCGGGGCCACCGGCGACCACACGCACGACGACCGCGGCTGCCGATGACGGTCTGGCCCGACCGGCCCCGGCCGACCCGGCGGGCGCACATCCAGGTCGGCGTACGCCCGGCCTTGCCATGGCTATCAGGGCCGAGGTCAGCGAGCTCGAACAGCGACTGCGGAGAACAAGGGCCTGAATAACCGTGGGTGCGGCCAGTAATGCTAGATTCTGACCGTGCCTGAGTACCGAATCAGTGACGCGGCGCGGCTGCTGGCGGTCAGCGACGACACCCTTCGCCGGTGGGCCGACGCCGGTCGGATCGCCACCGTGACCGACGGTGCCGGACGTCGCGTCATCGACGGTGCGGTGCTCGCCCAGTTCGCGATCGCCCTGGCTGGCCAGGGCGACCCCGTGCCGGTCGGGCCGGTCGTCGCCGCGTCCGCCCGCAACCGGTTGACCGGACTGGTCACCCGGGTGCTGCGCGACGGCGTGATGGCCCAGGTCGAGCTCCAGGCCGGGCCGTTCCGGATCGTGTCCCTGATGAGCCGGGAGGCCGCCGACCAGCTCGGCCTCGAGCCCGGGGTGCTCGCCGTCGCGACGGTGAAGTCCACGAACGTCGTCGTCGAGATTGCCCAGCACCACACCGCCCGCAGCACCGCCTGACCTGATGCCAGGCCCCGACAACACCCTGGCCTGGCCCGCCCGAACCGTTGGAGAGCCGTGCCCTCGACCCGCCGATCCCTGCTCACCGCTGCCGCGCTGGCCGCGGTGCTGGCAGGCTGCGGAAGCAGCTCGTCCGGCCCGGCCGCGACGACCCAGGCTGCAGGGCCAGGGCTGTCCGGGTCGATCACGGTGTTCGCGGCCGCTTCGCTGACCGGGTCGTTCACCACCCTGGGCAAGCAGTTCGAGGCCGCGCACCCGGGGACCAAGGTGACGTTCAGCTTCGGCGCGAGCTCGACGCTCTCGCAGCAGATCACCGGCGGCGCCCCGGCAGACGTCTTCGCTTCCGCCAGCGCCAAGAACATGACCGACGTGGTGACGGCCGGAGACGCCGCAGACCCCAAGACCTTCGCCAAGAACGGCGCCGAGATCGCCGTGGCACCGGCCAGCGCGAGCAAGGTCATGTCGCTGGCCGACCTCGCCAAGCCGGGCGTGAAGGTCGCGCTCTGCCAGCCCGAGGTTCCCTGCGGGGCGCTGGCCCAGAAGGTGCTCGGCAACGCCAAGGTCGCTGTGCAGCCGGTGACCCAGGGACTGGACGTCAAGGCGGTGCTGGCCACCGTCAGCAGCGGCGAGGTAGACGCCGGGATCGTCTACGTCACCGACGTCAAGGCCGCCGGCAGCAGCGTCCACGGCGTCGCCATCCCGGCCGACGTCAATGCCAGCACCGCGTACCCCATCGCCATGGTGAAGACCAGCAAGAACACCCAGCTGGGCCAGGCGTTTGAGGACTACGTGCTGTCGACCGACGGGCAGAGCGTCCTGAGCAGGGCCGGGTTCGCCCAACCGTGAGCCGGCCCCGGTTCGACCAGGACGCCACGGCCGACCGGGTCAGCACCGGCCCAGAGCGGCCCAGAACGTCGTGAGGACGTTGGCGCGCTCGCCACGGCGGGCGGCGGCGGCGAGACCTGCGCAGCCACGGCCGGCGCTGCCGGTGCTGCTCGGCGTCCCGGCGCTGCTCGGACTGCTCCTGCTGCTCCTGCCGCTGGGTGGCCTGCTGGTCCGCGCGCCCTGGCGGGGTCTCCCCCGGCTGCTGTCCGAGCCGAGCGTCGCCCAGGCCCTGGGGCTGTCGCTGCGCGCGGCGGCGGCGGCGACCGTCCTGTCCCTGCTGCTCGGGGTCCCCCTCGCCTGGGTCCTGGCGCGGCTGTGCTTTCCCGGCCGACGGCTGCTCCGCGCGCTGGTCACGCTGCCGCTGGTGCTTCCGCCAGTCGTCGGCGGTCTCGCGCTGCTCGTCGTCTTTGGCCGTCGCGGTCTGCTGGGACCCCTGCTGGACAGCACCCTGGGGATCAGCCTGCCGTTCACCACCAGCGCTGTCGTGCTGGCCGAGACCTTCGTGGCGATGCCGTTTCTCATCGTCACGGTCGAGGGCGCCCTGAGCTCCGGCGACCAGCGACTCGAAGAAGCTGCCTCAACGCTGGGCTCGCGGCCCTGGACGACGTTCTGGCGCGTCACGCTTCCCCAGATCGGGCCGTCCGTCGCCGCCGGCGCCGTGCTGTGCTGTGCACGGGCACTCGGCGAGTTCGGCGCGACCATCACCTTCGCCGGGAACCTGCCCGGCACCACCCAGACGATGCCGCTGGCCGTCTACATCGCCCTGGAACGCGACCCCGAAGCAGCAGTCGCCCTCGCCCTCGTCCTGCTGGCGCTGTCGGTCGTCATCCTCGTCGCGCTCCGCGAGCGCTGGCTGCGGCCGGGCACCGGAGTGAACGGTGCCACCGGATGACCAGCGGCCCGTGAGCGGCCCGCAGCCCCAGCCGCACCACGCCAGCCGTCATCTCGACGCGACGATCCAGCTCCAGCAGGGCAGCTTCGAACTCGACGTCGAGCTGCACGCGGTGTCCGGACAGGTCCTGGCCGTCGTGGGACCGAACGGCGCCGGCAAGAGCACCCTGCTGCGGACCCTGGCCGGACTACTCACCCTCACGGCCGGGCAGATCACGCTCGCCGGCCGCACGCTCGCCGACACCGCCACGGGTGTGCACCTGCCGCCGTACGACCGACAGGTCGGCGTGCTGTTCCAGGACTACCGGCTGTTCGGGCACCTGTCAGCCCGCGACAACATTGCCTTCGGGCTGCGTACCCAGGGCAAACGGCGAGCAGTCGCCCGCGCCCAGGCCGACACCTGGTTGGCCACCATGGGGTTGACCGGGCTCGCCGATCGGCGGCCCGCGCAGCTGTCCGGCGGTCAGGCCCAACGGGTCGCACTGGCCCGCGCCCTCGCGACCCGACCACGGCTGCTGCTGCTCGACGAACCCCTCGCTGCGCTCGACGCCGGCACCCGGGCAGGCGTCCGCACCGAGCTCCGACGCCACCTGGTCGCCTTCGGCGGCCCCTCGCTGCTGGTCACCCACGACCCGCTGGAGGCGATGACCCTCGCCGACCAGCTGCTCGTGCTGGAAGGTGGCCGGGTCGTCCAGCACGGCACCCCCCACGAGGTCGCCCGCCGCCCCAGAACCCGCTACATCGGCCAGCTGGTCGGCCTCAACGTCTACCAGGGCGACGCCGAACACGGCACCCTCATCACCGGCACGGGCGCCCGCATCCACATCACCGGCGATCGGTCCGGCCCCGCCACTGCGGCGATCCGACCGTCCGCCGTCACCCTGCACCCGGCGCCGCCTGCCGCCGCCAGCGCCCGCAACAGCTGGCACGGAACCCTCGAGGCCCTCGAACCCTTCGGCGACCGCATCCGCGCCACCATCAGCGGCGAGCTGCCCTTGCTCGCCGACATCACGATGGCCGCCGTCACCGACCTGCAGCTCCGTCCCGGCGACCAGGTGTGGGCCAGCGTCAAGGCCACCGATATCGAGAGCTATCCGCAGCTGCCGAACGCGTCTTCCACCTGACACCCGGGATCGGCCGCGTCGGCCAGCACGGCAGCCGGTGGCCGGCCCGCCACCGACGACGGCCCCGCTGGGGGCTGATGGGCGTCGTCGCGTTCGATGACCCCCGCCGGCTGCACGTCTACGCCGCCCTCGTCGGCAAGACCGTCACCGCCAGCCCGAGGTCCTGCGCCGCGGCCTGACCGGACTGGCCCCCGACCCGTACAGCGCCCAGGAACCCGAGCACGCCGAGGTCGTGGCGACCAGCAGCGCCCGTCCACGACATCGACGACCCGGCTGGCCAAGGCCGGTCGGCTGCTGACGAGACGCAGGGCTGCCACGGACGGAC
>JBKJQN010000085.1:0-31853 GCA_046593925.1 Mycobacteriales bacterium
TGCGCGGCCGGGTACCACCGCCTTGCCGGGTACCACCGCCTTGCCGGGTACCCGGCAAGGCGGTGGTACCCGGCAAGGCGGTGGTACCCGGCCGCGCAGCGGGGACCGGCTGAGCGAACGGCCGCGCAGCGGGGGGTGGCTGAGCGGCCGATGGCTCCTGCGCGGTGGCGGCCGGCTGCGCAAGGCTGCCCGGCTGCCCATGGTGCTGGCCTGGCTCACGGTCCTGCTGCAGGTCGCGTACCCGCTGACGTCGGGAACGCTGCGCGACCGGCTCACCATCGCCACCGTCGTGGTGTTCTTCCTCGCCACCACCTCCCACGCACTCACCCAGCGCGGTTTCCGGTGGACCGCGGCGTACGTCGCCGTCACCGCCGGCGCCGGACTGGTCGCCGAGGCGGTCGGCACCGCAACCGGCATCCCGTTCGGCGACTACGCCTACGCCGCCTCGCTCGGCGCCGAGCTGCTCGGCGTCCCCGTCGTGATCCCGCTGGCCTGGGCGATGTTCGCCTACCCGTGTCTGCTGGTGGGTCAGCGCCTGGGCAGCACGCCGCTGCGCGCGACCATCGTCGGCGGCTGGGCGCTGGCCTCGTGGGACCTGTTCCTCGACCCGCAGATGACCAAGGCCGGGCACTGGAGATGGAGCGATGTGCGGGTCGGGCTGCCCGGCGCCCCCAACGTCCCGGTGAGCAACAGTCTCGGCTGGCTGGCCGTCGGCTGGGCCATGCTCGCGGTCCTGCAGCTGCTGCCGCGCGGACGGCACGACGACCGCCAGCCGTACGCACTGTTCCTCTGGACCTACGCGTCGTCAGTGCTGGCCTTCACGGTGTTTTTCGGCCGACCGCTGGTCGCGCTGGTCGGCGGGGTCGGCATGGGGATCGTGGCCCTGCCGTTCGCCCGCGCCCTGAGACGCGACGTGCAGCCCCACCACCCGTGAGGTGGCTGGCCGCACTGGTCGCCGCCCTGTCGGCGCACTCCGCCGTCAACACCCGGCTGCTCAGGACCCCGGTGGCCGGTCCGTTCCGGGCCAGCGTCAGCGTGCTGCTGCCGGTACGCGACGAGGCCGCCCGCGTCGAGCCCTGCCTCCGCGCGCTGCTCGCGCAGACCGTGCCCGTCGAGCTGCTGGTGCTCGACGACGGCTCGACCGACGGCACCCCCGCCCTCGTGGAACGGGTCACGGGGCGGCCGCCGCTGACCGGCGCCGCACTCGAGCCCGGCTGGCTCGGCAAGCCGTACGCCTGCCAGCAGCTCGCCGACGCGGCCTCGGGCGACGTGCTGGTCTTCGTCGACGCCGACGTCGTCCTGGCGCCGCACGCGGTCGCCGCCACCGTCGCGCTGCTCGAGCAGACCGGCCTGGACCTGCTCAGCCCCTACCCGCGCCAGGACGCCCCCGGCGCGACCAGGCTGGTTCAGCCGCTGCTGCAGTGGTCCTGGCTGACCTTCCTGCCGCTGCGGCTGGCCGAGCGCAGCCCGCGGCCGTCGCTGGCCGCCGCCAATGGCCAGCTGCTCGCGGTCACCAGGGCGGCGTACGACCGGGCCGGCGGTCACGCGGCCGTCCGCTCCGAGGTCGTGGAGGACGTCGCGCTGCTGCGCGCCGTCAAGCGCACCGGCGGCCGGGGCGGCGTGGTCGACGGCACGGCGCTGGCCACCACCCGGATGTACGACGGCTGGGCCGAGCTGGTGGCCGGCTACACCAAGTCGCTGCACACCGTCCCGCCCGCGACGTCGCTGCTGCTCGCGCTGCTGTACGTCGTGCCGCCGCTCGCGGCGCTGCGCGGCTCCCGGGCGGGCGCGCTGGCCACCGGCGCAGCCGTGGCGGGCCGGGTCGTCACGGCCCGCCGTACGGGTGGGCGTCAGCTCGACGCGCTCAGTCACCCCGTCGGCGTCGCGGCCCTGCTGGCGCTGACCGCGCGCTCGCACCTCGCCCACCGGCGCGGGAACGTGACGTGGAAGGGCCGGCAGCTGTGAGCCGGGTCGTCGTCATCGGCGCGGGTGTCGGCGGGCTGGCGGCCGCCGCGCGGCTGGCCGCGCTCGGCCACGCCGTCACGGTCTGTGAGGCCGCCGACGAGGTCGGCGGCAAGCTCGGGCTGGTCGAGCACGACGTCACCGGGCACGGCCGGTTCCGCTTCGACACCGGCCCGTCGCTGGTGACGATGCCGCAGGTCTTCCGTGACCTGTTCGACGCGACCGGCGGCTGGCCGGACGCCCTGTCGTTCACCCCGCTCGAGCCGCTGGCCCGCTACCGCTTCGCCGACGGCACCCGCTTCGACGCGAGCAGCGACCTCGACCTGCACTGCGCGCGACTTGGTGAGGCGCTCGGCGCGGGTGCCGGCGAGGACTGGCGGGCGTTCACTGCGCGGGCGGGGCGGGTCTGGCAGGCCAGTCGCGGCCCGTTCCTGGAGTCCGCGCTGTCCGGGCCGGCCGCGATCGCCCGGCTGGCCGTACGCCGTCCGCGCGACATCGCGGCCATCGCGCCCGGCACGTCGCTGCGTGCGCTCGGCCGGCGGCACCTGCGCGACCCGCGGCTGCGCAGCTACCTCGACCGGTACGCCACCTACACCGGCAGTGACCCGCGCCGCGCCCCCGCCGCGCTCGCCGCGGTCCCGTACGTCGAGCAGGCGTACGGCGGCTGGTATGTCCCGGGCGGCCTGCACCGGCTCGGCGTGGCCATCCATGACCGGGCTGTCGCGTGCGGCGCCCAGGTCCGGCTCGGCAGCCGGGTCACCCGGATCGAGGTCGAGCACGGCCGCGCGGTGGCGGTCGAGCTCGCCGATGGCGGCCGGCTGCCCGCGGACATCGTCGTCGCCAACGCCGACGCGGCCGCGGTCTACGGCGGTCTGGTCGACGACCCCGCGGCCACCCGCCGGCTGGCCCGGGCGACGCCGTCCCTGGCCGGCTTCGTGCTGCTGCTCGCGGTGCAGGGCCGGACCCCCGGCCTCGCGCACCACAATGTGCTGTTCCCGGCCGACTACGACGCGGAGTTCGACGCGGTCTTCGGCCGGGATGCCCGCCCGGTGGACGACCCGACGCTGTACGTCAGTGCGCCGGACGACCCGGCAGTACGCCCGGCCGGCCACGAGGCCTGGTTCGTCCTGGTGAACGCGCCCCGCCACGGGACCGGCGCCGGCGCCATCGACTGGCGCGCACCCGGCCTCAGGGCTTCGTACGCCGAGCGCCTGCTCGAGCTGCTGGCCGAGCGCGGGCTACCGGTACGCGACCGCCTGCTGTGGTCGCAGGTCCTGTCCCCCGCCGACCTCGAGCAGCGCACTGGAGCCGTCGGCGGCGCGATCTACGGGACGTCGAGCAACGGTGCGGCGGCGGCCTTCCTGCGGCCGGCCAACCGCTCCTCGGTGCGCGGGCTGTTCCTGGTCGGTGGCAGCTCCCACCCCGGTGGCGGCCTGCCGCTCGTCGCGCTCTCCGCGCAGATCGTCGCCGGGCTGGTCGGCCCCGCCTGAGCCGGCCGATCACGGTCCGGGCAGCGCGTGGCCGTCGACCGAGCAGGTCGCAGACCCCGGCGAGAACGCGGCGGGACCTGCCGTTGCCCGCGACTGACCGAGCGGGCAGCCGTTTGGCCCGAGCTGTAGCAGCGACATCGCCAGCACTGTGCCGGCCGCCACGACCAGGCCGGCCCCGACGATGACGACCCCGACGGTGACGGCGCCGGGCCGGACCCGATCGGGACGCTGACGCCGCCACCCCTGCAGGACGAGCGCCGCGAGCGGTAGCAGCGACAGGCCGCAGACCAGCAGCCCGACCTGGGCCTGCGGAGGCGAGTAGGAGGGCCCGAAGCCGCCCCCACTGCAGCCCGAGATCCCACAGGCGACGAAGCCGGTGCCGAACAGCAGGACCAGATATATGGCCAGCGTCAGCACCGTGGCGCTGAGCAGCAGGAGCACAGACCGGTGACGTCGTTTCATGACCTCACTGTCGGCAGCACCGGCCCTTGCCGACAGAGCAGTTCTACGCGGTCCGTGGTCGCCGACTCGGGCAGAATGATCTGGTGACCCGCCTGGAGCGCCTCGCCGTCCTCACGATCCTGGTCGTGCTCGTCGCGCTGTTCGTGCTGCGCCAGCCCGTGGCCGCAAGCCTCGGGGCTCTCGTCGGCGTGGCCGGAGGACTCGCGCTCGGTGACCGCCTCGGCCGGCTCCGGCGGCTGGTCGACGCTCAGCTCGGTGACGACGTGCCGGTGCCACGCAGCGGACTGCGGGTGCAGGTCGTCGTCCGCCGGGTGCTGCTGCAGGTCGTCGTGCTCGGGGTGCTGCTGCTCGGCGCCGCGCTCACCCCGTTCGTCGGCGACAACGCCTTCGCGGCCGTGGCGGCGGCGACGACCGCGCTGCCCGCGGTGCTCACCGCGCAGCGGGTCCGAGGCTGACCGGTGGGTTTCTCTGGACGGCTCGACGGTTTTCAGCAGCGCCACCGCGGGGCGGGCTTCCCCCTCGCGGTGGTCTACAAGTTCGTCGACGACCAGGGCAGCTACCTGGCGGCGCTGCTGACGTACTACGCGTTCCTGTCGATCTTCCCGCTGCTGCTGCTGCTCGCCGCAGTGCTCGGCATCGTCCTGCGCGGCGACCCGGAGCTTCGGCAGCGGCTGCTGAACTCGGCGCTGAACCAGTTCCCGCTGATCAAGGACCAGGTCCGTGCGCCGAGCGCGATGCGCGGCAGTGGTCTGGGACTGACGCTCACCCTGCTGACTGCGCTGTACGGCTCGCTCGGCGTCGGGCAGGCGGTCCAGCACCTGATGAACACCGCCTGGGCGGTGCCGCGCAACAGCCGGCCCAACCCGTTCCTGGCCCGCGGCCGCAGTGTCCTGTTGCTGCTGACCGCGGGTCTGGTGGTGGTCGGCACGACGGTGCTGTCGGCGATGGCAACCACGGGTTCGGCGTTCGGCAACGACCTCGGTCCGGTCCGGCAGGTCCTCGTCGTGCTGCTGTCCGTCGGGCTCAACCTGGGCGTCATCCTGCTGGCCTTCCGGGTCGCCACCGCGATCAGGGTGCCGGTCGCCGACGTCCTACCCGGCGCGCTGGCGGCCGCTGTGGTGTGGCAGCTGCTGCAGAACTTCGGCGCGGCGTACGTGTCGCACGTCGTCCAGGGCGCCGACGCGACCAGCGGCGTGTTTGCGTTGGTGCTCGGCCTGGTCGCGTGGCTCTACCTCGGCGCCAACGCCCTGGTGCTGTGTGTCGAGGCGAATGTCGTACGCACCCGCAGGCTCTACCCGCGAGCCCTGCTCACGCCGTTCACCGACGACGTCGACCTGACCGGCGCCGACCTGCGCGCCTACACGCAGTACGCCCGCGCGCAGCGCGCAAAAGGCTTCGAGGCCGTCCAGGTCACCTTCGACAACGACGGCCAGAACGCGACGGCGCTGCAGCGCGCCGAGCCGCCGGACTGAACCGCAAGTTGCCTCCGCAAGGGTTGACCGGGTCGACACACGGGCACCCGCGCTTCCGGTTGGCACACCTGCCTGCTCCGCGGGTCTGCGATTTTCGGGGCTACCGGCGCCCTTCGGGCCGGGCGACCGCAGACGAAGCGCCGGCGAACAGAGGTGGCGCGGCTGCGCGAGCTCGCTTCGTACCCGGCTTCGTCGCCGTCCCGCACGACCTCCCGACCGTGCCGCCGCCATCCGCTACGCCGGCACCGCGAGCAGCTGGCGGCGTACCGCAACCGCCAGCTGGCCGATCGAGACGACCGTCATCGCCAGCAGCACCGCCGGACCGACAACCGACAGGACGCCCGACAGCCCAAGAAAAACGCCGCTGAAGTGGATCGAGGGCGACAGCAGGATCACCCGGGTCGGCCGCTCGGCCATCGTGACGCGGCCGACCTCGTCGCCGCCGGCGTTTCCGGCCCGGGCCCGCAGGTACTCCATGAAGAAGAAGCAGAAGCCCAGGCCGACCGCCAGCGGCACCGGGCAGCCGACGGCGACGACAGCCAGCAGGTACACCGCGTCGTTGATCCGGTCGACGGCGCTGTCCAGGACGTAGCCCCAGCGGGTCGTCCGGTCCTCCAGCACCGCCACGCAGCCGTCGAGGGTGTCGAACAGCCCACTGGCGACCATCGTCCAGCCGGCCGCGATCCACCACCGGCCACCGACCTCGGACAGCACGAGCACCAGGCCGGCCAGCCAGATCGAGGACACCGTCACGACGTCGGGCTGCACGCCGCGCCGGGCCAGCGGCCGGGCGATGACGTACACCATCGTCAGCCAGCCGCGCAGCCACACGCTGCCGGTACGGGGGTCGTAGCCGCCGTGCAGCACCTGCCACCGCTCGAAGTAGCCACTCCGGTCGGCGACCGGGTGCTCGGGCGGCCGGGCGGTGACCAGCGCCAGCGCCACCAGGGCCAGCCCGAACGCCGCAAGCGCCAGCAGATAAAGCGCGTTGCTGCTCACGCCGCCTGCCGGGCGGCCCGCGCGATCTGCTCGACACGGCGTGCGAGCACCCGCACGGTGAGCCCGCTGGCCAGCCACAGTGGAACCGCGGCCGGCCGGGCGAACAACCCCTCGACCACCACGGAGACGGCGAGGTCGCAACCGCCCCGTACCACCGGGGTGATCTCGGAGGTGACCTCCTGCACCACCCCCGGCGCCGCATGTACCCGCAGGACCAGCCGTCGCTCGGGCACCGCCTCGACGACGTCGATGGGGATGCCTAGGGCGAACCAGCGGGCGACCCCGAGCAGGTGCTGCCCGGTGCGCGCCGGCCCGGCGGCGCCACGCACCCTGCGCAGGAAGACGTCGTACTCCTGCCAGCGCTCGGGACTGCCGAGCACCGTCCAGACCTGCGCGGGTGAGGCAGACGTGCGCACCCGGTGCCGGAGCCTCATCTGGACCCGGTCACGAGGCGGCCGGCGCGGCCGAGGCGGCCAGGCCCAGCCGGGACCACACCTCGCGCGTCGCCGTCGACCGGTTCAGGGTGATGAAGTGCAGGCCCGGGGCGCCCTCGGCGAGCAGCTGCTCGCACAGCCGATGGGCCACCTCCACGCCGATCTCGCGCACCGCGGCGGGGTCGTCCTCGACGGCGTGCAGGCGGGCCGCCAGGTCGGCCGGGAAAGCCGCGCCCGACAACACCGCGAAGCGCTCGATCTGGCGCACATTGGTGACCGGCATGACGCCGGGCAGGATCGGCACGTCGCAGCCGCTCGCGGCGACCCGGTCGCGCAGCCGCAGGTAGTCCTCAGCGCGGAAGAACATCTGGGTGATCGCGAAGTCCGCGCCCGCCCGGCACTTATCGACGAGGAAGCGCACGTCTGCCTCGCTGTCGGGCGAGCGCGGGTGCTTCTCGGGGAAGGCCGCGACACCGACGCAGAAGTCACCGCTGGCGCGGACCAGGCGGACCAGCTCGGCGGCGTACGCCAGCCCCTCGGGGTGCCGCCGCCACTCGGCCTGCGGGTCGCCCGGCGGGTCGCCGCGCAGTGCGAGCACGTTGCGTACGCCGGCATCGGCGTACTGCCCGACGATGCGCCGCAGCTCGGCCACCGAGTGGTCGACGGCCGTCAGGTGCGCGAGCGGCAGCAATGTCGTGTCCGACGCGATCCGCTCGGTCATGGCCACCGTGCGTTCGCGCGTGGAGCCGCCCGCGCCATAGGTCACCGACACGAAGTCCGGTTGCAGCGGCTCCAGCTCGCGGATCGCCTGCCAGAGCTGGCGTTCCCCCTCGTCGGTCTTCGCCGGGAAGAACTCGAACGAGAACAGCCGCTCGCCGGTCGCGAGCAGCTCACGGATCGTCCTGCCGGGCATGCGCCCACGTTACGGCGGGAGCGGATCCAGGTCGCGACGGGACACCCGCCGCGGCGGGCGCGGCCGCGGCTACCCTTGGGGCCCATGGGCCTGGCTCCGCTCGACCGCGACGACCTGCGTCAGCGCGTGCAGAAGGCCCTCGACACCTTCATTGCTTCGCAGCTGCCGTTCCTGGAGGCCGTCAGCAGCGAGCTCGCGCCGCTCGCCGACGCGTTGGTGCAGCTCGTCGCCGGCGGCAAGCGGCTGCGGCCGGCGTTCTGCTACTGGGGGCATCGCGGCGCCGGCGGGGCCGACGGCGAGCCGATCGTGACGGCCGCCGCCGCGCTCGAGCTGTTCCAGGCCTGCGCGATCATCCACGACGACGTCATGGACGCCAGCGACACCCGGCGCGGCCAGCCCGCCGCCCACCGGCGGTTCGCCACACTGCACCGCGGTGCAGACTGGCACGGCGACCCTGAGGCGTTCGGGGCCGGCGCGGCGATCCTGCTCGGCGACCTGTGCCTGGTCTGGTCCGACGAGATGCTGGCCACGAGTGGCTTCGTGGCCGAGGCCCTGGTACGCGGCGACCGGGTGTTCGCGCAGATGCGTACCGAGCTGATGGGCGGTCAGTACCTCGATCTGCTCGAGCAGGCGCGCGGCGGCGGTTCGGTCGAGCGGGCGCTGCGGGTAGCCCGGTACAAGAGCGCGAAGTACACGATCGAGAAGCCACTGCACCTCGGCGCGGCGCTGGCCGGGGCCGACCAGGACGTCCTGGACGGCTACAGCGGGTACGGGCTGCCGCTCGGCGAGGCCTTCCAGCTGCGTGACGACCTGCTCGGCGTGTTCGGCGACCCGGCGCAGACCGGCAAGCCGGCCGGCGACGACCTGCGCGAGGGAAAGCGCACCGCGCTGGTCGCGATGGCCCTGGAAGGCGCGGACGACCGGCAGTCCGAGCTGGTACGCCGGCACCTGGGCGACCCGCACCTGGCCGACGACGGCGTCACCGCGCTGCGCACCGTCATCACCGACACCGGTGCGGTCGGCCGGGTCGAGTCGCTCATCGCCGAGCTCACCGACGACGCGCTCGCTGCGCTCGAGGCGGCACCCGTCCAGGACGACGCGCGTACGGTGCTCCGCGAGCTCGCAGCGGCGGCCACCTCGCGCTGCGTCTGAGCGCGCTTACGCTGCACGCGTGACCGCACCGACCCTCGCCGCCAACGACCCCTGCTGGTGCGGCAGCGGACGCCGGTACAAGCGTTGCCACCGGCTCGCCGACCTCGACCCGGCCCGCGCCACCGCCGAGCAGGCCCAGCGCGAGCGGTCCGCCGCCGATGCGGAGCGCTGGGTGCGTCCCGGCCGTCTGTCACCGCGGCGCGAGGTGCCCGCCACCATCCCGCGGCCGGACTACGTCGCCGACCCGCGCGGCCGGCCGCGGGACCGTGGCAGCGCCGCCCCCAAGACCGCCGACGAGCTCGAACGGATGCGGGTCGCCGGCCGCGCGGCCGCGGAGGTGCTGGCCGAGGTCGGCGCCGCCGTACGCCCCGGGGTGACGACCGACGAGCTCGACGCGGTCTGCCACGCCGCATGTCTGGCGCGTGGCGGCTACCCGTCGCCGCTGGGCTACAACGGCTTCCCGAAGTCACTGTGCACGTCGGTCAACGAGGTGATCTGCCACGGGATCCCCGACTCGACGGTGCTCAAGGACGGCGACATCGTCAACTGCGACGTGACGATCTTCCTCGGCGGCGTACACGGCGACACCAACGCGACGTTCTTCGTCGGCGAGGTCGCCGAGGAGTCGGCCAGGCTGGTCGAGGTCACCCGCGAGTGCCTCGAAGTCGGCATCGCCGCCGTGCGGCCCGGCGGCACCGTCCGCGACATCGGCCAGGCCATCCAGGCGCACGCGGAGGGCCTCGGGTACGGCGTCGTGCGCAGCTTCGTCGGCCACGGCATCGGCCGTACCTTCCACGCCGATCCGCAGGTCTACCACTACGACAATCCCGCGGCGCGGATGGTCCTCGAGCCGGGGATGACCTTCACGATCGAGCCGATGATCACCGTCGGCGACCACCGGCACGATCTCTGGGCGGACGGCTGGACAGCCGTCACCAGGGACCGCTCGCGGACCGCCCAGTTCGAGCACACGCTGGCCGTCACCGACACCGGTGCCGAAGTCCTCACCCGGCTCTGAGCCGGCTGCCGCCCCGCGACAGCGGACTCGGTGGCCACGGGCCCTTCCGCTCGGACAGCCGGCAGGCCCGTCCGCCCGTACGATGAGTTGTGAAAACCGTCCCTGGCAAGACCGACCGTGTCGTGATCGTCGGAGCCGGGCTGGCGGGGCTGTCGTGTGCACTGCGGCTCGCGGGGGCCGGCCGCGATGTGACGGTGCTGGAACGCGAGGACGTGCCTGGCGGCCGCAACGGGCTGCTGGAGCTCGCCTCGCCGGGCGGCGGCAGCTACCGGTTCGACACCGGCCCGACGGTCCTGACGATGCCCGACCTGATCGCCGACGCGCTGGACTGCGTCGGCGAGAGGCTCGAGGACTGGCTTGAGCTGACGCCCGTCGACCCGCTGTACCGCGCGTTCTACCCCGACGGCTCGGTGCTGGACGTCAAGGCCGACGTCGGCGAGATGGCCGCGGAGGTCGAGCGGGTCTGCGGGCCCGACGAGGCGCGCGGCTACCTGCGCTACGTCGACTTCGTCTCCAAGCTCTACCGCTACGAGATGAAGGACTTCATCGACCGCAACATCGACTCCCCGTTCGACCTGATCACCCCCAACCTGGCCCGGCTGGTGGCGATCGGCGGCTTCAGCAAGCTCGCCCCCAAGGTGGGGCAGTACCTCAAGGACCCGCGCACGCAGCGGGTGATGAGCTTCCAGTCGATGTACGCGGGCCTCAGCCCGTACGACGCCCTGGCGATCTACGCGGTGATCGCCTACATGGATTCGGTCGCCGGCGTGTACTTCCCCAAGGGCGGCATGCATGCCGTCCCCCGGGCGCTGGCCGGTGCGGCCGAGAAGCACGGCGTGCAGCTGCAGTACGGCCGCAGCGTGAGCCGGGTGCTCGTCGAGCACGGCCGAGCGGTCGGCGTGGAGACGACCGACGGCGAGCGCTACGACGCCGACGTCGTCGTGCTCAACCCGGACCTGCCGGTGGCCTACCGCGAGCTGCTGCCGCCGGAGGCCACCCCGCGGCGGGTCAAGAGCCTGACCTACTCCCCCAGCTGCTTCCTGCTGCTGGCCGGCTCCACCCAGGCGTACACCAAGACCGCGCACCACAACATCCACTTCGGCAAGCAGTGGCGCGAGGTGTTCACCGACCTGATCGACCGCAAGCAGCTGATGGCCGACCCGTCGGTGCTGGTCACCAACCCGACCCGCAGCGACCCGTCGCTCGCGCCGGACGGCAAGCAGATCTACTACGTGCTGTTCCCGACGCCCGACATGACCAGCGGCATCGACTGGGACGTCGTCGGGCCGCGCTACCGCGATGAGTGTGTCGCGCGGCTCGAGGCCATGGGGTACGTCGGCTTCGGCGACGCCGTCGAGGTCGAGAACGTCACGACCCCCGCGGACTGGCAGGCCCGCGGCATGGCGGCGGGTGCGCCGTTCGCCGCCGCCCACTCCTTCCTCCAGACCGGACCGTTCCGGCCCACCAACCTGGCCCCCAAGGTCGACGGCGTGGTCTTCGCCGGCTCCGGCACCCAGCCCGGCGTCGGCGTCCCGATGGTGCTGATCAGCGGCCGACTGGCGGCCGAGCGGATCCTGGGCAAGGACCGCTCCTACAGCTCCCGCTCGATGCTGCTCACGCGCTGATTCCTGCCAGACTTCGCCGGTGAGTGCGCGTGAGCTGGACGCAGCCGGGATCACCGACCCGGCGCTGCGCGCGTCGTACGAGAAATGTCGGCGGCTCAACGCCAGCCACGGCAAGACGTACTACCTCGCGACGCTGCTGCTGCCGGCCTGGAAGCGGCCCTATGTCCATGCGCTCTACGGCTTCGCCCGCTACGCCGACGAGATCGTCGACGACCTGGCCAGCACCCTCACGGACGCCCAGAAGGCCGACTGGCTGATCGGCTGGGGCAAGCAGTTCGTTGCCGACGCGCAGGCCGGTGGGAGTGAGCACGAAATCAGCCGGGCAGTCGTCGACACCGTCCGCCGCTGGGACATCCCGATGCGGTACGTCGAGGACTTCCTGGCCTCGATGCGGATGGACCTCACCGTCACGCAGTACGCGACGTACGACGACCTGATGGTCTACGTGCACGGCTCCGCGGCGGTCATCGGCCTACAGATGGTGCCCATCCTCGAGCCGCTGGTGCCGCGGGAGGTTGCCGAGCCCTACGCCGCCGACCTCGGCATCGCCTTCCAGCTCAGCAACTTCATCCGCGACGTGGGCGAGGACCTGCAGCGGGGCCGCATCTACCTGCCGATGGCGGACCTGGACGCGTTCGGGGTGACCCGCGAGCACCTGCAGCGCGGGGTCGTCGACGGGCCGGTCCGCCGGCTGCTCGCCTTCGAGGTCGCCCGGACCCGCGAGATCTACCGCAGCGCCGCGTCGGGCGTACGGCTGCTGCACCCGACCAGCCGGCCGTGCATCGAGACCGCGCTGGCGCTGTACGGCGGGATCCTGGACGAGGTGGCGGCGGCCGACTACCGGGTGCTCGGGCAGCGGGTCAGCGTCGGAGCCGGCCGCCGGGCCCGGGTCGCCCTCCCCGGCCTGGCCCGCGCGGTGGCCGCCCGCCGGGGCGCCTCAACCCCAGCGACAGCCCCGACGCCGACCCGGCCGTGATCGTGCTGGCCGCCGCCGGGTTCAGGGCCGCGAACCTGTTCGCCTCCTGAGCTCTCGGCGGGGCAGCCGGCGGCCCCACCAGACCCACCAGGCCAACGTCTGTAGGACCAGCGCGAAGCCGAACAGCAGGTCCTCGACCGGGGCGTAGACGATCCGCCCGTCACCCAGCAGCCGCGGGGTCGCTCCGCCCAGCACGGCACCGGCGTCGTACGTCACCACCCGACGGCCGGTGAGCACGCCGTTGGTGACCAGCTGGAAGAACACGATGATCGCGTACGCCGTCCAGAATGCCTTGCGGGTCAGCAGCCGGGTGCGCAGCACCCACAGGTCGAGCGCCACGGTGAGCGCGACGCCCAGCAGCGCCGCGGTCGTGTAGCTCACTCGTCGTCCACCTGCCAGCCCTTGACGACGCGTACCGCTTCCAGGGTCAGCACCGCACAGACCGGGATGACGAGGAAGAACAGCAGCTCCTCCAGGGGCAGCACGCCGAGCCGCACGCCGCTGATCTGGCGCGGGTCGTACGCCCAGTGGCCGGCCCGGATCGCCAGCACGTCCCAGACGCTGAACACCGCGGCAACGGGCAGCAGGGTGAGCAGCAGCCGCAGCGGACGGGCGTACACCCGGACGTGCAGCACCAGCTCGAGCGGCAGGGTGCCGACCACGCAGGCCGCCAGCACCAGCAGGTAGACCGCCCTCACACCGGTACGGCGGCCAGCAGCCGGCGCTTGAGCTCGGCTGCAGCCGCGCCGGGGTCCGCCGCCTCGGTGAGCGCCCGGACCACGACGACCCTGGTCGCACCGGCCGCGAGCACCTCTTCCAGGCTCTCCAGGGTGACCCCACCGTCGGCGAACCAGGGCCGGACCGGCTCCAGCGCCGCCAGTGCCCGGACCAGCTCGAGCCCGGCAGCCGGTCGGGAGCGGCGGTTCGGGCCGGGCAGCGCGGGGCCCGCAAAGACGTAGTCGACCCCGGTCTCGACCGCTGCGACCCGGGCCTGGTCCAGGTCGTGCGCCGAGCGCCCTACCAGCAGCCCCTCGCCGAGCAGGTAACGCGCTGCGCCCACCGGCAGGTCGTCCGGGCCGAGGTGCAGGGCGTCGGGCCGGGCGACGTACGCCACGTCGGCCCGGTCGTTCACCGCCCAGAGCGCGTCGTGGCGGGCCGCCGCAGCCCCGACGATCTCGCACAGCTCGAGCTCTTGGCGGGCGTTCAAGCCCTTCTGCCGCAGCTGGACGACGTCGACCCCGCCGGCCAGCACCGCGTCCAGGAACTCCACCAGGTCGGGCCGGTCAGGGGTGCACAGGTACAGCCGGGCCTGCTCGAGACGTTCGAGGCGGTCGGGGTCAGGCACGGTGCGGCTCAACACTCATTTCCGGAGCGTACGGGCGGACCCCGGTCGGCCGCAGGTGGGTCGGCGGGTCAGAAACCGAGGGCCTGGGCGCGGCGCTTGACCTCGGTGGCGCGGTTCTCATGCAGCGCGTCGAACGGCGAGCCGGGGAGCGAGGCGTCCGGGGTGGCCAGCCATGCCAGCGCCTCGGCGTCGGTGTACTTGGCGTCCCGGAGCAGCCGGAGCACCGGCACCAGGTGCTTGACCGGCTGGTCGCCGTCGAACTGCCGCTCGGCGACCAGCAGCACCCCGTCGCGGGACACCGCCAGGAACGTGCCGGCGCGCAGCGCACCGCGGGCGTGCACGACGTCGGTGCCGAGCCGCTCCGCGAGCTCCGGGACGGTCAGCATCACCAGGGCGGCCACCGGATCGGCGCCTGCGATGTCGTCTGGGGAGGTCACAGCAAGGTCCGGGTCACAGCCGTCGAGCCTAGGGCTGCGGGCGGACCGGCTCGCCACCCGCAGCCGCGCTGGCCCGGATCGCGTCCAGGACTGCCGCGGTGTCGCGTGACTGCGCCAAGGGGAGCACCCAGCCCGGTCCGCCGGACAGCACCGACGACACCTCCTGGACCATCAGGCGGTACGCGTCGGTCGCCGGCACCGGCACCCGCTCGGTGCCGTCGCCGTCCGACACCCACAGCTCGGTGACGTCGTGCTTCCAGGCGGTGTACGGCGCGTCGCGCAGCTCGATCTCGCCCCGCTCGCCGGTGACGACCAGCCACTGGCCGGTATCGGTGATGCCGGCCCGCACCTCGGCGTCGGGGCCGCCCGCCCACGACAGCACCGCCCGGGTGTCCAGGTCGACACCGGTCGGCCCGTTCTCGGCGCAGCCGACGACCTCGTCGGGCAGGCCGCGCCCGACCGCCCACAGACAGGCACTGACGGCGTAGCAGCCGACGTCGTACAGCGCCCCGCCGCCCTTCGCCGGGTCGAGCCGGTAGTCGCCGTCGGGGACCCCGGTGAAGCTGAAGCCGGCAGTGACGTGGGCGACCGGGCCGATCTCGGGCAGCCGGGCCTGGGCGAGCCGCACCCGCGGGTGCCAGCGGTACCAGCTGGCCTCCACGACGGTCCGCCCCGCCCGCTGCGCGGCGGCACCCATCCGGTCCACCTCGGCGGCGGTCAGCGCGAGCGGCTTCTCGCAGAGCACGTGCTTGCCTGCTTCGAGGGCCGCGAGCGTCCACCGCAGGTGGGCGTCGTTGTTGAGGCTGATGTAGACGGCATCGACGTCGACGTCGGAGAGCAGGTCGTCGTACGAGGCGTGTACCCGAAAGGGGCCAAGCTCGGCCGCGCGGGCCGGGTCGCGGGCTGCAGCGGCGTGCAGCACCGCCCCCTCGGCCGCGTGCACCGCCGGCGCCAGGGCCGTCCGCGCGATCCCGCCGGCCCCGATGAAGCCCCACCGGACGGGGCTGGTCACAGCGGCAGCGTCACTCACAGGGGCCGCGTCACTCACAGGGGCAGGGGCGCCGGTCGGCCGCCGTCGGCCGCCGAGGTCGTGGCCGCCTGCATGAGCGCGATGTTCTTGCGGCTGCCCTCGGGAGTGACCGACATCGGCCAGCCCGCCAGCAGCTGGTCGGCGAGCTCGCGGTGGAACGGCTGCGGCGGCGCCGGTGGCAGCGACAGCAACGTCTGCGAGGTACCGCCGAAGCCGTCAGGTCGGAACAGCCGCAGGTCCGCCGGGCTGTCGCTGTGCGAGAGCCGGTCCTCCAGCAGGGTTCCGATGGGCGAGCGCTGGACGACCTTCTCGTGCCGCCAGTCGCCGATCAGGCCGCCCTCGGTGCCCAGCACATAGAACTTCGGCTTGAGCGCGGCCGCGAGGTCGGAGTGCGTGAACTCGGCCTCGACGCCATCGGTGAAGTGCACGAGCACCCGGCTGTGGTCGGCGTTGGTGACGTCGTGCCAGACCCGCTTGTGGGTGGTCGCCGACACCCATTCGACGGGCTGTGGGAACAGGTCCATGACCCAGTCCAGGAAGTGGCTGCCCCAGTCGTAGATCGCCCCGCCGGACACCGCCTCGTCGGAGTGCCAGTAGTTGCAGGGGTGCCCGTAGCCCCCGAGGAAGCTCTCGTAGTGGAAGACCTCGCCGAGCTGACCGCTGCGTACGACCTGCCTGAGCGCGAGGTAGTCCTGGTCCCAGCGCCGGTTCTGGTACACCGCCAGTGTCAGGCCGCGCTCGGCGGCAGCGGCGACTTGCCGGTCGGCCTCCTCCACCGTGAGGCAGAACGGCTTTTCCACCACGACCGACTTGCCGGCCTCGAGCGCCCGCAGGGTCCACTCGGCATGGCTGTCGGGTGGGGTCGAGACGATGACGAGGTCGACACCGTCGTCGGCGAGCAGGTCCTCGCCGCGACCGTGCCCGCGGACGGCCGGCGCGAGCTCGCGGGCCGCCTGCACCCTCAGCGGGTTGGGGTCACACACCGCAGCGAGCTCCAGGCCGTCCGTCAGCGTGATGGCGGCGTTGTGCTCGTGCCCGATCGCGCCGTAGCCGAGCACGCCGACGCGCACCAGGTCGGCGTCGCGCTCACCGATGAGGTGCCGCAGCAGCCGGTGTACGACCCGCTGCCACTGCGGGTCGGCGAAGGTCTCGGGCCGCGAGCCGACGGTCAGCAGGCCGATGCCGGTCGCCGCCCGCCAGGTCGCGACGGGGTAGTCCGAGAACGCCACGTTGGCGGTCAGGACGACCTCCACGTCGTCGGCGACCTTGTCCAGCAGCGGCCAGGTCTCGCGGATGACCAGGTCGCCCGCCAGCCGGGCCGGCACCTCGCCCGCGTCGGGCCCGGGGCGCACCCGCACCTCGTGCACGGGGGTGATCCGGCCAGCCAGCACACCGGCGGCGTCGGCGAGCAACCCCGGAGCAGGCCCGACGACCAGGACGGGCGTGCCGCGCGCACCGGTCTCCAGCAGCAGGCCGACGGTGGCCGGGTCTGGCACCCCGAGCACGAGCACGGCGTCGGCGGCCGGCAGGAGCCGCTCGCGGACCGTCATCCCCGCCCGTCGCAACGCGTCGAGCAACGGCGCCGCGTGGGAACCGGCTGGGACAGGGTGGGAACCGGCTGGGACAACGCTCGTCACGAGGCTCACGGTGGTCATGGAGCGCAAGGCTAGGCGGGCCGTGCCGGTGCCGCAGGCGCAGGCCCGAGGAGACGCAGGCGCGGGTGGCGCGGGCAGGGTCCGGGGCCGCTGGCACGGGCCCGGCGTGTCGACGTGACCGGGCGCAATCCCACCCGTACCATCCTCCTCGTAGGTCACACTTGTCACAGTGGTCACACTCCGCGTACGGTCCGACACACGCCATGCCGTCGACCGTCGGGATATCTCCATGCCTTCCACGCCCAGCACGCGCTCCTGCCGCGGTGCCCTCGGCGCCCTGCTTGCCCTCGCCGTCGTCTCGACGGCCGCCGCACCCGGGGTGATCCGGATCTCCCGCGGCGACACACTGTCGGAACTCGCGCTTCAGCACGGCACGACCGTCGCCGCGCTGCAGGCCGCGAACGGCCTGGGCACTGGTGACCGGATCTACGCCGGCCAGACCCTCGTGCTGCCATCGTCGCGGACGGCCACGACGAGCGCCACGACAACCGAGAGCACCGTCGTGGTGGCACTGGCCGAGAACGTCACCGTCATCGCCCAGCGCTACGGCACCAGCGTCAGCGCGGTCCTGTCGCGCAACGGCCTGACCGCGGGGTCCGTGATCCAGCCCGGCCAGAGCCTGGTGGTGCCGGTGACCGTGCGTACGGTCGGCGGAGCCAGCGCCCCGACGACGTCCAGCAGTGTGGCCACCGGCACCGTCTCGACCTCCGCCGCGCAGCACCGGGCCGTTCTGGCTACCCGGCCGGTGCCCAGCCCGGCCGCGGTGCGCTCGCTGGTCGCCGCGACGGCCCGGCGGTACGGCGTGGACCCGTCCTTTGCCTTGTCCGTCGCCTACCAGGAAAGCGGTTTCCAGCAGCGCGTCGTGTCCGGTGTGGACGCGATCGGCGTCATGCAGGTACTGCCCAGCACCGGTGCCGGGCTGTCGGCTCAGGCCGGCCGGCCGCTGGACCTGCTGCGCACGGAGGACAACGTCACCGCCGGGGTGATGCTGCTCGGCCAGCTGCTGCAGTCGACCGGCTCGGAGCACGGTGCGCTGGCTGGCTACTACCAGGGGGCGGGCTCGATCGCGCGGCAGGGCCTGCTGCCGCAGACCTTCGCGTACATCGCAAGCATCGACGCGCTACGGCCCCGCTTCCGCAACGGCTGACCGCGCGCCGGGCGCGCCGCGGCCCCCGCTCGCCGTACAGTGGGGGCCCGTGGCAACCACCGTGCAGGCTGACGACCCGCTGGTCGGGCGCCTGCTCGACCGGCGTTATCGCCTCACCGGTCTGCTGGCTCGTGGCGGCATGGCAACGGTGTACCGCGGCCTCGACGAGCGGCTCGAGCGGCCGGTCGCCGTCAAGGTCATGCACCGCGGGCTCGCCGACGACCCCGACTTCGTCGCGCGGTTCACCCGTGAGGCCCGGTCAGCCGCCCGGCTGTCGGCCCCCGAGGTCGTGGCTGTGTACGACCAGGGTCGCGACGAGCAGACGGGGGCGGCCTACCTGGTCATGGAGCACATCGAGGGGCGCGACCTGCGGGCTCTGTTGCGCGACCGCGGCGCGCTCCACCCCGCCCGCGCGCTGTCGCTGCTCGAGCCGGTGCTGCGGGCGCTGGCAGCCGCACACGGGGCGGGCATCGTGCACCGCGACGTGAAGCCCGAGAACGTCCTGCTCGGTGACGACGGCCGGGTCAAGGTCGCCGACTTCGGCCTCGCCCGGGCCGTGGAGACCAGCGAGCTGACCTCCACGACAGGCCTGCTGATCGGCACCGTCGCCTACCTCGCGCCCGAGCAGATCGAGCGCGGAACCGCCGACCCCCGCACCGACGTCTACGCGGCGGGGGTCGTGCTGTGGGAGGCGCTCACCGGTGCCCCGCCGTACGCCGCCGACACCCCGATGCAGGTCGCCTACCGGCATGTGCACGAAGACGTACCGGCGCCCTCCACGGTCGTCGGTGGCATCCCGCCCGGGCTCGACGACCTGGTGGTGCGGGCGACCCGGCGTGACCCGGCGCTGCGGCCACCCGACGCCGGCGCCTTCCTCGCCGAGGTGCGGGCGCTGCGCGCCGAGCTCGACGTCCTACCGCTCGACGCCGGCACACTCGCCGCCACGGCCACGCCGGCAGCCGGTCGGCACGACACGCTTGTCGTACCGCGCCCGGTCGTCAACCGATCCTCGCCGACCGGAAGCGCGCCCCCCGTCCCGGCCCGCCGGCGGCGGTGGCGGCTGATCAGTGGCCTGGTCGTGCTGGTTGTCCTGGCGCTGCTGGCGGCCGGCGGCGGCTGGTACCTCGGCACCGGCAGGTTCACCCGGGCCCCCGCCGTGCTCGCCCTCACCCAGGCCGACGCCACGGCCCGGCTGCGCGCCACCGGGCTCGGTGCGGCCCTGCAGCCCGAGCGGTTCGACGAGACCATCCCGGCCGGGCAGGTGCTCGCCCAGGCCCCGGACCCGGGCGGTCGGGTCCGCAAAGGGGGCGTCGTCTCGCTCGTGGTGAGCCGGGGGCCGGACCGCCGGACCGTCCCGGCATCCGTGGTCGGCTCGACCCAGGAGGCGGCGACCCGCGCGCTAACCGACATCGGCCTGCGGGCCGGCGAGGTCACCCAGGAGTTCGCCGCCGCGGCCGCCGGCACGGTGCTGCGTACCGATCCCACGCCCGGAACGCCGCTGCCGCCCGATACCGCCGTGGCGCTGGTGGTCAGCAAAGGTGTCGAGCCACTGCCCGTCCCGGACGTACGCAAGCGGCCGCAGGCCCAGGCGCAGGCCCAGCTGCAGGCTGCTGGCTTCACCACGACCGTCGTGCTGGCCTTCGACGAGCAGGTACCGGCCGGGACTGTGGTGGATCAGTCACCGAACCGGGGTGCCGCCGGGCGCGGGTCCACGGTCACGCTCAGCGTCAGCAAGGGCCCGGACCTGCAGGTCATCCCGCAGCTGGTGAACACCAGCCGGGCCGACGCGGAGGCCCAGCTCAGCGCCCTGGGGCTGACGACCCAGGTGATCCTGCTGCCCGCCGGGCCGGGCACCGTGCGCCGGATCGACCCCGGTGCCGGCAGCCGGGTCCGCAAGGGCAGTTCCGTGACGCTTTTCGTGTTCTGACACCCTCAGCCCGTGCCGCCCCGCAAGCCCTCCCCCGTGGGCTCCCACGTCCCGGTCGGCGGGGGGCTGACCAAGGCGCTGGCGTACGCCCGCGAGATCGGCGCCGGCGCGGTGCAGGTGTTCGTCTCGAACCCGCGCGGCTGGGCACCGAGCGCCGGCGACCCGGCCCAGGACGACGCCTTCCGGGCGGGCTGCGCGGGGAGCGGGATCCCGGCGTACGTCCACGCGCCGTACCTGGTCAACTTCGGCTCACCGACCGAGGCGACCCGGCGGCGCAGCGTCGACGCCGTCCGGCACTCGATGATCCGCGGCGCGGCGATCGGTGCCCGCGGCGTCGTGGTGCACGCCGGCAGCGCTGTCGCCGGAGCGCACCGCGACGAGGCGATGAAGCAGCTGCGCGAGCTGCTGATGCCGCTGCTCGACGGCCTCCCCGACGGGGCGCCGCGGCTGCTCGTCGAGCCGACGGCCGGTGGCGGTCAGGCGCTGGCCGCGACCGTGCAGGACCTCGGCCCGTGGTTCGCCCAGCTGGATGACCACCCCGCGCTCGGGGTGTGCCTGGACACCTGCCACGCCTTTGCGGCCGGCCACGACCTGGCCGCCCCCGGCGGCATGAAGCGCACCCTCGACGCCCTCGTCAAGACCGTCGGCCGCGGCCGGCTCGCCCTGGTGCACGCCAACGACTCCAAGGACCCGCTGGGGTCCAGCCGCGACCGCCACGAGGCGATCGGCGAGGGCCGGATCGGCAAGGACCCGTTCGCCGAGCTGTTCCGGCACCCGGCGACCCGCGGCGTGCCGGTGGTCGTCGAGACACCCGGCGACGCAGCGAGCCACCGCCGCGACCTCGATCTGCTGTGCAGCCTGCGCGACGCGTGAGGAGCCGGACGGCGCCGGTGCTCGCCCTGCTGGCCGTGACGGCCGTCTGGGGCTCGACCTTCATCGTGGTCAAGGACGCCATCGGCCGGATGCCGGTCACCGATTTCCTCACCTGGCGCTTCGGGCTCGCGAGCGTGGCCATGCTGGTGCTTCGTCCGCGGGCTGTCTTCGCACTGCCGCCCGCCGGGCTGCGGGCCGGGGTGCTGCTCGGCACCGCCCTCGGCGCCGGCTACCTGCTGCAGACGCTTGGTCTGCAGACCACGCCGGCCGCCGTCAGCGGCTTCCTCACCGGCTTGTTTGTGGTGTTCACCCCGCTCGGGGCGGCTGCCGTGCTGCGCACCCCTCCGCCCGCGCTCGCCTGGGTCGCCGTCGGGGTGGCCACGGTGGGGCTGGGTCTGCTGTCGCTGCGCGGCGGCGCGACCGGAGCCGGTTCGGCCGGCATCGCCTCGATCGGCACCGGCGAGCTGCTCACCGTCGCCTGCGCCGCGGCTTTCGCCCTGCACATCGTTGGGCTCGGCCGCTGGGCGTCGTCCTTCGACGCGTACGCGCTCGCGGTGCCGCAGCTGCTCACCACCACGGTGCTCTGCGGGGTCGTCGCCCTTCCCGGTGGCCTCGCCTCGCCGCCCGATGCCGGGGTGTGGGGCGCACTGGCGCTCACGGCACTGGCCGCCACGGCGCTGGCGTTCGTCGTACAGACCTGGGCGCAGGCGCACCTCACACCGACCCGGACCGCCGTCGTCATGACGATGGAGCCGGTCTTCTCGCTGGGCTTCGCCGTCGCGCTGGCCGGCGAGGCGCTCACCGGCCGGACCCTCGCGGGCGCCGCCCTGGTGCTCGTCGCGATGCTGCTGACCGAGCTGGGGCCCCGGCACGGCGCCGAGGGCAGGACGCCCCGCCTGGAGGTGTGACGGCTCGGCGGAACCACTCAGTCCGGGCCGTCGCCGGGGCCCTCCTGGTAGGCGTAGCGCTGCTCCTGCCAGGGATCGGCCCGGTTGTGGTAGCCCCGTTCCTCCCAGAAGCCGCGCCGGTCGGCGGTCAGGTACTCCACGGCGCGAGCCCACTTCGGGCCCTTCCAGGCGTATAGCTGCGGGACGACGAGCCGCAGCGGAGCGCCGTGGTCGCGGCCGATCTCTACCCCGTTGCGGTGCGTGACGAACACCGTCTGATCGGACGCGAAGTCCTCGAGCCGCAGGTTGGCGCTGTAGCCGTACTCCGCCCAGACCAGCACATGGGTGACCTCGGGCGCCGGCGGCGCGAGCTCCAGGAAGGTGTTCGACGCGATCCCACGCCAGGCGTTGTCGAACACCGAGAACTTTGTGACGCAATGGAAATCGGCGTTGACACCGGTGCGCGGCAGGTGGCCGAGCTCCGGCCACGTCCACCGGCGTTCGGCACCGTCCACAGTGCTCCCGAAGACCCGGAAGTCCCAGGTGTCGGGCTTGAACGTCGGCACCGGGCCGTAGTGCAGCACCGGCCAGCCGCGCGGCACGTACTGCCCGGGAGGCAGCCGGTCGGCGAACCCCTCAGCGCGCTTCCTGGCCCCGAGGCGGTCCAACGGCGTCGTCACCCGACCATGGTGCCTCCGGGTCCGGCCGCTGCCGGATCCGGGCCCCGTGTACGGTCGGCACCCCCGGCCCTCCGGTCGGCCCAGCCCCGGGCCCTACGCCCGGGGCTCTTGTCGTCCCGGAGATTGGTCACATGGTCGTCGTCATGCGCCCCGGCGCCGCTCCCGAGCAGGTTGACGCGGTCGTCGCCCGCGTCGAGTCCGCGGGCGGCTCGGCGTTCGTCAGCCGCGGCGTGCAGCGGACCATCGTCGGCCTGGTCGGTGACGTCGTCGCCTTCCAGGGGCTCAACCTGCGCGCCATGCCCGGCGTCGGCGAGGTGGTCCGGGTCAGCAAGCCGTACAAGCTGGTCAGTCGTGAGAACCACCCGTCGTCCTCGGTCGTCGAGGTCGGCGGCGTGCCGATCGGTCCCGACACGTTCACGCTGATCGCCGGGCCGTGCGCCGTCGAGACCCCCGAGCAGACCCTCGCGGCTGCTCAGATGGCGCAGGCCGCCGGGGCAACGCTGTTGCGCGGGGGGGCCTACAAACCGCGGACCAGCCCGTACGCGTTCCAGGGCCTCGGCGAGAAGGGCCTGGAGATCCTCGCCGAAGTGCGCGAGCAGACCGGGATGCCGATCGTCACCGAGGTCGTGGACGCCCGCGACGTCGCGCTGGTCGCCCGGACCGCCGACATGCTGCAGGTCGGCACCCGCAACATGCAGAACTTCGCGCTCCTGCAGGCCGTCGGCGGGGCTGGCAGACCGGTGATGCTCAAGCGCGGGATGACCGCGACGTACGAGGAGTGGCTGATGGCGGCGGAGTACATCGCCCAGCGCGGCAACTTGGACATCGTGCTGTGCGAGCGCGGCATCCGGACCTTCGAGACCGGCACCCGCAACACCCTGGACATCTCGGCGGTGCCGGTGCTGCACGGGCTGTCGCACCTGCCGGTCGTCATCGACCCGTCGCATTCCGGCGGCAAGCGCGACCTGGTCGTGCCGCTGACCAGGGCGGCGATCGCGGTCGGCGCCGACGCCGTCATCGTGGACGTGCACCCCGACCCGACCGTCGCCCTCTGCGACGGCCCGCAGGCGCTCTACGGCGAGGACCTCGACGCGCTGGCCGCTGCCTGCCGCGACCTGCCCCCGGTCGTCGGGCGCCGGCTCGTCGGGCGTTAGCTCGTCGGGCGTGGCTCCGGCTTCGGTGCCGCGGGGCGGGACCTGCCGCCGGCCGGATCAGCCGGCCAGCAGCCGTCCGACGACGTCCGCGGCCCGCTGCGCACCGGCGTCGTCGACGTCGAGGTGGGTGACCAGGCGTACCCGGCGTGGACCGACGAGGGACACCAGCACTCCGTGCCCGCGGGCGGCAGCGGCGAAAGCCGGTGCATCCGGTACGTCCAGCCGGACGATGTTGGTCTGCGGGACCACCCCGGCGGCCGCGCCGATCAGCGCCGCGCGGCGGTGGTCGTCGGCGAGCCGCTCGAGGTGGTGCGCGAGCACGTACGTCCCGGCGGCCGCGAGCACGCCAGCCTGCCGCATGCCACCGCCCAGTCGCTTGCGGATCACCCGGGCGCGCCCGGCCCGCTCGGCGTCGGTGACCAGGACCGAGCCGACCGGTGCACCCAGGCCCTTGGACAAGCAGACAGACAGGGTGTCGAACACCGCGCCGTACGCCCGCAGCGGCGTCCCGGAGGCGACCGAGGCGTTCCAGATCCGCGCACCGTCACAGTGCAGCGCGATGCCGTGCGCGACGGTGAGATCGCGGAGCGCCTGCAGGTCGGCGAGCGGGTGCACCGCTCCCCCACCGCGGTTGTGGGTCTGCTCCACGCTGACCGCGGACGTGACGACGGTGCCCCAGCCGGCCGGCCGCAGGTAGGGCTCGACGACCGCCGCCGTCATCGGCCCGCCCGGCACCGTGCGCGACGAGATGCCACCGAGCGCTGCGGCGGCGCCGTGCTCGTACGTCACGACGTGGGCGTCGGCGTCGCACACCAGCTCCGACGCCGGTGGCACGACGAGCTGCAGGCAGATCTGGTTGCCCATCGTCCCGCTGGGGACGAAGACGGCGGCCTGGTGGCCGAACAGCCCGGCGACAGTCTCCTCGAGCGCCCGTACTGACGGGTCCTCGCCGTACACGTCGTCGCCGACCTCGGCGGCCGCCATCGCCGCGCGCACCTGCGGGGTCGGCCGGGTCAGGGTGTCGCTGCGCAGGTCCACCGGCTCCTGGGAGGTCACGTCGGCAATCTAGGCTGGCGCCGTGTTTGGTGGAGGGACCGACGGCGCCGGGGCGGTGTCGGCCGACGCGCTCTACGGCGCGGTGCGGGCACACGCTGATCGGGTGCACGACTTCGTACGCCGGCAGGGCTGTCCGCCGCAGGCCTCACCCGGTGTGGTCGAGGACAGCGCCCTCGACCTCCTGGCCGGCGCTGCGGACGACCCCGCGCCGGTCGCGGAGCTCGTGGGCCGCTGGTTCGCCCTGGCGGGCCCGCGGGCCCGGCAGGCCGGGATCGGCGAGAGCTGGCGGCCGGTGGCCAGCGGGCCGCTCGCCAGCACCGCTGAGCAGGAGCTCCTGGCGGCCGGCCTCGAACAGTGCGATGAGGGCAGCCGCAGCGCCCTGCTGCTCGGTGACGCCTACGACCTGCCGGCCGAGACGGTGGGCGCAGCTCTCGGCGTTGATCCACACACTGCGTGGCGGCTGGTCGGCGCCGCCCGCCTGCAGCTGCTGCCCCACGTCTTCGACGGGGCGGTACCCCAGGTGCCGGGGCATGTCGATGACGATGCCCTGGCCGGGCTCGCCGGCGGGTCGGTGCCGGCCGGCGACGGCCGGGTTGCCCGGCACGTCCGCGACTGCGATGCGTGTACCGCTGTCGTCCAGGCGCAGGAAGACGTCCGTCGGCTGCTCGCCGGCCTGGCCGTCGTCGCCCTGTCCGACGACGCCCGCAAGGCCATCCTCGAACGGGTTGGCCTGCGCGCCCGGGCGGTGTTGCCCGCGGCCGTCAGCGCGCTGCCGCAGGAGTACGAGCCGGACGAGCCGCGCCGGCTGCTGTCCCCCGGCCCGGTGCTGCTCGGACTGCTGCTGGCCGCGCTGGGCGGCGTCGGGCTCGGTGTGCTGCTGAGCCAGCCACACGCCGTGAAAGCGGCGGCGGTCGGGGTGCTTCCGGAGGTCACCGCGTCCCCGCTCGTAGCCCCGGGTGCCGGGCCCGCCAATGCCTCCCCGGCTGTCAGCCCTGCGGCTGCGCCGCTGCCCACCACGACCGTTTTCACCTACCCACCGATCGCCCCCTCCGCTCCGGCGAGTACGGCCGCGCCCCCCAAGACCACGCCGCCGCCGCCAACCAGCGCGGCGCCGGCCACGAGTGCCCCTCCCGCCTTGACGCCGACGGTCGTCGTGGCCCCGGTGGCGGGGCCCGGCGGGGCGACGCTCACGGTCATCGGCGCCGGCTGGGTACCCGGCAGCACCGTGCTGATCGCTTTCCTGGACCCGTTGGGCCGGCCCACCGGCGACTCCGCGGCCACGGTCGCGAGCGGCACCGGCCGGATCCGTACGACGCTGCAAGCCGGCGCGGCCGACGCCGCGCCCGGCGACTACCGCGTGCAGGCCGGCGACGGCACGCGCACCACCCGGGCGACGTACACGGTGCTGGCATGAGGCCCGGGCCGCGGCGACGTTTTGCTGTTGCTCACCTGAGTGAGGCGGTCGCGGGGCCGAGGAGGGCGCAGACGCCGAGCGTCCGCAGTATCGACCACTTCAGCCGGAAGATCATGACGGTGGCGGCGACGCTGATGGCGAGGGCGACGGGTCGCAGGCTGGTCGGGTCGGGAAGGTCGACGAGGCCCGGTGGCCGGGACCGGTCCCGGGGCCTTGGCTGCCCGCGGCCGTGACTGCGCTGAGCCGCCGGGGCCACCCACCCTGCAAGCCGCCGTTCGGCGCTTCGCGAGCTGCGCCGAACGACCTCGGACATCGTGTGCGTGATCACGAGGTGATGCACGCAAAGTCGCGCCGCAGCACGCTCACCTCAGGCATGCGCGCCACCGCCGGGTCGGACTTTGTGTGTCGGGACGAGGAAGCTGACACACGAACTCACCGTCCACCGGCCTTCCCTCACCAGGGCGCGGGGCAGGCGGGGCGGGCCCTCTCGTACGTCCTGCAGCACGCGGGCGTCGAACTCCGCCCCTTCGTCGATCTCGCCGGCTCGTCGTAGACAGGGTGGACGCCGCCGACGCCCCACACGTTGCCTGGGTCCGGCGCTAATCTGCCCGGGTGCGCTGCGTCGTGGTGGGGGCCGGGGCGTGGGGGCTGCCGGCGGCGGCCGAGCTCGCGCGGCGGGGCCACGAGGTGATGCTCGTCGACCGGTACGGCATCGCCAACCTCCTGTCGTCCTCCCCGGGTCCCAGCCGCATGTGGCGGCTGACGCATTCCGATCGGATCCGGGTGCGACTCGCGCGCCGCAGCGTCGAGGCGATGGAGCGCCTGGCCGTCGACTCCGGACGTGCGGTGTTCCTGCGCCGCGGGCTGCTGTGGCGCGATGACCCGACCCCGCTGGAAGCCGTCGCCGCCGCGCTGTCCGACGAGGGCGTCGAGTTCGAGGCGGTGCCGGCGTCCGGGGTCGCGAAGTGCTTCCCGGGGCTGCGCCCGGACGGTCGGCCGGCCCTGTGGCAGCGGGACGCCGGGCCGGTGCTCGCCGCAGCGTCGTTGGCCGCTCAGGCGGAGCTGTACCAGGCGGCCGGCGGCGTCACCGTGATCGGCAGGGATGTCACGGAGGTCGACGTATGCGACGGCTACGTACGGCTGCGGAACGCCGACGGGACGGTGCTGGACGCCGACCGGGTCGTCCTGGCGGCCGGTCCCGGCACCGGCCGCCTGCTGTCCAGGCTCGGCGTCGACCTGACGCTGCGGCCCCGGCTCGAGCAGGTCGTCCACCTCGACGGTCCGGCCGCCGGCACCCTGCCCTGCCTGTACGACGCGCCGAGTGCAGACCAGGTCGGCATGTACGCGCTGCCCACACCCGGCGTCGGCTACAAGGTGGGGCTCGAGGAGCGGCGGCGGTACCTGCAGGACGGTGACCTGGACCGCACCCCTGACCCCGACCTGACCGCCCTTGCCGTGCAACGCGTCCAGCGGGACCTGACTGCGCTCAACACGAATGTCGTCGACGCCCAGGTCTGCTGCTGGACAGACTCCCCGGACGACAGGTTCGTCATCGACACCCTGCCCGGCGGGATCGTCCTGGCCTGTGGCGACTCGGGCCAGGGCTTCAAGTTCTCCGCACTGATGGGGCTGGTACTGGCCGACCTCGCCGAGGACAACCCGCCGGACCCCGACATCGCCACCTTCAGACTGGCCCGTTTTGCCCCTGCTGACTGGGCCGCGGGTACGTTCCGGCAATAGGCACCCCGCGCATCGTCGACCGGCTGCGCCGGGTGTGCGCGGTCTCCTTCGTCGCCCCTGGCGCCGAGCTCGCCACCACCGCCCCCACGTAGTGCAGCGGGCAGCGTCGATCGCCTGACATGCTCGAACAGTGAGCCTGACCCTGCTGGACTGGCGGCGCCGCACCGCCTCGGCGTACGCCGCCTACCGCACGGCAGAGACACCGCAGGCCGGGTGGGAGCTGTGGCACACGCAGCGGGGCACGCTGATCGCGCAGCACCCCGAGTCGGCGCTCCCGGTCGGCGCGCAGGTCCCGTACGCCCCGTACGACCCGGCCCTGCGCTTCGAGGTGGAGGTCGACCCGGACCTGGAGCCGGTGCGGCTCGAGGCCGCCACCGGCACCGACGGCGTGGTGCCGTTCACGCGGATCGGCGTCCTGCGGCTGGCCGGGCTCGGCACGCTCGACGTCTGGTGGCTGGGCTCGTACGGCGGCGGGCTGTTCGTGCCCGTCAAGGACGCCACCGCCGGGCGTACGACGTACGGCGGGGGGCGCTACCTGCTCGACACCGTCAAGGGCGCAGACCACGGCGGCGACGTCGACCCCTCGACCGGCCGCGGCACCCTGGTCGTGGACCTCAACCTGGCCTACCACCCGTCCTGCGCGTACGACCCCGGCTGGGCCTGCCCGCTTGCCCCCGCCGGCAACGTGCTGAGCGCCGCCGTGGTCGCCGGCGAGCTGCTGCCCGCGGGCGGCTGGTACTGAACCGGCCGGTCTGGACGCAACATGAGGACCCGCTACGTCAGCAACGTGCCGGACGAGGTGGTGGAGCGCCTGCAGCGGCTGGCCGACCGTGACGGCACCTGCGGCGGAGCCGTCGCCGTCCGGGAGCTGGCAGACGTGTCGCGTCGAGCCGACAACGCGGCGCTGCTCGGAGTCCTGCCTGACTTCAACGTCGCGGCTGCCGAGATCCTCCAGGATCTCGACGCAACCCGGGCCAGCCGGTGATGGTTCTTGACGCCTCCGCGGCCCCATCAGGTGTGTTGAACGCCGGCCCGGCCCGGCAGCTGCTCGCAATGGAACCGTGGCACGCACCGCGCCCCGTCGACGCGGCCTACGTCGCCCTCGCGGAAGCTCTCGACTGCCCCTGGTGACCGCCGGCGCACGCCTGAGCCGAGCCCCCGTCGTCCGCTGCCCGATCACCGTGCTGCCGCGCTCACGGGAACGGCGCTGCTCAGCCCCGGCGGCGCTGCAGCATTTCGGCAACCAGGAACGCCAGCTCCAGCGACTGCCCGTCGTTGAGCCGCGGGTCGCAGGCCGTCTCGTACCGGCCAGCCAGGTCGGCGTCGGTGAGGTCGTGGGCGCCGCCGAGGCACTCGGTGACGTCGTCGCCGGTGAGCTCCACGTGTACGCCGCCGGGATGCGTACCGAGTGCAGCGTGCACCTCGAAGAACCCGCGGACCTCGTCCATCACGTCGTCGAAGTGCCGGGTCTTGTAGCCGTTGCTGCTCTCGCGGGTGTTGCCGTGCATCGGGTCGCAGTGCCACACCACGCTGGCCGGGCCGCGGGCGTCCTCGACGGCGGCGACGATCCCGGGCAGCACGTCGCGGACCCGCCCGGCGCCCATCCGGCTGATGACGGTGAGCCGGCCGGGCTCGCGCTCGGGGTCGAGCCGCTCGCACAGCGCGACGACCTCAGCGGAGGTCGCCGACGGCCCGACCTTGAGGCCGATCGGGTTGGCGAGGCGAGCTAGCAAGTCGACGTGCGCACCGCCCAGGTCCCGGGTGCGCTCCCCCACCCAGAGCAGGTGCCCGGAAAGCCCGTACGGCCGGCCGGTGCGCTCGTCGTCGCGGGTCAGCGCTCGCTCGTACTCCAGCAGCAGCGCCTCGTGGCTGGAGTACAGCTCAACGCCGTGCGTCTCGCTCATCCGCTCCAGGTCGAGGCCGCAGGCGCGCATGAACGCCAGCGCGCGCTCGATGTCGCGCGCCAGCACCTCGTACCGCGAACCGGCCGGGCTGCTGCCGACAAACGCGGTGTTCCAGTCGTGCACGGCCGCGAGGTCGGCGCTGCCATCGGTGGCCATCGCGCGCATGAAGTTCATCGTCGCGGCGCTGTTGGCGTACGCCCGGACCATCCGCTCCGGGTCAGGGGTGCGGTCGCCATGCAGGTCGTTCACGGCGTCCCCGCGGTACGACGGGCGGCCGTCGGCCTCGAGGTCGGCGCTGCGCGGCTTGGCGTACTGGCCGGCCAGGCGACCGACCTTCACGACCGGCACGCTCGCGCCGTACGTCAGGACGACCGCCATCTGCAGCAGGGTGCGGACCTTGCCGCGGATGCCCTCGGCCGTGTTGGCCGCGAACGTCTCGGCGCAGTCGCCGCCCTGCAGCAGGAACGCCTCCCCGCGGGCCACTGCCGCGAGCCGGGTGCGCAGGACGTCACATTCCTGCGGCTGCACGAGCGGCGGCACCTCGGACAGAGTCTGCGACACCCGCTCCAGCGCGGCGGGGTCGGGCCAGGCCGGTTGCTGGGCGGCGGGTAGTGCTCGCCAGGCGTCGAGGTCGATGGCCATCACGACTCCAGGCTAGGCGCCCGGCGGGCTCAGGCCGTTCCGACCATTCGGGACGGCACCGGCAGGAGGGCGCCGACGAGCCCGGCGCCGGCCCCGAAGGCGATGAAGGCCGCGGCCAGGCAGCCCGACAGGCCCGTGATGGCGAGGCCGGTCGCGGGTCGGCAGGGTCGTACAGGACCGTGACCCCGTCGCCGGTCCGCGCCGGCGCTCGCGTCGTACTCCAGGTCGACGACGATATCCACGCCAAGGCTCCCGGTCACGCCCTTCGCCAGGGGTGCATCACCACGGTGGACGCTACCGGCGTGGCACCCTTGTCAGGGTGCAGATCGAGGTTGTCCGTGGCGACATCACCAGCCAGGTCGTCGAGGCAGTCGTGACCGCTGCCAACAGCGCGCTGCGCGGCGGCGGGGGTGTCGACGGCGCCGTCCACCGCGCGGCCGGGCCGCGGCTCGTGCTGGCCTCCCGAGCCCTCGCACCCTGCAGCGCCGGTTCCGCTGTACGCACGCCGGCCTATGGCCTCGCACCCGTGCAGTGGGTCGTCCACGCGGTCGGGCCGATCTACACCGGCCCGTGGGACGCCCCGGTGCTGGCCTCGGCGTACACGTCGTCGCTGGCTCGGTGCGACGAGGTGGGGGCGCGCTCCGTGGCCTTTCCGGCAATCTCGACCGGCGTCTACGGCTACCCGCCCGAGGCCGCCGCTCGCATCTCGGTCGAGGCGCTCCTGACCGCGACGACACACGTCCAACGCTGCCTGCTCGTCGCCTTCGACGCCCGTGCCGAGCGGTTGTGGGCGGACGCTCTTGAAGCGGTTGAGCCCTCCTGATCGCGCCAGCGAGCACACTGGGTCCGCCTGTAGCGCCCTGACATCGGACAACCGTTGGCCCACCTTCCCAAGCGTGGCCACACGCCCGGGGCGACACGACGAGGAGCAGCGCGCCCTGACGCTGGACGAGGTTGTCCAGGTCGGTCAGGCCGCCGTCGAGCCGGTGCCTGACGTGGTCGGCTGGCATGGGCTGGGCCGTCGGTGGCAGCCCCGGACCACGCAGGCGCCGGTCCCGGACGACCAGGGCCGTCGTGCCGGTCCCCCGGGCGGCCGGCAAGGACCGCCGGAACTGGGCGGTCGCTCGCGGGCGCGTCGACGCTCACGGCAGCGGCTGGCGACGAAGACCGACTCGCGCCCCGGCCGGTCCGGGGCGTTGCACACGTCGTCCACGACGTAGCCGCAGCCCGCCTCCGGTCGCCGATCCTGTCCTGGCCTGGGTCCCGCGTGCTCGGCGCACAGGTCCGCTGCCCGACAGGACGTGCAGCCCCGGGGCCGCAGGGCGCCGTGCCAGGGGTACCGACGGCACGGTGGTGTCGCGGGACAAACACCTTGCACCTTGCCTCATCAGGAGGCCGGGGCACGCTCGAGGACCACTGTGATGTAGCGAGGTGCAAGGCGTTTGTCCCGCTGCCCGAG
>JBKJQN010000063.1:0-19854 GCA_046593925.1 Mycobacteriales bacterium
CTCGGCGTCCGGGTCGTCGGAGCCCTCGACGTACGCCCGCAGGAAGCCCGGGAACGTCACGACCTTGCCGGGCTTCCTGCGGGCGTACGTCGAGGGCTCCGACGACCCGGACGCCGAGCTCGAGACCGCCGAGCGGCGCCTGCCGAAGGTGGCGCCCGGTGACGCGCTGACGGTCGACACCCTCGACGCCTCGGGACACACCACCAGCCCGCCGGCCCGCTTCACTGAGGCCTCGCTGGTCAAGCGCCTCGAGGAGCTCGGCATCGGCCGGCCGAGCACCTTCGCGAGCATCATCACCACCGTCCAGGACCGTGGCTACGTGTGGAAGAAGGGCAGCGCGCTGGTCCCGACCTGGCTGGCGTTCGCTGTCGTCGGGCTGCTCGAGCGGCACTTCGGCCGCCTCGTCGACTACGACTTCACCGCCTCGCTCGAGGAGGACCTCGACGTCATCGCCGGCGGCGACGGAAACGGGGTCGATTGGCTGACTCGGTTCTACTTCGGCTCCGACACCGGCAAGGCGGGCGGCGTCGCCAGTCAGGGTGGGCTCAAGAAGCTGGTCGGCGGCAACCTCGACGAGATCGACGCGCGGGATGTCAACTCCATCGTCATCGGTCGCACCGACGACGGCGTGGAGGTGGTCGTCCGGGTCGGGCGGTACGGGCCGTACGTGCAGCTCGGTCGCGAGGAGGGGGCCGCGCGCGCGTCGCTGCCCGAGGACCTCGCGCCCGATGAGCTCACCGTCGCCCGTGCCGTCGAGCTGGCGCACGCCCCCAGCGGCGACCGGGTGGTCGGCCCCGACCCGACGACCGGCTACGACGTCGTCGCGAAGGCCGGCCGCTACGGCCCGTACGTCAGCCTGGTGATGCCGGAGGGCGATAACAAGAAGTCCGCTGACAAGCCGCCGACGGCCTCGCTGTTCGCCTCGATGGACCTCGAGAGCCTGACGTTGGAGCAGGCCCTGCTGTTGCTGACGCTGCCGAGGGTGCTCGGTGCCGATGCCGGCGAGGAGATCACCGCGCAGAACGGCCGCTACGGCCCGTACGTCAGCAAGGGCAAGGAGTCCCGCAGCCTGGAGAGCGAGGAGGCGCTGTTCACCGTCTCGCTGGCGCAGGCCATGCACCTGCTGGCGCAGCCCAAGCAGTACGGCCGGCGCGCCGCCGCCCCCAAGCCGCCGCTTGCGACCCTCGGCAAGGACCCGGTGTCCGGCGTCGAGATGGTCGTCAAGGAGGGCCGCTTCGGGCCGTACGTCACCGACGGCGAGACCAACGCGAGCCTGCGCAAGGGTGACACGCCCGGTGGGCTCGACGACGAACGTGCGTCCGAGCTGCTCGCCGAGCGCCGGGCCCGCGGCCCGGCTGTCAAGAAGGCCGCCCCGCGCAAGACCGTTGCCAAGAAGGCCGCCCCGAGGAAAGCCGCCGCCAAGAAGGTTGCTGCCCCGAAGGCCGGCCCGAAGAAAGCTGCTGCGAAGACGGCTGCACCGAAGCCGGCCGACTGACCCGCCCGTACGCTCCTGGCGTGGCAACCGGGGTGTGGTGGCCCGGATCGCTGCGGCACCGCGGCTTCCGGCGGCTGTACCTCGCCCTGGTGCTGTCGAGCTTCGGTGACTGGCTGGGCTTTCTCGCCACGACGGCCTTCGCCACCCAGCTGGTCCAAGGGTTCGGGGCGCAGAGCTACGCCGTCGGCGGTGTGCTGGCCTTCCGGCTGCTGCCCGCCGTGCTGCTGGGACCGATCGCGGGGGTGCTGGCCGACCGGTTCGACCGGCGCGGCCTGATGGTCGTCACCGACCTGATGCGTTTCGCGCTCTTCGTCTCCATCCCGATCGTGCACACCCTGCTGTGGCTGCTGGTCGCGACGCTGCTCGTCGAGACGCTGAGCCTGTTCTGGATCCCGGCCAAGGAGGCCTCGGTCCCCAACCTGGTGGGTGACGACCTCGAGTCAGCCAACCAGGTCTCGCTCGTCGCGACGTACGGCACGGCGCCGGTCGCCGCGCTCGTGTACGGCGTGCTGGGCCTGGTCGCCGGCAGCTCCGGGGTGTCCGCGGCCGACCTCGGCCTGTACCTGGATGCGGCGACGTTCCTGTTCGCCGCCCTGCAGGTCGCCCGGATCGTGGAGATCCCGCGTCGCTCGGACTGCCCGCCGGCCTCCTCCGCGCCATCGGTCGTCAGCAGCATCCGCGAGGGCCTGGACTTCGCCCGCAGCAGCCCGGTCGTCAAGGGCGTCCTGGTGGCCATGCTCGGGGCGCTGGCAGCAGCGGGCACCGTGGTGGCCAACGGCAAGCTGTTTGCCACCACCGTGCTCCGCGGCGGTGACGCGGCCTTCGCGCTGCTGTTCGGCACCGTCTTCGTCGGCATCGCCCTCGGCGTGGCGCTCGGCCCGCGGCTGCTCGGTGACCTGTCGCGCCGCCGGGCGCTCGGCCCGGTCATCACCTGCGCGGGCCTGTGCCTGGCCTTCATGGCCATCGTCCCGGTGCTCGCGCTCGTCGTGCTCGCCACCCTGCTGCTCGGGGCCTTCGCCGGTCTGGCGTACGTCCTGGGCTTGACCCTGCTCGGCCAGGAGGTCGACGACGAGGTACGCGGACGTACCTTCGGGCTGGTCAACGCCTTGATGCGGATCGACCTGCTGCTCGTGCTGGCGGTGACCCCGCCGCTCGCCGGGGCGATCGGCCAGCGCAGCATCCAGCTACCCGGCAACGGTCCCGGCGTGGTCTTCCTCAACGGGATCGCCGTGACGATGCTGGTCGGCGGGCTGCTCGCCATGCTCGTCGGGCTGGTTTCGTACCGAACCATGGACGACCGGCCCGGCGTACCGCTGCGCAGCGACCTGTGGGCGCTGGTGCACCGTGGTCGTGCCGCACCCGGATTGCCGGGGGTGTTCGTCGCCTTCGAGGGCGGTGAGGGCGGTGGGAAGTCCACCCAGGTCGAGGCCGCCGCGGCCTGGCTGCGCACCCGCGGCCGCGAGGTCGTCGTCACCCGCGAGCCCGGCTCGACGCCCGCCGGGGCGCGGCTGCGCGAGCTGCTGCTCGACCCGGGCAGCGAGCTGTCGCCGCGCGCCGAGGCCCTGCTGTATGCCGCCGACCGGGCGCAGCACGTCGACACCGTCATCCGGCCCGCGCTCGAGCGCGGCGCGGTGGTCGTCACCGACCGCTACGTCGACTCCTCGGTGGCCTACCAGGGCGCCGGCCGCGCCCTCAAGGTCGATGAGGTCGCCAGGCTGTCGGCCTGGGGGACCGGCGGGATCAGGCCGGACCTGGTGGTGCTGCTCGATGTCGATCCGGCGACCGGGCTGGGACGCGCTGGCCGCCGGGGTGCGCCCGACCGGATGGAGGCCGAGTCCGTGGACTTCCACGCTCGCGTGCGGCAGGGTTTCCTCACCCTTGCCGCGGCTGCCCCCGACCGCTACCTCGTGGTGCCCGCCGACCAGAGCGTCGCCGAGGTGACCGCCGCGGTGCGGGTCCGGCTGGAGCGGCTGGTGCCCGCGATGGCGGTCGAGGCCGTACCGGCGTGACCCCGTTCGAGGAGCTCGTCGGCCAGCCGGCCGTCGTCGGCCAGCTCGAGTCGGCTGCCCGCGACGCCCGTGCGGGCAGCCGGCACGTGGGCTCCGGGCGGGGCGCCATGACCCACGCGTGGCTGTTCACCGGGCCGCCGGGCTCGGGGCGATCGACAGCGGCGCGGGCCTTCGCCGCGGCCCTCCAGTGCTCGTCGCCGCTACCGGGCGGCGGCCCGTGCGGCCACTGTGCCGACTGCCACCAGGTGCTGGTCGGCACGCACCCCGACGTCGCGCTGATCGTCCCGGAGGGCCTGTCGCTCGGCGTGGCCGAAGCGCGCGAGATCATCGTGCGGTCATCGCGGGCGCCGACCCGCGGCCGCTGGCAGGTGACCCTCATCGAGGACGCCGACCGGCTCACCGACGAGGGCGCCAACGCGGTCCTGAAGGCGCTCGAGGAGCCCCCGCCGCACAGCGTCCTTCTACTGTGCGCCCCGAGTACCGAGGACCTGCTGGCGACGATCCGTTCGCGCTGCCGGCTCGCTGCCCTGCGTACGCCACCCGCCGGCGCTGTCGCGCAGGTGCTCATGGACCGGGACGGTGTCGACCCGGCGATGGCGGCGTTCGCCGCCCGGGCTGCGCAGGGGCACGTCGGGCGGGCCAAGCGGCTCGCCACCGACGAGCAGGCCCGCAGCGAGCGCCGCGACGCGCTGATGCTGCCCCGCTCGCTCGGTACGGTCGCCGCGGCCCTGACCGCCGCCCGCGACCTGGTCGAGTCGGCGAAGGACGAGGCCGGCCGCCGGACGGCCCCGCGCGACGCGGCCGAGAAGGCCTCGCTGGAGAATGCGTACGGGGTCGGTGCGACCGGCCGGGGCGTCACCGGCGGCCGGGGCACCGCGGGCGCGGTGAAGGAGCTGGAGAAGCGGCAGAAGAGCCGCGGGACGCGGACCAGCCGGGACGCCCTGGACCGGGCACTGGTCGACCTCGCGGCCTTCTACCGCGACGTGCTGGTCCTGCAGCTCGGCAGTGGCAGCGAGCCGGTGCACGGTGACCTCGGCGAGCAGGCCGCGACGATCGCGCGGGCCACCAGCCCCGAGTCGACGCTGTGCCGGATCGACGCCGTGCTGGGCTGCCGCACCGCGGTGGAGGCCAACGTCGCGCCGCTGCTCGCCGTCGAGGCGTTGGCGCTGGCGCTGCGTACGGCCTGACGGGCGAGGGCAGCCGGTCCCCTATACTTGCCAAGGCAGCCCGCCGCCTTAGCTCAGTCGGTAGAGCACCTCACTCGTAATGAGGTTGTCCGGAGTTCGATTCTCCGAGGCGGCTCCACGCTATATAGATTCTGACCTGCGGTGGTGGCCTCGGTCCGGCTGTGCCATGCCTAGGCCGAGTGGGGTCCTCGCGAGGAAGTTGTGAGAACTTACCTGCGAGCCGTCGCGCCTGGTTGCAGGGCAATCACTGCGTGTCGTCGGGCAAAGAGTTGACCCCCCTTCCGGATGTTGACCTGACGGGCCGTTCCAGTTTGCTGTCGTCGGTGACCATCCCACCCCCTTCCCGATTCGAGGAGCTATCTCCTCCTTATGGCGGGCCGGGGAAGGACCGGACGTGAGGGCTCTGTCTGGTGTTGCTACTCACCGCGACGGTGGCGGCGCCCGACGCGGCGGCGGTGGCAAGCCGACGCGCCAGTGACCGCGCCCCCGTTGAACGCACCGCCGATCGCCTGGTCGAGGCGAAGCGTTGTCGTCACGTCCCTGGGCTGTGCTGGGTACAGCCGATCGTGCATGCGCTCTCATCGCGTGATAGGCTGATCACTCTCCGTGTCCGATCTGTTCGGGCCATTGACGCCGTATGTACCGATACAGCACCTTGATCGGTGCGGGCAGGGACGCCTGCCTGGGGGACAGCGAAAGGGATTCGAAATGCGTTCACGCGCCTGGCTTTGATGTGACGCGGCCTTCGCCGCCTCGAGGGCCGTCGGCGCTTCCCGCAATGGAAGCGCCGGCGGCCCTCGGTTCAGTTCTGACCGTGCCGGCAGGACAGACGAAGGTGAAACCAGCCCCGTTCCGGTCCTGGCGAAAACCGGGGTGTCCACACCTCACCCTTCGGAGCCACCACGAACCGCCCGTCCGGCTCGCTCGTCCGCAACGTCGCCGTCGGCCACTGTCCCCGGGTGACGCTCGCGGTCCTGGATAGCGCTGGCCACGCATTGCCCCACGAGCAGCCAGAGCTGCTGGCCGGGCTGCTCGAGGAGTGGCTTGCTCGCACACGGAAAGGTGCTCGGGGACATGGCGCCTCGAGCGCCCGGTCGAAGCCCGTGCAGGACCAGCAGGCGGTGCCCGGCGGCCGCGCCGCTCTACGCTCACCCCACCAAGGGCCTACCGGGAGGACGGAGAACTACGTGCCGCAGCGGACCGTCCCTCTGCTCGAGGACGACATGGACGGTGACAACGCTGCCGCGACGATCGTGTACGACACCCACGACGTCGGCCCGACCGAGAACAACGCCGCACGCATGCGTGATGTGCTGACGCCCCCTGTCGTGGCTGCCCGACGTGGTGGCCGCCCGGCTAGCACCGTGCAGGAGCCTCGCCGCCCGGAGCGGGCCGACAGCGCCGGCGTGCGATGACGACCGGCTTCGTTCGGACACCGGGAACGTCTTCCGGTAGTCGACCCGGGCCTGGGGCCGCCCCGCCCCGGGCAGCCGAGCCTCAGGGTCGGGCTCGGATCGTCCCCGATGTGGCCCGGCGGTCGGTCCCCGTCCTGATCCGGGAGCTGGCGCTGCTGCTGACCTTGCTGTGGATCTACACCGGCGCACGGATCGTCGCCGACGCCGACATCCCCGCCGCCTACCGCCACGCCGGCACCGTGCTGCACCTCGAGCACCGGCTGCACCTGCCCCCCGAACAGCACCTGCAGCGCGCCTTGCTGGCCTGGGAGCCCCTGGCGAGGCTGGCGGATACCTACTACGCCAGTGCGCACCTGCTCGTCACGGGCCTGGGGCTGCTCTGGCTGCTGCTGCGGCGCCCGGACTGCTACCGGTGGGCCCGCCGGGCCATCATCGGCGCGAGCAGCGCCGCTCTGGTTGTCTACGTCCTGCTCCCGGTCGCCCCGCCAAGGCTGATCCCCAAGCGCGGTTTCGTCGACACCGCTCGGCTGCTCGGGCAGTCGGTCTACAGCACCGGTGGTCCGACCTCGTTGACCGACCAGTTTGCGGCGATGCCCAGCTTGCACGTCGGCTGGTCAGTCCTGATCGCCACAGTGTGCATCGGCGCCGGCACAACGAGATGGCGCTGGATGTGGCTGGTCCACCCCCTGGTCACGGTGCCGGTCGTGGTGGCCACCGGGAACCACTACTGGCTGGACGTGCTCGCGGGTGCGGCGCTGGCCGTTACCGCGACCCTGGCCACCCGCCGCCGACCGCGAGGACCCTCCCCGGTCGCGGTGCTGGCCCCGTAAGGGGCGACCCGCCCACCGTGGCCCCCCTGCGCTGCGTCGCTTCCCCTGCGAAAGGTCACCGCCGCGGCCTCCACAGGTGCACTACCGAAGGGGAGGTCCCGGTCGCCTGGCTTACCTGGGCATGATCGAGCCCCCGGCACCGGCCCCTAGGAGGCGTCATGCGCAAGGTCCTCGTCGCTAACCGGGGAGAGATCGCCGTCCGCGTCCTGCGGGCCGCCCACGAGCTGGGGCTCCAGACGGTCGCGGTGTACACACCGGAGGACCGCGAGGCGCTGCACCGTACGAAGGCCGGCGAGTCCTACCAGCTCGGCGAGCCCGGGCACCCGGTGCGCGGCTACCTCGAGATCGGCGGGCTGATCGAGGTCGCGCTGCGCTGCGGCGCCGACGCGCTGCACCCCGGCTACGGCTTCCTGTCCGAGAGTGCCGCCTTGGCGCAGGCGTGCGCAGACGCCGGTATCGCCTTCGTCGGCCCGCCAGCGGCCGTGCTGCGCCTGACCGGCGACAAGGTGTCGGCCCGGGACGCCGCCGTCCGGGCGGGCCTGCCCGTCCTGCTCGCCTCAGCGCCGCTGCCGGACGGCGCCGGGGCGACGCAGGCCGCCGAGCAGATCGGGTTCCCGTTGTTCGTCAAGGCCTCGGCCGGGGGCGGCGGTCGCGGCCTGCGCCTGGTGCGTGAGGTCACCCAGCTCGACGACGCCGTGGCCGCCGCCTCCCGCGAGGCCGCGGCCGCGTTCGGGGATGGGACGGTGTTCCTCGAGCAGGCCGTCACCGACCCCCGGCACATCGAGGTGCAGGTCCTGGCGGACGCCACCGGCGACACCGTCCACCTGTTCGAGCGCGACTGCTCGGTGCAGCGCCGCCACCAGAAGGTGGTGGAGCTGGCGCCCGCCCCCGGTCTGGCCCCGAGCACCCGCGAGGCACTCTGCGCCGCGGCGGTCGCGTTCGCCAAGGACGTCGGCTATGTCAACGCCGGCACGGTCGAGTTCCTCGTCGACCCGGCCGGGGCGTTCACCTTCATGGAGATGAACCCTCGGATCCAGGTCGAGCACACCGTCACAGAGGAGGTCACCGGGATCGACCTGGTTGCCGCCCAGCTACGCATCGCGGGCGGCGAGACGCTGCGCGACCAGGGCCTGGCGCAGGAGTCGATCAGCGTGCGCGGCGTCGCGGTGCAGTGCCGCATCACCACCGAGGACCCGGCCGACGACTTCCGCCCGGACACCGGCACGATCACCAGCTACCAGTCGCCCGGCGGCCCCGGGATCCGGCTCGACGGGGCGGTCTACGCAGGCGCGCAGATCACGCCGTACTTCGACAGCCTGCTCGTCAAGCTCACCACCCGCGGCCCGGACCTGGCGACCGCCGCGCTGCGGGCGCAGCGAGCGCTGCGGGAGTTCCGGGTTCGCGGGGTCAAGACCAACATTGACTTCCTGAGGCGGCTGCTGTCCGACCCGGCCTTCCTCGCCGGCGGGGTGAGCACCGCGTTCTTGGCCGAGCGTCCGGAGCTGACCTCCGCACCGGTCGGCACCGACCGCACCACCCGGCTGCTCACCGCGCTCGGGGAGGCGACCGTCAACGGGCTGCCCCGCCCGGCGCAGCCGCTCGCCGACCCGGCCGGCCGGCTACCCGCGTTGCCCGAACCGGCGACGACGGGTTCGCGCGACCGCCTCGACGCCCTCGGTCCCGCCGGCTGGGCGGCGGCGCTGCGCGCCCAGACCCCGGTCGCCGTCACCGACACGACGCTGCGCGACGCCCACCAGTCGCTGCTCGCCACCCGGCTGCGCACCCTGGACGTCGCCACCGCGGCCCCGGCCATGGCCCGCTTGCTGCCGGGGCTGCTGTCGCTGGAGTGCTGGGGCGGCGCGACGTACGACGTCGCGCTGCGCTTCCTGCACGAGGACCCGTGGGACCGCCTCGCGCAGCTTCGCGAGGCCGCCCCGCACCTGTGTCTGCAGATGCTCCTGCGCGGCCGCAACGCGGTCGGCTACACGCCGTACCCGGTGGAGGTCGTACGCGCCTTCGTCGCGGAGGCGGCGGCCGGCGGCATCGACGTCTTCCGGGTCTTCGACGCCCTCAACGACCTCGAGCAGATGCGCCCGGCGCTGCTGGCCGTGCAGGAGGCCGGCAAGGTCGCCGAGGGCACGCTCTGCTACACCGGCGACCTGCTCGACCCGTCCGAGCGGCTCTACACGCTGGACTACTACCTCGCGCTGGCCGACGGCCTGGTGGCGGCTGGGGCGCACGTGCTCGCCGTCAAGGACATGGCCGGCCTACTGCGACCGGCCGCCGCTGCGCGGCTCGTCCGGGAGCTGCGCGAGCGCTTCGACGCCCCCGTCCACCTGCACACCCACGACACGACCGGCGGCCAGCTCGCCACCCTGCTCGCCGCGGTCGACGCTGGGGTGGACGTGGTCGACTGCGCGGCCGCGCCGATGTCGGGCGGCACCAGCCAGCCGAACATGAGCGCGCTGGTCGCGGCCACCGACCACACGGACCGCGCGACCGGGCTGGACCTCTCCGCGCTGTCGGCGATGGAGCCGCACTGGGAGGCCGTCCGGGACCTGTACGCGCCATTCGAGTCGGGGCTGCGCGCGCCGACCGGCACCGTCTACCGCCACGAGATCCCGGGCGGCCAGCTGACGAACCTGCGCCAGCAGGCGATCGCGCTGGGGCTGGGTGACCGGTGGCCGGCGGTGCAGGAGCTGTACGCCGTCGCCAACGACCTGCTCGGCAAGCCGATCAAGGTCACCCCGACCAGCAAGGTGGTCGGTGACCTCGCGTTGTTCCTTGCCGGCAGCGACGTCGAGCCCGAGGCCGTCCGGGCGGACCCGCGCGGCTACGACCTTCCGGACAGCGTGCTGGGCTACCTCGGCGGTGAGCTCGGTACGCCGCCGGCCGGCTTCCCCGAACCGTTCCGCAGCCGGGCCGTCGAAGGGCGCCCGCCGGTCGGCGGCGAGGTGCCGCTGACCGAGGTGCAACGCGCCGCGCTCACCGGTGGTGACCGGCGCGGCGCGCTGTCACAGCTGCTTTTCCCCAAGCCGTACGAGGAGTACTGCCGGGTTCTCCAGGCCCACGGCGACATGTCGGTCATCCCGACCGAGGCGTTCTGGTACGGCCTGCGCCCCGGCCACCCGGTCACCGTCGGGCTGCAGCCCGGGGTCGACGTCGTGGTCGAGCTCGAGACGGTCGGCGAGCCCGACGACGACGGGCTCCGCACCCTGCACCTGCGCGTCAACGGTGCGCCTCGGCCGGTCAGCGTGCGGGACCGCGCCGTCCAGGTCACCAGCACCCGGGCCCGCCGGGCCGACCCCGCCGACACCAGCCAGATCGGCTCGGCGCTGCCCGGTGTGGTGATGCTCAAGGTCGCCGTTGGCGACACGGTGGCCAAGGGCCAGCCGCTCGCGGTCGTCGAGGCGATGAAGATGGAGTCCACCGTGACGAGCCCCCGTGACGGCACCGTCACCGACGTCGTCCGCACCAGCGGGGATGCCGTGGAGGCCGGCGACCTGCTGCTGGTGCTGGGCTAGCCACTCCAGGTCCAGGTCCAGGTCCAGGTCCAGGTCCAGGTCAGGCCGGGCGGGTCGACAGTCGCCGCGCGACCTCCAGCGCCAGCGCCAGCGCCGCCAGGACCGCGAGGGCCCCCGCGACCAGCAGAGGACCGCGCCGCTGCCCCCCGACGGCGACCGGGGTGGCCACGGTGGGCGGCGCGGGCACCGGCACGGTTCCGGTCGCCACGATGGAGTCGGCCCGCACGGTAACCGCGAGCGGCGACGTTCCGACGCCCGGCGCGGTGCGCACGACGTACTGGCCGAGCAGGGCACGCGAGACGTCGTCGGCGGCGCCGAGCAGGCCGACGCCGTCGAGCCCGACCCGCACCACGCCGGGCTCAGGGCCGCCGAGCCGGTTGGCCGCCACCCCGCATCCTGCATCGGTGCCCAGCACCGAGACCTGGGTGTCGGAGCCGCCGAAGGTGCGCGTCTCGGAGTCGAGCGTGCGGCAGCTCGCCACGACGACAACCAGCCGGCGCACCGTCGGCGCGTCCGGCAGGCCGTCGAGCAGGCCACCAGGCTGCGGCCGCAGGTCCCCGAGCTTCTCGAGCGCACTGCGGGCGGTCGTCGGCTCGCCACCCGGCAGCACGGTGGTGGGCAGCTGCGAGGGCACGCTGCGAAGCAGGTCGGCGACCGCGCTCTGCTCCGCGTCGAAGTCGGCCAGGGCGACCGAGGCGTCGAGCACCACGACGAGCTCACTGGGGAAGTCGACGACACGCGTCGCGGTGAGCGGCACGGTGTGGCCATCCTGCACGGCGGTGAACGCCGTTGGCGGCAGCGCCTTGGAGGTCAGCAGCCGCGGCACGGTCACGGTGACCGTCAGCACCCCGTCGGCGCTGGTCCGCGCCCCCGACAGGCCCAGGCCGGCCTCGGCTGCGGCGACCGCCCCTGCCGTCAGCAGCAGGGCCGCGATCGCGCCCGCGGCTGATGCGCAGGTGAACCGCCCGAGCTCGTCGTACGAACGCAGTTTGACGACGGCACCCTTCTGCTCGGCACACCTCGCCCACGCGGGCCTGGCACCGTACCGTTTCGGCGCCGCCCGCCCCCTCCTGGAGGTCCTCCTTGCCCCGTCCGCTGCCCGCCCTGCTCGGTGCCGCTCTGCTGGCGTTCGCGCTGCCGGTGGTGTCGGCGGCACCGGCGTCGGCCGCCGGGGGCGACGTCACACTGACGGTCGTGCACGGGGTGCGCGGGCTGGTCGCCGACGTACGACTCGACGACGCCCTGGTGCTCAGCGGGTTCGCCCCCGAGCGGGTCACCGACCCGCTCACGATCTCGCCCGGCAGCCACCACCTGCAGGCCTGGCCGACCGGCGCGGCCCAGACGTCGACACCGGTGGTCGACCAGCAGCTGACTTTCAGCCCGGGCGAGCAGGCCACCGCGGCCATCGGGCTGGGTGCCGACGGCAAGCCGGTGGTGACCGTCTTCGACGACCGCGGGCTGCTTGCCGACGCCGCCAGCACGGCGCTCGCCGTCCGTAGCCTCGCGAACGCCGGGCCGATGAAGGTGGTGGCCGGCGACCGCACCCTCGCCGAGATGCTCACCAGCACGCAGCAGCAGGTGGCGCAGGTCCCGCCGGGCACCTACCCGGTGAGTGTTTCGCCCTCCGACGGCACCGCCGGCAGCGTGCCGGCGCAGGACGTCCCGTTGGTCGCCGGGCGCGCCGTGGTGCTCTATCTGATCGGCTCGCAGTCCGACTCGACGCTCGGCTGGGTCGCCCAGACCGTCCGCCCCGCCTCCGCGGCCGCGCCGAAGCGTGTCGACACCGGTGTCGGCCCGGTGCCCGCGGCCGGTACGCCCGGCACCGCGGCCCTCGTGCTCGGCATGCCGCTGACCCTGCTCGGCGCTGTCGCGCTGCGCCGTCGCCGCCGGCAGCTGGCGTGAGGGCGCCCCGCCGCGTGCTGGCGGGGCCGCTGCTCGCGCTCGCCCTCGCCGGCTGCGGCGCCACCTCGCAGGCCGCGTCCCCGCCCGCCACGCCGGCGAGGATGGCCGCGCCGGCCCCCGTGCCCAGCGAGGCGCCAGGGTCGGCCATCGGCCTGCTCGGCTCGCAGTCGGCGACGCTCGACGCGCTGCGGGCAGCGCAGGCCCGCCGTCCGGTATCGGTGCTGGTGCCGGGCGTACCGACCGCTGCCCCCGTCGAGGCGCGGACCACCAACCCGGTCAGCGGCGGCCTGGACCTGCCCGACGGCGCCGCCAAGGTCGCCTGGTGGGCCAGCGGTTCAGCGCCCGGCGACGGTGCCGGGTCGGTGGTGCTGGCCGCTCACGTGTCCTACAACGGGCAGACCGGCCCCTTCACCAGGCTCGCCACCGTGCCGCCCGGCACCGAGGTGGTCGTCACCAGCGCCGACGGGACCGCCCGCCGTTACTCCGTACGCAGCACCCGCAACGCCCCCAAGACCGCACTGGACCGTGGCGAGCTGTTCCGGACCACCGGTCCGCCGGCGCTGGTGCTGGTGACCTGCGGCGGCCCCTACGACCGCACGACGCACAGCTTTGCGGAGAACGTCGTGGTGACGGCCACCCCCGTCTAGCGCACGAGGTCGTACGCCAGGCGCAGCACCAGCGCCGACACCACGACCAGGAACACCCGGCGCACCCAGGCACTCCCTCGACGGACCGCCAGCCGGGCACCGACCTGCGACCCGGCCAGGTTGCTCGCGGCCATCGCCGCCCCGAGCCCCCAGAGCACGTGACCGCCGAGCGCGAACAGCAGCAACGCGGCCAGGTTGGTCGCGGTGTTGACGGCCTTCGCGGTCGCGCTCGCGTGCAGGAACGACAGGCCGACGGCGCCGACGAGCAGGAAGATCAGGAAGCTCCCGGTGCCCGGGCCGACCAGCCCGTCGTACAGGCCGATCCCGGCGCCGCCACCGACCGTGACCAGCCGCTGCGCGTGCACGCCGAGCCGCAGCGACTCGACCTCGCCGAGCTCGGGCCGCCGCCAGCTGAAGACGAGCACGGCGACCAGCGCCACCAGGACAACTGGCTCGAGCGCGTTGGACGCTCGAGCCGCCAGCAGCGCACCGGTCGCGGAGCCGGCGAAGGCCGCCACGACCATCGGGACGGCGATCGCCCGGTCGACCGGCACCCGGCGCGCGTACGTCACCGCAGCCGACCCCGTACCGACGACGGAGGCGAGCTTGTTCGTGCCCAGAAGCGACACGACCGGGACGCCCGGGAGTACCAGCAGCAGTGCCGGCAGCTGCAGCAGCCCGCCTCCTCCGACGATCGCGTCCAGGCCGCCGGCGAGCACAGCCACCGCGCACAGGAGCAGCAGATCGCTCAGGTCCACAGCGTCGTACCGGCCGCGCCATGGGCGCCCCCGGCCGCACCGCCGCCGCCGCCACTGCCCAGGACCCGGCCGCGCCGGCCGGCGGCGACGTCGAGCGGACCGTCCGCTTCTTCCAGGACCTGCCGGAGTTCCAGCTCACCGAAATGATCGACAACCGCGGCCACGCGGGTTCGACGCCTTTCTGCTTCGACATCGGCAATGGCAACCTGCTGGCCGTCGACTTCCCGGGGCTCGACGTCGGGCCGTCCGCCGACGTGCCCGGCGGCCTGCACCACGTCGCCATCAGCGTCGAGCCGGTCCGGCGGGAGCACCTCAAGGCCAGACTCGACCGGGCCGGGGTGGCGTACGCACACCGCGCTCCACGTCACCGACCCCGACGGTGCCCGGGTCGAGCTGATCGCCGATCCGCTCGGTGAGATGTACGGCGACACCGTCCTGCAGGACCGGCTCAGAAGTCAGGATCCTCTCAGGCGTCGTGGGTGTGGGCGTGCGCGTGGCCGGCCTCCTGGGCGGGCGGCTTCGGGTCGCCGGAGTGCTCGAGCGCCTCGGGGTTGTCGGCGAGCCGCTGGCGCGACGCGACGACCTCCGCCTCGGCCTCGACCCGACCGACCCAGTTGGCCCCCTCGACGCTCTTACCGGGCTCGAGGTCCTTGTAGACCTCGAAGAAGTGCTGGATCTCCAGGCGGTCGAACTCCGACACGTCGCCGATGTCCTGCAGGTGCTCCTGGCGCGGGTCGCGGACCGGTACGCACAGCAGCTTCTCGTCGGGGCCGGCCTCATCGGTCATCCGGAACATCCCGAGTGCGCGGACCCTGATCAGGCAGCCGGGGAAGGTCGGCTCGTCGAGCAGCACCAGCGCGTCGAGCGGATCGCCGTCCCCACCGAGGGTGTTCTCGACGAAGCCGTAGTCGGCCGGGTAGCTGGTCGAGGTGAACAGCCTGCGGTCCAGCCGGATGCGACCGGTGTGATGGTCCATCTCGTACTTGTTGCGCTGGCCCTTCGGGATCTCGATGGTGACGTCGAACTCCACGGGGCGGACTCCTCCGGGGGACGGCTGGGGGTCGGGTCGGTCCTAGTGTCCCGTACGGCCCCGGGCGCCCGGCCGGGGGACAGGCGGGAGGTCCCGGTGAGGTCGCCCGCGCGGATCGCGCTGCTGGCCGTCCTGGTCACGGCCGTCGCCGTCGGCCTCGCTGTGGCGCGCGGCGGGGGGGTGGTGCCCGCGGACCGGCCGGCGGCCGCTGTGCCGCGGCCGGCGCCGAGCCGGACCCCCCTTCTCCCGCAGCCCGGCCAAGCCCCGCAGCCGACGGCGGCCGGGCTCGCGGCCGCGCTGGCCGGTGGGCTCGCCGACCGGGCGCTCGGCGACGCGATCAGCGTCTCGGTCGTCGACGCGGGCACCGGCGCGACGCTGCTCGACATCGCCGGTCAGGCGGCCGTCCTGCCGGCGTCGACGGTCAAGGTCGCGACGGCCGTCGCGGTGCTCACCGGCCTGCCACCCGACACCCGGCTGACCACCCGCGCCGTGGCCGGCCCGCTGCCGGGCGACGTCGTGCTGGTCGGCGGCGGCGACGTGACGCTCGCCGGGCCCCGGGCCGTCCCGGCGAGCCCCCCGGCCGCCCGGCTGGTCGACCTGGCCGACCAGGTGCGTGCCGCCCTCGTCGGCGCGCCGGTCGGCCGGATCCTGGTCGACGACACCAGGTACACCGGGCCGACCATCGGGCCGGGCTGGCGGCCCGGCTACGTCGGTGCCGGCGACGTCGCGCCGGTCAGCCCGCTGTCGGTCGACGGCGGTCGGGTCGACCCGGCCAAGGTCGCCCGGGTGGCCGATCCGGCGCTGGCGGCCGGCGCGGCGCTCGCGGCGCTGCTCGCCCCCGGCGCGCCCGTCGTACGGGGCGCGGCTGCACCCGGCGCCGCCGCGCTGGGTGCCGTCAGCAGCCCACCGGTCGCCCAGCTGGTCGAGGCGATGCTGACCCGCAGCGACAACGACCTGGCGGAGGCGCTCGCCCGTCAGCTCGCCGTGGCCCAGGGCCGCCCGGCCAGTTTCGCGGGCGGCTCCGCGGCCGTGCAGGCGGTGCTGGACGGGCTGCTTCCGGCCGGCTCGTTCGCCCTGGCGGATGGCAGCGGTCTGTCCCGCCAGGACCGTGTCCGGACGGCCGGGATCGCCGCCCTGCTGTCGCGGGCCGCGCGTGACGACGCCGGCCGGCTGGCCCCAATACTCACCGGCTTGCCGGTGGCGGGCTTCGACGGCACGCTGGCAGACCGCTTCCGCACCGGGCCGGCGGCTCCGGCGGCCGGGCAGGTACGCGCCAAGACCGGGACGCTGGAGGGCGTCAGCGCGCTCGCCGGGCTGGTACGCACCGCGGAGGGGCGGCTGTTGGTCTTCGACGTGACGGCCGACGCCGTACCGGCCGGGGGGACGCTGGCCGCGGAGGCCGCGCTCGACCGGGTCGCGGCGACGCTGGCGTCCTGCGGCTGTCGCTGAGCGTCATCGCGGCCAGCACGTACGGTTTGGCGATGGCCAGCCCCGTCGACTACGGCTTCGCCGCGGCCACCGCCCGGCGGCTGGCCCCGGCCGGTCCGGCCCTGTCGCTCACCGAGGCGGCCGACGTCGTCGGCGAGCTGCGCGAGGTCACGGTGCAGGCGGAGCGGCACGTCCGCGACGTCACCGGCCTGCTGCCGCCCGGGGAGCCCGGCCCCGCGACCGTCGTCGACCGGGGCGGCTGGGCGCAGGCCAACGTCGACGGCTTCAAGGTGGTCCTGGAGCCGGTCGCGGAGCGGCTGCTGGCCGGCAAGCAGGCCGGCCGGGTCGCCACCGCGGTCACCGGCAAGGTCGCCGGGCTGCAGATGGGCAGCATCCTGGCCTGGCTGTCGAGCAAGGTCCTCGGACAGTACGAGGCGTTCACCGAGCCCGGGCGGCCCGGCCGGCTGGTGCTCGTCGCGCCGAACATCGTCGAGACCGAGCGCCGGCTCGGCGTCGACCCGTCGGACTTCCGGCTGTGGGTCGCGCTGCACGAGGTGACCCACCGTACGCAGTTCACCGCCGTCCCCTGGCTGCACGGCCACGTCCGCGCCGAGGTCGACGCGCTGCTCGACGCCGCCGACCTCGGCGACCCGGTCAAGCTGCTGGCGCGGCTCAAGGACGGCGTCGGCGAGCGGCGGTCCCTGGCCGATCTGCTGCAGACCCCCGGTCAGCGCGTCGTGCTGGAGCGGGTGACCGCCTTCATGTCGCTGCTGGAGGGCCATGCCGAGCACGTCATGGACGGGGTCGGGCCGGGCGTCGTCCCGAGCGTCGGCATGATCCGCGAGCGGTTCCAAGAGCGCCGGGCGCAGCGCGGCGGCCCGCTCGACCGGCTGCTGCGGCGCGTGCTCGGCCTCGACCTCAAGGCCCTGCAGTACGCCGAGGGCTCGGTGTTCGTCAGGCACTGCGTCGACGCCGTCGGGATGGCGGAGTTCAACCGGGTCTGGGAGTCGCCAGCGACGCTGCCCACCCGCCAGGAGATCCGCGAACCGCAGCTGTGGGTGCAGCGCGTGCCTGGCGCCGCGGCCAGGCTCAGCGCGGGCTGACCGGTGGCCGGTCCGCCGCCGTCGACCGCCGCGGTGCGGGTGGCGGTCCGCCGGGCGGTCACCGACCTGCCGCCGGGCGCACCGGTGGCCGCCGCCGTCTCGGGCGGCGCCGACAGCCTCGCGCTCGCGGCCGCGCTGGCCTTCGTCCGGCCCGGCAGTGCCGCCGTCGTCGTGGACCACGGGCTGCAGGACGGTTCTGCGGCCGTTGCCCATCGCGCCGCCGAGCAGTGCGGGCGGCTCGGCCTGGCCGCCCGCGTCGTCACCGTCGTCGTGGCGGGCCGCGGCGAAGGCCCGGCCCGCGAGGCGCGGCTCGCAGCGCTGGCAGCCACCGGCGCCACCGTGCTGCTCGGCCACACCCTGGACGACCAGGCCGAGACCGTGCTGCTCGGGCTGGCCCGCGGGTCGGGCAGCCGGGCGCTCGCCGGCATGGCCGCGGTCCGCGCGCCGTTCCGCCGGCCGCTGCTCGCACTGCCCCGCGCCCTGGTCCGGCAGGCCTGCGACGAGGCCGGACTCGCGCCGTGGGAGGACCCGCACAACACCGACCCGGCGTACGCCCGGGTGCGGGTGCGGACGGCGGCGCTCCCTGTGCTGGAGACGGCGCTCGGGCCGGGCATCGCCGCCGCGCTGGCCCGGTCGGCCGCCGCCCTGCGCGAGGACGCCGACGCCCTCGACGCGCTCGCCGATGTCGCGGCCACCGACGACGTCGCTGCCCTGCTGGCCTTGCCGGCAGCCGTCCGGTCGCGCGTCCTGAAGCGCTTCGCAGAGACCGCCTGCGGCCACCCGGTGACCTCCTCTCAGGTGACTGCCATGCGCGTCCTGGTGGAGCAGTGGGCCGGTCAGGGGCCGGTGGCGCTGCCCGGGGGCGTACGCGTGGAGCGCGCCGGCCCGCGGCTAGCCTGTGCGCATGACGCAGGTGCGCACCACGGACCCGTACCTGACGGAGCCGGGGGTGCCGGACGTGCCGGACCCCGCTGACGTGCCGGCCGCCATCGAGCGGGTCATCATCTCCGAACGGCAGATCGCGGCCAAGATTGCCGAGCTGGCGGCGGCGATCGACGCTGACTACGCAGGCCGCGAGATCCTGCTGGTCGGCGTACTCAAGGGCGCCGTCATGGTGATGGCGGACCTGGCCAGGGCCCTTCGTACGCCGGTGTCGATGGAGTTCATGGCCGTCTCGTCCTACGGCTCGTCGACCTCCTCCTCGGGAGTCGTGCGCATCCTGAAGGACCTCGACCGCGACATCGTCGACAAGCACGTCCTGGTCGTCGAGGACGTCGTCGACTCCGGGCTGACGCTGTCGTGGCTGCTGCGCAACCTGCAGACCCGCGGGCCGGCGAGCGTCGAGGTGTGTGCCCTGTTGCGCAAACCCGAGGCCGCCAAGGCCGCCGTGGACGTTCGCTACGTCGGGTTCGACATCGGCAACGCCTTCGTCGTGGGTTACGGCCTGGACCACGCCGAGCGCTACCGCGACCTGCCTTTCGTCGGACTGCTCAGGCCCGAGGTCTACACCTGACCTGAGGGCTGCCGACAGGGCTGTGACGGGGGTCGCACGGGGCCGCCGCCCGGACCGGCCCAGTGGCGGAACACTGCTCCACACCGCACCGTTGGGGTTCTTGTGGATGGCACCTGCCGGTGTAACGTCCAAGCCCACTTCGCACCAGGAGGGACGGGGCTGCTCGCCCCGCGCCGATGAAGCTCAAGCGCCTTGCCCGAGGTCCTTTCCTCTACATCACGCTGGCCCTGCTCGTGGTCCTGGCGCTGTCCAGCGTGTTCCGTGGCAACGGGGGCTACGACGCCTCCAACACCGCCACCGTGCTCGAGCAGATCAAGAGCGGCAACGTCGTCGACAACGGCGGGGATCCTGCCCTGCTGCTCGACAAGGAGCAGCAGGTCCGCGTCGAGCTGAAGAACGGCAAGAAGCTGCAGGCGGACTACCTGGTCGACCAGGGCCGGCAGTTCGCCGATGCCTTCGCCGCCGCCGACGTGCACTACGACGTGAAGGTCAGCAAGAGCAATCCGCTCCTGCAGGTCCTGTTCAGCTTCCTGCCGTTCGTCATCATCCTCGGACTGCTGTTCTTCTTCATGAACCAGATGCAGGGCGGCGGCAGCCGGGTCATGCAGTTCGGGAAGTCCAAGGCCAAGCTGGTCAGCAAGGACACCCCCAAGACCACGTTCGCTGACGTTGCCGGGGCCGACGAGGCCATCGAGGAGCTGCACGAGATCAAGGAGTTCCTGCAGGAGCCAGCCAAGTTCCAGGCCGTCGGGGCCAAGATTCCCAAGGGTGTCCTGCTGTACGGCCCGCCCGGAACCGGCAAGACGCTGCTGGCCCGCGCCGTCGCCGGCGAGGCCGGTGTGCCGTTCTACGCGATCTCCGGCTCGGACTTCGTCGAGATGTTCGTCGGTGTCGGTGCGAGCCGCGTCCGCGACCTGTTCGAGCAGGCGAAGGCCAACGCCCCCGCGATCATCTTCATCGACGAGATCGACGCCGTCGGGCGGCACCGCGGCGCCGGCATGGGCGGCGGCCAC
>JBKJQN010000074.1:0-55511 GCA_046593925.1 Mycobacteriales bacterium
CGGGTGGGCCTTGCCGGCGATCACGAGCTGGACCGGACGGTCAGGGTCGAGCAGCAGGGCCTTGAGCCGGTCTTGGTCGCGCATCATCAGCGTCAGCCGCTTGTACGACGGGACGCGACGTGCGAAGCCGATCGTCAGCACGTCCGGATCGAAGACGCTGGAGGTCCAGCCCAGCTCGGCCTCGGTCGCACCGCGCTGTAGCCACGACTCGTGGACTCGGCGCCGGACCTCACCGACGAGCCGCTCGCGCAGCACGCGGCGGGTCTGCCAGATGGAGGTGTCTGCCACCTTGACGATGTCCTCCCACCCCTGCGCCTCAGTGGTCAGGGCATTGCCGATCTCGCGCTCGGCGAGCTCGAACACCTCACGGGACACCCACGTCGGGGCGTGCACTCCGTTGGTGACGCTGCTGATCGGCACTTCGGCGGTGTCGAAGCCCGGCCACAGGTCCGCAAACATCTCGCGGCTGACGATGCCGTGCAACGCGGCGACACCGTTGCGCCGCTGGGCCAGCCGCAGCCCCATGTGCGCCATGTTGAAGATGCTCGGGTCCTCCTCGGCGCCGAGCTCGAGCACCCGCTCGAGCGGGACACCCGGGAAGGTGCCGCCGGCAAAAACCGGCGTGAGCAGGTCCTTGGGGAAGCGGTCGATGCCGGCGGGCACAGGGGTGTGCGTGGTGAAGACCGTGCCCGCACGGACAGCCTCGAGGGCCTCGTCGTAGGTCAGTCCCTCGGCGACGAGCTCGCGGACCCGCTCGATGCCCAGGAAGCCGGCGTGGCCCTCGTTGGTGTGGAACACCTCGGGCGCAGGCTCTCCAGACAGAGCGGTCCAGGCGCGGATCGCACGCACCCCGCCGATGCCCAGGAGCAGCTCCTGCGCGAGCCGGTGGTCGGTGCCGCCGCCGTACAGCCGGTCAGTGATCTGGCGCTCGGCTGGGCCGTTGCCCTCGACGTCGCTGTCGAGCAGCAGCAACGGCACGCGGCCAACTTGGGCCTTCCAGACCTGGGCCCGCAAGATGCGACCTTCGGCCAAGGTGACAGCGACCTCGAGCGGCGCACCGCCCTCGCTGCGCAGCAGGGTCAGGGGCAGGCCGTGGGGGTCCAGTGGTGGGTACCGCTCCTGCTGCCAGCCCTCGGCGTTCAGGCTCTGCTTGAAGTAGCCCGCGCGGTACAGCAGGCCCACCCCGAGAATCGGGACGCCGAGATCGGAGGCGGTCTTGAGGTGGTCACCGGCCAGGATGCCGAGGCCGCCGGAGTACTGCGGGAGCACTTCGGTGATCCCGAACTCCGGTGAGAAGTACGCGATGGAGGCCGGAGCTCCCTCCAGGGACTGATACCACTTGGGCTCGGTCAAGTAGGCCTGCAGGTCGGCATGCACGGAAGCCAGACGACCGAGGAAGGCCTGGTCCGTCGCCAGCTCCGCGATGCGCTCTGGGCTGACCTCCCCCAGGAGCCGCACGGGATCGTTGCCGACCGCCTGCCACGCCTCGGGGTCGATGCTCTCGAACAGGTCCAGGCTCGGGTGGTGCCAGGACCACCGGAGGTTCATGACCAGCTCGGCCAGCGGCGCGAGGGGCGTGGGGAGGGCGAGCCGGACCGTGAACCTGCGAAGAGCCTTCATCTGGCCGACCCTAGCGAGTCCAGGTTTCAGCGAACGACACGGTGGGGCGGGACCGGTTCGCGATTGCGCGATTGGCGCAGCGGGCGCGGCGCCTTGGGCGCCCGGGGCGGGGCGACGAACGGAGTGGCAAAGACGACCGTGTTGTCCAGGTAGTGCCCTGTACGACGGTCGAACGCCCCTCCGCACGTCACCAACCGCAGACTCGGTCGGCCGTTGCCGACATATACCTCGGCTGTCGGAAAGTTGCGCTTCGGGAAGCGGCGGACGTCCTGGACCACGAAGACGGCCTGGGTACGGTCCGAGCGCGCCACGCGGATCAGGTCGCCCTTGTGGAGGTCCCGGAGGTGGAAGAAGACGCCCCGGCCCTTGTAGGAGTCCACATGGCCGATGAGGACCGTGGGACCGGCGTCGCCGGGATGGGCACTCCCGACGTACCAGCCGACCTTGGTCACGTCGCGGGGGACTTGGACGCTGCCGTTGGGGTTCTTGCGGAGGTCAACCAGGTCAGAGGTCAGGGCCAGCCGGTCGATGGTGACGGTGACGGGGGCGGCGTGGCGGACCACCGCGCGACGAAGCGTCAACCGCGGCCCCACTCCGTTGTCAGCGGCTACGTCTGCGGCCATCTGCGTGCGGAGGTGATCCGCGGAGGCACTGGCGGTCGTGAGCAGGACGAGCAGGACGAGCAGGAGGGCGAAGGGACCTCGCCCGATGTTCCACCAAACGCGTGACGCCTCCGGCCGACCAGAAGGGGTGGCCGGTCGACCGGAGGCGTGATTCACAGCGGTGTCCTAGGCGATCGTGCGACGACGACGCAGGACGAGCCCGGAACCGGCAAGACCGAGGCCCACCAGCGCGAGCGTGACCGGCAGCACCGGCGGACCATCAGCGGCACCACCGAAGCCGGCAGAGACGCCACCGGTTGGGGCGTTGCCCGTCGCGGTCGAACCGCTTGAGCTCTGACCCTTGACGCTCGTGCCACGTGCCGTGGTGGCCGAGCCGGAGTGCGGCAGGGCGACGTAGGGGAACGTGTCACCGAAGGCGACGTCGTTCTCGTTCACGCCGTCACCGGCAGCGAGCGCCTCGACGAGCTTGCCGGTGCGCACAGCACCCTCGAGCGCCTGCAGCTCGATGTCGATGACGTCATCGGTGAGGCGACGGCCGTTCGGGAAGCCCGCGGTGTCCTTCGCCAGCACACCCAGTCGGTTGGCCGTTGCGGCCGGCGCGATCTTGGTGTTGAGACGAAGCTGCTCGGACGGCGTGACCTTCGGGGGCTGGTTGAGGCCCTTGATACCGGTCAGGAAGGCCGCGACCAGGTCGTCACGGGGCGCCGCCGGAGCCGGGATCTTGTAGATCGCCGCAATGAGCTTGGAGACCTCAGGGTCCTTCACGCGGTCGACCGCGGCCATGACGGTTGCGTCCTGGTCGGGGGTCAGGCTGTTGAAGGCGTCCTTGAGGTTGGCCGGCAGCACGACCTCGTTGACCAGGGGCGCACCGAGGCGGCTGACCTGCACGAAGTCACCACCGGGCGTGGCCTTGCCGGGGCTCAGGGTGAGGGTCTGCTGGTCAGTCGTGCTCCACACACCGATGATCCCGGAGTCGTCACCGCCCTTGGTGAGCGAGGACGTGGGGACCTGCAGCGCGATCGAGTTGGTGTTGTAGCCGTTCAGGGTGTCGCTGCCGGCCTCCTTCAGGTTGGCGCCGTAGAGCAGGTCGAACACCCGCAGGTCCAGGAAGAACGGGTCGTCGGCCTGGCCGACAAAGCTCTGGCCGCCGTCGGTGGTCGGACTGACTGCCTCGTCCCGAAGGGCCGAGTAGTTCGGCATGGTTGCCGCACCGATGTTGGACGGGGCGACCTTGCCGGTGTCGACCAGGGTCGTGCTCTTGCCCTTGGCGTCGATCGCCTCGAGCTTGTAGGTCTGCTTGAACAGCAACGTCGGGTCGTCGAAGGAGTTCACCGCGCCGTTCGCGTACAGGAACGTGTCACCAGCGCGCTTGTCGTCGTTGGTGAAGGTCCACTGGTAGGTGATGTCTGGCTTGGCGTCGCCGTTGTTGTCGACCTTGATGTTGTAGCGGTAGCCGTCGGCGCCGAACGGGTAGAAGTTGGGCCCACCGGCTGGGTCCTCGAAGGGGATCCAGTTGGCGATGAGCGTGGTCATTTTGGCATTGTCAGGACTGACGAACGCGTACACATCGGTGTTGTCGGACAGCGGGTTGGCCGACGTGAGCGGGGCCTCGCGGTGACTGGATGCGGAGCTCGTACCTGGCGCCAGCAGCGCTGCGCCGCTGGCGGCCAGCGCCGCAGCAGCGACACCGGCGATCGCCCTGCGTCGGGCGGTGGTCGGACGGGTCATGATCTCTCGTCTTCTCTACGGCCGGCAGGCGCCGGCACCTGGTGCCCGCCGGGTGGCGGGCCCCCCACTCACCCGGTGGCAGCGCGGCCAGGTCGGCCTCGCGCCCCGGGAACACAGTCGTGGTGCCGCTCGTTCGCGCTCGGCGCCGCCGCGGATTGCCCCATGGCAGGAAGTTCACCCGCGGGACTCAAGCCGGGGCTGCCGGGTGTCGATGATCCGGCCCCGCAGCGCACGCCGTCGGTCCGGTCAAGAGGTGTCATCATGCGCTGACATCGGTTGCTGACAGGAGGCGCGTGTGGACCCGAGCGGCTGGCGCACACGGCCTGCAGGGTGTCGGGCTGGGCCTGACGTCGCTCGCGATCGCCGTCGCCCGCGACCACGTCACCGGCTTCTGGTTCGTGGCAGCCGTCAGCGCCGCGGCCCTGGGGCTGGCCGCGCTGGTGGTCCCGTCGAGCCGCGGGCGCACTGACCACCCGCTGGACGTGCTCGGCGCCCTGGCGCTGCTCGGGCTGTGGGTCCGGCGAGCTGCGGATCGCGTACCCGCTGGTGGACCTGCGGCTGGTACGGCACCGCGCGGTCCTCACCGCCGACCTGACCGGCCTGTGCGCCGGCGTCGGGATGTACCTGCTGCTCTCGCTGGTCACCCGGTTCGTCCAGACGCCGCCGAGCGCCGGCTACGGCTTCGGGTCGTCCGTTGTCGTCGCCGGCCTGGTGCTGCTGCCGGTCTCTGTCGGCAGCGTCGCCGCGAGCCGGGTCGCACCGCAGCTGGCCCGGCGCAGCTCCCCTGACCTGGTGCTGCCGATCGGCTCGCTGGTCTTCCTGGCCGCGATGCTCAGCTTCACGCTGGCCCGCAGCAGCCTGTGGATGGTGTTCGTCACGATGGGCGTCGCCGGGCTCGGCGTCGGCTGCACCTTCGCGGCGATGCCTGGGCTGATCGTGCACGCGGTGCCGGCGCACGAGACGGGCAGCGCTACCAGCTTCAACCAGGTACTGCGCACCATCGGCTACTGCGCAGGCAGCGCCCTGTCGGCCACCGTCCTGCAGGCGCACACCCCCGTCGGGCAGGTACTGCCGCAAGGTTCGGGCTACCGCACCGCGGCCACCCTCGGGTGCATATTCTGGATGGTCACCGCCGTCGTCAGCTTCGTGCTGCCCCGCCGGCGCGGGTCGGCCCGGTCCGGGCCGCCAAGGTCCGGGCCGCCAAGGTCTGGGCCGCCGGCGCAGGGCCGCCCCGGATACGACGTCGACGCCCTGGCCGTACGGGCCGCCTGATGGCAGGCGTGACGCCGCTGCGCCGGCGTGGGACGGGGCGGAGCCAGGACCTGCTGCTGGCCGCAGCCGCCGAGCTGTTCGCCGAACGGGGCTACGAACGGACAACCGTGCGCGAGCTCGGGGAACGGGCCGGCGTCGACCCGGCCCTGATCGCCCGCCACTTCGGCGGCAAAGCTGGGCTGTACCTGGCTGCGCTCAAGGCCGAGCTGGGCGGGCAGCTGCCGGCCGATCTGCTCGAGCGCGACCGCCGCGCCGGGCTGCTCGAGCGCCTGGACAGGCGGGGCGCCGGGCCGGTGTTCCAGGCCGCTGTTCACGCGCACGAGGAGCCCGGGGTGCAGGAGGCGGCCCGCGCCGAGCTGCACGGCCGCCTCGTCGCTCCGCTCCGGGCCCGTTTCGAGCGAGCCGGCCTGGACGGTGCGCAGCTTCGCGCGGAGGTGGCCGTCGCGGCCTCGCCGGGATCGTGCTCGGGCGCGGCAGCGGCGCCTTCTCAGAGCTGGCCGTCGCCTCGGCCCAGGACCTCTTGGAACTGACCGGCGACCTGCTCGCCAGCCTGGACGCGCCGGCTGCCGGCGGTCGCTGAGGGTCCAGGCCGGCAGAGGGCTGGTCGCGCCACGCCACGCCCGAAGGCCGGCATCGCCTCGCCGCTGGCCCGGAACGCCCCGTCAGGCCACTACTGCCGGTGGTGGGCAGCGACCGGTCGGCCCGAGACGAGACAGATCACGCTCTCAGTGGCACCAGGCTCTAGGTGACGCTGTGTGCGGCTGACCGAACACCGGGTCGACGTGAGACCGCTCACTCGGTCCGGGGTTTGCCTCGGCGCCAGCCGTGACCCTACTGTGACCTCCAGTCCGAGAACGCGAGAGACTGCGCCCGGTCGGCCCCGATGGCTGTCCGACACCCCTGCGTAGGCTCGTCCGCCCGGTGGCTGGGACCGCGGTCCCCCACCCGAAGCACCGTCCTTGATGCCTGCGGGCAGCGAGCGCGCGGTGCTGCCCGGAGGTTCCACACCTTGAGCACACGCCCGTCCAGTGGTCGGCATGCCGCCGGCCGCCTCCCACTCGCCCAGCCCCGACCGGGCCGCTCCCATGGCCGACACTCTGTTGGCACCGCTCCAGGCGACAGCGCGGTGCGCGCAACGCTACGCCGGGTGGCGCTGCTCAGCGGTGCGCTGGGCGTGCTCGCGGTCCCAATCGTGGCAACCGTCGTGACGGAGAGTTCACGCGAGGCCGCAGCCGCGGCCCGGCCAGACCCCGGAATGCCGGCCATCGACCTGCGCGTCCTGCAGGCCTCGTACTCCGCGACCGACGCTGCAGTCGGTGAGCAGATGGCGCTGGCGACGATGCAGACCGCAGCCGAGCAGGCAGCCGCGGTGGAGGCGCAGGCTCAGGCTGCCGCGCAGGTTCAGGCTCAGGCTGTCGCTCAGGCTGAGGCGGACCGTGTCGCGCAGGAGCAGGCGGCGGCGGCCCGCGCGAGCCGTTCACGCAGCATCGCGGCGGCCCCCGCGCCCGTAGCAGCCGTCTCGGGCGACGCCCGGGCCATCGCGCAGGCGCTCTTGGCGGCCCGCGGGCAGGGCAGCCAGTTCTCCTGTCTGGACCAGCTGTGGAACCGCGAGAGCGGCTGGAGCACGTCCGCCGACAATCCGAGCAGCGACGCGTACGGCATCCCGCAGGCGCTGCCCGGCAGCAAGATGGCGTCAGCCGGCGCTGACTGGGCTACGAGCGCGCAGACCCAGATCACCTGGGGGTTGTCCTACATCGCCGACCGCTATGGCTCGCCGTGTGCGGCGTGGGCCCACTCGCAGTCCAACGGCTGGTACTGAGACCCCGACCGCCGGGCAGCAACAGGCTACGTAAGCGGCCTACGCCTGTGCATCTGCGTCCTGGTCGGCAGCGTTCGGCGGGTACGGCGCGCCCATGACGTAAGCGCCCCACCGGCCCGGCACCCGCGGCACCGTGACCTGGCTCGGGGCGGGGTTGGTCCTGCTGTCCATCAGGTCGCGCAGATGGTCGGCGCCGGCATCGACCCGAAAGGCGAGTTCCGCCACCGGGCCCGATGCCGGGGCGTGCGGGTGCGGTCGGGTCGGCGCCTTGCGCACGGCGTCGCTGATCCGCTGGGCCAGCAGGGCCTGCTCCGCGTCTGACAGCTGCCCCACGAGCTCCTCTGTCAGTGCCCACTCACGTTGTGCGTGGTCCTCGAGCGCGGCGGTGACCCGCCGCTCGAGGGCTTGCACCTCGTGCCCGGCGACATGAACATCGCCGGTCAGCCTGCGGTCCAGACGCCACAGGGCGCGATGCAGCGCGCGGTCCGCCTCGACGACAGGGCCCAGCCGCGCCCGGCCGTGCGGCAGGAGCCGGCGGGCGACCGGGTGGAGCACGCGGGCCACTGCCGCCAGGTGCGTCGACGTCCAAGTGACGGCGGCGAGCGACCCGACGCCCGGGTCGGCCAAGGCTGCCATGGTCGCCGCGTGCGGCTGGTCCAGCACGTGCGCAAGGACGCCGGTCACGTGCGACTGACCGAGCGGAGGAACAGAGGTCATGGGCTGGCTCCCGGGCGCGGGATGGCGCCTGCGGCGTGGTGACTCCATCCGCTCGGGCGTTGCCCGAAGTGTTTACTCGTGTGCGGGGGTTGTCCATGGTCTGCGGCGGCCGATGCACCTCACGGCGGGGCCTGCAGGAAGGCCTGGACCGCGGCCAGCTGGCGGGCCACCAGACCGGTCAGCGGGTCGGGAGCGACGAGTAGGCAGTCGGCGTGGCCGCGTAGCCACGCCCGGGCCGCGGGGTCTGCGGCGAGATCGTCGTCGACCCAGACCAGCCGGCGCCCAGGCTGCCGGCCCACCAGTGCGCGTACCACGTCCAGCTTCCACCACGTGCCGGTCAGCCGGTCAGGGCCGGCGGGGGTCACCGCCGAGAGGGCGCCGGGCTCATCCGCAGCGGGCGCGGCCGGGCCGTCCGGAGTCCCGGCGACCGGCAGCTCGGGCAGGCCGAGTAGGTCGCGCAGTCCATCGTTGGCGGCGTGGCCCCAGGTGGTCAGCCACCGCACGTCGGCCGTCGCCGCCCAGCCCCGGACAGCATCGACGACGGTCGGCGAGAACCGGATCGGCCAGTGGCGCCCCAGGGCACCCGCCGAGCCGCGCTGCCAATCGTCCCAGGAGTCGTCGGCCGGCCCGAGCGCGTTCAGCACACCGTCGACGTCCAGGAGCACCAGGGGTCGCATGCGGGACGGCATACCCCACCGCCGGCCGATGCTCAGCCACCGGCGGTGCCGGACAGGGCGCCGGCGACCCGCCGCAGGCCGCTGGCGCGGACCACCTGCCGGTCGATGGCTGCCCGGACGACCTCGTCGGTGCCGATCACGCGGACCCCCAGGCCGGCCCGGGTCACCGCGGTGTAGAGCAGCTGCCGGGTGAGGATCGCGGAGGCCTGGGTCGGCAGCAGCACCGTGACCACGTCGTACTGGCTGCCCTGGCTGCGGTGCACGGTCAGGGCGTGCGCGGTCTGCACCGCCGACAGCCGTGACAGCGGCAGCAGCACCGGGTCGGCGCCGCGGGCGAAAGCCGCGCGCAGGCCGTCGGCGGTGCGCACCACCACCCCTGTGTCGCCGTTGTAGAGCCCGATGTGGTGGTCGTTGGCGGTCACCAGCAGGGGCTGGCCAGGTTGCGGATCAGCCGAAGAGCTGCCGGTCCAGCGGGCGACCTGGTCGTTCCAGGTCGAGACGCCGTACGGGCCGTGCCGGTGCGCGCACAGCAGCCGATGCCGGCCGAGCAGCGTCAAGGCAGCGTCGACGTCACCCGCGCCAGCCGCCTGCGCCAGCTCGGCTGCGGTCTGGACCACCTCCGCGCGCAGGCCGTCGATGTCGGTGGTCAGACTAATCGCCCCGCCACCGTGCAGGAGCGCGAGCGCGGCGTCGGCGTCGCCACGCCGGATGGCCTCGGCGAGAGCCCCGATGCCCGGGCCGTAGCGGTGCGGCACCCGGAGGCGCACGACGCCGTTGCGCAGCTGGCGGCGTTCCTCCTCATCCAGGTCGCGCTCCTCGGCCGCCAGGTCGAAGTCCGGCCCGGCGACCGAGCCGCCCGGCAGCGGCGACGGGCGGTGGACGAGGTCGCTGAGCACGGCGCCGGCGTCGACGGGGGTGAGCTGGTCGGGGTCGCCGACCAGCACCAGCCGGGCGGTCGGCGGGACCGCCTCGATCAGCCGCGCCATCAGCGTCAGCGACACCATGGACGCCTCGTCGACGACCACCACGTCGTACGGCAGCCGGTTGCCTTGATCATGTCGAAACCGGCTGCGGCTGTCTGGCCGCCAGCCAAGCAGCCGGTGCACTGTCGAGGCTGTCAGGCCGGCCGGCAGCTCGACCTCGGCCGCCTGTTGTTGCACGGACTGCTGCAGCCGGGCGGCGGCCTTGCCCGTCGGCGCGGTCAGCGCGATCCGTGGCGGCCGGCCGGGCTGCTCCAGCAGCAGCCGCAGCAGCCGCGCCACGGTGTGGGTCTTGCCGGTGCCCGGGCCACCGGTGAGCACGCTGACCCAGCGGCCGGCGGCGACCGCGACCGCCAGGCGCTGGCGGTCGGCTCCCGGATCGGGGTACAGCCACTGCAGGGGGCTCAGGTCGACCTCCGGCGCCGGCCGGGCGGCCCGCTCCTCGAGCTCGCGGCGCAGCAGCTGCTCCTGCTGCCAGTAGCGGTCCAGGTAGAGCAACCCGTCGACCAGGCGCAGCGGGCGGTAGTCGGCGTGCTCACCCACGGCGACCAGCGGACTGTCCTCCAGCGCCTGCCAGCCGGCCGGCCAGTCGAGCTCGACCGGTGCCGCGTCCTCGTCGGTCACGGCGGTGCCCGCGACGGCGCCGAGCTCGACGCAGACCGAGCCGGTTCGTACGCCACGGACCGCCAGAGCCGCAGCCAGCAGGACCTCTGGTCGGTCGTCGCCGCCGAGCCTGGCCAGTCGCAGTGCCACGTGCACGTCGGCGAGCGAAAGCACCCCGGCCACGGCGAACATGCGCAGCAGCCCTTCGGCGCGGACGGCGATCATGGCGCCCCCCCGAGCAGGTCGGACAGCCCGACCACCAGATCGGGCGGCGGGCGCCACCGGAACACCCCCGCGCCCACCGGGCCCTGCGGCCCGCACATCCCACGAACGAAGGTGTAGAGCACCGGCCCGAGGTGTCGCGCCGGTTCGTACCCGGGCTGCCGCCAGCGCAGGAAGCGGTGCGTCGCCACGCTGTAGAGCAAGGCCTGCAGCACGTAGTGAGACCGCAGCATCTCGGCCGCGAGCGACTCGGGTCGGTAGTGCCAGGCAGTCAGCGGGTCGGCGCCGAGCCGGTTGGTCTTATGGTCGACGACGGCGTACGACGGGCCGGGCAGGCGCAGCAGCAGGTCGATGCTGCCGGTCAGGAAGCCTCGCAGCGCCTGCGGCTCGAGCTCCGCCAGCCGGTCGGGGTAACCCGCGACCGGACCGAGGTCATGGCGACGTAGCAGGGCGGCCACGTCGGCGAGCGAGGCGCCGGCCCGGGAGTCGTCTCCCCCGGCGAGCGGCAGCTCGAACACCAGCTCGGCCAGCCGGTCGCAGGCCGCAATCGACCCGAGTGTGCAGCCGAGGTCCGCAAGCGGAGTGTGCAGGACGGGCCGCAGGCCGTCGGCCAGCGCGGTGGGGTCGATGCCGCTGCCCGCCCGCCGCGCGACCGCGGCCCGGCAGCGCTCATCGAGAACGGCCGGGTCGGGGTCCTCCAGCACCTCGTGGACCAGCGTGCCGAACGCGGCACCACCCGGCAGCCCGGCCAGCGGTGACACCGGCGAATCCGGCGGCGGCACGACAGCCGGTCCTTCGGCCGCGTCGTGCTCGTCGTCCTTGCCCGGCCCGTCCGGCTCGCTGCCCACCCCCAGGTCGCCGATACCCAGGTCGCGGTGCGCCGCAGCCGTGAGCGCGGTGTACGACGTCCGGCGCCAGCCCGCGTCGACACGGCGGGTCAACAGGCTCACCGACAGCGGCGGCGGCTCGGCGCGGGCCGGCTCCCACCTGGCCGTTGGGCCGGGCAGCGCAACCTCGCTCGCGATGGTGTCGCCCGAGCCGGCGGCCAACTCGTCGAAGCGAGCCGCGGCCACCGCATCGGTGGGCACCGGGACGCGTGCGGTCGGCTGCTCCCCCCGGCCGGCCGCGCCGAACAGCAGCCGGTGCAGCGGCGCCGCTGCGGTGTTGCCGGACGGCGCCCAGTGCAGGACGACCTGGCACTCGGCCCGGGTGAGCGCGACGTAGACCAGCCGCAGGTCTTCGCCGGACTCCTCGGCGTCGTGCCGCGCCCGCGCCCGCTCGTGGCCGGGAGCCTGCCGCCCCCCGACATCGAGCACCCGCCGCCCGTCGTCGTCGTGCAGGCGCAGCACGTCGACCTGGTCGGGGGTCCAGCGGTCCCAGGCATACGGCACGTACACGATGGGGAACTCCAGCCCCTTGCTGACGTGCACCGTCATGACCTGTACGGCTGCGGCGTCGGACTCGAGCCGCCGGCTGCGCTCGTCGCTGCCCTCGACGGCAGCCTGCGCGAGACGCCGTCTCAGCCATGCCACCAGCGCGGTCACACCGAGTGACTCCTCGCGCGCCGCAGCGTGCAGCGCTTGCCCGACGTGCCGCAGGTCGGTGAGCACCCGTTCGCCGTCGGGCTGGGCCAACACCCGGGCGGGCAGGCTCTCGTCCGCGCCGAGCACCTCGAAGAACGCCGCGACACCTCGCGCGGCGAGCAGCTGCCCCCAGCCGCGCAGCCGTGAGCCGAGCCGGTCGGTCAGCTCGTCGCCGGCGTCGTCCAGCGACCCCTCGGACTCGCCGAGGAAGACCGAGAGGGCGGCGGCGCGCACCCGCCCGGCGCGGTGCGGCTGCTCCAGTGCCTCCAGCAGCACCAGCCACGAACCGGCGCTCGGCGTCGCGAAGACGCTCGCGCCGCCCGAGAGCACAGCGGGCACGCGGGCGCGGCCGAGCGCTTCCCGGACCAGCGCGCCCTGCTTGTTGGTGCGTACCAGCACGGCGACGTCACCGGGCTCGACCGGGCGACCGCGCAGCAGCGCGGGGTGGGCCAGCAGGCCGACGATGTCGTCAGCCACGTCGCGGGCGACCGCCTCGCGCAGCGGGTCCATCTTCGGCAGGCCTCGGTGCAGCAACCCGTGCCCGGTGCGGGCCAGTCGGCGCAGTCGCAGCGCCGCTCCCGCGCCGGCCAGCCGGGGCACCGGATGGGCGGTCTCGACCGGTCGGACCACGATCCGCGGGTCACCGAGTGCCGCCCCGCCGAGCACGAGCTCCAGCGCCTGCAGCAGCGGGCCGTCGCTGCGCCAGTTGCGGGTCAGGGTCGCCGTCGAGGTAGCGACCGACGACGCCGTGAGGTAGGTCGTGACGTCGCCGCCCCGGAAGGCGTAGACCGCCTGCTTGGGGTCGCCGATCAGCACCAAGGCCGCGTGGTCGTGGAAGGCCAGCCGCAGCACGTCCCACTGCACCGGGTCGGTGTCCTGGAACTCATCCACGAGCACGACGCGGTAGCGCGCCCGGACCCGCTCTCGGGCCACCGCGCCGTGCTCCGAGTCCTGCAGCGCCTGCCTCAGCAGCACCAGCCAGTCGTCGTGGTCGACCAGCCCGAGCCGGCGCTTGCGGGCCTCCACCTCGTCGCGTACGCGCTGCGCCGCTGCCCGGCGCACCGCCGGCAGGCCGGTCGCACCGTCCGGCCGCAGGTCAGCCGACCGGTCGCTGCCGACGGCTCGCCGGCCCAGCGTCAGCAGGTCGTCATGGCTGAGCTCGGGCGGGCCGGCCCCCGCCCGGGCCCACTGCCGCAGGTACAGGTCGTCGACCACCTCGCGGACCAGGTCGTCGACAGACTCGGTGAAGGTCGCCGAGCGGTCGGTATCGGCCACGACGCCGAGCCCGGTGAGCATCTGCGCGCAGAACGAGTGGGTCGTGGCAATCGTGGCCGCGTCGAACCCGGCCAGCGCGACCGCCAGCCGTTCCCGGCGGACCCGGACCTCGTCGTCCCCCACGGCCGCCAGCAGTCGCAGCACGTCGTCGTCGGACGTGCGGGCAGCTGCGGGGTCGCGGAGCCCCCGCTCGGCGGTGCCGAGGCGTTCTCGTACGCGATCGCGGAGCTCACGGGACGCAGCGTTGCCGAAGGTAACCAACATCAGTTGCGACAGCTCGGCGACGCCCTCCGCGACGTACCGGGTCGCAAGGGCAGCGATGGTGAACGTCTTGCCGGTGCCGGCGCTCGCCTCCAGCAGCGTGGTGCCCGCCGGCAGCGCGCCGCAGACGTCGAACGGCACCGAGACCGCTATCGGCGTGGTCACGCGAGCTGCTCCGCCTGCAGCACCGGCGACCAGAGCCGGCAGGCCAGCGACCCGAACCGGGTGGGCTCGCCCGGCCAGCTCTCGGCCGCTCCGGGCGCCGCGCCCAGCAGGTCGGTCAGCGCGGTGTCGTCGCCCCAGGCGTACCGGTGGTGCCGGTCCTGCTGTTCACCGCCGAACCGGCTACGCCACTCCTGGCCGGCCCGCTCGACGGCCTGCTCGACGCTGTTGCCGCCCAACCGGCTCGCGGCGTACGCGGCGGAGGTCTTCACTGCCAGCGGCAGGGGCTCGCAGCTGCCCCGGGCGTACAGCTGGAGCACCTCGACGAGCGCAGCGCGTGGGTCGGCCGGCGCGGTGACCGTGGAGGTGCGCGCGCCCCGCGACCAGCGCCCGACGGTGACGGCCCGATCACCCTCGCCGGCCACCGCCAGGACCAGGGCCAGCACCCAGGCCCGGATGCGGTGCCTGGCCGACAGGCTGGAGTAGGACACCGCCACCGCTGCGCCGTCGCGGACCCCGTTGACCGTGCCGGACAGCAGCTGGCCGTCGAGCTCGAGCCGCACGTCGACGGAGTGCGCCGCCGCTGCGAGCAGGGGGGCCGCCGCTCCGGCGACCGGGGTCACCCGCTCCTGTACGCGTTCGAGCACCCGGCCGCCGAGCGGACCCGGCGGCAGGGTCCCGCGCAGCCACTCGCGCCGTCGGCTCACCGCCGGGTCGAGCCCGCGCAGGGCCGCGTCGAGGAGTCGCTCGCCGACGGCCCACTCCTGCAGCGCGTCCAGGGTCACTGACAGCGCGTCGGCGACCTCGTCGTCCTCGCCGGGCAAGGTAAGGCCGAGCCGCCCTCGCAGGTAGCCCCGGACCGGGTGCTCGACGAAGGACACCAGCTCCGCCAGGTCGACCGGCCCGGATCGGGGCGGCAACGGGGCACGCGCGGTGGGTGCCCGGCGCGGCCGGCCGGCCCGGACAGCGCCGGCCAGGCTCACCGGGTCGAAGCTGAAGGGGGTCGGGCCGGTGAACGCGCGTACGTCGTACGGCTGAAGTGGATGCCTGACGACGACCTGGCCACGGCTGCCCGGCGCCATCGCCTCGACCGTGTCCAGCAGCTCGCCGACCGGGACGGCAGGCGGTCGCAGCGCGCCGCTGACGGGGTCGGCCCCGGTGTGCAGGACGACCAGCCGGTCGCCGGCGGACAGCACCGCGTCCAGGAGCAGCTGGCGGTCCTCGCTGCGGGCGTCGCGCTCCCCCACCCGCGGGTCGCGGGCGAGCACGTCGTCCCCGTCAACGCCCGCCGCCCGCGGGAAGACGCCGTCGTCGAGCCCGAGCAGCACCACCACCCGGTGCGGCACCGAGCGCATCGGGACCAGCGTGCAGACGGTCAGGTCACCGGTGCGGAAGCCGGCGCGGGTCGGCCGACCGCGGAGCCGGTCGGCCAGCGCCGCCCGCACGTCGGCGAGCCCGACCACGCTGCGCGCGCCCTCGGCCGCCTCGGCGAGCTCGCGGCGGGCCTGGGCGAGCTGCCAGGCGTCGGCGTCCGTGACCTCGGTGAGCACGTCGAGAGCCTCGGCGAGCGCCCCCGTCCACTGCGCCACCGGGTGCTCGCCGGTCAGCTGCGCCAGTACCACTGCCAGCCGGTCGAGCAGCTCGGCGAGCCGTCCGGCGAGGTCGATGTCGCTGCTGTCCACGTCGTCCAGCGGCAGCGCGAGGCCGAGCCACACGGGCTCGTCCTCCGACGTCGTCACCCCCAGCAGGATCCGGTCCAGACCGGCCCGCCAGGTGTTCTGCGGGACCTGCTCCAGCCCGTACGGCCGCCGGCCCGGCGCGTCGAGCGCCCAGCGGACCCCGGAGCGCGCCACCCAGTCGCGGACCCGCTCCAGGTCCTCGTCGGCCAGGCCGAACCGCTTGCGCACCTGCGGGCTCGCCGCCAGGTCGAGCACCTGGCTGGCCGTCACCCGGCCGCCAGCCAGCTCCAGCAGGCTGGCGACGGTGTCGAGCAGCGGGTTGGTCCGGCGCAGGCTGCGGTCGGCGAGCCGGACGCGCAGCGCATGGCCGGGATGCGGCAGGCCGGGCCCCAGGCCGAAGGCCGCCGACACCAGCGGCGCGAAGGTCTCCACGTCCGGGCACAGCACCAGGACGTCGCGCGGCTCAAGCGTCCGGTCGTCCTGGAACAACCGCAGCAGCAGCTCGCGCAGCACCTCCACCTGACGGGCCGGCCCGTGGCAGGCGTGCACCTGCAGGCTGGCGTCGGGCGCCACCCGGCTCGGCGTCAGGTCGTCACGCAGGTCGGCCTGCAGCCGCCCGAGCAGCGTTGGCGGGAGCGGCGGCCCGCCATGGTGGGTGTCGGTGTGCGGCGGCAAGCGCAGCTGCAGCTCGCGCACGTCGCGACCCAGGCTGCGCAGCAGCGGGTGGCGGGCGAGTGTCGCCGGCGGGTCGTCCCGACGACATACCGCGGTACGGCCGTGCAGGGCCGTCCACAGCGCCGGGCTCGGGTGCGGCAGCCACAGGTGCACGTCGCGGTGGTCGGAGAGCGCTCCCAGGACCGCAAGCTGGTCGGCGGTGAGGCGGGTCGGGCCGAACAGGCTCAGCCGCCCCGGCAGGCTGGACCGGGCGGGGTCGGCGCGCAATGCCGCGCACCGCTCGTCGAGCAGCTCGGCCGGGCCCGGCCCCAGCCGGGCGCGCAGCCGGCGCCAGAGCTCGGCCTGCCACGCCAGATCGGGAGGCAACCCGCTGCTGCCGTCGGTGTCCCGGCCGGCAGCCCAGTCCCGCAGCATCTCGGGTCGTGCGGAGCCATAGGACCGGAACAACTCGGCGATGTGCGCGGTGACCGCCCAGCGGCGCCCCCGCCGTTGGCTGTCCTGCCCACCGCGGAGGTGCCGGGTGAGGACGGCGCACCAGGGCTCGCCGAGGCACTCGTCGATGACCTCCAGCAACGGCCAGACCGGCTGCCGCCACCCGTCGTCGCCGGCCGGGGCGACAGCTTCGAGGGTGTCATCGAACAGCCGGGCCACCGAGGGGAACTCGACCCCGGCACAGACACCGTCACGCGCCTGGCCGGCCCCGAGGACGCCGGACAGCTGCTGTGCGAGCCAACGCTCCACGCCCGGCGCGGGCACCGCGACGACGTCGATGGCGAACGCGTCGGGCAGTGGCGTACGCAGCAGCGTGCCCAGCGCCTCGGCGAGCGCTGCCGTCCGTTCCCCGCGGTGGACCTCCAGCACGCGGACTGTCTACCCCGCGGGTCCGACATCCGGCCGCGCGCCCGTACGGAGCCGCCGCCGTGGCAAGGTGTCGCCGTGCGTCCTCTGACCGTGGTCGGCCTGACCAGCGACGGCCTGCGCCTGGTGCTGCGCTCCGGTAACGACACCTTCGAGCTGCCGCTTCGTGACGTCCCCACCTCGCGTCAGCCGTCGCTGCCCTTCGCCGACCAGCCCCCGCCGTCGCCGCGCCAGATCCAGGACCGCATCCGCAGCGGTGAGAGCGCGGCAGACATCGCCGAGGAGTCCGGAGTGCCGATCGAGCACGTGATGCGGTACGAGGGGCCGGTGCTGGCCGAACGCGAGCACCAGGCAGCCCGCGCACAGCGGGCCCAGGTCGAGAGCCGCCCGGTCGGCGAGCTGGTCGCTGAACACATGGTCCGGCTCGCCCAGGATCCCGAACTGCTGACCTGGGACGCCTGGCTGCTGGAGCCCGGCCGCTGGGAGGTCCGCGCGCAGTGCGGGCGCGAAGCTGTCCGGCTGCGCTGGGACCCTGCCAGCGTCAGGGTGCACGCCATCGACGAGGCCGCGCGGCACGCCCTGCGACTGGGCCCGGTGTCAGACGATGCGCTGGGGGCGGTGTTGCGGCCGGTATCCAGTCGGCCGACCCCGGCCCCCCAGGCGCCACCGCGCAAGGCCGGCGCCAAGGCCAGGCGCGCGGCGGTGCCGACGTGGGGCGACATCACGGCCGGGGTCGCTGGCCGGGGCGCAGACCAGGCGCCCGAGCCCTGAGCCCCCGCAGCGAACTACACCGTGGCGGGTGTGTAGGCGATCCAGTCCACGTCGTACGCCAGCGGGTACTTCGTCGGGTCGACCGTGCCGCCGTACTTGCCAGTCCGCGCGCTGAGCTGGATGCGCTGACGGTCGCCGAACGGGAACTCGCAGATCGTTCCAGGCTTGTACGTCCCCAGCACCGTCTTGTCGATCTTGAACGTGACACTGGTGGCGCTGTAGGTCACCGAGTAGGTGTGCCAGATCTTGTCGACCGGGAAGGGTGTGGCGCCGCCTACATCGCAGCGCCGGGTCGGGTTGCTCGGGTTCGAGCGGTACGCGCTGTGCAGGGCGGCGTGGGTGGTCGTGGGCTCGCGACCGATGATCTCGGCGACGTCCATCTCACCGTTGCTCGGGTAGACGCGCCCGCTGCCGCCGGTCAACCAGAACGTCTGCCAGGAGCCGGGCGCGGTATTGAAACGGATCCGGGCGCTTATCGTCCCCGGTCCGAAGTCCTTCTTGCCGTACGTGTTGTAGCGCACCCAGGTGTAGGGGCAGTCCAAGGTCGTGCCCTTGGCGATGTTGAGGTGCAGCTGACCTCCGGTCACTGTCGCGTTGGTCGGCTTGTAGCAGCCGTTGTCCACCGCCCGCCAGACATTCGGGTCCAGGGTGTTGAAGTCGTCGCGCCACGGCACGTCGAGCGGCCCGGCTGCAGCGGGCGCGACCGCGCCGGCGATGGCGGACGCAGGCGCCGCGAGTGCGGTCGTCCCGGCGATGATGACGCCGAGCAGGAGCCCGGCACACAGACCTCTTCGCACCTGGATTGACCCCCTTACCCAGAGCCGGTGCCCAGGCGAGCGCACTGTGGCACAGGGTGACGCAGGCGATCGGCCAGATGGAGCAATCCGACTGGACTATGACTGTCAGTAGTGACAGATCGGCACTCTGGCACTCCGATGGCAGTCAGCGGTAGCGCAGCACCCGTTCAGGCTCCTCGCGGACCAGCCGGCCCTGGGCAGTCAGCAGGTCAAGGTGGGCGCCGGTCTCGAACACCGCAAGCATCTGGTTGAAGTGGTCGAGCTCCTCGAACCTGCGCAGCCTGCGCGTCCAGAGCAGCCGGCCGGCGACGACGGCGGCGCAGTCCCCCGTACCCGTGACCGCGGCGTGCGCTTCGTCCAGACGCCGGCCGTGGTGGGCGACAAGTTCGTCAACCCGCGCGTGCACGCTCTGCGTGACGACGCCGTGGGCCGGCAGCAGGGCGGCGTCGGGCCGCGCGCGGACCAGGGCCAACGAGCGCAGGAAGGCGCCCAGTGGGTCGGCCGACAACACCGACTCGAACCCGATCGACGGCGTGATGGTCGGCAGCACGTGGTCGCCGGCGAACAGCAGCCCGGCCGCGAGGTCGTGGAACACCAGGTGCCCCGCCGTGTGTCCGGGCGTCGCGACGGCCTCGAGCACCCGGCCACCGGCGAGCGGCAGGTCACCGGGCTCGATCCAGTCGTCCGGCGGCTCCCACTGCGCGAGGTCGACGCGGTGTCCCGCGGTCGCCTGCCGGGTCGCGTCGGCCAGCTCGGGGGCGCCGAGGCGCTCGAGCTGGTCGACCTGACTGGCCAGCGGATGGCGCCCCGGGTCGGCCAGTCGGTCCAGCGTCGGCTTCTCACCCAGCCCCAGCCCGACGCTCGCGCCCGTCTCGCGCCGGAGCACCACCGCCTGGGTGTAGTGGTCGCGGTGCACGTGCGTGACGAGGAAGCGACGGACGTCACCCAGCCCGGCACCCATCGCGGCGAGCCCGGCCAGCAGCGCTTCGCGGGCCTGCGGTACCGCCCAGCCCCCGTCAACGAGCACCAGCCCGTCCGCGGCCTCGACGGCGTACACGTTGACGGCCCGCAGACCGTCCTGCGGCAGCGGGAGCGGGATGCGATGCACGCCGTCGGCCACCACGAAGGCACCGGGGTCGGTCCAGGTCATGCGGCTGTCCTACCAGGCGGTCCCTGCCTACCCGTCGCGCCGACACGTACGGTCGGACGTACGGCGTTACCGACGGACGGGGGACGGCGTGGAGCAGGTACGGCTCGGGGCAACCGGGCTGGAGGTCTCACGGATCTGCCTGGGCTGCATGAGCTACGGCGAGCCCGCGAGCGGCGGCCACTCCTGGACGCTGCCCGAGGAGCAGAGCCGGCCGTTCCTGAAGCGTGCACTCGAGCTCGGGGTCACCTTCTTCGACACCGCCAACGTCTACTCCGCGGGGAGCAGCGAGGAGATCCTCGGGCGGGCCGTCCGAGACTTCGCCCGCCGCGAAGACGTGGTGATCGCGACCAAGGTGCACGGCCGGATGCGGTCCGGCCCGAACGGCGCCGGCCTGTCCCGGGTCGCGATCATGACCGAGATCGACGCCAGTCTGCGTCGACTCGGCACCGACTACGTCGACCTTTACCAGATCCACCGCTTCGATCCGCACACCCCCGTCGAGGAGACGGTCGAGGCGCTGCACGACCTGGTACGCGTGGGCAAGGTGCGCTACGTGGGCGCCTCGTCGATGTGGGCCTGGCAGTTCAGCCGGATGCTGCACGTCGCCGAGCGGCACGGCTGGACGCGGTTCGTGTCGATGCAGGACCACTACAACCTCCTGCAGCGAGAGGAGGAGCGCGAGATGCTGCCGCTGTGCGCGGCCGAGGGCATCGGCGTCATCCCCTGGAGCCCGCTCGCGCGCGGCCGGCTGACCCGGGACTGGGACTCCTCGACGGAGCGGTCGCAGACCGATGAGTTCGGCGGCACCCTGTATGAGCCGGGCGACGAGCGGATCGTCGAGCGGGTCGCGCAGGTCGCCGCCGGGCGGGGCGTACCGCGGGCGCAGGTGGCGCTGGCCTGGGTGCTGGCCAACCCGGCCGTCACCGCTCCCATCGTCGGCGCCACGAAGCTGTCGCACCTCGACGACGCGGTCGCGGCGGCGGCGATAACGCTGTCGACCGACGAGCTCGCGCTGCTCGAGGAGCCATACCGTCCGCACGGGGTCACCGGCTTCGCGTGAGGATGGCGCTGTGAGACTGACCCCGTGAGCATGCCCGAGCAGCACACCCCTCCCGTGTACGCCTGTGCTGCCGGCGCGGTGCTGCATGTCCACGCCGACAGCACGCTCGAGCCCGCCGTCGTGCTGCACACCTTTTTGCCGGCGGCCGTACGCGAGCGGCTCGACGCCCCCGCCGTACGGGTCGACGTGTCGTCCGACGGACCGGCCTCGGGCACGGTCACCGTGCGGGTGCTGGCCGACGACCAGGCGGTGACCTGGTCGCTCCCGCTGGCGCCGTTCGTCGCCGCGCTGCCGGGCCAGTCGGGTGACGACGGCCGGATGGTGCTGCTCGCAGTCATCGACGCCGAGCCCGGGCCCGGCTTCTGGGCGCAACCGGTCGACTGCGAGCAGCTCGCCGCGGAGCTGCAGCTGCCGGTGGCCGACCTGGCCGAGGCGCTACGCGGTCGACTCACCCCTTGGCTGGCTGAGGACCTCGAGCTGCTCCTGCACGACGACGCCCACGACCGGGCCGCAGACGCCTCGGCCGTGCAGGTGGTTGCCGACGCGGTCCTCGCGCACTTCCGCGGCGACCTCGACGCGGCCGAGGCCAGCGGCCGGCTCGTCCAGGCGCTGGTCTACGCGCCGGAGCTCGCGCAGGTGGAGATCGGCGCACGGCTGTGCGCGGCGCTCGCCGCGGCGGTGCGGGTCGCCGGTCCGGACGCGACAGCGGCGGTGCTCGCCGGGCTCGGCCCGTTCGAGGCCGAGGAGCACCGCCTGCTCGGTGCTCTTCCTGGCGCGCTCGCGGCCGGCACCGGGTCCGAGACCGAGATCGCGATGGAGCTCGTGATCGCCTCCGCCGACCGCGACGAGAGCGTCCGGGCTGCTGTCCGGCTGGTGGCGCAGCTGGCACGACGCGCCTTCGGCCCGGACGAGCCGGAGGAGCAGGTCCTTGCCAGGCTGGAGATGGTCGACGACGCCGCGCTGCTGAGGCTGGCCCGGCTCTGGGTCGAGCTGGCCCTGGCCGCCGCCGGCGAGGCCCGCGTGGCGGAGGGCCTCGCTGGGCGGGTCCTCGCCGAGGGCCCCCCCGGGCGGCTGTGGCTGCGTGGCACGGCGCAGGCGTTGGCGTCGGCCGCCCTCGAGGTGGCGGGTAGACGCGTCGAGCGCATCCTGCCGGCCCTGAAAGCGGCGCAGGACGCCGACGACACGCATGTCGAGGACCGCCTGCGGGCGTGCTTGGGGCTGGCCCGGTTCGTCCGGGCTCGTGCGGGTGTCGGTCCGGGTGCGTGGCTGCTGCTCCCGCCGACCGCGGCCGCGTCAGCGGCGCTCGCGGCCCTGCTGGACGGTGCCGACCGTGACAGCGTGGTGGACCTGGTCGTTCAGCTTCTCGAGGACGACGTCGAGAGCCTCGACCTGCTCGACGGCCTGGTGTGCGCCGCGGCATCACTACTGGTTGGGCTGGACCCCCAGCAGGACGAGTCCGTACGTCGGCTGCAGGTCGCCGACCTGCTCGGTGCGGTGCCGGGCGGCCCACGCGGGCCCCGCTGGCTGCTCACCGCCCTGCTGCGGCTGGCGCCGGCGCACGACCCGCTGGCCGTCGACCTCGGCCCGTTGCTGCCCGACGACCGCGCCGTCGACCCCGAGCGCGCCGTCGAGCGACTCAGCCGCGACGCCCTGCTGCGCGCCGGGCTGGAATGCCTCGCGGCGATGGCTGCCGTGCTCGGCGAGGAGGCCGACCTGCCGCTCGAGGAGCTCTACCGCGAGGTGCTGCCCGGCGCCTTCACCGAGCATGATCTGCTGCGCAACTCGCGCTGACCGGCAGACCGCAAGGTGCAGAGCCGGCCGGGTGGGGTCCGCGCGGTGCGCCAGGAATATCACGCCGCCCTCCGCAGCACTGCTCGCACCCCTGCGGGCGGCAGCATCCCGTCGAGCGCGGCCAGCAGGAGCTGCGCGAGAGGGTACGACGGGTCGGTGGCGAGCGCCCGATCCAGCGCGACGCGGGTGAGCGCGCCATTGCCCTGGGAGTATGCGACCCAGGCAAGCACCGAGCAAAGCGGCGCGTCGTCGGGCGGCACGACGGCCCGGCAGAGCTGCCCGAGCAGCCCGAGTAGCGGGTCGTGGCGGCGCAGTCCCCACGACGCCACGACGTCACGCACGCTGACCAGGTGCAGCCCGACCGCGAGGGCGGCCGAGTCACCGGGCGGCAGGGCCGTCGGTCGCTGCTCCCAGGCGTCCAGGGCGGCCGCCCAGCGCGCGAGCTCGACCGCCGGGTCGCCGACCCCGGCGAGCGCCTCACACGCGACAGCCTGCAGGCGTCGGGCGATCGCCGGCCCGAGCGGGAGCTGCGGCGCCAGGCTCTCGACCAGCTCCTCGCGGGAGGCGAGCACCACCCGCCCGACGTACGCGTACGTCGCCACCACGGAAGGGCTCGCGGGCTCGACCGGGGTGCCGGACGCGGGGCAGCAGGCGCGCGTACAGCGGTAGGAGAACCAGCGGCCGTCCCGCACGAGCAGGGCCTCGCGCACCTCGATGCGCCGTGCGTCCAGCCGACGCTCGAGCAGCTCGACACTGGCCGCCATCGGTAAGCCGTCGGGGGACGGGAGCGAGGTCAGCACGACCAGCAGACACACGGTCGCGCGGTCTCTGCCCATCGCGGTGACAACGTCATCGACCGAGGCCTGCAGGTCGGCCAGGTCGACCCGCATCGTCAGCCCCACCCGGCGCTTGCGCAGCCCGATCGCCACCAGGCTCTCGTGGGGGACGAAGCCGGTGAGGTACGGCACGACGGCAGCGATCTCGCCGGGGCTGCGCAGGGTCAGGGCGGGAGCGGCCATGACGGGCAGGGTCCGCCGCGACAACCCAGCACGCCAGGGTCGGATCGCCGACTGTGGACAACCGGCCTACCGCTTGAGCCGCCGGCTGCCGCCATGCCAGTCCTGCTGCACGCCGGGCTCGTCGGCCGCGACACCGAGCGCCGGCAGCTGCGGCAGCTCGCGCAGGCTGCGCTTGAGCTCGGCGAAGCCCGGGAACCGTGCGAGCCCCACAACGTGGTCCCACAGCTCGACAGCCTCGCCCTCGCCCGGCAGCCGACTGATCACCGGCCCGAAGAACGCAACGCCCGCCGGCGGCTCGAAGTGCAGGATGGGTGTCCCGACATCCTTGCCGGTCAGCGCCAGCGCCGCGTCGGTCTCCGCCTGGATCCCGGCGTCCCACGCGGGGTCGTCGAGCGCATCGCCGACCGAGCGAGGCAGCCCGGCGGCGTCGAGCACCGTCGCAAGCAGGTCCCCGCCCGCGAGCCGCACCGGCACCGGATCGGGCCGGTCGACCTCGAAGATCTGCGCGCCGTACGCCTCGTACAGCGGTCCGACGGCCTGCAGCCCGCACTCGGCGCGCGCCCGGGCGGCGACCCGGAGCAGTCGCAGGCCGGCGGTGTGCCCGGCCTCGTACTCGGGCGGGAACTGGGATGCGTAGTCCACGTGCCGGTTCAGCAGCCGCAGCGAGATGAACCGCCACTGCACGTCGTAGTCGCGCTGCGCAGCGACGAGGCGCACCCACTTGCTGGTCATCCAGGCGAACGGGCAGACGGGGTCGAACCAGAAGTCGAGGTCGCTCATGACCACACCCCATCACGGCTGGACCGGTTCCCATAGGGTCCGCAGGACGCCAACGTGACAACCCTCAGGAGCCCGCCAGTGCCGATCCCCACCGAGAACGTCGGGTCGCTGCCGCGACCCATGAAGCTGCAGAGCGCCATCGCGGCGTACGACCGCGGAGAGATCACCAAGGAGCAGCTGACGGTCGAGCAGGACGCCGCGGCCAAGGACTCGGTCGAGCGGATGGAGGCGACCGGCACGCCGATCGTGTCCGACGGTGAGCAGCGGGCGTCGAGCTTTGCGACGTATCCGCTCGCCGACACCCTCGCCGGCACCGGCCTGGCCGACAACCTCGCCGGCGACGGGCAGTACTTTGCCATCTTCGACGACGGCCACCACCGGCAGCTGCCGCGCCTGACCGGCGGGCCGTTCCGCTACAAGACCTACGCCGCCGACCTGCTCAGCCAGTCGGCGCCGTACGCCACCAAGCCGATGAAGCAGGCCGTCATTGCGCCGTCGATGCTGTATCTGCTGTACCCGCTGAAGGACGAGCTCGACGGCTACTCCCGCGAGCAGTTCCTCGACGACCTGTGCGACGAGGCCGAGAAGGACATCCGCAAGGCCTTCGAGGCAGGCGCGGTGCGGGTGTCGGTCGACTTCACAGAGGGGCGCCTGGCGGGCAAGAAGGACGCCCGCAACCCGTGGACGAACGAGAACCTGCTCGAGACGTTCATCGAGCTGAACAACCGGGTCCTGGACCGCTTCTCGGCCGAGGAGCGGGTCAACATCGGCATCCACACCTGCCCGGGGGGTGACATGGACTCGGTACACAGCAAGGAGGTCGACTACGCCGAGCTGCTGCCCAGCCTGTTCCGGATGAACGCCGGCTACTTCCTCATCCAGCTGGCCAGCGAGGACGACAAGGAGCGGGTCTACCGGCTGATCGGCGACAGCATCCGGGCCGACGCCAACGGGGTGAAGCAGGTCGCCTTCATCGGCGTCATCGACCCGCTCAACCCGACCGTTGAGACCGCGGAGCAGGTCGCCGCAGACCTGGTCCTGGCCGCCCGGCACATCCCGGTCGACCAGCTCGGCGCGACCGACGACTGTGGCTTCAGCCCGTTCAGCATCGACGAGAAGCCCAGACACGGGTCGCCGGACTTCGCGCGCGACATCGCGTTCCAGAAGATCACCGCCCGTGAGCAGGGGGCCGAGCTGGCCGCCAGGCGCCTGGGCGTCTGAGTCCGGCGGGCCGGTCGCGGGCTCACACCGCGGCCGGCAACTGCCGGGGGACGGTCAGCCCCAGCAGGCCCGACACGCCAACCACGACCGCGCTGACCAGCAGCGCGACCGCGAACGACGCGCGGTCGACAAGAAGCCCGGCGGCGAGCGGGCCGACGATCGAGCCGAAGTCGCTGGCCATCTGCCAGACCGCGACGGCGGTCCCGCCCTTGCCCTGCACGACATCGCCGACGATCGCCGCTGGCGCCACGCCGAGCAGCGCACCGCCGACGCCGAACACCGTCATCGCGAGCAGCAGTGACACCGGCCCCACGGCCGCGGCGAGGGCGACCAGCGCGGCCGCGGTCGCGAGCCCACCGGCCACCAGCGTGGGCCGTCGCCCGACCGTGTCGACCGCCCGCCCGGCGGGCAGCAGCAGCACTGCCTGTACCAGCGCCGACACCAGGAACGCCGCGCCGATCCAGCCGGGTGTCAGGTGCAGGCCCTGCACGACGAGCAGCGGTACCAGCGTGCTGCGTACCCCGAGCACCGAGAAGCCGGTGGCGAAGTTGCCGACCAGCGCGGCGCGGTACGACGGTGAGGCCATCGCCTCGGCCAGCGTGGTCCTGACACCCGCGGCGGCACCCCGCTGGCCGTCGTCGGCCACCCCGTGGCCGGGCTCGCCCTTGGGGAGCAGCAGCGCTCCGGCGAGCCCGGCGAGCCCGAGCGTCCCGGCGTACAGGAAGAACGGTGCGCGCAGCGAGACACCGACGACCGCCCCGCCGAGCGCCGGCCCGATGATCCCGCCGAGTAGGAAGCCACCGCGGTAGACACTCTGCGTGCGCCCGCGCTGCGACGCGGCCGCCACCCGCAGCAGCAGACTCGTCGCGGCGATGGTGAACACCGCCGACCCGACGCCGCCGACGCCCCGCAGGACGAGCAGCTGCGGGTAGCTCACTGACAGCCCTGCAACCAGCGAGGACACGGCCACCACCGCGATCCCGCCGACCAGCGCGGCCCGCTCCCCGACCCGGTCCACCAGCCGGCCGCTGCCCAGGCCGGACACGAACCGCATCAGCGCGAAGGCGGAGACCACCGCCCCGGCGGCTGTCGTGCTGACGCCGAACTGGAGCGCGAACAGCGGGATCGCGGGGGCGACGATGCCGAACCCGAGGGCGACGCAGAAGGCGACGACCGCAAGGACAAAGGTTTCGCGGGGCAGCCCGCGCAGGGTCGCGGGTAGGACGTGCGGCACGGTGTCCCTACCAGGCCGTCGGCTTGCCCCGAGCGTCGATCCAGGTGGCGAAGAACGGCGCGAGGTCCTGGCCGGCGACCCGCGACGCCAGGGCGACCAGGTCGGCGGTGGAGACGTTGCCGCCGGCGTTGGCCGACGCCCAGCGCCTGAGCAGCAGGTCGAAAGGCTTCGATCCGATCTTGGTACGCAGTGCCACCAGCGCCGCGCCTCCTCGGGCGTACACCGCTGTCCCGAACAGCTGGGGCACCCCGGGGTCACCAGGTGCCACCTGCCAGAACGAGTCGCCGGCCGGCACCGCGAGCACCCGGTCGAGCTGCGCCTGCAGGGACGGACCGCCGCGGTGCTCGTCCCACAGCCACTCGGCGTACGTCGCGAAGCCCTCGTTGAGCCAGATGTCGCGCCACGTGCTGGGCGTGACGCTGTCGCCGAACCACTGGTGCGACAGCTCGTGGGCGACCGTGCTCTCGTCCGGCGCGCCGGAGTACAGCGGCCGGGTCTGCGTCTCGAGCGCGTATCCGACGCTGTCGTCGTCGACGATCGCCCCGTACGAGCTGAACGGGTACGGGCCAAAACGCGCTGCAAAGAAATCGATCATCTCGGGCTGTCGTGCCAGCGACTGGCGGGCCCGCTCGCGCGCCTGCGGGCCGACACCGGTGTCGACGGCGTTGATGATCGCGAGCCCGCTCGCGGTACGGGACCTGGTGAGCACGAAGTTGCCGATGCTCGCCGTCGACAGGTAGCTGGCCATCGGCTGGTCGGCCCGCCACGTCCAGGTCGTCCGCCCGGCCCGCGTCACCTCCGACACCAGGTCGCCGTTGGCCACGGCGGTCTTGCCCACCGGCACGTCGACCCGGAAGGTGTACGTCGCCTTGTCCGTCGGGACGTCGTTGACCGGGTACCAGGTCGAGGCACCTTCCGGCTCGTTCGCGACCAACGCCCCGTCGGGGGTCGAGACCCAGCCGTACAGCGCCCCGCTGGCGTCGAGCGGTCGCCCGGTGGTGCCGGCGTAGGCGACCTCGACGCGGAACGCCTGGCCCCTGACGAGTGGCTGCGCGGGGAACACCCGCAGCTCCCCCGGCTTCTTCTCGAACGTCGCCGGCGCACCCTGGACACCCACCGAGACGACCCGGAAGTCGCGCAGGTCAAGCGTGAAGCTCGTCAGGTCGGCCTTGGCCACGGCGCTCAGCACCGCGTCGCCCACAAAGGCCCTCGCCGCCGGCTCGTAGCGGATCGAGAGGTTGTAGTCCTCGACCTGGTAGCCACCGTTGCCGGCTTTCGGGAAGTACGGGTCGCCGCCGCCCGACACGCCGCCACCGCCGCCGGCGGCAGCGGAGCCGGCAAGCGCGACGACGGTGGCGGTGCTGACGGCGACGAGGCAGATCAGGCGGCGGGTCACCCGGGGAATGTACGGGTTCAGCCGCGCCGCAGCAGCGCCCGCGGCAGCCCGGCGACCGCAGCCAGCCCGAGCACCGACCGCGGGCTGTACGCCACCCGCCACAGCCCGCCGTGCGCGGCGGCCGTGACGAACAGGTCGTCCGGGTGCTGCGGGGCGGCTGCGGCCGCGCGAAGGTCGTGCACCAGCAGCGCGGCCATCAACACGCGGCTCGTGGTGGACGAGAAGATCTCCACGCCGAACCGCCCGGCGCCCGCGTACGCCGCCGCGAGCAGCCGGTTCTTCGTCACCGAGTGGGTGGTCGTCGCCGGCGCGACGTTCGCCGACACGTCGTAGCCGTCGGCCTGCTCGACCAGTGCGCGCCAGCGCTGCACCCGCTTGGCGAGCGTGTAGTTGGGGCCCTGCTGCGGCACCAGCACATCGGCGATGCCGACCGTCGTACCGTCCTCGCGCTCGGCCTGGGTGCTGTACGCCGGCGCGTAGAGCCCTGCGGCCCGGGCCGGCGCCTGCAGCGAACCGAGCAGCCCGCGGCTGCCCCACCGTCGCCGCGACTCGGCGACCACCTCGGCCGGCACCGCGAAGGCGTCGGTCGGCGTCGCGAGCTCGGCGTAGGTGGTGCCCGGCCGCTCGCGAAGCAGCAGATCCACGATGGTGTCGCTGGCGTGCACCAGCTGGACGTGCCGGGCGCCGTCGGCGTACGCGTAGCTGCCGATCGTCATCGGCATCCCTGGCGCGGCCGCGCGCACGAACGCCGCGACCTCGGGTGTCCTGGTCAGCAGGTCGAGGCCCGGCTCGCCGTCCGGGACGGTGAGGCTGCCGGCGCCGGACCGCGCCATGCGCATGATCCGCTCCCAGACCTGCGGACCCGGTACGTCGACAGCCACGACATGCGCGCCCCAGCGCGACAGCGCCCCGAGCGGCCCCATCTCGGCGCCGGCGCCGAGCAGCGCGAAGGCCCGGTCCGACAGGTCCAGCCAGTCCGGCTCGTCGAGCACCCGGTGCAGTGCGGCGCCGCACGACGGCTCGAAGGCGCCGCGCGCCACCCACGCGTCGACCTGCCGGCGCAACGCGTCGCCACGCAGCTGGTCGCCCCGGTAGGGCAGCACCAGCTCGCGCTGTCGCTCGCCCTCGCCGCGGATGGTCTGCGAAGCGGGGGCCGAGCCACCGGCAGCGACCGCCTCGGCCACCGAGGAGCGCTCGCCGTCCCGCTCGAAGCGCAGCCGCCGGCCCAGCGAGGCGAGCCCGGCTCGAGCGACCTCGACCGCACCCCGGTCGGTGCGGGTGGCAGCCGCGGTGTGCGCGACGACGGCCTCGATGTAGTCCCTGCGCCAGTCGCGGGCCGCCTCGATGCGATCGGCGAGCGCGGCATCGACGCCGCGGACGGCGTCGGCCCACACCCCCTGTCCGGTGCCGGCGGTGCTGCGCCGACCGTCCGCGCCCTGCGGGAACAACACACCCTGCTCTGTCGTCATGGCGTCCTCCTGCTCGTCTGGCGACGCATTAGTCCCCCGTGCGGCCGTCGGCGAGCTCGCACAGCACGTCGAGGTGGCCCAGGTGGCGTGCGGTCTCCTCGATCAGGTGCAGCAGGACGAAGCGCAGCGAGAAGACCCGGCCCCGCCGGTTGGTCGCGGCGTCGTCGAGGGCGTGCGCGGCTGTCACGGCGCGGGAGCGCTCGAAGGCCGCCCGGTAGAGCCCGACGCTGTCGGCGAGCGGCTCGGCGCCCGCCGAATGGAACTCCCAGTCGGGGTCGTCATCGAACGGCGCACTCGCCCACGGCTCGGGCTCAGGCTGCTGAGCCAGGCCGTGGGTGAACCAGCTGTCCTCCACCAGCGCGAGGTGCTTGACCAGGCCCGCGACGGTCGTCCCGGACCGCAGCGGCGTGGTCACCGCGTCGGCCTGTCCGAGGCCGTCCACCTTGGCCAGCACCCCGGCGCGGTACCAGTCGAGCATCCCGGTGAGCATCTCGAGCTCACCGGCTGTGTGGATCGCCGGCATCGCCCGCTCCCCTGAGTCGACCGGCTCCTCGCCGCGCTCGGCGACGCTGCGCAGGACGCACAGCTCGTTGCCCTCCGGGTCGGCGAGCACCACCCAGCCCGCACCGCCCGGTTGCGTCCGGTCGACCACCAGCGTGGCACCGATGCCGAGCAGGCGCTGCACTTCCTGCTCGCGCGGGATGTCCGGCTGCAGGTCCAGGTGCAGCCGGTTCTTGACCGCCTTCTCGTCGGGCACCTGCAGGAACAGCAGCGGTGTTCCACGGTGCGAGACGCCGGCTGCCGGGTCGCCGGGCAGGTCGTCATCATCGAGCCGGCCGCCGAGTACCTGCGCCCAGAAGCCGGCCAGGCTGTAGGGGTCGAGGCAATCGATCGTGACGTGGCGTACGGCGGAAGTCATCTGCCGACCGTGCCATGGGCGGCCACCGCCGTCAGCCGCCGGCCATCGCCCCGACGACCAGGAACGGCTCCTCGCCGCTGGCGACCTGCGCCGGCAGCGGCTCGTCGGGGGCCTCGTGCGACAGGTCCTCGCGGCAGGCGAAGAAGCGGATGAACGCCCGTCGTCGGCCGGTCGCCGGGTCTCGCAGCGTGCCGCGCAGCACCGGGTACGCGGTCTCGAGCGCGTCGAGAACCGCCCGCTGGGTCGCGGCCGCCTGCACGTGTACCTCCCCCGGCACGTGTGCGAGAGCCCGCAGGTGCGCCGGCAGCACGACCCGGATCGCCGTCACAGCAGCGTCTGGACCTCGACCGACAGCACCGGCGGCAGGTCGCGCACGACCGCCGTCCAGCTGTCGCCGCCGTCCGGCGAGGCGTACACCTGGCCGCCGGTGGTCCCGATATAGACGCCGCACGCGTCCAGGGTGTCCACCGCCATGGCGTCCCGCAGCACATTGACATAGCAGTGCTCCTGCGGCAGGCCGTTGGTCAGCGGCTCCCACTCGCCGCCGCCGGTCCGGCTGCGGTAGACGCGGAGCTTGCCGTCCGGCGGGTAGTGGTGCGAGTCGCTGGTGATCGGTACGACGTACACGGTGTCGGGCTCGTGGGCGTGCACGTCGATCGGGAAGCCGAAGTCGCTCGGCAGGTCGCCGCTGATCTCGTGCCAGGAGCCGCCGGCGTCGTCGCTGCGCATGACGTCCCAGTGCTTCTGCATGAACAGCACGTCGGGCCGGTCCGGGTGCATCGCGAGGTTGTGGACGCAGTGCCCGACCTCGACGTCCGGGTCGGGCAGCCCCTCGGACTGCAGACCCTTGTTGATCGGCAGCCAGCTGGCGCCGCCGTCGTCGCTGCGGAACGCCCCGGCCGCCGAGATCGCCGTGAACAGCCGCTGCTCGTCGGTCGGGTTCAGCAGGATCGTGTGCAGACACAGCCCGCCGGCGCCCGGCTGCCAGCCCGGTCCGGACGGGTGCTCCCGCAGCGCCGCGAGCTCGGTCCAGGAGCCGCCGCCGTCGGTGCTCTTGAACAGCCCCGCGTCCTGCACACCCGCCCACACCGTGTCGGGGTCGGTCAGCGACGGCTCCAGGTGCCAGATCCGCTGGAACTCCCAGGGCCGCGGCGTCCCGTCGTACCAGAGATGGGTGCCCGGGATGCCCGTGTAATGCAGGTCGTTGCCGACGGGGCTGAAGGTGCGGCCGCCGTCGTCGGAGCGTTGGACGACCTGGCCGAACCAGCCCGACGATGGCGCCGCGTAGACCCGGTCGGGGTCGGCCGGTGAGCCGTTCACGTGGTAGGTCTCCCAGCCCGCGAAGTGCGGCCCAGCGACCTCCCACTGCTCGCGCCGCTCATCGCTGGACAGCACGAAGGCCCCCTTGCGCGTCCCCACCAGCACCCGTACGCCTGCCATGGCGTCACCTCCTCACCCGCTCTGACGCTGCGGGTGCTCGTAAGTCATCGCTCGGCACCGTACTCACGGCTGATGCGGGCCGTACACGTCGGGAATTCCGTCGCGGTCGCTGTCGGCGGCCTCCGCGAGGTACATCTGCCGGTAGGTGCGGTTGCGGGCCCGCAGCACCGCGGACGCGAGGACTGCGGAGGCCACGCTGCCGGTGAGCACCGCGATCTTCACGTGCTCGTCACGCGGCGAGTCGGCCCCGAAGGCCAGCTCGCCGATCAGCAGCGACACGGTGAACCCGATCCCGGCCAGCAACGACAGACCCAGCACGTCCACCGGGGTCAGGTTCTCGTCGAGGTCGGCTCGGGTGAACCGGGCCACCAGGTAAGTCGCGCTCGAGACCCCCACCGCCTTTCCCAGCACCAGCCCGACGACGATGCCGATCGCGATCGGATCGCTCAGAGCGGCGCCCAGGCCGGACAGCCCCCCTACGGCGACACCGGCTGAGAAGAACGCGAACACGGGCACCGCGACACCCGCCGAGATCGGCCGGAAGCGGTGCTCGAAGTGCTCGGCGAGGCCCGGTCCGGCCTCCGGGCCGCCGGCCCGCTCGCTGCGGACGACCGGGACAGCGAAGCCCAGCAGCACCCCGGCGACGGTGGCGTGCACCCCGGAGGCGTGTACGAGCGCCCAGGCGGTGGCGGCCAGCGGCAGCAGCAGCCACCAGGACCGCACCCGGCGTTGCACCAGAACGGTGAAGGCCGCGAGCGGCAGCACCGCCAGCAGCAACGGCGTGACGGCCACCGTGGTGGTGAAGAACAGCGCGATGATCGTGATCGCGAACAGGTCGTCGACGACGGCCAGCGTGAGCAGGAACGTGCGCAGGGCGGCCGGCAGGTGACTGCTCACCACCGCCAGGACGGCGAGGGCGAAGGCGATGTCGGTGGCGGTCGGGATCGCCCAGCCGCGCAGCGCGCCGCCGCCGGCCCCGCGGTTGACCAGCACGTACAGCAGCGCCGGCACGGCCATCCCGCCGATCGCCGCCGCCACCGGTAGCGCCGCCCGGCGCGGGTCGCGCAGGTCCCCGGCGACGAACTCGCGCTTCAGCTCGAGCCCGGCGACGAAGAAGAAGATCGCCAGCAGGCCGTCGGCGGCCCACGTGCCGAGCGTGAGGTGCAGGTGCAGCGCAGCCGGCCCGACCTCGAGCCCGCGCAGGGAAACGTAGGCGGCCGTCCATGGCGAGTTGGCCCACACCAACGCCAGCAATGTCGCCAGCAGCAGTAACGCGCCGCCGACAGTCTCCTTGCGCAGGACCTCCGAGACCCGTCGAGTCTCCGGCCATGTCCCGCGACTGAACAGGCCCGGGCCGGACCTTGGGCTGCGGGTACTCGGCCGCTCGGGGGTTTCGTCCACCGCTATCCGCTCAGCCGCGCGACGTCGATCTCGGTCGTGCCCCACCGGACCGGGAGCCGAGCTGGGCCGTGGGCCTCGCCGGCAGGCACGTGCACCGCGGCGTCCAGCCGGAACGCCAGCACCACGGTGTCCGGGTCGGTCTCCACCCGCCACAGCAAGGCGATGCCGGTCGCTGCGCACTCGCCCGGCTTGGCGAACCGGTCGGTCTTGCGGCTGGACGGGCTGACGACCTCGACCACCAGACTGGCGTGCCCGGCGCCGTACGGGTAGCGGCCGGCGCCCGCCGGCGGCGCTCCCGGGATGCGGACCACTGACACGTCGGGCACCCGGCCGTCCTCCGGGAGGTCGACGAGGTCGGCGAACGCCCACGGCCGCGTCCGGTCCGACAACACTACGTTCACGGCTCCACCTCCTGTCCCTGCATGGTGGCACCGTGCGGCACGACGGTGGTCGCCGCCAGGTTGCCTCCACAGGGCGGGCGGCTGTGCACAGGCCACCCGTTCTACGTTGACGGCATGGACCTTGCCCTTGCCGGACGTCGGGCCCTGGTCACCGGCGGGACGCGCGGGATCGGCCGGGCGGTCGTCGCACGGCTCGTCGAGGAGGGCTGCGCCGTCTCGTTCTGCGCGCGGACAACCGACGCGGTGCAGCAGGCCGTGACTGACCTGCGGGAGCGCGGCGCGACCGTGCACGGTGCGGCCGTCGACGTCACCGACGAGGCGGCGATGACACTCTTCGTGGAGCAATCAGCCGCCGAGCTCGGCGGCCTGGACCTGCTGGTCGCGAACGCCGGCGGGGCGAGCGGCGGCCCCGGCATCGCCGACGCCACCGCACAGGACTGGCGCTCGACGATGGACCTGAACGTCGTGCACGCGGCCGTCGCGGTGCACGCCGCCCTGCCGCACCTGGTCGCCTCCGATGCCGCGAGCGTCGTCATCATCTCCAGCATCAGCGGGTCCCGGCCGCAGCCACGCCCGCAATACGCCGCCGCCAAGGCGGCCGAGATCTCGCTTGCCGCGTCACTGGCCCGCGAGCTCGGTTCGCGCGGCATCCGCGTCAACTCGCTGTCGCCCGGGTCCGTGCTGTTCGACGGTGGCAGCTGGGCGCGCCGGCGCGACGACGACCCGGAAGCGTTCGCCAGCTTCGTCGCACGGGAGTTCCCGCGGGGCCGGCTCGGGACGCCGCAGGAGATCGCCGACGTCGTCGCCTTTCTGCTGAGCCCTCGCGCGGCCTGGGTCAGCGGCACCGACGTGGTCGTCGACGGCGCGCAGAACGCTCCTGGCATGGGTGGCTACTGACGCTGCCGGTGCTTGACTGGGGCCATGCCTCTCGATGGCGAGTACGTCCCTAGCTCTCGGCAGTGGGTGCGCGACCAGGTCGCGCTGTACGAGTCCTCCGGCGGCACCGAGGGCACCACGCTGCGTGACAGCGGTCTGCCGGTGGTCATCGTGACCAACCGCGGTGCGACCAGCGGCAAGGTGCGAAAGACACCGCTGATGCGGGTCGAGCACGAGGGCAGGTACGCCGCCGTGGCCTCCCAGGGCGGCGCCCCCACGCACCCGACCTGGTACGCCAACCTGCGGGCCGACCCGCACGTCCAGGTGCAGGACGGCCCCGCGAAGTGGGACATGCGGGCCCGCGAGGTGCAGGGCGACGAGCGCCGACAATGGTGGGACCGCGCCGTCGCGGCGTTCCCGACGTACGCCGATTACCAGCGCAAGACCGATCGGGAGATCCCGGTCTTCGTGCTCGAGCAGCTCGATCCCTAGCCGCCCAGCTCAGCTCAGGCCGGGCTGCCGCGCGCCGTCGGGTGCCTTCGTGGCCGCCCGCCGGGTCTGGCCCTCAACGGAGGGGGTCGGTAGAGCGCACCCCGGGGAAACGCGAGAAGTCGGCGTCGGAGGAGCAGCGCTCCGCGCTGTGCTCAATCGCCAGCGCAGCAAGATGCGCGTCGGTGACCAGGTTGCCAGCCGTACCCACATGCCGGAGCAGTTCGCCAAGCACGGCGGGATGCCGCCGCCCTGGATGCACGACCGTGACGGCTGGGCTGGTCGAGCCAGCCCTCGACAACAGCCAAGGCCTCGACAGGCGTCAACGGCGTGCTGAACACCGCCGCCCGGGTACTCAGGCGTAGGAAGCACAGCAACACCACCCATGGCAAGGCCACCGTTTCTCGCCCCGACAGCAGGCCCTCGAGCCAGGGCCTCGCCCGATTGTGACGGGGCGCCGGCGTGTCGACCGCCTACAGCAGCAGGTTCAGGTCGCTCAACTCACTTGCGCAGCGACAGCTTGCGGGTGACCTCGTCGTCCTCCAGCTCACCGGCTAGCCGCAGGGCCTTATCCAGCGCGAACCCGGCGCGAAGTCCGAGCGGCCGACTGGGTACGCGGTAGGGCCTCATGACCGGAGCTGCGTTGTCGAGGCCACCCCTCAGCACCGTGTTCAGCGCCTCCGTGAAAGCCATCCCTCGACGCTGGCCGAGATCTCGTAGGGCGGCGGCTACATCGTCATCGATCGTGACCGTCGTCCGCACGAACGCAGCACAGCGTCACAACTCCGAGCGTCATGATGCCTGGCGGACCGTCTCGCCGTGACCGACGTCGGTGAGCAGCGCCTGGCCGCATCCCACCGGACCGATCCCCTGATTGCTCCACCGAGTCCCACCGGTCAGCGTGTCTCGTCCTCCCGGTCCCGGGTAGGTCGCAGGGCGTCCCTCTCTCAAGGAGCCCCCGTGAGCCCCGTCCCCGCCCTGCCGCTCAACAGCGGCACCTCGATCCCGCAGCTCGGCTTCGGCGTCTTCCAGATCAAGCCCGACGAGACCGCGTCGGCCGTGCAGACCGCGCTGGAGGTCGGATACCGGCACGTAGATACCGCGCAGATGTACCAGAACGAGGCGGGCGTCGGTGCGGCCGTTGCCGACCTCCGGTCCGACGTCTTCGTCACGAGCAAGCTCAACAACGGCTTCCATCGCCCGGACGACGCCCGCCGAGCTTTCGACGAGACCCTCGGCAACCTGCGGTCCGACTCGGTGGACCTGTTCCTGATCCACTGGCCGCTGCCGACGATGTACGACGGCGACTACGTCTCCACCTGGAACGTCCTGGGCGAGTTCCTGGCGGACGGCCGCGCCAAGGCCGTCGGCGTCTCGAACTTCCAGGTGGCGCACCTGGAGCGGCTGGCCGCCGAGACCGGCGTCGTACCCGCCGTGAACCAGATCGAGGTCCACCCGTACTTCGGCAACGAGGCGGTCCGGGCGTACGGCCAAGCGCACGGCATCCTGACCGAAGCATGGTCGCCGATCGCGCAGGGCGATGTGCTGGGCGACCCGGTCGTCGGTGACATCGCCCAGACCGTGGACCGCACGCCGAGCCAGGTCGTCCTGCGGTGGCACGTGCAGCGAGGGGACATCGTGTTCCCGAAGTCGACGACCGCTTCGCGCATCATCGAGAACTACGGGATCTTCGACTTCGTGCTCGACGACTCTCAGATGGCTGCTATCACCGGTCTCGATCGGGGCGAGAAGGGGCGGCGCGGGCCGGACCCCGACGTGTTCGACTACATCCCGGGCTAGCCCGGACTCGTGGTGGTCATGGCAGGCACTGTCTCCGCTGGGTCCGACAGTTCGGGTCGGCTGTCCCCATGAGCTATCCCCCCGTCCGCTACCGGTCCGAGGCCGGCGAGGCAAGCGCCGTCCTGCGACCCGCAGCGGCGCCGCCGGACCTGGTGATGGGCCCCGCCGCGGCGGTGCACCACCTGGCGACGGGAGCGTCGACGCGGGGCAGCTTCGGGCTGTACCGGTGGGAGATGTCGGGGCCGCCGAGCGGTCCGTCAGCGCACTTCCACCGGACGATCTCGGAGTCGTTCTACGTGCTGACCGGGGCGGTGCGGCTCTATGACGGCCGGCACTGGGTAGACGCGGCCGCCGGGGACTTCCTGCACGTACCACCCGGCGGCGTGCACGCCTTCCGCAATGAGTCCGGCGGACCGGCGTCGATGCTGTTGCTGTTCGCACCCGGAGCGCCACGGGAGGCCTACTTCGCCGAGCTGGCCGAGATTGCGGCGTCGGAACGGCAGCTGAGCGGCCCGGAGTGGACCGAGCTGTACGCCCGACACGACCAGTACCCGGCCTGAGCCCGGCTACGCCGTCGGGCCTACCGGCACCGACACCTCGACGTCCTGGATGAGCTCGTTGACCGCCGTGTAGAAGGCGGGCGTCAGCGATTTCTGTCCGCTGGGCGAGGTCACGACCAGCTGGCCGAAGCTCATGAAGCCGTGCACCCCGCGGGTCCGCCAGCGCCAGACGAGCGGGACGCTGCCGTAGCGGGCGATCCGCAGTGTCAGGTCGCAGCTGCGCTCGTGGAGGTCGCACGAGAACCGGCGGAAGTCGAAGGCGAAGTCGCCTTCGCACCAGGTGTCGCCGCAGATGTCGTCGATGAGGCCGAGCACGACGTGCTCCTGCCGGGCGCTGAGCTGCTGGGTCGAGCCGTCAGCGGCGGCTGGACTGATAAGCAGGGCGCCGAACGACAAGCCGAGGACAAACAGGGCGGACAGGCGGCGGGACAGAACGCGGGCGACGGACATGGGGCTCCAAACAATGAAGGGTGTCCCCTGGCTTTGAGCCACCGCGGGACCGGATGGCGGGAACGCTAGGAGGCCCACCCGGTCCCTTGGTCCCGCCGTCCACAGCCTGGCGGACTGTCCACACCGGCGTCTGCTGTTCAGCCGGCAAGCGGAACCGGCAGTGCGGGCCGGAGGTCCTGCTCAGCCGGGTGTCCAGGGTCGCGAGCTCGGCGTCCATGGACTCGGCTACCGCGACCTTCCCCGCATCGTCGGCCGTAACGTTGGCAGGCAGCGCCCAGACGCGGACGGCGAAGAGCGGGTACGGGAACAGCCCTGCACGCAGGCCGACCAGATCGGCGTGTGCCAGCGCGCCGACGTCGCTGAAGGCTGGAGATGCGGCCGGCCGCGGTAGCCCGCCGCAGGATGTTGGCAACCTCGACCGTCATCAGGTGTGGGGCGGCCAGGCCGCTTTCGCGCAGTACCGACTCCGCCCACAGCCCGACGGGCCCGCGTCCACCAGGACAGCGACCACCACCGACGCGTCCGGCACCACCGTCGCCGGCGGTCCGCATCCCGGTCGGCCAGGATCTCCGTCACGTCCACCCTCGTGCCGGTTGCTGCGTCGCGGGCGCCGACCCCGGACAGCCGCGACTCGACGTCAGGCGTCTCGGCCAGCTCGATGAGCCGGCCCCGCAGGTACTCCTGCAGCGAGCGCCCGGAGGAGGCGGCGCGAGCTGCGAGCTCGGTGGCGGTGTCGTCGGCAACTTCTCTGATCGTCATAGACCGAGGCCTGCATGCGCGCGGTCCTTCGGCCGGTCTGCAGCCGGCCGTGGAATCTCAAGGGCGAGCGCGCCGTCGGGGGCGCCCGGCGGCTTCGCTGTGGGCGACGGACCCGGGCGGCTCCGGGCAGGTGGGCTGCGTCTGCACCGCACAGGGCTTCGAGGACGACTGGAACGGCGTCAGCGTCGACGGCCGACCTGGTACGGCGCGCAGGCGGCTGGGTCACCCGGCACGAGCTGAACAAGGATCCGGACCTCCGCAACCGCTCCACGGTCGGCGACCACGAGTTCGACCGCCTCGTGCGCAACGTCTACAAGGTGCTGCTCACCCGCGGCATGGTCGGGACGGTCATCACCAGCGTCGATCCGGAGACGCAGGATCTGCTGGCCGGGCCGCTTCGTCGCGTATGAAGTCCGCAGACCGTGGATGTATCGGCGGGCTAGGCGATCTCGACGACGGAGGCGTCACGGTCGCAGAGCCGCTTGCCATCGTCGGTGGCAGGCACCCGGTGGGCGCTTGTGCCGTCGGCGTCGAGGGGCATCACGATGTGGTCCGTGCCCAGCAGCCCCGGCAGGTGGTTCGGGAGCGCTGCAATGACGACGGCAACGCCCCGACCCGGACCACCAGCGGCGCCGGGGCGGCCAGCGGCCGCAGCTCCGTCGCGTCAGCGACGGTCACCGCGGGCAGGACGACAGGCTCGGACGGAGCGGTGAACGCCTCGTGGTACGGGCTGATCCACGCCTGCACGGCGGTCCCGTCACCGACCTGCACGCCCTCGGCGGCCATCGACGCGAACAGCGACGTGGCCATGCCGTAGGCGGAGGTGTCCGCCATCGCGGCGGCGAAGCGGGGGCCCGACCTCGGCGAGCTCGGCCTCCCGTCGCCCTTCCGCCACGTGAACGGGTCCCCGCCGAGGTGATCGCGATTGCTCCGGTCAGCCGCTGCGCCGTACGCGGCCCGACGATCGGCGCGGTCGCGGTCACCGAGGGCTGGGCGAGGCCGACGTGGGCCGGGTCGTGGGCCAGCTCGTCGCAGAACGCCTCGTTACGCCTCGACCTGCTTGCGCCTGTCGGCGTGCAGTTTCTGGATGCGGTTCTCAACGGAGCGGCCAGCCTTCTCCTTGCGCAGGATCCCGCCGAGCAGGCCCGTCCCGAGCGGGGATCAGCCCGACATGCTGCTGACAGGCCGGCGCCAGCTCGAGCTCGCCGGTACCGGCGGTGAGGTTGTACAGGCCCTGCTGGCACACCAGTCCGAACGTCCCCCGCCGGGCGGCCCGCTCGTTCGCCTGCGCGATGCCCCAGCCGGGGAAGTTGGACGAGCCGACGTACCGGATCTTGGCCCCGCTGCTTGAGGACATCGAACGCTTCCCGCAGCTCGTCCCATGGCGCGCTCCGGTCGATGTGGTGCATCTGGTGAAGGTCGATGTGGCCGGTCTGCATCCGCGTGAGCGAGGCATCGCACTGCTGGCGGATCGCCAGCGCCGACAGGAACGTCTGGTTGGGCCAGTCGCCCATCCCGCCGTACAACTTGTTGGCCAATATGGCTTTTTCGCGCCGGCCGCCGCCCTGGGCGAACCAGCGGCCCGGGATCTGCTCGGTCCAGCCCTCGCCGGTCCTCCAGCCATAGACATTCGCGGTGTCGATGAAGTTGATTCCCTGCTCGAGCGCGAGGGCCAGGACCGCCTGCGAGTCCTGCCCGCTGGTCTGTGGGCCGAACTTCGTCGTTCCGAGGCACAGCCGGGACACGCGCAGACCAGAACGGCCGAGGTGGGTGGTCCCCGTGGCTGCACCCTGCCCTACCGTCCGGCCATGACCCGAACAGTGCAGCTGGCGTACGGCACGACCGGCCTGACGGTGGAGCTGCCGGACAGTCGGACGACCGTCGTCGAGCCGCGGTGGGAGCCGACGGTGGCCGAGCCGCCAACGGTTCTGCGCCACGCACTGCGGCACCCGGTCGCCGGGCCGCCGCTTCGCGAGCGGGTCGGCAGGGGCGCGACCGTCGCGATCTCGATCTGCGACGCCACCCGGCCGCAACCGCGCGAGCTGATGGTGCGCGCGATCCTGGACGAGCTCGACGGCCTGGTCCGCCTGGAGGACGTCGTCGTCCTGGTCGCGACCGGCACGCACCGCGGCAATACCGATGCTGAGCTCCGGCAGATGCTCGGCGACGAGCTCGTCGACACCGTGCGCATCATCAACCACGACGCCCGCGACACCTCGAGCCTGACCTGGCTGGGAACGTACGGTGACGGCGTCCCGGTGTGGCTGTGCAGCGAGTGGGTGCGGGCCGACGTGCGGCTCACCACCGGCTTCGTGGAGCCGCACTTCTTCGCCGGCTTCTCCGGCGGCCCGAAGATGGTCGCGCCGGGGCTGGCCGGGATCGACACCGTCCTGACGCTCCACGACGCGCGGCGCATCGGGCACCCGGAAGCCCGCTGGGGGATCTGCGTCGGCAACCCCGTCCACGACGACATCCGGGCGGTAGCGATGTCCACCGGCGCGGACTTCTCGCTGGACGTCGTACTCAACCGCGAGCAGGGCATCGTGCAGGCGTACGGCGGTGACCTCCTCGCGATGCATGAGCTGGCCCGCGAGCGCAGCAGGGGCCTGGCGATGGCGCCGGTACCGGGCGAGTTCGACGTCGTGCTGACCACCAACAGCGGCTTCCCGCTCGACCAGAACCTCTACCAGGCCGTCAAGGGGATGTCCGCCGCGGCAACCGTCGTCAAGCCCGGCGGCCTGATCATCTGTGCGGCCGAGTGCCGCGACGGCTTCCCCGACCACGGCTCCTACCGGCACGTACTCGCGTCGGCGGCGAGCCCGCAAGCGCTGCTGGACGAAATCACCGGGCGGGAACGGACCGTGCCCGACCAGTGGCAGGTGCAGGTCCAGGCCAAGATCCAGGCCAAGGCGCGAGTCGGGGTGCACTCGTCGTACCTCTCCGACGACGACCTACGCGGCGCCCACCTCGAGCCGGTGCCCGACATCGCCGAGGCCGTGCAGCGCGCGTTGTCGGAGGCCGGCCCGGACGCGCGGGTGTGTGTGCTGCCTGAGGGGCCGCAGACGATCCCGTACGTGGTTTGAGCCCGTCGCACATGGCCAAACACGATGAGGGCCGCGACGCTGATGGCGGCCGCGACGTCGGTCAGCGGTGTCAGCCCTGAGGTACGGCCATGCACTCGCCACCGCTGATGCCGATGGCGAGCCCCTTGCCGTCGGAGGCGGCCACGGTGACGGAGCCGACGCCGTGCGAGTAGGCCTGGCTGGCGGCGATCCGGCAGATGCCGACCGCGGCGTCCACGTTGTCGGCGGTCGAGCCGAGCGACGTACCGACCGCGGCCGTCGTGCACTGCCCGACGATGTCCACCGACGTGACGTTGCCGGTGACCCCGACCCCGGCCCTCACCTCGGCCTGCGCGGCTCCGCAGTCGTCCCCGGTCGCCACCCCTCCGGAGCTCGCACCGGCCGAACTCGTCGTACTGCCGGCGGCCGCCGGGTTCGCGCTGCCCGACCCTCCGCAGGCGACCAGCCCCCAGAGCCCCAGCGCGGCACACGTCGACAGCGCCCACCCCCGTTGCGGCCGCGCGGCACCGCGCGCAGGGGTCATGGGCCGGAGAGTAGGGCCTGACCACCCTCGAGCAACAGCCCCCTTGCTCACGTCACGCTCGTCGACCGGGACACCGGGCCCGAGCAGGACGGCAGCTGGCCGCGACCCGGGGTGATGCAGTTCCACCACGCGCACGCAGTCCGGCTACAGGGCGTCGACGCCGTACGCACCGATCTCCCCGACGCGTACGACCGGATGCCCTGCGCGGGCGCCGAACCCGTCACGATGCCGGTCCCCGGCGGACGCGTCGTGGACGTCGGACTGCGGTGCCGTCGCCAGATCTTCGAGGCCGCGCTTCGGGCGGCCACCCTTGAGACGCCGGGGCTGAGGCTGATCCCCGGACACGTCGAGGCGGCAGCGAGCGAGGGCGGCTGCGCCGTGGAGCTGCACGTGGATGGCGCGCCGCTGTCTGCCGACCTGGTCATAGGCGCCTCGGCACGGGCCGGCAGGGCGATCAGAGGGCTCCGGGCACAGCCGGCCGTCGGCCGGACGTGCGGGATCGCGAACGTCGACCGCTAGTACCAGCTCCACGACGGCGTCGAGCCCGGGCCGCTGGTCAGCCCGGTCGCCTGGCAGGCGGGCTTCGATGGCTGCCAGGTCCTGGTCGTAGCACGCGAGCGAGGCACCTTCCGGTTGCTGTCCATGCGGCCGACCGACGATCGGACGCTGCGGCGCGAGGTGGCCTTCGATGCGGCCTGCCGGGCCATTCCCGGGCTGGCCGACTGGACCGACCCGCAGCGGTCGCGGCCGACCGGCCGGGCACTGCCGGGCGGCACCTTGATGAATTGCTACTGCAGCCAGTCCGGTCCCGACGGGCGCCCTGCGCTGGCAGGGCTGCTGTTCGTGGGTGACGCCGTCTTCACGACGACGCCGACCTTCGGCCGCGGCATCGCCACCTCGCTCATGGCGGCAAACCGAGGTGCTGCGGCTGGTCGATGAGCACGGCGCCGGCGCAGACCGCCCTCACTCTGCGGCTGCTCGGCGGGCTCGACGTTCACGACCCCCGGCGCCACCTCCAGCGACAGCACCTGACCGGGCCGGTGCGGCTGTTGCCGGCAGCCGGTCGCGCAGCACCTCGGGTGGGGGCTGCGGGCCGCCGCGGCTTGCCGCCGGCAGAGCCACCCCGGCTGAGCCGGTCCAGCCACTGCCGACGTCCAGCAGCCTGGCGAGCAGATCGGGCTCGATCGCGGATGGGTGGTCCCGGACCTGCGGCGGCGGCTCTGCGGGCTCCTCGGATTCCTCCGCCCACAGCGCCAGTCGGTCGTCGGCCCACCAGCCGGGCAGGACGATCACCCGGTGCGTACTCCTTTTGCGACGGCCGTCAGCCGGCCACGGCGCTAGCGGTGCAGTACCCGGCACGAGGAAGCGGGTCATGTCTGTGACAGCCAGCGCCACGCGCCAGCGGCTCTTCCCGCTGATCGAGCAGATCGATAACCACCAGGAGGCGATCGAGATCGTGTCCAAGAAGGGCACCGCGTACCTGGTCTCGGAGGACGAGTACCGCTCGCTGCGCGAGACGGCCTACCTGCCTGCCTCGCCAGCGAATGCCGATCGCCTCCGCCACAGCCTCGCCGAGGTAGGCGCCGGGCAGGTGTCTGCCCGCGAGCTCATCGGGTGATCAGCTTCTCCAGCCGGGGCTGGGAAGCCAGAGCGCCTGAACGGGGAGCTGTCGGGCTACTGGTCACGCCGGATCGACCAGGAGTACCGGCCCTTCCACACCGGCAATCAAGACCAGCTCATCATCGTCCGGGCGCGGGCGCCACTACCGAGCCACCGACAGGTGAAAAGCGCGCAACGCCGCCGTCGTCTCGGCGGGCCGCTCCTCGGCCAGGAAGTGCCCGCAGTTCAGCGCCTGTCCGGTGACGTCGTCCGCCCAGTCGCGCCAGACGGCGAGGACGTCGTACCAGGCCGGCAGCGCGCCGTTGGCGCCCCACAGGACCTGGGTCGGGCAGCTGATCCGGCGCCCCGCCAATCGGTCCTGATCGTCCAGCGCCCGGTCGTACGTCGCGCCGGCGCGGTAGTCCTCGCAGATCGCGTGCACGACCTTCGGGTCACGAAGGCAGCGCAGGTAGTCCGCCACCGCGGCCGGTGGGAAGCCCCGCTGCACGCCGCCGAACTGGGCGTCGAGGAAGAACCACTCCGGGTCGTACTCGATCAGCCGCTCGGGCAGTGGCGAGGGCTGGGCCAGGAACGGCCAGTGCCAGTAACCCAGCGCGAAGCGGTCGTCGGCGCGGGCCCAGACCTCGCCGCTGGGGATGATGTCCAGGACGGTGAGGCGGTGGACGGCCTGCGGGTGGTCCAGGGCCAGCCGGTACGCGACCCGCCCGCCACGGTCGTGCCCGGCGACGTCGAAGCGGTCGTATCCGAGGTGCGCCATCAGCGCGAGGGCGTCGCCGGCCATCGCCCGCTTGCCGTAGCCCGCGTGGTCCGGGGTGTCCGGCGGAGCCGTGCTGTCGCCGTAGCCGCGCAGGTCGGGCGCCACGACCGTGAAGTCCTGGGCGAGCGCCTCCGCCACCAGACCCCACATCAGATGCGTCTGCGGGTAGCCGTGCAGCAGCAGGAGCGGCGGCCCCGATCCGCCGGTCCGCACCCGCACCGACACCTCGCCGACCGCGACGTACGACAGCTCGAAACCGGCAAACATCCGGCCACCTCCTCTCCAGCATCAGCTCGGTAGGACCCTCCCCTTCGCCAGCTCACTTCCCCTTCGATACGTCACTTTTCAGGACCTCAGAAGCGCTCTACCAAAGGGGAGGCGGTCGCGGCGCGGCGCCGACACCGTGAGGCCCGGCTGTCCGAGCGTTCACTTCTGCATGCGACAGCCCCTCCCCGAGCCGGCTAACCCGCTGTTCCACACCCTCCCCGGCCCGTTGTCCACACCGCTTCGTGAAGACGTCGGACCCGTCGTGTCCAGTGCCCCCATGAGCCTTGGGACCGAGGACGTGATCGACGGATCAGCGGAACACGAGCCGCAGGGCTCCCCCCGGCACGGGTGCCTCGCCGGCAACGTCGACGCGCGCAGTCTCGACGTACGCGCCCGCCCGCAGCCCGTGGGCGTGGACCACCAGCCGCGGGTCGGTCCCAACGCGCCAGAACAGCGGGACATCGGCGTACTCGCCGGGCTTGGGGAAGCGGTCGGTCTTGCGGCTGGACGGGCCGACCACCTCGACGAACAGCCCGACGTCAGCCGGCCCGACGGGGTAGGGCGGCCGCCCCCGACCTGCCCGCCTGGCTCGTCCAAGCCACCATTGCCGTCTGCGCCGTCACGGGCGTCGACAGGCAGCGCTCTCTCGACATCCAGGGCGCCCGGAGGCTGCGGGTGACCTCCACCGAGCAGCCGCACGACGTACTGCTCACCCTCGAGCACCCCAGGCTCTGCGCGCCGGAGAAGGTCAACGCGGCGTTCCCGACCGACACCGCCGAAGGCAATCTCGACGCGGCACTGGCCGCCGCCGACCATGTCGTCGACGTCGAGTACGACACGCCGGCCCACGTCAACAGCCGGATGGAGCGGCACGCCACCACCGCGCAGCGGGACGGTGACCGGCTCACGGTGCACGGCTCCACCCAGGGCACAACGGCCGTCAAGCGCCACCTGGCGTCGACATTCGGCGTACCCGAGAACGGCGGGTCCGTGTCGACAGCGACCTGCCAGCCGCCTCGGGCGCCGGCGGTTCGTCGGGCACGTCGTCATGGGGCAGCGCGGTTCACAAGGCCTGCCGCACGCTTTGCGACGGCGCAACAGCTGTGGTCGTCGACACTGCGCACGACATCGCGGCGCAGTCCACGGTGTCCCGGCACGCTTTCGGGGCGCAGTTCACCGAAGCGCGCGTCGACCTCGACTCCGATGAGGTCAGAGTGCCACGGATGCTGGGGGTGTTCGCCGTCGGGCGGATCATCAACCCGCGCACCGCCCGCTCGCAGCTGCTCGGCGAGATGGTCATGGGCCTGTCGATGGCGCTGCACGAGTCGGGCGTTCTCGACGTCGGCTACGGCGACGCACCTCAGACGACGCCAACTCGAGCCTGGCGGAGTACCGCGCCGACGTCGTCGACGTGCAGGCCGAGTGGATCGAGGAACACGACGACCAGCTCAACGCCCTCGGCACCAAGGGGATCGGCGAGATCAGCATCGTCGGCTCCCCCGCGGCGGTACTCAACGCGGTCTGGCACGCCACCGGGGTACGTGTCCGCGAGCTGCCGATCACGCCCGACCGCCTGCTGGGCGGCCTGCCCGAGCGGTTAGACGTCCTTGAGGCCGCGCCGCGATCTGCCGATACGCAACGCATGGTGCGACGGCACGGTGCAGCGGTCGGTTCCGTCGTGCTCCTGGTCGCGGTATTCCTGCTGCTGGTGCGCGGCCAGCCCGGCGGTCCGACGACCGCCAGGGCTGTCGACGATGTCGGCCAGCTGCTCGCCGCCCTGGTGGCCTCGGTCGCCTGCGCCTGGCGATGGCAGCGCTCACCCGGCCGGCTGGGCCGGCCGTGGCTGCTGCTGTCGCTCGGCACCGGGGCCTGGTGCGCCGGTGAGGCCGTCTGGTCCTGGTCCGAGGTGGTTGCCGGGCAGCAGACGCCCTTCCCGTCGCTGGCCGACGCCGGGTACCTGCTGTTCCCGGTGCTCGCCGCTGTCGGCCTGCTGCTCTGGCCGTCCGCCGGCCTGACCCGGGGCGCCCGGGGCCGCGCACTGCTCGACGGCGTGCTGGTCGCCGGTGCGCTGTTCATCGTCTCGTGGGTGACCGCGCTCGGCACAGCCGTCGGCGCGGACAGCGGCAGCGGCCTCGCGCACGTCGTGTCGCTCGCCTACCCGGTGACCGACCTCGTCCTGCTCACCCTCACCGTGGTCATCGTCGCGAACGCCCGCCGCGAGTCCGGCTCAGGTCTGCCGCTGCTCGCGGTCGGGCTGGTCAGCCTGTGCATCGCGGACAGCGGTTTTGCCTACCTGTCGGCTACCGAGGCCTACGCCACCGGCGCGTTCGTCGACGGCGGCTGGTTCGGCGGGTTCCTGCTGATCGCCGCGGCAGCCGTGGCTCCGGCGGCTGTCCCGCAGGATGAGGCCCAGGCCAACCCGAAAGAACAGCCGCTGGCGTCGACGCCGACGGCACTGCTGCCCTACGTCCCGGCCGGCTTCGGGCTGGCCGTCACCGTCGTCAGCGAGCTGCGCGGCTCCTACGACCGGCTGATGTTCGGCGCCTCCGCGGTCGTGGTCGGTGCGCTGCTCGTCCGCCAGCTGCTCGCCGTCCTGGACAACCGGGCGCTGCTGCGTCGGCTGGTCGAGGCCCAGCAGGAGTTGCGGCACCAGGCCTTTCACGACCCGCTGACCGGCCTCGCGAACCGAGCGCTGTTCGCGGACCGGCTGCGGCACGGGCTCGAACTGCACCGGCGCGATGGGCGCCCGATCGGGCTGCTCTACTGCGACCTGGACGGCTTCAAGACGGTCAACGACACGCTCGGGCACGACGCCGGCGACGAAGTGATCCGGGCCGCCGCTGAGCGGCTGCGCGCGCTCACCCGGCCCGGCGACACGGTCGCACGGATGGGCGGTGACGAGTTCGCGGTGCTGCTGGAGGACGGCGGCGACGCGAAGGCCGTGGCCGACCGCCTCCTGGCCGGGTTCGCCCGGCCGACCGCGATCGGCCGGCACGCCGTCGCCGTCGGCGTCAGCGTCGGCATCGCTGCGCTGCCCGCCGGCTCAGCGACGGTCGACGCGGCCTCGCTGCTACGCCGAGCGGACGCGGCCATGTACACCGCCAAGCGGGCGGGCCGGGGGGTTGCTGTCGAGTGGGTCGAGCCCGCGCTGGTCGTACCCGTGGAGGTCCTACCCGTGCAGGCGCTGTCCGCCTGACCGCGGTCTACTGGACAGCGTCCAGCAGGTAGCGGTGGTGACCGAAGTCCTCGCGCCATGGCAGCGCGAGCCGCTGCATGACGTTCTCGTCATAGCGGCGGCCGCTGCGCAGCACGAAGTCCCGCAGGGCGGTGTTGACATCGGGCTTGCTGAATTCCACCCGTCGCAGCCGCATGGTCCGCCCATCGCCGGTCCGCAGCTTGAGCACGCCGCCACGCTGGCTGTCGGTCAGCGCGCCGGCCGCGACGCTCTCCGCGAACGCCACGCGGTACGGCCCGAACTTGCGAACCGCGACGAAGCCGGGGCCCACGACCACCCGGCGTGACAACAGCGCGTACGACGTAGCGAGCACCAGCAACAGCGCCAACGGGTAGTTCCAGACGGAGTAGCCGGTCAGCAGCGCCACCGGCACGTACGCGACCGCCCCGATGAAGACGCTCGCGACCCCTTCGCTGAGCGGCACGCCCGCTGACGCCGACCGCGGCCACGGCAGCGCGGCCGTGCGCCACACCGTCATAGACCGCTCGGCCTCGCCGGTGTCCTCGGTCGGTACCGCGCGCGAGCTGCGGGCAGCCTCACGGACGGCACGCTCCCTGGCTCGGCGTTCACGCTCGTTCTGGGTCAGCAGCGCCATCTGAGCTCCTCGTTCGTCCCGGGCCGGTCAGGACACAGTGACCCCGATCCGGCTGGTCCGCACCTCGAGCCGTCGAGCGCGGACGGGAGACGGGGCGGCAGCGGGGTCGGGGGCGCCGTGAGCCCCCGCCCCTGGCTGGCCGACGCCGCCCTGCCCGTGACCGCAGCGTCCATCGGCCCACTGCTGCGGGCCGCGTACGAGGCCGGTGATCTGGACCTCCCGTTGCCCGGCGCCGGGCGCACGTGCGACCGGTGGCCGGCGCTCGCCGAGCTGTCGGCCGCCGACCTTGTCCTCGGCCGGCTCGCCGAGGCACCCACCGACGCACTCGCTGTCCTCGCCGAGCTCGGCGTCGCCGACCCGGTCGGCCTGTAGGGCGTCTGGGCCGTCGAGCCGCCGTCGAGCCGCCGTCGACGCGACGGGCGGGCGGGAGGGCTGGGTGCGGCAAGGAACGAAGGCGCGGTGTTCGGGCGCGCCGCTGCCCGACCGGGCGGTCGTGACCGCGTACGCCCCGGACGGCCGCCAGCTGTTCGCCGTCGAGGCCGCCCACGGCAAGCCCATGCCCGGCACCTGGGCCGCAGGAGGCATGGCCGCCGGCGGCTGCGTCATGGCCACGCTCGGGCTGTCCGGCCCGGTACGGCGGCTCGGGCTGTCCGACGGTGGCGGAGCTGCGCTCGAGCAGACCGTCCTGGACGCGCTCCGGCTGCCGACGTCGACCTGGCTGCTCCCGCCGCGGGCAGGTGATAGCCGGCCCGGCCACAAGGCCGGGGCTGTTCGAGAGCGTCTCGTCGGGATGGCGCGCGGCTGCTCGAGTACCCGATCTGGGCCCGGCAGTGGCTCGGCGGTTCGTCCGGACGCACGCCGCGCCCGGCGCGGGCCACCAACACGACCACGACGCCAACCTCGGGCTCTCGCCTACCACCTGTGCTCCCTCAGAAGCTCTCAGTAGACCTTCCGGCGGGAACCACCGATCGGGACGAGGTTAAGGACGAGGCCGACGACCAGCAGGATGATCCCGACCGTGACCAGGATCTTCAGGCTGGCTACGACTAGGCCCAGGATGAGCAGCACGAGCCCGAGAACGATCATGGTTCCTCCTGACAGCGGGCCGACCGATTCGGCCGGCCGTGGTTGTGCCCGGCCCAACCAAGATCATGCGGCTCCGTCGTTACTCTCCCGGGGGGAAGTCGGCGCCGCGGGCGACCTCGTCCCACTGCGCCCACTCCGCAAGGCGGTCGGCGTAGACCGTCGGGGCGGCGTCGGCGGCGAAGGTGCCAAGGAGCAGCCGACGCGGCGGGGTCGGGCTGTCCAGCACCTGCAGCAGGGCGCGACCGGCGCGGCGCGGGTCGCCGGCCTGGGTGCGCGCAGCCGCCCCGGACATCGCCTCGCGGCGGCCAGCGAGTACCTCGTCGTACGCCGGCAGCGGGGTGGCCCTGGCCATGCTGTCGCCGTTCCAGTCGGTACGGAACGGGCCCGGCTCAACGATCGTGACACTGATCCCGAAGCCTTCAACCTCCTGCGCGAGGGACTCCGAGATGCCCTCCAGCGCCCACTTGCTGCCGTGGTAGATCCCGGTGTTGAGGAAGCCGGCAACGCCGCCGATGCTGCTGATCTGGAACAGGTGGCCACTTCCCTGCGCCCGCATGACCGGCAGCACGGCCTGCGTGCACCACAGCGCCCCGAACACGTTGACCTCGAACTGCTGCCTGGCCTGCTGCTCGGTGACCTCCTCGATGCCACCGGCCAGGCCGTAGCCGGCGTTGTTGACCAGGACGTCCAGCCGCCCGGTCAGGCCCACCGCCTGCTCGACGGCGGCGAACACGGCCGCCCGGTCGGTGACGTCGAGCGGCAGCACCACCAAGGTCCCGGGATACCTGCCCGCCAGGTCCCGCAGGGCGGTCAGGTCGCGGACGGTGGCGACGACGCTGTCGCCGGCTTCCAGCGCGATCTCGGTGAAGGCGCGGCCCAAGCCTCGGGATGCGCCGGTGATCATCCAGGTACGCGTCATGCGCTCAGTCTGCCCTCCGGGCTGTCGGTCGGCTTCGCGACCGCGCCTGCGGGAACGGGTCCGCCATGACTCTTGTGGATGCCGTCGTCATCGGCTCCGGCGCGAACGGTCTGGTGGCGGCGAACCTGCTGGCCGACGCCGGCTGGGACGTGCTGGTGCTGGAGGCGCAGCCGGTACCTGGCGGAGCGGTTCGCAGCGCCGAGGTCGCGGCACCGGGCTTCGTCAGCGACCTGTACAGCTCGTTCTACCCGCTCGCCGTCGGCTCGCCGGTGCTGCGCGACCTGGCCCTGGAGGAGCACGGGCTGGCCTGGCGGCACGCGCCGAGCGTGCTGGCCCACCCGCTGCACGACGGGCGTACGGCGGTCCTCAGCCGTGACCTCGCGGCCACGGTCGAGTCGGTGAGCGCGTTCGACCCGCGCGACGGCGCGGCGTGGGAACGGACGTACGCCCAGTGGCGGCACCTCGACCCGTACCTGGTCGACGCGATCATGACGCCGTTCCCGCCTGTCCGGGCTGCCGTGGGGCTGGCCCGGCGGCTCGGCGCGCAGGACGCGCTGCGGTTTGCGCGGTTCGGGGTGCTGTCGGTGCGACGCTTCGCCGAGGAGACCTTCCACGGCGCCGGCGCGGGGCTGCTGCTCGCCGGCAACGCGATGCACACCGACCTCGCCCCCGAGGCCGCGGGCAGCGCGGTCTTCGGCTGGCTGCTCGCGATGCTCGGCCAGGACGTCGGCTTCCCGGTGCCGGCAGGCGGCGCCGGTGAGCTGGCGCGGGCGCTGGTGACGCGCATGACTGCGAAGGGCGCCCGGTTGGAGTGCGAGGCGCCGGTCGACCGGGTGCTGGTCCAGGACGGCCGGGCCGTCGGCGTGCAGCTTCGCGACGGGCGGACGGTCGGCGTACGGCGGGCGGTGCTCGCCGACGTGTCCGCGCCCTCGCTCTACCTGGACCTGCTCGGCCCCGACCTGCTGCCCGCGCGGCTCCGGGAGGACCTGGCCGCGTTCCAGTGGGACGACGGCACGGTGAAGGTGGACTGGGCGCTCTCGGGCCCGGTGCCATGGCGCAACGCCGCGGTCGTCGGCGCCGGCACCGTGCACCTGGGCGGCGATCTCGACGAGATCTCACGGTCCAGCCACGAGCTCGCCGTCGGGCAGGTGCCCGCCGAGCCCTTCCTGCTGTTCGGGCAGATGACCACGACCGACCCGGCGCGCTCACCGGCCGGCACCGAGACGGCCTGGGCTTACACGCACGTTCCGGCCGTTCCGCGGGGCGACGCCGGCGGCGTTCTGACCGGCGACTGGCGCGAGCCGTCGCAGCAGGCGGCGTACCTGGACCGGGTGGAACGCCGCGTCGAGCAGTTCGCACCGGGCTTTCGGGACCTGGTCGTCGGCCGGCATGTCGCGTTCCCCGGTGACCTGCAGGCCGGCGACGCCAACCTGGTCAGCGGTGCGGTCAACGGCGGCACCAGCGGGCTGCACCAACAACTGTTCTTCCGGCCGACGCCGGGCCTCGGCCGCCCTGAGACGCACGTCGCCGGGCTGTACCTTGCCTCGGCCTCCGCCCACCCGGGCGGTGGTGTGCACGGTGCATGTGGCGCGAACGCCGCAAAGGCCGCGCTGCGGGCTCGTACGACCGGCCGCCTGGCGCTCGCCGCCACCCGGGCACTCGCCGGCAGCGTCAGCCGGCCACCCGCCGGCGGGGGCCTCACCTAGCGTCCAGGCATCACCATCGAGCCGACCGCGCCGCAGGCCGATCGGCTCGACGTACGCCCAGACGCTGGTTTGCTGCTGGCGGCGATCGTCGCCATCCAATCCGCGGACCGCAGCGCGCTCGGCGCGGTCGCCCCGGACCTGCAGGACGACCAGGCACTCAGCACCTCACAGCTCGGGCTGCTCGACGGGTCGTTCGGCCTGGTCGGTGGTGTCGCGACGCTGCTGCCCGGAGCCCTCGTCGACCGGTTCCCCGGCTGCGGCCGCTCGGCATCACCGCGCTTGCCTGGTTGGTCGCGATGCTCGCCACCGGCGCTGCCCGGGGCCTCCCGTGGCGGCAGCTCGCCCGCGGCACCCACGCGGTGGTCGGCCCGGCCTACCCCTCACTGATCGGCAGCATCATCGCTCCCGGCCGCCGTATCGTCGCGGATCGCCACTGGTCAGCTGGTCGGCGGCGCGCCCGGCATCGGAGCGGTCGGCGTCGCGCTGCTGTCGTGGCGGGCGGCATTCCTGGTGCTGGCTGTCCCCGGGGTCGTGCTGGCCGTGCGGCTGCTGCGCATCAGGGGAGCCGCGGCGCCGCGGCGAGGACCACGACCGCGAGGTCCCGTGGTCCGCCGTCATCACGCGGTTGTGGCGCACCCCCACCGCCGTTCGGGTGCTGCTCTCCGCGAGCGTCGGGAGCTACCCCTTGGCGGGAGCGAGCGCGTTCTCGACGTTGTTCGCAGGGGCGCGCTACGGCGTGAGCACCTCCGTCGCCGACCTCGCCCTGCTGGCGCTCGTCGTGGGCGCGGTGCTCGGGATCGTCCGAAGCAACCGGCTGTCGGTCCGGCAGAGCGGGGCCGAAAGGCTGACCAGGGCCGGCCAGGCGTACGTCGTCACGGCAGCGACGCAGCTGCCGGCGCTGCTCGGCCCGCAGCTCGCGGTCGCCATGCCGTTCCGCGTACTCGGCAGCGCTGCCCTCGCCGCCACCCTGCCGGTGCTGGACGCGGTACGCATCGACGTGGTCCTGCCCGGGATCCGCGGACGTACCGAGGCGGTGCGCACGTTGCTGCGGGCGTTGGTCGAGGGGCCGCACCCGCGGTCTTCGGTGTGGTCACCGACGCGGTCGGCGAGCACGACCGCGGGCTGCAGGTGTCGTTCCTGCTGGCGCTGCCCACCCTGTTCGTGGCGGTCTGGTGGCTGCGCCGGGCGGCCAGCACCTTCGGCGTCGACCGGGGGGTGGTGCTGGACGCCGACTACGCCTGGCCGCTGGCGGCGGCCTGGGGCCGGCCGGCCAGCGCCGGCCAAGCCGGGTCGGCCGTTCCGATCCTGCCGTCCCGGTGGGTCAGCACTGCGCGCGCAGCGCCTGGGCCAGGTCGGTGAGGATCTCCGCGGGGCGACGCAGCAGCAGGGTGAGGTGCCCGTCGTCGGGCATCAGGTGCGGGGTGCAGGCGGGCAGCCGGCCGGCGAGCCAGCTGCCGTGGGCCGGCGGCACCATCAGGTCCTGGCCGCCCTGCCAGAGGTGCACCGGAACGCTGACGTCGGCTGGCGTGAACCCCCACGGCTGCACGAACGCCACGTCGTCGTCGAGCCAACCGTCGACGCCCTCGCGGAGCGCCAGGGAGATGCTCGCGTGCAGCTCCTCGGCCACGGCGCCGGTGAAGACCGCGCGGTCCGGTGGGCTCAGCACCGACTCCATCGCGCGGTAGGTGCCCTGCGGGCCCGCCGACACCATGTCCTCGCGCCACGGCCCGAGCAGGGCGCGCAGCGGCCCCTCGCCCTCGACGGCGGCCGCGAACTCGACCTCGTTGCCCTCGCCCATGTCAGCGAGAAATGCCAGGCCGTCCATCTCCCACGGCCCGACACCTGCCACCGTGGCGACAGCGACGCAGCGGTCCGCCGCCAGCGCTCCGCAGGCCAGCGCATGCGGCCCTCCGCCGGACGCCCCGACCACCGCGAAGCGCTCGACGCCGAGCGCATCGGCGAGCGCGAGCACGTCATCGACGCCGTCCGCGACGGTGCGGCCCCGCCGGCGGGTCGAGCCGGCGTAGCCGGGCCGGGCGAACGTGGCGAGCCGCAGGCCGAGCTGTTGGGCGGCGGCCACCAGCTCGGGATGCGGCTCGTGCCCTCCCGGGGTGCCGTGCAGGCTGATGACCAGCGGCCCCTCCCCTGTTACGAGGTGGTCCAGGCTGCGTCCATCGGGGGTCGTCAGAGTGGGCATCCGCCGAGCCTGGCATGGCGCGACCCCGCCCGGAGGTCGAGACCAGCTGCCTGGCGCAGTTGCCCACCTGGCGACCGGCATGGGAGTAGAACGGGGGGGCAGGTCGCCAGCGCGACAGCCCTGGGGACGGCGCGACCGAACTGACCGGGGCAATCGGGCTGACCGGCGCAGTAGGCGGTACCAACGACGTCAGGAGCAGAACATGGACGACGACCTGCACCGCCGGGTGGACGCACTTGTCGCCGAGGAACACGCGCTGCGTACGTCCCGCGGCAGCGACGGTCTGGACGAGCAGGACCGCACGCGTCTGCGCGAGCTCGAGGAACGGCTCGACACGACCTGGGACCTGCTTCGCCAGCGGCAGGCCCGCCGCGAGGCCGGCATGGACCCGGGCGGCGCGACTGAGCGCCGCGCGGACGTGGTGGAGGGCTACACCAACTGACGTCGGGCCGGCGGCGAACGACAGGGGGTCGCCTGCCGTCACCGCCGGCGAACGCCAGGGGGGCCAGGGGGCCCGCCTGCCGTCACCGCCGACGAACGCCAGGGGGCCGCGTGCCGTGATGTACCCGGCGCATATTCGCGCCCAGTCCGCAAGGTGCAGCGCCAGCCGCGGCACTTGCCGCTCGTCAGGCCGGCGACAGGTCATTGTGCAGGTAACCGCCCGAGCCGCCCCCGCGCTAACGCCCCACGACCGTCCGCCCTGCGCCGGCCCACCTGCCGCGCCGCGCCCCCTTTCTGTAGATCGTGTGCATTCGCTTCAGATCAAGCACACCATGTCCACCACGCTCCAGTGCTGTGCAGCGTGGCCGGGTAGACCGCGCACGGCCCTTGTGTGTTCGCGGCCGGACTGCGGCACACAAAGTCAGGCGACGCCCAGCGCAAACACGTGCTGGCCATCCTCAAGACGTGGTGAGGGTGCTGCACAAGGTCCTGCCACATGGCGCGCAGGACCGCCTGGAGCCAGTGGGCACACTTCAGAGCAGCAG